>CAWAUQ010000021.1:0-206086 GCA_963785225.1 uncultured delta proteobacterium | reverse complement strand
GGAGCAGGTGGTGGTGCCACCTGCGAAGAAAACACAGAGTGTCACATATGGAAGCATGGATTATCGTTGGATATACGATATATAACGCTCCAGTTGGACTGTGGGTGCTCTGAGAAAGAAATGCTGTCAGTGGTCACGGGGAAAATACGAGTGTAATCCCTCTCTTACCGCTTTGTCCAACTCCTTCAATCCCAAAGGTTTAGGAATGATTTGGGCAAAACCAGCAGTC
The DNA here is from genome assembly GCA_963785225.1 of uncultured delta proteobacterium. Taxonomy (GTDB): domain Bacteria; phylum Desulfobacterota; class Syntrophorhabdia; order Syntrophorhabdales; family Syntrophorhabdaceae; genus PNOF01. The sequence goes on along the minus strand of CAWAUQ010000021.1, from coordinate 205,857 downwards.
CTGATCTCTTCTGCCAAGACCGGCTCGTTGTATCCTGTATAGAGTATAACCGGAAAACCTTCTCTTATACGCCTGAAACGCCTAGCGAGCTCCATGCCCGTTAGTTCATTGGTAACGGGAGCACCTCGCCGCATAATCCCGAGGGGCACCAGCTCCAGTCTTTCTTGTCCTGCCATAGTTGGCTCGACTATAGCAATATCAAATTTGTCTGGGTCCTGAGAAAAAGTTCTCAACCCAGCCAGGGTATCCGTTTCCCCCTCTGCGGCATAATCCAGCCGTTCGAGCATCGCAGTCATTGTTCGCACCACATCCTCACTGTTGTCTACAACCAATACGTGATATTTTCGTCCGGAAATCATAATAGCTCTCTTTTACGTTGAAAGCGACTGTTAGGCGCTCCTTGGTTCTGGTGAGAAGAATAAGAAGATCAGTCGAAAGTAAAGTGATTATTCATCAGTTACATTGCTGTTTATTCCTGGAAGCTCTCCAGTCTCTTTCGCCTTGACGGGTGTTGCAGCTTTCTCAGGGCCTTGGCCTCAATCTGACGGATACGTTCACGGGTAAGTCCAAAGACATCACCCACTTCTTCCAAGGTATAATCAGTCTTCTCGCCAATACCGAGCCGCATCCTGATAACTTTCTCTTCTCTCGGAGTAAGGGTTGACAAAACTTTGTCTATCTCTTCCTTGAGAGAGATACCTACGAACTCCAAAAAAGGTGAAGAGGCTTTTGGGTCTGCGATGAAATCACCGAGTTTGGATTCATCATCTCCGATCGGGGTTTCGATTGATACAGGCCCGCTGGAAATCTTCATAATCTTTCTGACTTTCTCCAGGGGAAGTCCGGCTTTAATTGAAATTTCTTCGAGGTTCGGCTCTTTCCCCAACTCCTGGAAGAGGGCTATAGTTGCCTTGCTGATCTTATTTTTGGTTTCAAGTATATGGACCGGTACCCTGATAGTCCGTGCGCAATCTGCAATTGCCCGTGTTATGGCCTGTCTGATCCACCATGTTGAGTATGTAGAGAACTTGTAGCCTTTCTGATAATCATATTTTTCAGCAGCCTTCATGAGTCCCATGTTGCCTTCCTGGATAAGGTCAAGGAATGACAGCCCCCGGTTGAGGTATCTCTTGGCAATATTGATCACGAGTCTCAGGTTTGCCTGAACGAGTCTGTTCCTGACGATTCTCAGTCCATTTTCAATTTCGCTGAGTTCCATCAGTTTCCGTCTTACGATACGTGCCTCGCCATCATTCATGAACTTCATCTGCTGCGCGATCTTCCTGATGATTTCTACGAGAATCTTCTTGTTGAGTTTGAGATTAAGCAGGATTTCTTCTGTCTTGTCCTCAATCCTCTGCAGATCCTTGGCAAGCTCCTTTCTGCCTGGTTTGTCGGTTCCCGGCAGTATTTTCTTTATTCCTTCCTTTTTCTCGTGAAGACTTTTTATGGTATTGATGGAGGATATGGTTTTCTTCTTATATTTCTCCTCATCTTTTTGCGTACACTTCATTTCATCAATATTGTTAATCACATCTACTATGTTTACGGTCTCTTCCTTCAATTGCTGACCTATTTCCAAGAGTTCGTTCACTGCCTGGGGTAGGCCAAACAAGATGTTCTTTGCCTTTTTATCACCTTCTTCAATCTTTTTCGCTATCCGGTATTCTTCATCAGACGTGAGGAGTGCTACATGCCCTATATCCTTTAAATAGGCCCATATTATGTTATCGGTTGTTTCTGAAAGTGATTTTTCAACCCCTCCTATGTCCATGTTCTCTTCTTTACGTGATCCAACCTTCTCTTGTATTGTTTCGACTATGTCGATATCAGATTCTGAAAGATAGTCAAATACATCTTCTGGAGAAAAGATCTCCCGAGGGAGACAATCATTGACTTCATCGGACACAAAAAAGCCTTTATCCATTTTTAACCCCTAAAACAAAAAAGCCCTAATACAGAAAAGAGGCGTTTTTTATTTAATTACCTAATGTATTGATAATAATGTACAACTAAATTTGCGTTGCGTCAAGGTTGGTCTGTTCCTTGGGGTGCTGGCAGTGAGGATTATTACGTAAAAGGGTTTTTGTAGCCTCTTAATAAGATTCTTGACTTGAGCAAGATTGATGAATTAGCCTGAATGAGATCATCAAAAGAATTGCCCTTTGTCGGAGAGTCCTTTGATGGGATGATCTATTTCTTCTTTGATTTTAGTTTTTCGTCGTCCTGAATACCCTCTAAGACCATCTTCCTTGCAAGATCAAAGGCCTGAACTCTTATGTCTTCTGCAATTCGTCTTGAATCCCGACTGATACCCGACAAACGTTCTTGATGATCTTCACCAATAACACCGTCTCTATTTTCCTCGTCGAGAAGTTCCTGATTGATCTGACCCCTTAATTTGTCTTCAAGAATCAAAACAAACGCAACAATTCCTGCAGACATTTCCTTGATCTTTTTTCCCTTATCCCGCAAATATACCATCTTTATTCCACCTTGGTTTTATCTTAATATGCTCAGATTTATTTGCTAACCTTTCTTATCCACATTTTTCACTTGAATGGGATTTTCAATATCATAATTCAAAACAATAAATTCTCTATCTCCATTGACCTGCTCCCGTTTATTGTACCATGCCTGAGGATGGCTACTCAAACTATTTTGAATTATTGAATGCCATTTGTAATCTTGCATATCGTAAGAGTATAACAAAAACAAAATTACAAGAGGCAGGTTATGGGTCCCGCCTCCTTACCTATAATGTCCATAACCACCACGATAACCAGATCCTCTTCCCCCGTAGTAACCATGATGTCGAGGTCCATAATGACCGTATTCATAAGATCTATTATACCAGGGTGTATAATAACCGTATCCATGGTATCCATACACGGGTGGAGCATAATAAGGAGACGAGTAATATGGACCATAGTCATCATAAGGAGCAATAGGAACGACTGCACATCCTGCCAATAAGGTTAATGCAAGTACGATCATTATTAATTTCATTGGTACCTCCTTCCCCATCATGGGCACAATGTCATATCATTGGCAACACTCTTACCGGATAAGTCCATCTACACCTTGAGAACTTGCACGCTTCTAAAGGTAAGGAAGCAATATTCATACCAAGAACACTTGTTTGAAATATATCGAAATCATTAGGCAAACCATCCATCAAACCAAGAACTACCAACATTTATGTCGTTTTTCAGGTAAATATTCGACAACAATGTCGAAAGGTGCTACTGCTCAATAAATTTAATGTTCCTCCTGAACATTCATGCCGTTTGAAACATCCATTTGTAAAAGTGACAAACAAGGTGAGGAAGCTATCTGTCGAGGCTACTGATAAGTTTTTTTAAGAGGAAAGCATAGGCTTAATTATCGCTGCAATATCATTCTTAGGGCTATTTACCAAAGTCGATATTGGATACATTTCCATATCAGTTCCAGAGTAAGGCAGTAAATATTGATCTGTCTCTTTTGGGTCAATAAGTGGGTCAAGCCACTGGCTTTCCCATCCTCTATTTAGTATTACCGGTATGCGGTCATGGATCGCCCCAACTATTTCGTTCGCCCTGGTAGTGACTATCGTGAGAAATATATATCAGTCTGTCTCTTTATACAATCAGGTAAACATTTCTTGACAAGTGAACTATCGTTCACTATACTTAAGTCATGGAAAAGCATTATACGAGTATTATCGAATTTTATCAGTCTTCAAAGCGTATGCCCAGCTACCGTGAGATTATGAAACTGACTGGTTTTCACTCCAAGAATGCCGTCTTTAAGCTGGTTAATAGATTAGTAGCTGCGGGACTCATTGAAAAGGACGGTCAGGGGCGCATCATTCCTAAAAAGATATTGGGAGGAACGAGAGTTTTAGGAGTTGTCGAAGCAGGTTTTCCTTCCCCGGCGGAAGAAGAACTTCTCGACACCATGAGCCTTGATGAATATCTCATTGACAATAAGGAAGCAACCTTCATTCTCCAGGTAAGCGGCGATTCGATGAAGGATGCCGGTATCATGCCTAAAGATATGGTTTTAGTGGAAAGAACCAATCAGGCCAACCCTGGAGATATTGTCATTGCAGAAGTTGACGGCAAGTGGACCATGAAATATCTGAGGCAAAAAGGAAATCAGATGTACCTTGAAGCAGCCAATAAAAAGTATCCTCCCATCTATCCCGAAGAAGAACTCAAAATCTCCGCCGTGGTAAAAGCCGTCATCCGGAAATACTGATCATGTCCAGTTCAGGGCCACTCTCCATAGACTCTTTCCCTCGCGCCATTCTCCACATTGACGGCGATGCATTCTTTGCCTCCTGTGAACAGGCAAGAAATCCCAGCTTTAAGGGAAAACCCCTGATAACCGGAAAAGAACGGGGCATTGCTTCCTCATTAAGTTATGAAGCCAAAGATGCCGGAGCTAAGCGCGGCATGAGGCTTTCGGAAATTAAGAAGTTATGTCCTGACGTTATCATCCTGCCTTCTGATTATGAGACTTACAGCCTTTTGTCGAAAAGGTTTTTTGCCATTGTGAGGCGCTTTACGAATGAAGTGGAAGAATACAGTATTGATGAATGCTTTGCCGATCTTACCGGCTTCAGGCGTCCACTCAGAATGAACTACACCCAGATAGCCGAGAAGATCCAGAACGATCTCAAGGTTGAATTAGGCTTTACTTTCTCCGCTGGCCTGGGACCGAACAAGATCATTGCCAAGCTGGGCTCGAAATGGAAAAAGCCTTCAGGACTAACGGTAATTCCGGCAAAAAGAATCCATCTGTATCTGGAGAATCTTCCCGTTGAAAAAATATGGGGCATCGGCTCGCAGACATCCGCCTATTTGAAGAACAATAAAGTATTTACCGCACTCGAATTTGCAAGGCTCAGCGAAAGCTGGATAAAAAACAAACTGACAAAACCCTTCCAGGAAATCTGGCAGGAGCTCAATGGCCGGTTCGCTCTCCCTCTGGAAACCAAAGAGAAGAGAGATTATGCTTCCATTCAGAAAGTAAAAACTTTTACTCCACCATCGCGTGATCCGGCTTATGTCTTCAGTCAGCTTTCCAAAAATGTTGAGAACGCCTGCATGAAAGCCAGGCGGTACCGATTGGAAGCTGGGAGACTTTATTTTTTCCTCAAGACCCAGGATTTCAATTATCAGGGAGCGGAAATAAGGCTCAACCGACGCAGCGCTTTGCCCAATGAAATAGTCGGTTTGATACGGGAGGTCTTTGACGATATTTTCGATCCTGGCCTGGAATACCGGGCAACCGGCGTCTGCCTATATAAGCTGGCAGTTCCGGGGAATATGCAGTTAGACTTATTTGGTGAGATTCTCAGAATAGAGAAATTCAGAAAAATATTTGAAAGCGTGGATGTTATCAGAAAGAGGTACGGTAAACATGCAGTCTGCCTGGGTTCCAGTTATCTGGCAAATAAGTTTGCCGCGCATTTAGACGAGCGGGGAGACCTGCCGGAAAGAAATAAGCTGCTTCTTCCCGGAGAAACCGAGAGGAAAAGATTGGGTATTCCTATGTTTTTGGGAGAAGTGGTATGAAAAATTAATCTATAATAGGTGGAGCTGTTCTTTTTTGGGTTCACTGACTCTCTTGCTTCTGATCTAATACACGACGCACAGCCTCTGCCAACTCCTGTCTGGCAAGAGGTTTCATAAGGTATTCCCGGATGCCTGCTTCTTTTGCTACATCCGCTGAGACAGTCTCACTATGACCGGTGCAGAGGATGATGGGAATATCGGGTCTTAGCTTGAGAAACTCTCTGGCGATTTGAACTCCGGTAATTCCGGGCATGGTATGATCGGTGATGACAAGATCAAACCGGGAAGGATCGGAAGAAAAGGTGTTCAGGGCCTCTTTACTGTTATTCATAGCGGTCACTGTATAGCCGAGGCGTTTAAGAGTAGCCTTACCCCACTCGGTAAGCATTTCTTCATCGTCAATAAAGAGAATCCTCTCCGTGCCCCTGGAGATTTGAGCCGTGTGTGCCTCTTCCTTCAGTGCTTCGGCTTGTACCTTGGGGAGAAATACCCGGAAGGCGGAACCGACTCCGGGTGCACTCTCCACGGTAATGGTGCCCTGGAGGTCCTTCACAATCCCATAGACGACAGCCAAACCCATGCCGGTTCCTTTACCCACTTCCCGTGTGGTAAAGAAGGGTTCGAAGACCCGTTTCATTACATCCGGTGTCATACCGACGCCTGTATCTTTGACGGTAAGCTGTACATACTCTCCCGGCATCACGTCCGGTTCCAATACAGGTGAGTCCGGTGTGAAGTCGATGTCGGTGAGACTCACCTCCAATGTACCTCCTTTCTCCTGCATGGCAAGGGAGGCGTTAGTGGCGAGGTTCATAAGTATCTGCTGTATCTCTACCGGAGCGGCAAGGATGCGGTCCCAACTTGCAGTAATATCAACCTTGATCTCTATTGAGCTCGGAATAGAAGCTCTTAGGAGGCGCACAGTCTCCTTGATGAGTGGGGACAAGGGCAGGGGGACTCTCTCATAATTGGTTTTCCTGCTGAAGGCAAGGATCTGTTTGACGAGGTCTTTTGCCCTCATTGACGCCTTAAGGACATTGTTGAGATTTCTCTGTACATCCGGGTCAGAAACATCATCAATGACCATCTCGGTAAAACCAAGGATGGCTGCAAGGATGTTGTTGAAGTCATGGGCAATGCCTCCGGCCAGGGTACCGATGGCTTCCATCTTTTGGGATTGGCGGAGCTGTTCCTCAGTCTTTTTGCGTTCATCTACTTCACTTTGGAGGGTTTCATAAGCCTCGTTTAATTCGAAGGTTCTTTCCTGAACACGTTGCTCAAGTTTGGTTTTTGCTTCTTGAAGGGTCTCTTCGGTATGCTTCCGTTCGGTTATGTCCTGGGTAATCCCGAAACCACCCAGGAGCCCGCCCGCTTCATCAAATTCCAGGTAGGCTTTCTCTCGAACCCATCTTGCCTGTCCATTCACCACAATACGGTGCTCTATGTCGTAAGGCTCTCCAGCCAAGGCGGCATTCCACTGTGTTTCCACATAGCGGCGGTCATCGGGATGAGCAATCGCCAGGAATGCCTCGTAGGTCAATGGCGTTCCTTTCTGCACGCCAAAGATACGGTAGTTCTCGTCGGACCACGTGAGAACATTATGCTTAACGTCCAACCGCCAACTTCCAAGCTGACCAACTTCCTGGGAGCGTTCCAAATCTATCCGGCTCTTGCGCAGTAAGTCCTCCGTCTGCTTGCGCTCGGTAATGTCGCGGAAAACGAGTACAACACCCAGGGTTTCGCCGTCGGCGCCTCTTATGGGCGCACCGCTATCGTCGATGGGGACTTCTGTTCCGTCCCTTTTCACCAGAATAGTGTGATTGGCAAGACCGACTACCATCCCCTCCCGGAGCACTTTCGCGACAGGACTCTCAACCTCCCGGCGGGTCTGCTCGTTGATAATATTGAATACCTCGGGTACGGACCTCGCCGCAGCATCGCTGAGTGTCCAGCCGGTAAGTTCCTCCGCAACAGCGTTCATGAAGGTGATCCTGCCTGTCACATCGGTGGCGATAACCGCGTCGCCTATGCTCGCAAGGGTGATGGCCCACCGTCGCTCACTTTCCTGCAATGCAGTTTCGCGCACGCGAACATTTTCGTCCATTGTATTGAAAGCGTCAGCCAGGTCGTTCAATTCCGAGATAGATTGGGCCGGCAAAGGTTGCCTCCCCTGTCCTCGCCCCAGAGCAAGCGCATGCTGGCGCAACATCATGATGGGATTCGCTATTCTTCGAGCAACCGAAAGGGCGATGAAAAACGCCATTGCCAAGATTAACCCAGCGATAACGGCGTTTCTCCCTATGGCGGCAAGAATGGGTCCGGTTACTTCCTCTTCCCTTTGACCGGCTGAGGCGGCCCAGCCAATCGAAGGGATAGGAACGAAGCCCACCATTCGATTCTTTCCCTCGAACGGTGCATAAACTGTTGCCGAAACTTCTTTCCCCTTGAGGGCGTCACCAAATTGGGGATATTGCTTGAGCCAATTGCGGTCCTCCCAAGTAGTTTCGATTACGGGGTAACGAAAGACCAGCATGCCCTTGCTGTCTACGACCGCAAAGCCTCCCCCCTTGAATCGTTCGACCCCCAGCACCTTGTCAAGCCGCTCGGGCAAGATGCCTATGGTGACTACTCCAAGCAGCAAACCCTTCTCGTCCCTGATAGCTCGGCTGATAGTGAAGCTCGGTTTCCGTGTTGTCCTGGATAGGAGCAGATCGCTTATCGCATATTCCCGTCCGGCAACAATCTCTTTGAAATATTCTCGATCCGCGAAATTTATTCCGAGGAACTGAGTTCCCGTTGCCGAGAGTACGACCCCCTTAGGGCTCACCCAAAAAATCTCCCATAGCCCAGGGTTATCCTCTCGTGTTCTCAGAAGGATGCGATTTTCATCTTCCCTGTTCGAACGTGGAGATGAGGTCAGGGCGAAGCCAACGGCCAGTTCCAGTCTCAGGACCTCCTTTACAAACGTGTCAAAGGACTTGGCGACCGCACGTGCAATTTCCAGATTGGACCGAAGCTCCGCAGCCTTCCTCTCTTTAAATGCGCCATAATACATGTAGGCTTGTATGCCGATCACTGGAACTAAGACCATAACGAGAAGCAGGACCAGTCTGCTCTGAATGGTCTTTCTTTTGTTCTCCATTCGCCTTTTCGCCCTCCTCGCGTCTGCCTCTTTCTACGCCTTTATCTGAAGTTGCTCGGCAAGCCCATGCACTTTATCACATTTTTTATCTCCTGGCCGGTCACACTTGCCCTATTGGGGATTTATCGGGCCATTTCGGTTTATTCAGGTGAGCCTGCTAAGTGCTGCGCTCTTTCAGTCATCTATATTTTATGCTCATCTGCAATTCAACTTTGAGAAAGCTGACAATCTGACATTTTAGAATAGATGAGATATCCTGTCAAGAAAAGCGGATCAGATTTCATTAATTACCATGTAAAACGATGGATCATCATCCAATCATCTTTTGAAAGTAGTTCAGGAAGGAGCAAGGAGAGACCATAGTATTAGTACATGAAAGAGGAGAGAGATCCTGTGCAGAGCTCACCTCAAAGAAGCCCCCCTATTTGTTCACACTGACTGGTATCCCTGATTCACAAGGGACCTTTGTCTGGCACAGACCACAGCCATATGCCTCAATGCCATATATGTCCCTTGCGTGGCGGGCAATTGGCCCCTCAAGGTAATCCCGGCATTTTTTCTTGTCGTGTCCTTTTTTACTTATCGCCCCAGCGGGACAGCGTTTGATACAGGCACCACAGATCCCTTTACTATAGAAAAGACAGTAGGCATGGTGATCCTTGTAGCATCTCGGCGTAGGGTTCACGGAAATACGGGCTACAACCGACCCGCACCGCATGGCCTTGCCAACCGGCGTAATGAGACCATCGCAAAGGCCAAAGGTACCCAGCCCTGAAACGTGAGCAGCGTGGCGCTCGGACCATGTCGACACCATTTCATAGGACTGAGACATTCTGATGGCAAACATGGGAGAGTTTTGAGGCGCAACTGCCTGGTACCCGGCGGCTTGTAATAACCCTACCACATGGGCTCGCAGGGCATTATTGAAGTCTTCCCCAAATTTTCGTGACCGTACCCACCGTTCAGATCCGAACACCGTCTCTTTGCGATTGTCCGCCTTTGTGGTGTCTGTTTGAGGCAGAACCCAGGAAATGACCGAAAGCTCCTCCGGCAAAGCATCTGCTTGCGGGAAAGCAAGACCGAATATCGTTTCAGGTTGCCAGTAGAAATCACCTATCATAGATCTGAGTTGCCCATACAGCGAATCATCACCACGGGAAAAACCTACGAGGGGTTCGCCCCAAGCGATTTCATTGCCCTTATTCTGGAGCGAGTTCAAGGGGGATCTTGCATACTCCTTGATACTTTTCTCAATCCACTCGGCCCCATCCTGCGTGCCCTTTCTATCCATGGTTGTTCCTCCCAACACACATATGTATTTCATTACCATAAGAAATCGAGCTATGCAACCAAAGAACAATCTGTGAATGGAGGGCTTTAACGGCATGAATTGATAGCATCTCACACCTGCAACTAAATAGTTTTATTAAAATGATTTTCTAAGAATTACGGGATGTAATGAAGTAATAACGGCATGTGGGCGCACCAGCGCCTGCGTACCGCCTCCTGGTTATGTGCTGCTCTTTGCTTGACACTATATGAGAAAGTTAACGACATTCTTAACCTGTGAACTTGATACATAGCAATGCCGACGGTGCTTGCTATGCAAATTATTTGAGAACCGCCCCCAAAGCTCCAGCGTGCCATGATCAATAATCGCAGATTTCCGTCTTGACGTCCCTGCGCTTCCGAGATGTACGCTTCGAAGATTACAACTTCAACCGCGGCGCGCCGCCTCGATTGCAGCAATGTCGATCTTTTTCATCTCCATCATCGCATCGAAAGAACGCTTGGCGGCGGCGGGATCGGGATCGGTTATCGCTTTGGTCAGAGCGATCGGCGTAATCTGCCAGGACAAGCCCCATTTGTCCTTGCACCAGCCGCACACACTCTCTTCGCCACCGTTGCCGACGATTGCGTTCCAGTAACGATCGGTTTCGGCCTGGTCAGCGGTTGCGACCTGAAACGAGAATGCTTCGCTGTGCTTGAACTCGGGTCCGCCATTGAGGCCGAGGCAGGGAATTCCCATCACCGTAAACTCGACCGTCAACACATCTCCTTTTTTCCCGGACGGAAAGTCTCCCGGCGCGAGGTACACCGCGCCAACGGATGAATCGGGGAAGGTCTTGGCATAAAATCGCGCCGCGTCCTCGGCGGCGCCGTCGTACCAAAGACAAATCGTATTCTTTGCTTGCTTATTCATGTCACCCCTCCTGGTCTATGGACGTGTTACTGCTTTATATTAACTCGCATAACAACAAAATCAGCGGAGGCTGTAGAACGTCCGCTGGATTGCCTTGTTGGGCAACGTTTCTGCACGCTGATGGCATGTCAACATTTTAAAAGCTTCCCCCTATTTGATGACCATCCCCTATCGCTATTCCGGACCGTTAAGGATCCATTCCTGTACGATTGGTAATATTTCGCTCTGAGCGACCCGCTCGCCCGTTTTCTTGTCAATAACATAGGCTATCCATCCCTCGGCAGACATCCGATGAGCATGTGCCACATAAGTATGTCCCGCTTCTGTTTTGAACGTAAGAGAGGCAGTCTCGTTGGAGTATGAAACAAGATAACCTGTTCTTTGGGTCTGAAAAGACATCTCAATCGTATGTTCTCCCGGTAGAATGATAACCTTGTCTTGAAAGAAACCCAGGTCTACGCCATCGCATTTATCAATGTGGATGTAAAACCCATTCTCAATAACAGCCGTCTTGTCTGCCGATAAATCCTGGCCCTCATATCCTTTCATGGTAAGCATGGCACAGGAGCTGACCAATAGGGAGATTATTGCCATTACTAGCCTCGCAGCAATAAAAATATGTTTTGCTCTGATTTATTTCTCCTTTTTCAGCTCAGCATTTGTTTGCGTTATATGTTTTTTGCACACCATAGATTTGAATATATAGCATCCGGATGTAGCTGACAAGACCTTCTTCGTTATAATGGACTCGGTAACTTATTCTTGAGTTGCCATGCTCCAACAAGGAATCATGGGTTCGTTATTACCGGCTGTAAACCGTAACCGGTTTCTCTGAGAGAAAAGTTGTTATCTGACCGGAACAATAGGCTCAACCCCATATAACCACGGGAAAAAGCAAAAGCGTAGGTAGATTTTTGATTTGCAATTGAATCATTGTATATTTGTTGTGAAAACTACTTTATCGATTGGAGGAAGAACGTCAATGAGTCTCAATATATCTTTGTCCATGAATGTTACCCCCCCGAATTTGTTTCCTTTTTACCAATTAGCGATATATTGCAGCACCAAAATGAGGAGGAGGGCTTTACCCCCCCTCCAGAGATTACACAATCTCTTTTCTTTTTGATTATATCATTTTATTTCATCAAAAGATTTGGTAGCCATAATGCCAAGCCGGGAAATATAAAAAGCAATAATACAGCTAAAAATAATGAAATCAAAAAAGGATACGCTCCGCTGTATATGACTCCCATGGGTACCTTAGTGATGTTCTTCACCACAAAGACGGGCATAGCGACAGGAGGAATTATGGAACCCACACAAACTGTCATAGATACCATAATGCAGGCCCAAATAGGGTCATATCCCAACTGGGTAATAGCCGGAAAAAATATGGGTGTCGCCAGAATCATAAATGCCACGTCATCAATAACAGACCCGCCGAAAAGGTAGATGAGAAATATTACCATCATGATGATGTTTCTGTGAACAGGCAGAGTTACAACCCACTCGGCCACCTGCATCGATATGTTGGTAACGGTAATGAAATGCCCGAGGACCAGGGAAGCGGCAACCAGCATGAGCACCATACAGGCGGTCTTCAGGGCCTCTTGAATGGATTTTCTGAATAAACGATAGTTCAAATCTCTTTTTACAAAGCAGAGAACAATAACACAAAAAGTTCCTACACTGCCCGCTTCAGTGGGTGTAAAAAACCCCGTCATCATCCCGCCAATCGTAATGACGAAAATTACTAACGGCCACATTACGGCAGGAAGAGAGGTCATCCGCTCTTTCCAGGGATATTTTTTAACTGCCGGGCCTATCTCGGGGTTTATACGTGCCCAGACCAGGATGATCGCTGCGAAAAAGCAGGCGATCATTAAGCCAGGCACTGCTCCGGCCAGAAAAAGTCTCCCGATAGATTGCTGTGTAATAATTCCAAGGAGGATGAGGATTACGCTGGGCGGGATAAGGACACCAAGAGTTCCCACGGTAGCAACAATACCGGTAGACAATTTTTTGGCATAACCAAACCTATCCATTTCCGGTACGGCCACGCTGGCAAAAGTGGCGCTTGTAGCCACGATTGACCCGCATATAGCTTTGAAAATTGTCGCGCCCGCCACAGTTGCAAGAGCTAATCCACCGGGGATATGTCCGAGAAACTTGTGTGCACAATCATACAGTCTTCTGGCTACCCCGGCATTAAAGGCGACTTGGCCCATGAGCACAAAGAGGGGCACAACGGTAAACGAATACGATTCGAGAGAATCGAAGTAGTCATTTGCAAGGATCTGCATGGCGGCATGTGGTGAAACTACTATAGCATACCCCACGAAACCAACGATGGTCATACCCACGGCCATCTCCATGCCCGTGAGAAACAGACCCATCAAAACAATGATTCCTATAACACCTATGGTTAACTCATTCATGGTGGTTCTCCAATACTGGTTCTTTATTTTCTTTGATCCTTAGTATGTCACCCAGGAGAGAAAAACATTGTAGAAAAAAACAGAAAGCCAAAGCAAAGGCTGCGGGGTAGAAGGGCAGCCGCAGTGTCATGGTTACTTCTTCCGATCTGTGAAAGAGTATTCCCTTTTTCACCAGGTTCCACGAAATTAGGGCAAATATTAATATGCCAAGTATTCTTGTGCTGATAAAAAATGCATTCTTTATTGCGGCGGAACGATTTTCGATAAGGAAATCAACGAAAACATGACCTCTGTCCCATGAGGTCTTAGCAATAGCAAATCCGACGACCATAGCGCCCATCATTGCCACCAGTTCGTATGTCCCCACGATGGGTGTACCGACAGATCTGAGCACCACATCGGCTACAGTGATCATCATCATCAGAACCAGAACAACCTCAGCAACTGTATTCGCCCAAATCGCACTCTTTTTTATCATCAGGGTGATTGTTTCCATATATCCTCCTAAAACAATGCCGGGGATAGTACCCCGGCATTGCCATTGTTATATCACTTGTTTTTACTTTCTATGTTGTTTGAGATAGTCCCTGGCAAACTTCAATACTTCATCCCCGGGCAGGCCCTTGGCTTTCATATTCTTGAGGTATTCGTCAAACACCGGCGCGGCAAGCTTTTCCCATCGAGCGCTTTCGGCCGCAGACAGTCTGGTAATCTTATTACCTCTCTTCAGTATGAACTGCTTTCCGGACTCATCAATGTCATCCCAGACCTTGGCCTGTTTCTCTATCCATTCTTTATTGATCTGTTCGATGATTTTCTGATCATTGGGAGATATGCTGTTCCATTTGCCCTTGTTCATGAAGACCGCAAAACATGAGCCATAAGACAACATGGGTATTTCTGTCGTATATTTAACGACCTCGCCATGTTTCCAGCCTTCCAGGGCTTCATAGGCCCACAAACCACCATCGACAACGCCCTTGGAGATAGCATCGTATGCTTCGCCCTGTTGCATTGCAACCGGCGTGGCCCCGAGCAGCGTCATCATCTTTGCATTGGGACCGTAAGTACGTATCTTCATACCTTTCAGATCTTCCAATTTCGTGACAGGCTTCGATCTGGTATGAAGATTACCTGGGCCAACAGAATGGAGATACATAATTTTGACTTCATCCAGTTCTTTTGGTTTAAATTTTGCGTAGTATTCATTCATCATGCGTGTTGCTACGGACCCGCTGGGGATGCCAAGGGGATAATCGAGGACCTCTGAAAGAGGAAATTTTCCCATTGTATACCCAAGAACGGTATTACCTGCATCGGCAACACCACCTACAACGCTATCATACGTCTGCGGCGCCGGTGTGAGTGTCCCGCCGGCGTAATGGTTAATCTTCACTCTCCCATCTGTCCTTTTTTCCACCTCTTTACACCACGCTTCCGTAATTTTAGAATTCGCGTGGCTTGGAGGAAAAAACGTTGAAAACCTGAGTGTTATTTTCTTATCCTGCGTGTTGCCTGTGTTGGCAAACATAAGTGTTACGACGAAAAATACTGCTGTCATCAAAACAACTACTCGTATGCCCTTCATAATGCCTCCTTCGTTTGATTTGCATGCTCGACAAATAATGTTCTAAGCGTACAAACAAGATTACTATTCTCTATCCTGCCTTCATATCAGTAAAGCTTGATTTATTTGGAAAAAAGCTTGATAAATAATTATGAGGCCGATGATCCATTTGAGTTTTATGTGAATCCCCAGGGGCCTCAGACCCCTGGGGATTAAAATTATGCCGAGCTTTTGTGGTTCCGGAGATTACCTCTGCATCCTGTAAAACCAGACATCGCCTCTTGGAGAGACTTTTGTGGCAACATGATCTTTCACATCAAAACAGATCGGTTCTTTGTATAGGGGAGAAATAGCGGTTGCTCCGGGTATTTCGTCGCGAATCGCCTGGAAGAGTTTTTCCATATTCATATCATAATCGCCTTCATCGTGATGATTGGGGATAAACAATTTTGGATTGAAGAGCTTAATCGGTACCATCGTGTACGGCACCTGCGTATGGGAATGGCCCCCTGCGTACGCAACGGAAGCAACATCCGTTCCTCCGATCCTCAGCATGGCTGCATCTATCTCGATGGTATTCAAGGTTGACCCGCTATCGTAAAGTATGACTCTGAAATTCTTACCAAAAGTGAACAGGTAGGCCATGACACCCTGGGTCCGGATGAGCGGATCGTTTGCTCCTTTATTGAAGATTGCCTGTTTTTCGGCTTGCTCCGCTGACGTCATTGGCCCGCCCCAAGCAGCGTCGGTGTATGCATTCAGCGCAGCCCCCGATGTTGGAGTTGGTCCCTGAGGCGCCGGTGGCAGACCATTTATGCCACTGTGGTTGATGTGGATTGCCTCAACTGTGAAGCCCTTGAAATGGTATACTTCTCCGGTCTGCACATAATGCACCTGAGTTGCCGGTACTCCTTGTTCCATGAGCTTTTCATACGCAAATTTGGGCGCATAGACTTTTGTGCCTGTCTGCTGGGCCACTTGGGCAGCGTCAGACATGTGGTCACCGTGGGCATGTCCGAGGAAAAGCGCGTCTACATGAGTTACATCTGCCGCATTTATGGGATGCGGATTTCTGGGGCCACGATCAAAATATGCGCTGAAAAGAATAACCTGCCCCTTATAAGTCAATTCTATATTGGCATTTCCCAACCAGCGCCATGTGAGCAGGCTGTCACTGTGTGCTATGGGACCCCCAGCGACAGCAGGCGTCATGTTTGTACAAGGATTGTTATGAGCCCATTTGGCATCCTTCAGATCAAAATCCTGGTTTGCGAATCCGGCTGAAACGATAAACAAAAAGCCTAAAATAGTGAGAATGTACGTTGTCTTCTTCATTGTATACCCCCTTTTTGAATCATTTTTTCTTAGCCCTTATCGCCTGTCTTGACAGACCACCAAGGAGCTTTTTCCGGTGATATGGCTGATGAGTTATCTTTGAGTAGTGAAGATAGAAGGCCTCCCGGGACAATACCATAGTCCAAGGAGGCCGCGTTACAATCCAGAGGTCTTTGTAATAGTCTGTTTCATAAAATGCTCCTACCGTCCCCAACGGTGTACGCGCATGAGCTAATCACTCATATGATGCTTATGAGTGGCCACTGATAAGCTGAACATACATGATATTGTGGGATTGAATATTCTACAATCAGGGAAACTTGATATTTGTGAGACAAAAGCTTGATTAACGGAAGATCTCTAACTCATGTAGGTATGCAGGTTTTCGATATAATGAAGAGCTATTCGACTGATGTGATGCCATGTTGGATGGCAAATTTTACAAGACCGGGGAGATCGTTAATGCCCAGTTTTTGCATAAGATGACTACGATAGGTCTCAATGGTTTTTTGAGACAAGAAGAGAAGCTCGGCTATCTTTGTGTTCGATTTTCCTTCTACGAGGAGTTGCAGGACTTCCCGTTCACGGGTGCTGAGGCGGGAAAGCGGATCGTCTGTTGGGCCTGACTCTCTTTTTTCTATATAATCGTTGACAACCATGCCTGTAATCTCATCACAGAGAAATGTCTTGCCGCTATGAACCATTCGCACCGCCTTAATAGCATCATCACCTGCCGACTCCTTAAGAATATAACCCTTCGCCCCGGCTTTCAAAGCCCGGAATATATGTTGTGTGGTGGAATACATGGAGAGGATCACAATATGTATGGAAGGACAAGCTTCACAAATTTGTTTGGTCGCTTCAATGCCGTTCAATTCCGGCATGGCTATATCCATCAACACAACATCAGGAGCAAGTTTTATTACCTGACGAACCGCTTCTCGTCCGGTACCCGCCTCTCCAATTATTTTGATGTCGGGTTGAGTCTCAAGGAGAAGCCGAAAACCCTCCCGGACCATCCTGTGATCGTCAGCTAAAAATACGGTGATACTCATAAAGGCACCTCCACAATGATGTGAGTCCCCATCCCCGGTTGAGACCGCATACGACACGTGCCCCCTACTGCAAGGGCGCGTTCGGTCATGGTAATGAGCCCCCATCCTCGTTCCTCATTTCTATTTGTAACATCTGTCATCTCATATCCGATGCCGTTGTCTTCCACAGAAAGCAATAACCGATCAGCAAATACATCTATGTTTATCACGACCTGTGTAGCTTGCGCATGTTTTACCACATTAGTCAATGCCTCCTGGACTATCCTGAACGCGGCGTTCTCAATATTCGGGGAGACATGTGGACTGGCATCAGTTACACGGATAACGATATCAATTCCTGTACGGGAGGAAAACTGTTTAACGTATAGGTCTATAGCTGCCACTAGACCATAGTCATCAAGTACGGGTGATCTAAGATCATTCATCAGGTTTCTCACGCGTTCAGTTGTCTGTTTCACGAGGGTCAATGAATCACCTATATGGGATTGCATTATATTCAGCATGTTTGAAGGGATAAGGGAACGGAGAAGATTAAGATTTATGCCAAGAATGGTAAGGTTCTGACCGATCTGGTCGTGCAATTCCCTTGATAAGGTTTTGCGTTCTTTCTCTTCCGTTTCGGCAAGACGCCACGCAAGGGTACGCAGTTGTGCTCGCGACACCTTGAGGGCCTCTTCCGATTTCTTGCGTTTGTGTATATTAACAAGTAAAATGGAAATAATTAACAACAGTGCAATAAATACCACAATAAGTCCGTCTACCCATTTTTTATATTTAAAGTAAAACGTCTGCGGTAAGTTGACTATAAGACTGTCCTGTGGCAAAGAGGCCCGTGAAATACGAAATTTTTGCATCTGCTTATAGTCAAAAACAGTCCGTTTCGGACTCGTCATCATAACAGATATGTTATCGATGTTTTCACCCTGAAGGATGCGCAATGCCATCCTTGCGGCCGCTTCTCCCTGATCATAACCATTCACAACAAAGCCGCCAACAACTCCAAGGCCGAGGTTAAATTCATTTGTAGTGTAAATAGGCACTTTACAGTGCTCGGCAATAAGAGAAATGATTTCATCGTAATCGAAAAGCCTTCCCGATTTATCTCTACTGAAGGCGGAATAGAGAACCACGCTCCCTTCAGATAGCGGCCCTAATTTTTCAAGGATTTCTTCTATCCTCACATCTTCGAGAAGAGAAAACTTCACTGTTTCCTGAAACTGAGGAATAGTTTTTACAAATGCCTTATGGACATTCTGGCCGGTGGTTGTCCATTCGTTAACAAAGATAATCTCTTTTGTTTTCGGATGAAGTTTAAGCATCAATTGGATACTACCCTTTAGATCATTCTCTTCATTTACACCGGTAATAAGTTTCTGACCTCTCAGTTGGGTCTCCTCGAAGTAATTAACACCACAGAAAACGACCGGTGTCCCCGGAAATAAATCATCGCGGTATTTTAGCATGAATTCGAAGGCGTTATTATCGGTCACGATAATCACATCAAATTTGAAATTCTTGTATTTAAGCTTATATATCTCGTAGAGACGCTGTGAGTAAAGATCTCCAAATATCTTCTTTGTATCCATATATTCAATGTAGAGATTATTTGTCCCTATGGCCGGTTTCAAAACAGACTCGATGCCGCGGTTCTCATCGTCTGTCCATTTATAACCCTGATAATATGAGTGGAGTATGAGGACCCGTTTTCGCACAGTTTCTTTAAAAGCCAGGCCATCAGGAGAAAAACCTATGATTAGGACAAAGAAGAGGAAAAGCGCCATCTTCCACGTTTTGCCTGTTACAGAGAATCCCTTATGCAGGGAGTGCAGGGTTGGTTTGGTCATATTTTTCACGGATATATTATATATTATACTATAACAATATTTGCACATAATGGTACCACAAACATTTGTATATCTACACTTACCACATGCTATACGTAACAAAAGTTATATTCAAGCCAAGCATTGGGCACAGCATGAAGACTTACGAATTATAGATGGAAGTATAGCTCGCCGAACGTTATCGGGGCCGGCGTTTAGCGACATGGCCTAGCAAAGACGCTGCAACCCTTCTGCTTTGTTATTTTGTGTTATTAAGTAATTCTATGGTTAAATATATGAAAATTCACAGGAGCCGAAAATATGCCATTCTTTGATAAGAACGGAAATATGGTAGATACTGACAAAGTAAACTTCGATAATGGTTTCCCGACACTGCAAGACTTGGATGAAGCCCCTAAGAAAAAGCGAATGAAATTATTATTACTTCCCGATAAGATGTCAACAACATCGATCGTTCTTGCTGTGGCCGTGGTTGTGCTTCTCGTTGTTGTTGCTATGCTCCTACTGAAGATAAACACCTTAAGCAAGGAAGTTATGCCTTTTCCAAAAGCAAACAAACAGCTTGAGACCACTCAGACAAAGTATGATGATCTCGAGGCACGGGTCCAGAAACTTGAAGATGCTGCCAAAAGAAAACCACAACCGGTCGCGCCCAAGAAGCTGAATAGCCAGAAAAAGAAACAAGTCCGATAAGAGATATCAATTCGTTCTGCGGTACCAGCGCCTCGCACTTCTGCTGCGACATTCTGGCACATACATATTCCATTGCTGCCTGCAATATCACATTAAAAATATTAGTATATGTCACAAATTGGTACATGTTTACGTTGAATAGTTTTGTCATATTGAGAAAGCAGGATATGTTACGTATAGCTGGATGAAAGTTGGTATAAATTGCCTATCTGTGAAAAACTTTCTCAGGAAGTACATCGTGGTTGCCTGATTTATTCCCAAGAGTATGGATCTTGGAGGCACGAGCATTGATCAGCAATAAAGGAAATCGTTCATGGAAGCTATTAAAATATTGAAGTTCTCTCACCTCTCCCTAATCGGACTTGGGATAGCAATGAAGAAATAGACGATAACGCATACTGTTGCAATCCCTGTGACGACAAATATCACGGCTGCGCCGCATTGATACCAGATCAGTCCTGCCAATGCGCTTGCCAGCATTGTGCAGATGCTCTGAAAGCCTGAATATGCCCCTATTGCTGTTGCTGTATCTTTTTTATCGGTAATATTGCTTATCCAGGCTTTGGAAATTCCTTCTGTTGTTGCTCCATAAATGCCATAGAGAAAAAATAGTCCGAAATAAACAAAAGTATTTGCCTTGGTAGACATGCCGAAGTACACCGTTGCGAACAGGGCAAGCCCAATGATAAAGATCTTTTTTAAGCCAACTTTGTCTGCAATCATACCTGCCGGAAATGCAAATATGGCATAGATCAGATTATAGAAAATATAGATGCCGATTACCATTGTATCGCTTAGTCCTGCCTCTTTAGCTTTTAAAAGAAGAAACACGTCAGAACTGTTAAAGAGGGTAAATATCAATAGCCCGATAACGACTTTACGGTAGAGCAATGGACTTTCTTTCCAATAACCGAGAAAGGAAAAGAACGGCAATGATTTTTTGTTTGCTGAAGTTTTTTGTATGGTATCTTTAAGATAGAACGAGATCAATACTGCGAGAAGCCCCGGAATGAATGCGATAATAAATAATGTTTTATAGTCCTGCGGATACACAGAGAGATAAAGCAATGCAAGGGCAGGTCCCATTACTGCTCCAAGGGTATCCAGAGAACGGTGAAAACCAAAAACCTTCCCTTTGGTTTCAGATGTTGCCTCCTGAGAGAGCATTGCATCCCGTGCGCCGGTCCGTATTCCTTTCCCGAACCGGTCGATAGTCCTCGCAAAGAAAATCCAGAGGGGATAAAGGAAAAACCCCATCATTGGTTTAGAAATAGCGCTTAAGGAATACCCTATTTGCACGAAGGGCATCCGTCTGCGTGAGTGATCGGAGAGTTTGCCGAAATATCCTTTACTCAGTCCTGCCGTTGCTTCTGCAACACCTTCCAGCAGTCCGATGAGAACAATTGAAAAGCCAATGCTTTTCAAATAAATGGGCATTACAGGGTAAAGCAGTTCGCTTGCCGTGTCGGTGAAGAAGCTTACAAGCGATAAAATCCATACAGTTTTTGTAATATATTTCAAAGTGAGGGCCCGTTGTTCCTAATGATAATAAAACACCTGTTTTATAAACGCATTGTTATATTGTCTGAATAAAATGTCAATAAGATTCTGTCTTATGCTTGACGCGCTGCATATCGAGGAATGGCAGAAAATAATTGGTCGCAGAAAGAAACATAATTTTTGCATCATCTGCACAGTTTCGGGATCTGCGACAGACCAGATGATTATTACTGAAAGAGACAAAAGACATTATCGAGAAACCTGCTATAATTTATAGTAAGGATTAAGTTTTTGCATGGTACGGGAAGTTTGCTGATGCACTGATAGTCTGGTTTGAGTAATATCCGGCTAAAAGGGAGCAGGCCATGACCAAAATCCTGATTGTTGATGACAATGTGCAGAGCCTGCAAGTACTGCAGGCCTTAATGCAAGACCATGCTTACAGGGTTTTTACTGCCCACGATGGGGCGGAAGCATTAACGAAGGCCCGAAAGGATCCGCCCGATCTGGTCGTTTCCGATGTTTTGATGCCGGTAATGGACGGTTTTACGCTGTGCCACCGGTGGAAGAATGATGAGCAGTTAAACCGCATACCTTTTATCTTTTACTCCGGAACATATATTGATGATAGGGACAGAGAGATGGCCACCGGTCTCGGTGCTGAACGATTCCTTATCAAGCCCATGGAAACGAAGCTATTTTTGCAAATACTCCAGGAGGTCCTTGCTGAACAGAGAACAAGCAAACCGGCTGGTCCTTTCAAATTTTCAACGGATGAAACAGTATGCAACAAGGAATATAATGAGGACCTTATTCATAGGCTGGAAGATAAGATAGTAGAGCTGGAAAAGACCAATCGGATTTTTGAGCATAAAATGGCCGAGAACGAACATATAACAAATCAAATCATAGCGTTACGTTCTTTAAAGGTAAAACTTCTCGATATGATAAGTCTCGAAGACAAACTAAGGCTTGTTACGGATGCGATTATTGAGGTTTTTAATGCTGATTTTGCCAGGATCTGGCTTACAAAGGAGGGCGACCTCTGTGACAAAGGATGTATCCATGTGATTAAGAAAAAGGAGGCTGAAGGCTGCCCCAACCGAAACCGCTGTCTCCATCTTATTGTCAGCTCAGGGCGTTACACACACATTGATGGTAATCACCGAAGGGTCCCCCTGGGTTGTTATAAAATAGGGCGGGTTGCATCAGGGGAGGATCTCGGGTTTATCACCAATGCGGTCACCGAAGATCCCCGTGTGCATGACCATGAGTGGGCAAAAGCCCTTGGGCTTGTCTCTTTCGCGGGATATCGGCTTCTTTCCCCCGATGGCGTACCGATTGGAGTGCTGGCCCTCTTCAAAAAAGAGGTCATTACTCAAGGCGAAGAAATGTTGCTGGAAGACCTTGCCGGTTTTATTTCTCAGGTCATCCTTTCAGAGATGAGGCGGCAAGCATTGCGGGAATCAGAGGCTAAGTTCCGAACCCTTTTCACGTCGGCCAATGATGCTATTTTCCTGCTGGATCAGGATATCTTTATTGACTGCAACCAAAAGACCCTTGCAATGTTTGATTGTACCAAGGAACAGATAATCGGTCAGACCCCTTACCGGTTTTCTCCGGAAGTTCAGCCGGATGGACAAAAATCCAAGGAAAAGGCACAGGAAAAGATCAAGTCGGCGCTCAATGGTCAGCCGCAATTCTTTGAATGGAAGCACAGTCGTTACGATGGGACTTTGTTTGATACGGAGAATAGCCTGAGCGCCTTCAGCGCTGCCGGTAAATACTACCTCCAGGCCATTGTTCGCGATATTACCGACCGCAAAGAGGCAGAAGAAAAAATCCGGAAGCTTAACCGGGAACTCAAACAACGTGTCGCAGAGCTTAAAACCTTCAGTTATTCTGTTTCACATGACATCAGAACACCCCTCGTCGTCATAGAAGGATTTTCCCGTAGATTGCTGGAAAAATATTCGGGCCAACTCGACGAAAAGGGTCAGAAATATGTGAAAGCCATACACGCAAACAGCAGACAAGTAACTGAATTTGTTCGTGATCTTCTCGATTTTATGAGAGCGGGACGTAAAAATATTGACCTTGCTCCTATCGAAATGGAAAAAATTGTCAATGAGGTTTTTCAACAACTGGCGGCATTGCATAAGCATCGGACGATCCGGTTGAATGTCAAGCATCTCCCGGATACAAAGGCAGACAAAACAATGATCAGGCAGGTTTTAACCAACCTTCTGGGCAATGCAGTCAAATATAGCAGACCCAGAGACGTCGCAATTGTTGAAGTCGCAGGATGGGTTGAGGGAGACAGAAACGTTTATTACGTCAAGGATAATGGTGTTGGCTTTCCCATGGACCGTGCGAAAAACCTTTTTGAAGTCTTTGAACGGCTCCATCCGGCCGAAGAGTTTGAGGGAACAGGTTTGGGACTGGCAATTGTGAAGCGTGTCGTTCATCAGCACGGTGGAGAGGTGTGGGCTGAAGGAAAGGTTGACGAGGGGGCCACTTTCTACTTCTCAATACCCGGTCAACATCCTTAATGATTAAGATGCTCAAGGAACCAGAGGAAAGAGGAGCTTGAAAGTACTTCCCTGACCTGCATTTGTTGTGATTTCGATCTTGCCCTTGTTTGCTTCAACAAGTCTTTTACAGAGGGAGAGGCCGAGGCCTGTTCCTTCACCCTTGGGTTTTGTGGTAAAGAAGGGCTCGAATATCTTGTCCAGGTTTTCTTCGCTGATGCCTCCGCCTTCGTCGCTTATGGAAATATAGCCATAGCTGCCTTCTATGCCTGATTTGATGTGGATTGTGCCGCCCTTGGGCATTGCCTGCGCGGCGTTGTTAATGATGTTCATAATGGTCTGCTGAATGTGGATTTTATCGGCCTCGATATAGGCCGGTTTTTTCTCTCTTTCTACGCTGACGCCGACATTTTTGAACCTTGTCAGGTGATGTTCCATGAAGAGGACTGTGTCATCAACAATTTCTCCTACCACGACCCTTTCGATTTTCGGTTTATCCATCCGTGAAAAATCGAGCAGTTTTAAGAGGACATTTGCGAGCCGCCCCGCCTCTTTATCGATAAGCTGGGCGTATTTTTCTATTTTTTTGAGATCTTTTGTTTTTGCTATCCTCTTTGCAAAACCCTGTACGGAAATGAGGGGATTTTTTATTTCGTGGGCGATTGATCCGGCCAGTTCTCCCAGGGAGGAGAGCTTATTGGCCCTTACCAGTTCTGCTTCAAAACCCTTAATGCGTTCGTTTTTGGACTGCAGGGTCTTCAGTTTATCATTCAAAACTTTGTAGACATCATCCAGTTCTTTTATATTGGCGGCAAGAAGGGTGTTTTTTGCCTTGGAAAGACTTCTCTCTTCTTCAAGAGTGATCTCAAGTTCTTTGAGCCGTTTTTCGTAGAATTCTTGTTCCATGCGTTTACTATTCCATGTGCTTAATAGAGAAAGACTTCAAATTCGCAGTAATTATAGCCCACAGACCAGCTCTTTGTCTGTGTCGATTTCGCTTTTTGTTTGTAGATTGTTTCAATCATTCCGGCAATGATGCCGCTTTCCATATCGCAGAACATCTCTCCTGTGTAGGCGAATCCCGCACAGGTAATGCACTCGGCGAGTTTAACGACGAGATGGTCCTCGTCAATTACTTCAACCTCCGGTATGCCCACCTTGAGTTCTTTTATCTTATTTTGAAAATCAGCGAGATCTGTTGCGCCGATCATGTTTCCAACCTGTTTTCCCACCATGTAGAGCGTAGCCCCAGAGGTTTCGCCGAGGATTTGCCTCATACCGATGATCCGGAGAATCCTGAAGAGGAGCAGAGGAACCTCTTGTCCAAGCTCCGGTCTCACAATGGTTTTCAAATCTTCAATGGTATATTCTTTCATGGGACCCCCCTGTTAACGCTGTTTTTCATTGTCCTTAAGGACACGAACAATCTCTTGATGGATAAGGCCGTTGGAGGCAATGAGGGTGTTTTTATAAATGCTGAAGGCGCTTCCGTCAAAATCTGTTACCGTTCCGCCTGCTTCTTCAACAATCAGGGTCCCTGCGGCCATGTCCCAGGGGCTCAGTTTCATTTCCCAGAACCCGTCAAACCTGCCGCATGCCGTATAACAGAGGTTTAATGCCGCCGAGCCGTCCCTGCGAACAGCCTGCGCCTCATAGAGGAAATTGATGAAGTGATTGATATTGTTTTCCTTGCTTGTTGCTATGTCATAGGGAAACCCTGTGCTCAAAAGGGATTTCTTCAGGTCTTTCACCGCCCGATACCTGGATCTTTTTATTGTTCAGATATGCCCCGGCGCCTTTTTGCGCGGTAAAGAGTTCTTTAAAGATGGGATTATAGACAACACCGAGGACGATTTCGCCATTCACTTCATAGGCGATGGAGGTACAGAAAAAAGGATAGCCATGGGCGTAGTTTGTTGTGCCGTCCAGGGGGTCGATGATCCATCTGTTCTGCGTGCCTTCGAAACGGTTCAATTGCTCCTCGCTTATAATGTCATCCTCCGGGTAGTGTCTCTTTATCAGCTTTATGATACGTTCCTGGCAGGCAATATCCACATCGGTGACGAGATTGATTTCCCCTTTATGGTGAATTGCGAAATGTTTCTCGTAAAATTTGCGCTGTATTTTGCCTGATTCGCGGGCGCATTGAACCGCAAATTTGAGGATATTATCCATAGTCTTTATTGTAATAATATCTATCTGGATTTGCAAGAAATCAGTTCAATGAACTACCCGCAGCAAGCTGCGAGGCATCGTTGGATTGACAATGTAGCTGTTCTGGTCTATGATAGGTGAGTGGCTGAACTAAGAAAAGATCCCCTTTCCGGTAATTGGGTAGTTGTAGGGTATAATTTTCCCAAGAATGAACTTGCCGGTTTATGTCCTTTCTGCCCCGGCAATGAACATCTTACTCCCCCACCAATAAGAGAATATAAAGACTCAAACGGCAATTGGCTTGTCAGCTGTTTTCCGCCACAAATCCTATTTTTATGATAGAAGTGATGAAAACAAGAGGGCTGAAGGCATCTACGACAAAATGGGGAATATGGGCGCCCATGAGATTATCGTGGAAAACAGGGCGCATACAAAAACAATGTCCATGTATACAGAGCAGGAATTCTTATTATTGGTGGATATGTATCAGGAGCGGACAAGCGATTTAAAAAGGGATCAGAAGACTTAAATACGTCCAGATATTTAAGAATCATGGTGAACTGGCCGGTTCCTATATTTTCCACCCACATTCACATGTGCTCTCAACGCCGACAATTCCTGCGGGCATTGCCAAGGAAACGGAAATCGCACGGGCGCACTTCATAAAGAAAGAACGGTGTCTCCTGTGTGATATCGTCAATCAGGAGATACGCCAGGGTAAAAGGGTTGTCAGTATGAATAAGAGCTTTCTGGCTTTCTGTCCCTTTGCTTCCCGATTTTCCTATGAGACCTGGGTTGTGCCGAGATTTCATAATGCTTATTTTGAAGCCTTCCATGAAGAAGACATTAGGCAGGACTTTGCCGCCCTTGTCCTTGACCTCATGAAAAGGATTGAACAGCTTGCAAATGCCTACACCATGGAAATACATACTGTGCCGACAATACCGGAAATCAAGGGAACAGATGTGCCTGCGGCCGAATATTATCACTGGCATGTGGAAATATTGCCAAGAAATTTCAAGTCTTCTAAATATGTTAGTGAAAACGAATTGCATGTTGTTTCCATTACTCCGGAACAGGCGGCCGATACGTTGAAGATGCAGCAAGGGTAAGGAGCTTTTAATGGATAGATTATGGTTCTGGTTTTTGTTTGGTGTCTTTTTTACCCTCTCCATTATGATGATAGTTTTTGGAATACTCTTTATCAGGGACGTTTATTACAGTGGCAATGAAGTGGCCTTCGGGTCTCTGATAATAGGGATTGTTCTGTTGCTCGCAGGAGGAGGATTATTGTCATCCACGGTTGCCGAAACCGTGAGAAAGCTCTTGAAGAAATAATTCTATCTTTAAAATAATCAACAATTTTCGAGAGTAACAAACCAGAAAAAATATTTTAAAAATTTCTTGACAAATTCCTTACCAGACTGTTAAATAACTACATGTAGTATGGATATTTAGTGAACATACTACATGTAGTGGTAAAGTGGGGGTATCATATTAACATCCGTTTGCACGAATTATTTCTATCAGTCTCTGTAAAATATGAGCATGTTAACCAATTCGAATAAGGGGGTTTCATGGAAACAACAGATCTAAATCTTTTTGTCAGGACTTCAGAAGAAAGTATATCAAACTGGGACCGGTCGAAGATATCCGATGCGCTCATACGGGAAACCCTCATTGATAGCGATACGGCAAACGAACTGAGCAAAGAAGTCGAACAGCATGATCCGTAAATCCGGTATTCAGGTGATTACAGCCCCCCTCATCAGAGAGCTTGTCAACGCCCGGCTCATCGAAAAGGGGCTTGAAAGCACCAGAAAGATGCATACCAGGCTTGGAATGCCGCTTTATGATGTGGACAGCCTCATCCTCCATCCTAATAAAGAAAATGCCAATGTACCCCATGGACCGGAGGCGACGAACCTTACCCTGGCGGAAGGGATCAAGAAAGAGTATGCCCTCCTTTCCGTATTCTCCCAGGATGTTGCCGACGCCCACATGAACGGTGATATCCACCTCCACGACCTCGGATTCATTGACAGGCCCTATTGCAGCGGCCAGTCGCTTGAATATATCAAAAAATTCGGTCTTGATCTGCCCCATTCCCTCTCCATGGCGAAGCCTGCAAAACACCCGGAAGTGCTTCTCGCCCATCTCGTCAAATTTGCAGCAGCACTGCAGAGCCATTTTGCCGGCGCTATCGGATGGGATGCCATCAATATCTTTTTTGCCCCCTATATTGAGGGGATGAGCGACGATGATGTAAAACAGCTTGCCCAGATGCTTATCTTTGAATTCTCCCAGCAGGCTGTTGCCCGTGGCGGTCAGGCAATCTTTACCGATATCAACATCTATTGGGAAGTTCCCAAACATTTTGTGAATGTCCCTGCCATTGGTCCCGGCGGCAATTTTACCGGCAAGACATACGGTGAATATGAAAAAGAGGCCCAGCGCTTTGCCTGGAACCTCTTTGAGGTATTTCAAGGAAGGCGACGGAGCGGGCAGGCCTTTCTTCTTCCCGAAACCTATCGTCCATATCACGGAGAAGTTTTTCCATACCGATGGATACATGGATTTTCTCAACCTCATCTGCGATGTGGCCTCCGACAAAGGCAACACCTACTTTGTCTTTGACAGGGGTGAGACGGCGAAGATATCGGAATGCTGCCGCCTGAGCTTCAAACTTGAAGAACAGGACCTCCTGGATGCCAAAGAGCCCTGGAGGATGCGTTACTGCGCGCTTCAGAACGTCTCCTTGAACCTGCCCAGGATGGCATATATGGCAAAGAATGATGATACAAAGCTCCTCAATCTGGTCACTGAACGGTTTCTCCTTACGGTAAAGGCCCATAAAGAAAAGAGGGCCTTTATGGAAAAGCTCCTCTCCTCTCGGCGAGAATGGCCCTCTTGCCCTTCTGACCATGAACCGTGACGGCTACGCCCTATCTCAGGTTCAACCTTGCCTCGCACCTTGTCGGTATGGTGGGGCTCAACGAGATGGTCCAGATCCATACCGGTGAAGAGATGCATGAATCGAAAAAGGCGCTCAAATTCGGCTCAAGGTCATTGCCCATATGAACCTCCTCACAGAAAAGATCAGAAGACAGGAAAACATGAAGATTGTCCTCGAACAGACCCCTGCGGAGAGTACAAGCTACCGGTTTGCCCGGCTTGATCTGCGATATTTCTCGCCTGCATCGGGGAGGGTCGTGAAAGGCGACATCGCCTCCGGTGAGGTCTACTATACCAACTCAACACATCTGAATGTCAAACATGCCATGAACCCCATTGAGAGGGTGACGACAGAAGGGCTTTTCCATCCTCTCATTGAAGCAGGTTCCATTTCCCACGTATGGCTCGGTGAGTCCCAGCCGTCAAAAGAAGCCATCGCGGATTTTGTGATAAAGACCTTTAAATATACAACAAGCGACCAGATTGCCTTTTCTCCTGAGTTTACCACCTGCAACAAATGCCATCGGACATCGAGAGGCCTTGCGGATACCTGTTCATACTGCGGTTCTGCCGATGTAGACGGCATCACGAGGATTACGGGATATTTCACGAAGGTTTCGAGCTGGAACAAAGGCAAACTGGGTGAATTGAAAGACCGGTACAGAAACAATCGAATATTTCTCTTCCGCGAGAGAAGAGAAAAGTGGTCAACGAGTAAAGCAATGAATGCATATAATTGTTACATCTGTTTCCGAACGTATAGCGGGTGGGGATTCTAACGATACATTTAATAACGAGGAGGGGTTATGGGTATGGTAAAAATTTTTATAAAGATGATTGTCCGATGTGCCCTATGGCGAAGAGACTGCGGGACACCCTCCAGGAACAAAATGTTGACGTAAACGATTTTAATGTCGGGACCACTGATGGCCTTGCCGAAGCAACATTTTACAGCGTCATGGCACTGCCCACAATTCTCATTGAAGATGAAGCGGAAAATTCCCTTCAGGAATGGCGCGGGAGCGTGCCCCACATTGATGAGGTCCTCAATGTTGTCCACGGGCGCGATTAATCCGCCTATTAAGGGTTTTATTGAGACAAGTTTTCTTGACTGGAAGGAATGTCTTTCATCGGTTATTTTTCTTGGCGGCTGTAACTTCAGGTGTCCCTTACTGCCATAACAAGGAGCTTGTGCTTAACCATGCGGCCATGGAAGATATACCGTCGAGTATATTGATTGCTACCCTCAGGAAATACAAAAAATGGATAGACAGGGTTGTTAGTGACCGGTGGCGAACCGACGATCAACATGAGTCTTTTCGGCCTTATCGGACAGCTTAAAAGTGAAAAAATGCGTGTCAAGCTTGATACAAACGGATCGAACCCACAGATGCTGAAAGGTCTTGTCAATGACGGGCTTATTGACTATGTTGCCATGGATGTTAAGGGGCCTCTTGACCGGTATTCGAGATGGTGTGGCATCAATGTGGATGCAAAACGAATACAGGAAAGCATTGAGTTTATCATGGAGGGCGAATATCGATTATGAGTTCAGAATGACCGTTGTGCCCTTTCCTCCATCAGGAAGATGATGTCTATGAAGTTGCTTCTTTTGTTAAAGATGCAAAGAAGTTTTTTATCCAGGAATTCAGACCTGACTGTACCCTGAATCCTGCATATGCGAAGATACAGCCCTTTTCCCCGGACAAGATAGCAAAGATCAGGACAAATGTTACTGAGATATGATCCGGGATGAAGGGATTTGTGAAGCTCCAATGTACAAAATTTATAGTGCCGACCGGTGAAAAGACCGATCAGCGCATGCAGGAGAGAATCTCTTATAGGATAATTGCTTCTATCTTAAGCAATAGCGAAGGGAAGATACGTTTGCTGTTATTCCAGGAAGCTGTCGAGACGTTTTCGCCGGGAAGGGTGTTTCAATTTCCGCAGCGCCTTTGCTTCAATCTGTCTGATACGCTCACGGGTAAGTCCGAATACTTCGCCCACCTCTTCGAGTGTGTAATCTGTTTTTTCCCCGATACCAAGACGCATTCGGATTACCTTTTCCTCTCTGGGGGTGAGTGTTGAGAGGACCTTGTCGATCTCTTCCTTCAGGGAAATGCCAACGAGTTCGCTAAAAGGAGAGGGTGATTTGGGATCGGCAATGAAATCACCAAGTTTCGATTCGTCATCGCCGATAGGGGTCTCAATCGATATGGGCTCATTGGAGACTTTCATGATCTTCCGTACTTTTTCGAGGGGAAGACCGGCTTTTAATGATATTTCTTCGAGGTTCGGTTCTCTTCCCAGTTCCTGAAAGAGGGAAATTGTTACCTTCGTGATTTTGTTCATTGTTTCCAGGACGTGGACGGGGACCCTGATTGTCCGTGCATAGTCTGCAATTGCCCGTGTTATGGCCTGTCGTATCCACCATGTAGAATAGGTAGAAAATTTATAACCTTTCTGGTAGTCGTATTTCTCCGCTGCCTTCATAAGGCCCATATTGCCTTCCTGGATGAGGTCGAGGAAAGAAAGGCCCCTGTTCAGATATTTTTTTGCAATATTAATGACAAGCCGGAGATTTGCCTGGATAAGCCTGTTTTTAACGGTTTTGAGACCATTTTCGATCTCGCCGATCTCCATGAGTCTTCTCTTGACCTTTTTTATCTCTTTATCATCCATGAACTTGAGCTGTTTCCCGATCTTTCTGATAATTTCTTCGAGGACCTTTTTGTTGAGATTCAGATTGACGAGGGATTCCTCGATTTTTTGCTTCAGTCTCCTTCAGCTTTTTCTCATTTTGTTTTCTTGTTGTCATCGTTTGCTCTGCCAGTCATGCTTTTTTGCATTTCTTGTTTTTTTTCATAGTGGCTTTTGATGGTGTTAATCAGGGTAACAGTCTTCTTCTTGTATTTTTCTTCATCTTTCTTTGTATAATTCATCTCATCGATGTTTTTTATAACATCTATGATATTGACGGCATCTTTTTTCAGATGCGCCGCTATCTCCTGAAGCTCATGAATTGCATGGGACAAGATCAAAAAGCAGATTTCTGATCTTTCGTTCACCTTCTTCAATTCTTTTTGGCAATAGTATATTCTTCTTCAGAGGTTAGGAGGGACACTCTGCCGATATCTTTGAGATATGCCCATATGATGTTATCTGTTCTCTCGGAGGGAAACCGCTCAACCTCTCCCCATTCCTGTGTTTCTTCTTCCGGTGTTTCAATTTTTTCCTTAATGGTTTCAACAATATCTATATTTGATTCTGATAAGAAATCGAAAATATCCTCTATATCTTCTGCCGTAAAGATATTCTGCGGCAAAAAATCATTGATTTCATCGGGGGTGAGATAACCCTTTTCCAAACCCATGTCAACGAGATGTTTTATCTCGCTGTGGTTTTTTATGCTCATATATTCTCCAGGCAGTAAAAAAATGCCCTAATCTCTTTGATTAAAGGGCATTTTCTATTTTCTTTCCGATTTCTATTAAATAAATATAACAACTGACCGGTATTTTTTGTCAAGCTGGTTTTTCATATTTACGTGAATTCCGCCTCAGATTCTTTATCGCACAAAAAAAGAATTGACTAAATAAGAATCGGCGTTATTATAGAAGATAGAAGTTTATAAAAAGGGGGTTTCATACTATGTTCAAAAAAATAATGTGTCCTTTGGATTTTTCTGAGTTTACCGATGAAATCGTTGAATATGCGGTCAATATTGCCGGAAAATATGGATCTGAGCTTCACCTTCTGCACGTTATCCCCAGTCTTAATTATTATACGCCCTATGAATCTTTCCTTACTCCGGAAAACCTTATAGCCCTTGAAAGTAGCATAGAAACGGAGGTAGGCAAGGATTTTGACAAAGTAATGAAAAAAATAGATATGCCTGCAAAAAAGATCATCAAAAGTGGCGCACCATTCGTTGAAATCATAGAATATGTAAAAGCAGAATCCATCGGTCTCATTGTTATGGGTACACACGGGAGAAGTGGTATTGAACATATCCTCATCGGCAGTGTGGCTGAGAAAGTTGTCAGAAAATCGCCTTGCCCGGTGCTTACTGTCCGGCCCAGAAACAAAGCATTCAAAATGCTGTAGGGCAAAAGTCGGTTTATTTCAGCGGATATGTTCGTACAAATCTTTAATATTTTTAAGGGGGATAATTTCTAGCCCGGAAGTCACCTCCACCCCTTTCGGGCAGAATATTTTCTTAATACCGAGCCGCTCACATTCCTTGATCCTCATATCCATGTAGACAATTTTTCGTATTTCACCGGTGAGACCCACTTCACCGAAAAATGCCGCATGGAGGCCGATGTTGGTCTCTTTGTAGCTTGACAGGATTGATGCGGCAACGCAGAGGTCAACGGCGGGCTCGTTGACCTTCATCCCTCCCGTAATATTGACATAGATGTCCCTGTCAAAGAGCGATTTCCCGATTGCCTTTTCGAGGACTGATATAAGGATGAAGAGTCTGTTCACATCGTATCCAAGAGAAAGCCTCCGGGGCATGGAGAAATTTGTTTTCTGGGTGATTGCCTGCACCTCAAGGATGATCGGCCGGGAGCCGGTAATGTAGGGAAAGAGGGTGCTTCCCGGGGCCATATCATCCCGTTCCGATACGAAGAATTGTGAAGGATTATCAACACTTGCAAGACCTTCTTTCGTCATCTGGAATATACCTACTTCATCTACCGGCCCATATCTGTTTTTGATTGCCCGGAGCATCCGGTAAGGGAGCATCTTGTCGCCTTCGAAATAGAGCACCGTATCGACGGTGTGTTCCAGGATTTTCGGCCCCGCAATAGCTCCTTCTTTTGTGACATGGCCGATAATGATCATTGTTGTATCAATTGCCTTCAGTTCCATGGTAAGCCGTGTCGAGACGTCTTTAATCTGACTGACGCTCCCTGGCAGCATGGGGAGCTTTGAGTTATAAGTAGACTGGATCGAATCGATGATAATCAGGTTGTATCTCTCGGTAGCGGCGGCATCGAGGATATCATCGAGCTGGTTAGTGACGAGAAAAGGGAAACCGGAGTTAAGTTGCAGACGCTTTTTCCTGGAAGCGAGCTGTTTAAGGGATTCTTCGCCCGATACATAGAGTACCTTCATGCCAAGTTCAACCATTTTGGAGGCTATTTCAAAACAGAGTGTGGTTTTTCCGATTCCGGGGTCGCCTCCGAGGAGGATTGCCGAACCGATGGTGAGACCCCCTCCGAGGACACGGTCCATTTCCGGGATACCGAGGACAACACGCTCTTCCTTTATATCATCATCGGAAACAAATACCGGCTGCTGCCTGTCATGGTCCTTGCCCGCCCGGGTTGGAGTGAACTCTCTCAGGGTATCCCAGTTCATGCAGCGGGGGCATTTTCCCATCCATTTTGATGTTTCGTATCCGCAATTTTCGCAGACAAAAACCGTTTTTTTTGCCACTTAACTTCTCCCGGTATGAAGCTTCAGATAAGATAGCTGGAAATTTGCCATTTTAATGAGTAAATCCCTGGTTTTCGGCAATTCACGGGGGGATACTTCAAGGGTCAGCATTCCGTCATAACCGACTTGCCGTATGGTGTTGAGCAGTTTTGCGATGGGAAGGTCCCCTCGTCCCGGAAAGAGATGACTTTTATAATTGCTGTAATCGCTGATATGAATATTTTTGAGCCGTCCGGTCTTAAAGATTCGCAGTAAAGATGCTATGGTATCATCTTCAAATGTCGCCATATGTGTTATGTCGAAGGTGAAATAGAGGTTTCGTCCGATACCGAAACTTATCAGGTATTCGATGTCGCTTAACAAGTAATGGGAAAATTTGCGGAGTTTCCCCATCCGTGGCATATTTTCAATGGCAAGAAACATATGAGTGAGCCCCAGTTCCTTTTGAAAATCCTCTGTTTTTTTGAACCACTGATAAAAATTGATTTCTATAGCCAGCCATGAAGGGGGATGAAAAGTGATAACTTCTGCCCCCAGCGAGGCTGCCAGTTCAACAGTCTGTTTCAGGGCATCGACCTTGGATCCCCAGGCTTTGATCTGCGTGAATGGGGCATGAAGGGTATAAACGGGGAGAATTTCCGTACAGGCTCTTATTCTGTCTATATAACGGTCGTTGTTAAAATGGCTGCCGATGACAAGCTCGCAACCGTCGAACCCGGCTTCACGGGCGACATGGAAAATCTCTTCAATAGGCAGTTCATAGAGACAGCCCGTAGAAAAGAGAAATTTCATACTACGATGATGTTTTCATCGATTTTAGTCAACACCCGGTATACTTGCCATGCTCAAAAAGAACAGTATTTTCGATGCCGCAGGCACCTTTTCCCGGAAAAACCATTTTGGGTTCAATGGCAATGACGGCGCCGTCTTCAATCGGATAGGTATGGCTTGCTGTGATAAAGGGGAACTCAGCAATCTCGATACCGATGCCATGGGCAAGAAATCGTACCTGATGTTTCTTGTATCCGAGGAAATGATCGGCATATCCCATTTGCTGGGCGAGTTTCAACAGAGTACTGAAAAAGCTCTTTGCTTGTGGCGCCCTCAAGGGCCTTGTCAAGCACCCGGTAATGTATTTCTTTGCATGCCTCGTATGCCTTTACGAAGAGGTCCGGCATTGAACCGATTGCGAACATCCGTGTCTCATCAACCTGATAGCCGTGATAACAGATACCGAAATCGATGAGGATCGGTTCATTCTTCCTGATCTTCTTCAGACTTGCCCCGACGGGAAATGCCGGTGATAGACCCATGCCTCCCATGGGTGAATCGGACTGGCTGACAATACTGCCGGTGCGGCCGCTCAGGACGTGCCAGGTGTATGCCTCCCAGTTAAGGGACCTTACCCTGAGAAGGCCTTCATGGCCTAAGGGTTTGGCGTAGGCTTCCATGAGCCCTGCAAGCTCAATCTCGCTCATACCCTCCCTGAGAAGCCCGGTACCTTTGCTGTAGACTTTTTTGCTGATGGCGGCAGCCTTTTTCATGAGGCGTGATTTCAAAGGGCGATTTGACCTTCCGTCAATTCTTTTGTCAAAGGCGATACATCAATAAAAACCAGCATCGCCGATAAGTTCCTTGAACTTGATGACATCATTATAAGGGATCACGTCGAGCTGTATGCCTAACCCGTTTCATCGGACGTATATACTGGAAAATCTCTTTTACGGAGCGATAGGGAATAATCCGTTCAAGGGGAGATTCCCTGCGTGCCCTTGATATTTCTCTTCTTACAAAGAGTATCGGTTCATCGTCAATGGGCACAAATAGAAGAGCGTCCTGCATGGTGCCGGAAAGATAGTAGTAAGTCGATTTTATAGTGGAAGAAGGCCCCGTCGAGAGAGGCCTTCTCCATTAATGTTTTCAGTTTTGCTATTCTGCCTGTGATTTCTTCTTTTGGTGTGTAAATCATAGAGCATGCTATTTATCCTTGAAAACCGCTTTTCTCTTTTCCAGGAATGCAGCTGATGCCTTCCTTGGCGTCTTCTGTCTTCATGCATCCATGGAGGTAGATCATCTCGGATACCTTGAGGGCTTCCAGAAAATCCACATTGAGCCCTGCCATAATGGCACGGCGGGTCCACATGGCAACAGGTTTGCTCTTGTTGAGGAAGTCGGCGAGGAATTTCTCCACTCCTTCTTTGAAGTTCTCTACGGGTAATACGACATTGACAAGGCCGATTGCTTCTGCTTCTTTTGCGGTTAATACCTTCCCGGTGAGGAGCAGTTCCATGGTCTTCTTGAGACCGATGATTTTTGGAAACCAGGCTGCTGCAACAGGCGGAAAAACGCCTACGGCAATTTCCGGCTGACCGATACGCGGCTTTTTCAGAAGCGATGACGATATCACAGAAGGCCATAAGTTCGCATCCGCCGCCCAGGGACCTGCCGTTTACCAGCGCTACGGTTGTCACATCCATGCTTGCCATGATCCTGAACATTCCGTGGAATACCTCGATCATCTCATCAACTTTGTCATCTGTGTGGTCTGCCACATCGACGCCATCACAGAAGGCCTTTTCGCCGGCATGATCAAAAACGAGAACCTGAATTGCAGGGTCTTTTTTGACTTCCAGGAGGACCTGATTGATCTCCTTCATCATCAATATGGTAAGCCAGTTTGACGGTGGAGTGTTCAGGGTGATTGTTGCCAGTTTCCTTTTTTTTCAAAGGTAATATGATTGTATGCCATGATAATTCTCCTTTTAGATTCAGTGAATAGTGTTCGTGAGTAGTGGACGATTTAGACTCCGGATACCTTCAATGTATAGTTTTTTCTTCACTCCATACTATCCATTGTTTTAATAAAAAAAAGGGGGGGATAAACCCCCCCTTATGGTTTGTATCTTGTTACTTCGCCTGCGGTTTTCCGAGAACTTCTTCCATGATAGGCTTCGTTGACCAGTGCGCCCTTTGCGATGAGCTGACGGTTCTTGATAAAGTCGATGGTGTCGACGCCGGTGATTTTCTTGGTGTTGAATGCGCCGAAACCGAGGAAGGCCTCGCCCATCATGTTTGTGGCCAGCCAGTATCTGTGATCGTTCTTGATCTGATCCCAGAAGAATTTCTTTTTCTGTCTGATACCGTCAATGGACTTATTCAAGCAACCCGGGAAGAGGTTCGCGAATATCCAGATGACCCTGTCAACTTCTGCATCAAGAAGAGAGAAGTCATAGGCGTTGTTTTTCAGTTTCTCGTTTACCCATGCCCGTGCATCTTTTGCTTCCTGGCCTGTCTTGTTTTCGCCGTAAACGATCTCGCCGTCTTATTACATACTGAGTCGGTAATGACCTGCGGGTTTCTTACCCAGACACCCTTGTCGTCTTTCAGGACGGGTACTGCCTTGGAGATCAGGTTTTTGGCTTTCATCTTGTATGCTGAAAACATTTCGCAGCTTACGCAGCTCCACATTGCATCTTCAGCGCTCAGGAACCAGGGGAGGAAGTCAGAGGAACCGCCCACAGGGGCTGAACCATGACGGGGACCTGCCTGACCGAAAATAGCAAGGTCAGATGAAATTGCGATGTCACATGCAAGGCCGATTTCCTGGCCACCGGCAACTCTCATACCGTTTACACGGCAGATGACCGGTTTCTTGCACATAAGGATGGAGTCTACCATATTGTTGAAGAGTTCCATGTATGAGCCGTATTCTTCCGGTCTCATACTGTAATATTCGGAATACTCTTTCGTGTTGCCGCCTGTACAGAAGGCGTTGGGGCCTGTTCCGGTAAAAACTACGGCAACTACTTCGCGGTCTGTGGAAGCATTCTCAAAACCTGCGATAACGCCCTTTACCATCTCTGTGGTATAGGAGTTATACTGGGCCGGGTTATTGAGTGTGATCCATGCATTGTAAAGACCTGGTATTACGTTACCCTTCGGGTCTTTCAGGGGTCTTTTTTCATACACTGTGCATGGTGCTTCCTTACCCCAGTGATTTGACCCATGTCTGCTGTGGTCCTTCATTTCGTGTTCTCTTGGCATCCATTCTAAACCCATACTTACCTCCTCTTAATATTTGGTTTTTAATTAAAAATCTGGTGTTAACACCACTCTTTTTGCAGGAGAACCTGCTTTGTGTATTTCTTCAAATGTAGCAGCAATCGTGCTCATCGGCCGCACTTCGACAAATGGATCGATGAGGATTTTCTTGGAGAGGACCATATCGAGCACGATCGGATAATACTCAGGCAGACAGCCCCATGTTCCGATTACTTCTGCGTCGAAGGCCATCAGTTTTGAGAACATATACTCGCTCTTTGCCATGCCATAGCCGACGAGGATCAACTTTCCAACAAAGGAGAGGAGATCAAGGGCAAGTTCCTGACCTGCTTTTGAGCCTGTTACTTCAAAGATCTTCCAGCCGGTATTGGGAAGACCATTGGCTTTGCAATAGGCTTTCCATTCGCCAACGACGGTCTTATTGTCCTTATCAACCGTGCTGATTACTGCATCACAGCCATATTCCAGTGCTCTCTTCAGTTTTTCCGGATTCCGTGCGATACCGATGACAGTCTTCGCGCCGAGTGCCTTTGCGGTCTGGGCCATATATACACCCACGCCGCCGGTTGCGCCGAGGATGATTACATTGTCGCCAGGCTGTAAATCTGCTCTTTTGCTGCCTGATAAGGGGTTGTTGCTGCGTCTGCAACAACTGCAAGCTGCTCAAGGGCGTAGCCTTTTTTGTCCTGGACCAGACAAAGGTCGACGGAAGGGACAACGATATGGTCGGCAAATCCACCGAATACACCAATTGAGTTTCCGGGCATTTTCTGGGCCAGGCATCTGTTGCCTCTGCCTGTTTTGCAAAGGATGCATTTTCTGCAGGGCATTACTGCGGGGATAATTACTTCTTTGCCGATCCATGCAGGATCTCCTGCGATAACTGTTCCTGCGATCTCGTGACCGAGCGCCAGCGGTGGTTTGCTGACAGTGGGAACGCCATCAAAGAAATAGCCAAGGTCTGTATGACATACTCCACAGCCGGCGACTTTCACTAATACTTCGCCTTCTTTCAGTTCCGGTACAGGAATCTCTGCCATGGCAAGTTTGCCGGGCGTTTTTTCCTTTGTTTCTCTGTTGAATACTGTCGGTTGAACCATCTGCCACTGCTTAATTACTTTTGGTACTTCAGCCATTACAACACCTCCTTGAAATATTTACAACTGAATATTATCTCTCTGCTTCTTACGTCATTCCATAGCCACCATCTACCGGCAGGATTTGTCCTGTAATATACCGTGAGTCGTCTGAAGAGAAAAATACAAAAGCTGGTACTACATCTTCCGGTTCGGCATATTTGTTTAACAAAATCCTTCTCAGATATATCTCTTTCAATTTCTCATCCTGCTGCAGAGTTGTTGTCATTTCGGTCGTTACGATGCCGAGGGAAATAGCGTTTGCTGTAACGTTATAACGGGCAAGCTCTCGTGCGGCAGATTTTGTGAGAGTGACTACTCCGCCTTTTGCGGCAGCATAATGGATCTGTCCTGTTGTTCCAACCATGCCGGCCACAGAGGTTACATTAACGATTTTTCCGTATTTCTGTTCCATGAAGTATTTCGATGCCGCCTTGATGCAGAGCCAGGGACCTCTCATCTGGACATTCACTACTTCATCCCAGACGGCTACGCTGAGTTTGTGGAGCATGGCTGGCTTGGAAATCCCGGCATTGTTTACCAGGATATGGATAGAACCGAAGCTCTCGACGCACGTATCGATAATCTTCTGCGCATCTGCTTCCTGGCCGACGTCACCTTTTACGGCAACGGCTTTTCTTCCCATAGCCTTGAATCAATGCTCAACTACTTCATCGGCTGCCTTCTGATTACCCGCATAATTGACGACGACATTGGCGCCTTCCTGAGCGAAAGCGAGAGAAATTGCCCTGCCTACTCCCCTTCCACCACCTGTTACGACTGCATTTTTTCCCTCTAACTTCATAACAACCTCTCCTTTTATTCGTATTCTCAATTCTAACTTGTGAAAAATTTTATTAGCCTATACTATATTATATTTCAAAGTAAATTTATGTCAAGACAAAAGTATTAATATAAATGACTTTTTCTCTGCGATTGTGAAAAAAAGTACTATAATATGGAGGTCTGCTCTTCCCATGTTGTGAACATGTAAAGCAAAAAGTGTTTTTTAAGGTTTTTAAGGTTTTGGACATGGTGGTAAACTTTTTTTGTTGCAAATTTATCCGGGATATTTAATCATTGAGAATAATCCAGAGATAGCAGATAGCAGATAGCAGATAGCAGATAGCAGATAGCAGATAGCAGATAGCAGATAGCAGATAGTGAGAAAACGGAGAACACAGGGCGTAAGCCCTTTAGCGAGTTCACGAGCGAGAGTGGGAGGCGAGAAAGACCGAGGGATGAAGGACGACCGCTTCGCTAGGACGTGGGACGAAAATACAAACCCTCGGCGTTGAATGAAACCCTTTAGCGAGTTCACGAGCGAGAGGGGGAGGCGAGAAAGACCGAGGGATGAAGGACGACCGCTTCGCTAGGACGTGGGACGAAAATACAAACCCTCGGCGCTGAATGAAACCCTTTAGCGAGTTCACGAGCGAGAGGGGGAGGCTCCGACGGCTTTGCCGGTGGAGGGGGCGACGTGAGCCCCCTTTAAAATGGCGAGCCCCGGTAAATAGCTAATGTTAAAGGAGGGAAGTATGTCTGTCGTGTTGGAAACGTATCAGGATGATGTCTATACAATAACACTCAATCGGCCGGAAAAAAAGAATGCCATGGATTATGAACTGCTGAAAGATCTTTACGAAGCGCTCAGGAGAGCCCAGGAGGAAAAGGCGTCTGTTGTTGTCATCAGGGGCTCCGGAGGCGCCTTCTGCTCCGGCGGGGATATTATCGCCTTCAAAGATGCAGAAGATACAGAAGCGCTTATTGATGCCGAGGCTGGTATTCTCCATGAGAGTATTAAAACAATCCGTACCATGAATGCCATTGTCATTGCAGCCATTGAAGGCGTTATGGTCGGCGCAGGTGTTGGCCTCGCCCTTGCCTGCGACCTCTCTATTGCAACAAAAAAAACCGTCATGAATATGGGCTACCGGAGGATTGGTCTTACCCCTGACGGCGGAGGCAGTTTCTTCCTTGCAAGGATGGTAGGCGCAAAAAGGTTCAATGAGTTTTATCTATTTTCACGGAATATTACCATGGAAGAGGCGAAGGAACTGGGTTTAGTCAATATCGTCTGCGAAGAAGAGGAATTTGCGGAAAAACTCAATACAACAATTGCGAGTTTAAAGGCCCTCCCTATGGAGACTATAGGGTATTTCAAAGATCTGGTCAATCGTTCACTGTATGACGGACTCGGAGAGCATCTCGATAAAGAAAGGTTCTATGTTGCCGAGCTGGGCGGCAAACCTCTGTTTAAAGAGAGAATTGAGGGATTCCTGAAAAAGAAATAACATGAAGGGCATTTATCTCTTTTCAATCGCTTTTTATATAGGCCTTCTCTGGCTCACCGGCATTTTTGTCACAAGAAAGTCCCGGTCAACGGAGGCCTATCTTGTGGCATCGAGGGAGCTTTCCGTACCGCTTGTTTCGGTACTCATTGCAGGCACCTGGATAGGAGGTGTTTCTATTGTCGGGATGGCGCAGGGGGCATATATTCATGGTATTGGCGCGTTATGGTTTCAGGCAGGCATCTGGATAGCCATGATTGTGACGTGCCTCCTTCTCAACAAGATTCTCGAAGGGAGGAAGACCTATTCAATCCTTGATGTTGTGGGCAGTCTCTATGATAAGAAGACGACAAAGCTTGCAGGGATCATGCAGCTTACGTTTTCAATCTGGGTTGTGACAATGCAGATTGTTGGCGGCGGCGCCATACTTTCCGTTATTATGAAAGGAGAAATATCCTTTCGCGAAGGTATGATTCTTACCGCTGTTGTCTTTACTCTTTATAATGTTATGGGTGGTTTCGTGGCAACAGCCTATACGAACCTCATCCATATCGGCGCAATTGTATTCGGCATATTTCTGGGCAGTTTTTATGTAATCTTTCATACCGATGCCCTCCAGGTGATGGCTACCCGGCAGCACTATTTCCAGCCTTTCGGCGATCTCGGTCTTTTCCAGGCGCTAAGTTGGGCATTCATTAATTTCACCCTTGGCGTTCTTGCACAGCCCGTTATTAATACAGCATCATCAGCAAAGTCTGTTTCCGATGGAAAGAAAGGCATATTGATCGGCAATTTCATTGCTATCCCCGTTGTCATTATGGCGGCCCTTTGCGGAATCGTCGCAAAATACAAATATCCTGATATTCCTTCTTTATGGGCGCTTCCCGTGCTCCTTGAAACCGTGCCGCCCATTGTGGCAGTCTTTTTTCTCATCAGTATGTGGGCGCCTCTTATGAGTTCCGGTTCGCCCTTTTTGATGGGCGCCACGACCCTTGCCGTGAAAGGATATATCGCGCCATTTCTCAAACTCAAAAATGACAGGTCACTCCTTCTTGTATCGCGGTTTACCACTCTTTTTATTGGCGCCATGGCGCTTGTCCTCGGTTTTTTTGTCAAAGAAATACTGCGAGAAGTGACCTGGATTGCAGTCTTTTTAAGCGCCGTTGTGTATATCGTTTTCCTGGGATGGCTCGGCAAAAAGATCAATAGCATATATGCATTCCTGTCCCTTTCAGGGACCATTGTTATTGTGGTGTTGTCTTTTATAACAGGGTTTCATAAGCTGATCCACCCGATATGGCCTGTAACGGTTTATGTCGGTGCTGTTATGGGTATAGGATTTCTTGCCCGCAGAGGGGGATTACCCGCTGATAAGGTTTGAATAAGTACCATTAATATGGTACATGAGTAATCGTAACCATACATATTCAATAACAGCCCCTATCAAGCCTAAAGGAGGATTGTATGAATTTAGTGGAAAGAGCAAGAGAGATTATTTTAAAACCGAAGGAAACCTGGGAGAAGATTAAAGGCGAAGAGACAACTGTGAAGGACCTTTACATGTCCTATGCCGGAATCCTTGCGATTATCCCGGCAGTGTCAACCTTTATCGGCATGTCGCTTATCGGTACATCGGTCTTTGGCATGCATTTCCGTGTTCCTATCGTTTCCGGTCTGGTGCAGGCTATCCTCCAATATGTGCTGACACTTGTCGGGGTTTATGTTGTGGCTTTTATTATCGACGCCCTTGCGCCAAGCTTTGGTTCAAAGAAAAACATGATAGCTGCCATGAAATTGGCTGTTTTCTCATTTACACCTGCATGGATAGCCGGTATACTTGGCATCATCCCGATGCTGGCAATACTGGCTGTTATCGCTTCACTCTACAGCCTTTATCTGTTTTATGTCGGTCTCCCTATTCTCATGGAAACACCCAAAGAGAAAGTCCTGGGATATTTTGTCGTCATTATCGTTGTCAGCATTATCGTCTCTGTTGTTATCGGCGCTGTCGCGGGGACGGTTGTGCGTACTCCTACCGCAGGGTCTCTGGTAGTACCCTGACAGCCGGGTGACGGGAATCGGTTACCAAAAGGGGATAGTTTTTACTTTGTAGTAGTAAGAAGCATTTGAAGATGTAAACACATGGATGTGTTCAAACAATGGCGTTCTGGAAAGCAGAGCGCCATTTTATTTTCAGCTTCTTGAGACAGAGGTGTCATAGACCGTTGAGCGGTTCAGACGCCTTTTTTATTTTTACGTGCAACGCAGCACGAAGAGATTTCAGAGGAGGCAGTAATGAAGACACTAAAGATGCTGGCGTTGACAGTAATGTTCGTAAGCGGAATCACAGCACAAGGTTTCTGTGCAGACGAGAAAGTGCAGGAGGAGAAGGTCCCTGAAGAGAAGGTAACGGGCAGCGCATCGGTAGGTGTGCTGAACAGGTATATCTTCAGAGGATATGAGATCGGGAAGAGCGGTCTCGTTATTCAGCCGTCACTAAGTGCATCCCTTAAAGGTTTCTCGGCGACTTTGTGGGGAAACATGGATACCAACCAACGAAATACAACAACAGCCGCCTTTGCAAATGAGGGGCGGAAAGGTTTCAATGAAACAGATTTAACGTTGAGCTACACGCACGCTT
This sequence comes from uncultured delta proteobacterium, assembly GCA_963785225.1. Lineage (GTDB taxonomy): Bacteria > Desulfobacterota > Syntrophorhabdia > Syntrophorhabdales > Syntrophorhabdaceae > PNOF01. The sequence goes on along the minus strand of CAWAUQ010000021.1, from coordinate 161,295 downwards.
TCGGAAAGCTTTCTCTGACAGGGGGTTACACGTACTACAGTGTGAAATACGCCGAGGATACAGAGGAATTGTTTGCAACTGTTGCTTATGACATGCTGACAAAACCGACATTCTCAATCTATCAGGATGTTAATGCATACCCTGGGACGTATATGAATCTTTCCTTTGCTCATTCATTCCCCGTCTACAAAAAGGTGACCCTGGATCTCGGAGCATCATTCGGCTACTTCCTGGGAAGAGGCAATTTCTGGAAAACCTATGAGCGGTCAACGGGAGATTATACCGGCAGCAAGTACAAGGGATTTCATGACGGCATGGTCAAGGCAGGTTTGTCGATACCGGCAACAAAAGCATTTTTAGTCCAACCTATCGTGCAGTATTATTTTCCACTCTCTGGTGACGCAAACAGGACTATGGGTTATGATACAACAGGGAACAAAATTGCTTTTAACCACAATGGGTATGTTCCCAATAGCCTTGTTGCAGGGATTAACCTTACATATAATTTTTAAAGGAGGTAACTATGAAACGTATATTGGTCTGTTTGATATTGTTATCGTTTCTTTCATTAGTAGGAGTTGTCTTTGCTGAAGAACAAAAAGTTATGGAGGGGGCGACCCTCCCTGCGGGAGGACAGGCGCAAGCCCCAGCAGTAAATAGCCCGCAAAGCGGGCGAGAGGGGGTGGCTCCAACGGCTCTGCCGGTGGAGGGGGCGACCCTCCCTGCGACAGGCGCAAGCCCCGAAGATTGACACCGGTGATACTGCATGGGTACTCATATCAACAGCGCTTGTACTTCTTATGACGCCCGGCCTTGCCTTTTTCTATGGCGGCATGGTAGGGCGGAAGAATGTTCTTGGCGTCCTCATGCAATGCTTTACCATACTCTGCATTGTCAGTATTCAATGGGTGCTCTATGGCTATAGCCTTTCCTTTGCGCCAGGTAGCGGTTTCTGGGGAGGTTTTTCCTGGTCAGGTCTTGCGAATGTCGGCTTTACCCCCTATAAGGATTATGCTGCAACGATCCCCCATCAACTCTTTATGGCATATCAAATGATGTTCGCCATAATTACACCGGCGCTAATCATAGGGGCCTTTGCCGGCAGAATGAAGTTTTCCGCTTTTGTTATTTTTACGGTGCTCTGGGCAACCTTCGTCTATGACCCTGTTTGTCACTGGGTTTGGGGAGTAGGCGGATGGCTCAAAGACCTTGGAGCGCTCGATTTTGCCGGTGGTACTGTAGTGCATATCAATGCCGGTATTGCGGCCCTCATGACGGCCATTTTCATAGGCAAGAGAAATGGGACTACCAATAAAGCCATTCTTCCTCATAACCTGCCCTTTACCATATTGGGTACAGCGCTGCTCTGGTTCGGGTGGTTCGGATTTAATGCAGGGAGCTCCTTAGGTGCGAACGAGCTTGCAGTCAATGCCTTTGTTGTCACCAACACCGCTGCCGCCGCTGCCGGATTGACCTGGGTGATTATCGACTGGATATTCAACGACAAACCAACCATGCTCGGCATGGCCACAGGTGCTGTGGCAGGTCTTGTTGCTATAACGCCTGCCGCCGGTTTTGTCAGCGCCCTCTCGGCCATTATCATTGGTATTCTCGTAAGCGTATTCTGCTATATGGCGGTAACATTCATTAAACCTAAATTCGGATATGATGATGCCCTCGATGTCTTCGGTGTCCACTGTATAGGTGGTATCTGGGGTGCTCTTGCGACGGGTCTCTTTGCCTCCAAGGCGATAAACCCGGCAGGCGCTGACGGACTTTTCTTCGGCAACCCGAAGCAACTCCTCATACAGGCTGCAGCCGTTGGAGTCACCGTTGTCTACAGTTTTGTTGCAAGTTATATTATCTATAAACTTATCGACGTTGTCATGAAAGTCAGGGTAACCAAAAAAGATGAGACCATAGGTCTTGACCTTACCCAACATCACGAAAACGCATATACGATTATGGAATAGGAGGTATATACGATGAAACTAATCATAGCAATCATTAAACCGGACAGGTTGGAAGCGGTAAAACAGGAGCTCTATAAAGCCGATGTAAACCTCATGACAGTCAATGAGGTACTGGGGCATGGAAGACAGATGGGTGTTACGGAGGTCTACAGAGGGGTCAAGGAAATGGGCAACCTCTTGAGAAAAGTACGCCTGGAAATTGCCGTCAATGAAGCATTTGTAGAGCCGACGATCAAAGCTATTATCAAGGGCGCTCAGACCGGGGAAGTTGGTGACGGAAAGATTTTTGTGCAAGAGTTGGCAGAATGTATCCGTATCCGAACAGAGGAGCGGGGAGGAGCGGCTATAGGATAAAGGCAGTCGATAGTGAATAGCAGATAGCAGATAGAATAGATAGTAGAAAGGCAGTCGATAGTGAATAGCAGATAGCAGATAGTGTGATGGCAACAAGGGCAATGATTGAGAATCCTCTTTTTGTTTTTTACTATCGACTGTTCACTATCTGCTATCTGCTGCCTTTCAGGTTACCAAAAAGGCCGCTTTTTTACTCGTAGGGGTATGGTAAGGTTTGCACATGGTTGTGCAGACTGATCACAGATCCTCAACGACCCCGAGGGCATTTCAACAGCGCAGTTCAAATCAGTCAACGTATCCTGACTAGAAGACTAATAGCTTGGCCTTCGAACGTGATAAGGGTATAGCTTTTCGTCGAATAGACAAATCATGATCTACGATTTCCGGCGTATCTATAAAAGATACCCAATTGGATTGTGGTGGTGATGGAAAAGCTGTGTCAATACTGGTTCCAGTCTAAAACCCTACGTTCAATGAACAAGCGGAGGAATGCCGTGAAACGATCTACTGTAATTGCGTTGTTGCTTTGCCTCATTATTGCCGGAATTTGCTATGCAGAAACACTGAGTGCGCAATCCGTGGGGGCGACCCTCCCTGCGGGAGGACAGACGCAAGTCCCGGCGAATACCCATAGCCCGCAAAGCGGGCGAGAGGGGGTGGCTCCAACGGCTCTGCCGGTGGAGGGGGCGACCCTACCTTTGGTAGGACAGGCGCAAGTCCCGGCGAATACCCATAGCCCGCAAAGCGGGCGAGAGGGGGTGGCTCCAACGGCTCTGCCGGTGGAGGGGGCGACGCAAGTCCCAGTAATTGACTCCGGTGATACGGCCTGGATGCTCATGTCAATCGCGCTGGTTATGCTGATGACCCCGGGTCTGGCCTTCTTTTATGGTGGTATGGTGAGGCGCAAGAATATTCTTGGCATCCTGATGCAATGTTTTATTGTGCTTGGCGCTATAACAGCCCAGTGGATATTTGTCGGATATAGTCTCTCCTTTGCCCCTGGAAAAGGTTTCTGGGGAGGTTTTGCATGGCTTGGTCTTAATGGTGTGGGTTCTCTTCCCTTTAAAGAGTATGCAGCAACAATTCCCCACGAGGCATTCATGATTTTCCAGGCCATGTTTGCAATTATCACCCCAGCCCTTATTGTCGGCGCCTTTGCGGAAAGAATGAAATTTTCCGCTTTCCTGATTTTTTCGCTTCTCTGGGCAACTTTTGTCTATGACCCGGTCTGTCATTGGGTGTGGGGAGTTGGGGGATGGCTTAAAGATATGGGGGTTCTCGATTTTGCCGGCGGCACTGTGGTTCATGTCAATGCCGGTATAGCTGCCCTAGTGACTGCCATCGTTATCGGAAAGAGAAAGGGGTATAATAACAGACCTGTGCCGCCTCACAATTTACCTTTTACCGTGTTGGGCACGGCACTGCTCTGGTTCGGATGGTTCGGGTTCAATGCCGGCAGCGCTCTCGGAGCAAACGGGCTTGCGGTCCACACCCTCGTTGTGACCCATACCGCTGCAGCAATTGCCGGGATAACCTGGGCTTTTCTCGAATGGATATTAAACGAAAAACCGACCATATTCGGTGCTATTACCGGTTCCATTGCCGGCCTTGCGACGATAACACCTGCTTCGGGCTTTGTAACTGTTCCCGCAGCAGCCCTAATAGGTTTCACGGCAAGTATTGTCTGTTATTTTTTTGTTGCTATCGTAAAACCCAAGCTTGGCTATGACGATTCTCTTGATGCTTTCGGTGTACATGGCATAGGGGGCATCCTGGGCACTCTTGCCACCGGGCTCTTCGCGTCTAAGCTTGTCAATCCGGCAGGCGCTGATGGTCTCTTCTATGGAAACCCAAAGCAATTTATTATCCAGCTCATTGCTGTTGCGGTGACGGCTGGTTACAGCTTTGTTGCCAGCCTTATTATCTATAAAATAGTAGATCTCTTTGTCAAAGTCCGGGTACCGGAAAAAGAAGAAATAATCGGACTTGACCTTACACAGCACCATGAAAACGCATATACGATTCTGGAATAGGGGGTATCATGAAACTCATTATCGCCATTATTAGGCCGGACAAGTTGGAAGCGGTAAAGCAGGAGCTCTATAAAGCCGATGTAAACCTCATGACAGTCAATGAGGTACTGGGGCATGGAAGACAGATGGGTGTTACGGAGGTCTACAGAGGGGTCAAGGAAATGGGCAACCTCTTGAGAAAAGTGCGCCTTGAAATTGCCGTCAATGAAGATTTTGCGGAACAAACGATCAAAGCAATTATAAAGGCCGCCCAGACAGGCGAAATGGGCGACGGAAAGATTTTTGTTCTGGAGCTTGCCGAATGTATACGTATCCGCACAGAGGAGCGGGGAGGGAAGGCAATCGGATAAAGACAGCGGTAAAGGCAGTCGATAGCAGATAGCGGATAGCAGATAGCGTGACCACCGCCAAAGGCTTAATGATTGTGTTTTTACGAACGACTATTTACTAACGACTATCGACTGTCTTTATAAATTGTACTTGTAAATTATGATGAATGTGATTATATTATTTAAGCACAGAGTCGTGCCGGTTTCCTCAACGTCATCGAGGGCTTTTAAGTTCAGAACAAAGAAGTTCAAAAAGAGTCAACGTCTTAGACTAGTCAACCCGTAAAACCTTTTGGAGGGTGATATGTCATATATAAATAGTTTAAGACATTTTCCTATCGTAAAAGTGATACCCCTTAACGAATTTGATACCGGTAAAGAAAGACTTGGAGAAAGGGCCTTTGCAGGTATGGTTGAGAACGCCATTGTGTCACTGCAGGATATGGAATCTCTCTGGAGCATTGATCACAATGCTATTGGTTTGAAAGAGAAATTTGAAAAACTTTACTATCAGCTTGACTCAATGAAAAAATATTGCGAAAGTGACAGAGAGCCATCATGAACAGATTAGAAAATTATATATGGAGGAAATAATGGAACTGACAAAAATATTTGGATCGAATGTTTTCAATGATAAGGTAATGAAAGAGCTGTTGCCCAAGGAAGTCTATAAGGCCCTGAAAGAAACTATTGAAAAAGACACCCCCCTCAAACCCGACGTAGCCGATGTAGTGGCAAACGCCATGAAGGATTGGGCCATTTCGAGAGGGGCAACCCACTATACCCATTGGTTCCAGCCTTTGACGGGGATTACCGCTGAAAAACACGACTCATTCATATCCCCGGAAGCCGATGGCAGTGTGATTCTTGAATTTTCCGGCAAACAACTGATCCAGGGTGAACCTGATGCATCATCCTTTCCCAGCGGTGGTTTGCGGGCCACATTCGAAGCGAGAGGATATACTGCCTGGGATTGCACCTCGCCGGCATTTCTGAAGGAAGACGAAAGCGGCAATGTCACCCTGACGATTCCCACGGCATTCTATTCATACAACGGCGAAGCCCTCGATAAAAAAACACCTTTGCTCAGGTCTATGAAAGCTGTGTCGAAGCAGGCGCTCCGTGTTTTAAAGGCGTTGGGCAACACTACTTCCACGAAGGTAACCTCCACGGTAGGCCCTGAACAGGAATACTTTCTTGTTGATAAAAAATTCTATCTCGACCGGATTGACCTTATGCTGACGGGAAGAACAATTTTCGGCGCGCCTGCGCCTAAGGGACAGGAGCTTGAGGACCAGTATTTCGGCTCCATCAAAGACAGGGTCTCCGATTATATGAATGACCTTGATACCGAACTTTGGAAGATGGGTATAACGTCCAAGACCAAACACAATGAAGTGGCCCCTGCACAGTATGAAATGGCCCCCATTTTTACTACCACGAATATTGCTACGGACCACAATCAGCTTGTCATGGAGACTATGCAGAAAGTTGCCTTGCGCCATGGGCTGGTCTGTCTGCTCCATGAAAAACCTTATGCAGGTATTAATGGTTCCGGCAAACACAACAATTGGTCTCTTTCAACCGATGACGGCATCAATTTATTGGAACCCGGCAGTACCCCCGGAGAGAATGTCCAATTTCTCGTATTCGTCAGTGCGCTGATATCGGCCGTTGACAAGCATGCCGATATTTTACGGGCCACCTGTGCGACTGCAGGAAATGATCACCGTCTGGGCGCCAATGAAGCACCCCCCGCCATTATCTCCATCTTTATGGGTGAAGAATTAACGGAAATTCTTGAGAAGATTTCTAAGGGCGAAAAGATCTCTGCCAGGGGAGCCCAGTTTGTAGGCGTTGGTGTAGATACATTGCCTATCATTCCCAAGGATAATACCGACCGGAACAGGACCTCTCCCTTTGCTTTTACCGGCAACAAATTCGAATTCAGAATGGTCGGTTCTGCGCAATCGATTGCAGGGGTGAACGTGGCTCTAAATACCATCGCTGCCGAAGCTCTGGACGAAATAGCCAAGCGTCTGGAAAAGGCAAAGGACAAAAATGCCGAAGTTGCAGCGATAGTCAAGGAAACCTACAAGAAGCATAACCGGGTGATCTTTAATGGAAATAATTATGCGGAAGCATGGGTAAAAGAGGCTGAGAAACGTGGTTTGCCCAATGTAAGAAATGCTGTTGACGCCTTAAAGGCATTTACTACCGAAAAAGCCTTCAAACTCTTCGAAAAATATGAAGTCCTTTCGCACAAAGAACTTCACTCCCGTTATGATATTTATACCGAGGCATATTCAAAACAGATCAATATCGAAGCCCTGGTGGCAATCGATATGGTCAAGAAACAGTTTATTCCTGCGGTAATCGAATATGCAACATTCCTTGCTGATTCCATCTCCAGTTTCAAGGCCGTATCTGTTGCAGCCTATGCCCAGGAGGACCTCCTGAAGAAGCTTGGCACGCTGCTCACATCTTCCTATAAGAACCTTACAAAACTTGAGGCAGCGGTTGCCAAGGCACAGGCAATTGCCGATACGGTGAAGAATGCCGAAAACTATCGTGACAACGTTTTTACTGTAATACAGGTCCTTCGCAAGGATATTGATGCTATAGAAGCGATTGTTCCCGCAGATATGTGGCCGGTGCCGAATTATACGGACCTGCTTTTCAAGCTGTAACCCCACTTAGATCAACAAAAAAGGCCGGCCTCGTGACCGGCCTTTTTTGTTATTACAAACGGTATTCAGACACACGAACAAGTTGTCATTCCCGCCCCTGCAAGTGTCTTCACGTGCGCAAGCAACATCCAGTGTTTTGAAACAGAGGGTTTAAGGTTTTTATTTGCCGGAATACTATATCGGAAAGGACGGCAGCGAACTACTCATGAAGGCGGCAGGATGGGATGATCATGCAAAAGGAGCGAAACACATTATTTTACACTTCCTAATCAATCGGGCTTTCCAGTATCTCCCGGATCTTTCGGGAAATCTGGGCAATATCGAAGGGTTTTTGGATAAAACCATGGCATCCTTTAGCAAGGATCTTCTTTGCCTGACCATTTAAGCTGTAACCGCTGCTGAGGAGTATTTTTGCTGAAGGGTCAAACTTCCTGATGCGGTCAAAGGCTTCACTTCCTGAAAGCCCCGGCATAATCATGTCGAGGATTATAAGGTCGATAGTGTCTTTCATCTCTTTATAGAAATTGATCGCTTTTTCTCCGCTGTTTATTCCATGCACGGTGTACCCCAGAGACTCAAGGATCTCTTTACTTACCGTAAGGACTATTGGCTCGTCATCGACAATAAGGATTGTTTCTGAACCACTGAGCACTTCCGGAATAAAAGGTTTTTCTACAAAAGCCTCTTTTTCTGATGCAGGGAGATAGAGGGTAAAGGTAGTTCCGTGGCCGGGTTCGCTATAGACATTTATAAAGCCGTTATGGCCCTTGATGATCCCGTAGACCATTGCAAGTCCCAATCCTGTTCCCCGGCCCATCTCTTTAGTAGTAAAGAAGGGGTCAAAGATCCTCTTCATTGTCTTTTCGTCCATACCTTTCCCGGTATCGGTGACGGATATTTTGACGTAATTCCCTGGAGGAGTATCATAGGGCGCTGTGTAGCTCTTGTTAAGAGTAAGGTTTCCGGTTTCAAGATAGAGTTCTCCTCCTGATGGCATGGCATGCCATGCATTGACATAGAGGTTAAGGAGGACCTGTTCGATCTGTCCCTGATCGGCTTCCACAGCCCAGAGGTCTTGCCCGTACTTTCCGTGTATGGTAAGTTCTTTCTTGGTTCTGCTGAACATCATCGAGGTTTTCTTTATGATCTCATTTATATTTACCGGTCGCATCTCATACCTGCCGCCTCGGGCAAAACCCAGGAGTTGCCTGGTGAGGTCTGCTGCGCTGCGGACTTGCTCTTCGATATGTTTAAGACGCTCATAATGGGGGTTCCCTGTATCGAGTTCCAGCATCATGAGAGAGGCGTATCCCTGGATGCCCATAAGGAGGTTGTTAAAATCATGGGCGAGGCCCCCGGCAAGAGTGCCAACGGCTTCCAGCTTTTGGGCCTGGATGAGCAGTCCTTCAAGACGTTTTTGTTTGGTGACATCAGTGATCGAAGCCAGTACTGCATCTTCATCGGCCATAGTAATCCTGGTCATAAAGACCCTTGCCGGGAAGATTGACCCATTGATGGGCCGCCGGGCGATCCATTCAAACGATGCAGATTCGCCGTTGACAACCTTTTCCCACATAGCCGGCAGTTGGTCGAGAGGATTGTCAGGGCTGGAATAATCTTTTACAATAGAAAATGATAGCGCCTGAGCATGATTGACCTGGTACATTGCCAGCATCTTGGCATTGACATCGATGATTTTGCCCTCTATGTCGTGAATAAAAATACCATCCTGTACACTGTCAAAAATTGCTTGTAGGTTGTTCCGTGAAATCTTAAGGGCTTCTTCGGAGCGTTTGCGATCTGTAATATCTACTACGGTCCCTTCGTGGTTAATAACCGTGCCTGTATCATCTTTAATCGCCCGCGCGTTTAAAGACGCCCACACAGGGCTTCCGTCTTTTTTCAGGAGTTTAACCTCAAATCCCTTGATGACCCCTTCAGCAGCAAGGGTGTTTTTGTAAATTTTCCGGTCCTCAGGGTTTGCATAGTGCTGCCGGGCGATATTGGTGATCTGCTCCATGAGTTCCTGCGGGGAGTCATACCCGAAGAGTTTTGCCTGGGCGGGATTTGCGTAGATGAATCTCCCCTCCGGTGTAGTCTTATAGACGCCTTCCACTGCATTTTCGAAGAGGGAACGATATCTGGTTTCGCTCTCTTTCAGCGATGCTTCGACCTGTTTACGTTCGGTGATATCTATGCCTACCCCAAAGAAATAATCAAGACCGCCACCGGGTTTCACTATGGCGCGACCGTGCCATTCTACCAGCAGTTCCCTTCCGTCCTTAGTCAATACCCTGTTCTCATTGATTGTTGACTGGCTTTGACTGACCAGTCTGGAAAAGACCACTGCAAGGAGTTTTCTGTCTGTTTCCGCGGTAAAGGTTGTAAGATAATCTTTACCTACTATTTCCTCCAGAGTGTAACCAAGCGTATTCAACATGGATTTGTTCATCATTCTCGTTGTGCCATCGCCATTAATAGCAACAAAAAAGGCAGGGGAGGATTCCACCAGATTGCTGCTGAAATCTCTTTCTTTACGGAGGGCATTCTCTGTCTCTTTGTGGTCTGTTATGTCACGGACCGATTCAATGGCTCCGATGATTTTTCCCTGATCATCGAAAAGAGGACTTGCTTTGGCCCAGATTGTCCTGGTTTGTCCGCAAGAGGATACCGCCTCAGTTTCCGTAAAGAGCGTATTACCTTCCTTGTATATGAAGGAATACTGATTTTCAATATTTTTGTTCCACGAGAATAAGAAGTTGAGGAGGACAGGGCGCCGTTCCCCATAAAAGGGTAGGGAATATTCATGGTCTCTCTTGCCGAGCATCGATTCTGCGGAAAAACCTGTCATCTTTTCAATGGCTTTGTTCCATAAGATAATTTCCCCTTCAAGATTTATCGCAAAAGTAGCATCGGGAAGGAAGTTGATAATATTGGACAAATTACTCTCGGATTGTTTCAGCGCCTTTTCAGTCTCTTTTCGTCCGGTGATGTCTACCACATTTCCTTCATATCGAAGGACTTTTCCCGTATCATCCTTAACCGCGCGGGAGGTTATGGATACCCAGATGGGTTTTCCATTTTTGTTGATAAGCTGCACCTCAAACCCTCTTATAAGCCCTTTTGTTTCAAGTATGTTTTTATAGGTGTCACGGTCTTCCGGATTCACATATTGCTGTTTGCCTATATCGGTGATTTGTTCCATGTATTCCGGCAGGGAGCTGTACCCGAAAATCCCTGCAAGAGCCGGGTTGGCGGAGATGGGTCCTCCTTCAGGCGTTGTTTGGAAGATGCCCTCTATAGCATTTTCGAAGAGGGAACGGTATTTTGCTTCGCTTGCCCGAAGAGCTTCCTCTGCATGCCTGCGGTCTGATTCCGATTGTTCCAGTTTCCGGATTCGCTGTTGTAGAAGGGATATCTCCCGGATTAGTCCCGGATGTTCCCTGGAGGGATCTTTAATCTGGGCCTCCCGGTTATAAATGATACCATGGTGTTTTAATATAAATGTTTGAAGAAGATTATCGTATAATTATCGAGGTGTCAATTAAAAAGGTCAACTATAGCCGCGCGTTATAAGTCTGGAGCAAAAAATGTTATAAGCGACTTCTCAAAATCGTTTGATACTGTTAAATATCATTTGATTTTATCGATATAGGTGACAATTTCTTCATGAAATTGAGTTTTGACAAAGAAGCATTGGGTGTCATATTTCAGTTGGTAATGTCTATCTTATAGCTTCTCTCCCAGATCTTGACAACTAACTTGACAAGGCTTAATGTTCATCATTATTTATGCCCGGTTGGCGCAAAGAGACAAGCCTTGTTGGCAAGGACAGATCAAAATCTTAGAGGAGGTTTTATGAGAAAGATACTCATAGGGATGTTCGTTTGTTTTGCCGTAGTAGTCTGGTTAGGCATTGCTTTTGCTGATAATCACGCAGTAAAGGTCTCCGAAAAAGAAGGTCTGGGTAAATTCCTCACCGATGCAAAGGGGATGACCCTGTATTGGTTCACGAAGGATTCTATGGGGAAGAGTGCCTGCGCTGGTCCCTGCCTGGAAAAATGGCCCGTCTATTACCGCGAAACTGTGGCGCCTCCTGGCGGTATCAAAGCTGAAGAATTTGGGACGATTACCAGGGACGACGGAAAAAAACAGACCACCTTCAGGGGATACCCTCTGTACTACTGGTTTAACGACATGAAAGTCGGGGATACCGGCGGTCAGAAATTGAATGACGTGTGGTTCGTCATTGATCCCGAAAATTTTCCGCCCAAGAAGTAATTTCCAACATCGCAAGGGGATGGTCCTCATATCTTGTTTTACCTGGGACCCGCCCCCTTGCGATCAATGAATATGTTTATTTTCATTTTTCTTAGTAAATATTTATATTCCGGAAATTATTGCAAGGATATATTATATGTCAGACAGAACAGCAAACCAAACAACAGGAGGTAGTCCCGATGATCCCGGATAAACTACTGGAAATTATGAAAAAAGATGGGGTTGTTGCCATTGCGACACTAGGAAAGGATGGGCCGCATATGGTAAACACCTGGAATAGCTACATGAGAATATCATCAGACGGACGATTGTTCATTCCTGCGGGTTACATGCATAAGACAGAGGCTAATATTGCCCACAACCCCAATGTGCTGATTACACTGGGGAGCAGCAAGGTTGAGGGCTTGCACGGTCCAGGCGCCGGATTCTTGATCAAGGGAAAGGCAGCCTTTATAACATCCGGACCTGATTTTGAATTTATGAAAGAAAGGTTCAGTTGGCTGCGAGCCACTTTGGCCATTACCATAGATTCTGCGACTCAAACCTGGTGAAGGTGAGTGAACAGTCTGTATGCTGCAGTTTCGTGGCTTTGGTGAGTATGTGAAAATCGCTACCGGATCTAAGCGTATGTGTATGAAGATGCCGACGAGTTTGATGGCGTAGCATAAGAGAAGAATAACCCCGGTCTGGCAAGGGAATTGAAGGATTATTTGTAAAGATGAGTGTGGTGTATTATACTATTGTTGCACATTGACGTGTAAATCCCTCAACGCCCTCGAGGGTTTTCAATTTACCGGACAGAGCAGTTCAATCCAGTCAGCTTTATGAGAAGTATTCGTTTCTCGAACCTGAGGAGGCGTATAACATTGATTGGTTTGAAGTATCTTCCCATTACCAGGTTCATGCCATCCGTATTGTTGGTACTCAGGGGGAGAGTTGCATACAACACACTATCAATACTGATTCTCTCAAGAAATACATGATAAAAAGGATAATGGATTGATATAAACGATTTATGGGAAAAAGGAGAAGTGAAATGAAAGGCAAGATTGTTGTCATAAAACATATTGAGAATGAAGGCCCCGGCATAATTGAGCCTTTTTTTACAAATTGTGGATGGGAACTTGAAATTATTGAAATGAGTAAAGGCGGGGTACTGCCGGGCACCCTTGATGAGGTTGCTGCGCTGGTAATACTTGGTGGATTTATGGGTGTTTACGATGAAAAAGAGTACCCTTTTTTGAAAGAGGAAGACCTCCTCATCAGAAAGGCCCTCATCGAGGAAGTTCCTCTCCTGGGTATCTGTCTCGGCGCCCAACTTCTTGCAAAAACATGCGGCGCCAGAGTAAAAAAGGCCCCAAAGGAAGAAATAGGCTGGTATAAAGTGAAAAAAACCGTGGAGGGGAAGAAAGATCTTCTCTTCATGGGAGGTCCTGAGTATATACACGTTTTTCAATGGCATGGCGACACATTTGATATCCCTGAAGGGGCCATGCTGCTTGTTGAAGGGAAAGAGTGCAGGAACCAGGCCTTTCGCGTTGGTCATAATGCCTATGGTCTTCAGTTTCACATTGAGGTTACAGAGGATATGATAAAGAATTGGTTTTCTGAGGAGAAGGAAAAGAGTGTCCTTGCCAGGATGCTCAAGGAAACAGGGAAAGTAAAAGATAAGTATGAAACGGGGACAAACAGGATTCTTGCTAATTTTTTACAGATTATAGAGTCGTCCCAGAGAATAAAGAAAGTTATCAGGCTTTTTGTCGATGATGCAAAGGAAGCGAAAGAACGACGCCGTGCTTTGTGGCGGAGCGTAAAAGAACGGGCATTGATAACGGTCAAAGGATCGTGAAAAGGTATTGTCAACGTTTACTTGAAAGGTATTGACAGATGGTAGGATAAATTGTATATTTTTTTCGGCACTGCGGCACAATGTCGTGTCGCATGGAAAGTACACTCAACGATTGAGGCGTCTAAAAAGGACGCCCTTTTTTTATTCATAAAAGGCTTATAAAAGGATAGGGAATGAGCATGGACCAGAAAAGCGCAGGATGTAATGTTACAATCTTTTTCTGTCAGCAGCTTGATGCGGATCAGGATGGAAACAGGCGTGTCCTTGAAAAGGAGCTTGGATCACAGATCAGATTTTTCCCGCTTCCCTGTAGCGGACGTCTTGAACCTCTTCATCTTATGCGTGCCCTGGAATCGGGCGCCGATAGAGTATACGTTGTAACGTGCCCCGAAGGCGCATGCCGTTTTCGTGAAGGAAATTTACGGGCCCGGAAACGCCTTGCTTATGTTCAGGGGCTTATCAAAGAGATCGGGCTTGAACCTGAGCGTCTGGAGTTGATTCATCTTCCAGCCGGAGAAGTAACGACGATTGATAAAGTTGCACGGGAGCTTCTTGCACGGCAGGCCCCATGTTGAACTGTTTAAACTGACTAAATGGTTTAGGGGAGCGGCGGATGACGAGCCTAAACACATAATAAGGAGTAAGGCATGATTACTGCAGAAAGAAAACCTTTATCTGAAATCAAGGAGACTGATCGCACCCTACAAAAAGATCCTTGTAGCCGGCTGCGGAAGCTGTGTCGCCGAATGCGCCTCTGGCGGAGAAAAGGAAGTCGGACTTCTGGCCTCTCTCCTCCGTATGGATGCAAAAAAAGAAGGCCGCGAACTGGAAATAAAAGAGATCACCCTTGACCGTCAGTGTGTCTACGAGTTTATTGACCAGCTCACGGAATTTATCGACAAGTATGACGCAGTGCTCTCTCTCGGATGCGGCGCAGGTGTCCAGGCTGTCGCGGAAGTATTTCCCAAAGCCGTTATCATCCCTGCCCTGAATACCACCTTTATCGGTGAGACAAAAGAGGCAGGTCTCTGGATTGAGAACTGCCGCGGATGCGGCGACTGCAAACTGGGATATTTTGCCGCTGTCTGTCCTGTAACCCGTTGCGCCAAAGGGCTCTATAACGGTCCCTGCGGTGGTTCCAAGGACGGCAAGTGCGAAGTGGACCCCGATACGCCCTGCGCATGGCAACTCATTATTACCCGTCTCGATGAGAGCGGCAGACTCGACCTTATGGAAAAGGTATATCCACCCGCCGACTGGTCGAAGCAGCAGGGCAAAGGGCCCAGGAAAATCGTCAGGGAGGACCAGAAGATATGAAAGTTGAAAGTCATCTGAAAAAGGTCTTGCAGGCAGGCCATTTTGCTGTTACCGCTGAGTGCGGACCCCCGAAAGGGGCCGATCCAAAGGCGGTGCGGAAAAAGGGAAGGTGCTGAAAGGCTTTGTCGATAGCGTAAATGTTACCGATAATCAGACCGGCGTTGTCCGTCTCTCCAGCCTTGCAGCCTGTGTGATCCTGAAAAAAGAGGGTCTTGACCCGGTGCTCCAGATGGTTACCCGTGACCGCAATCGTATCGCACTCCAGTCGGACATTCTCGGCGCTTCTGCCCTCGGTATCCGCAATATTCTCTGTTTAAGCGGCGATCATCAATCTTTTGGCAACCAGCCTCAGGCCAAGGGTGTCTTTGATGTCGACTCCATACAGCTTGTGAGCCTTCTTCGCCGGATGAGGGATGAGGGTGTGATCCTCGGCGGCGATAAACTCACAGAACCACCGGATCTTTTTATCGGAGCAGTTGCCAACCCCTTTGCAGACCCCTTTACCTATCGGGCTGTCCGTCTCGGGAAAAAGGTTGCCGCAGGCGCCGAATTTATCCAGACGCAGTGTATTTACAACCTTACCCGTTTCAAGGAGTGGATGGACCAGGTGAAAGAGCTCGGGATTCATGAAAAGGTTTATATACTGGGCGGCATTACTCCGCTCAAATCAGCCCGTATGGCTGAATATATGAGCAAACAGGTTGCCGGTATGGATATACCTGATGAGATCATTGACCCGGATGAAGTCTGTCCCTGCAGATAAACAGCGCGAAGAAGGCGTCAAGATTGCCGTAGAAACCATTAAATCGCTTAAAGAGATGGAAGGCATCCACGGGGTCCACATCATGGCCATTGAGTGGGAAGACATAGTGCCGCAGCTTGTCGCAGAAGCCGGGCTTGCCCCACGGCCCTTCGTGTAAAAGGAGTAAAGAGATGCCCCCTAAATATCATATAGCTACGGCGCAGGTATCGAACAGATTTCAGGCGATCACAAAATCAGGCGTCATGGCCTGGGAAGAGGGTTGTTTGAAATGCCCCAGTTGCGTGAAAAAGAATTGTGTTTATAAAGTGTATGAAAAGCGTAACCTCGATGCACGCCAGATGCTCGATTCACTGGACAGTGTCTGTAAAGATTGTTTCAGATGTGTCCAGGGCTGTCCCGCAAAGCTTATTCAGAAAGGACTCAACCCGGCCTATAAAGCGCTGGGAGATCATTACTGGACCCCTGAGATTATATCAGCGCTCTGGTCTCAAGCGGAAAGCGGACGTATTCCGGTGTCAGGCGGAGGTTACGGCGGGACTTTTTCAGGCCCCGGTTTTGATGCCATGTGGACCGATATGTCCGAGATCGTCCGTCCCACAAGGGACGGTATCCACGGGCGTGAATATATCAGCACGACCGTTGATCTCGGTCGAAAAGCTGTAGCTCTCGATTTTGATGCTGCCGGAAACCTTACCGTTATTCCTCCTCCGCTTGTTGAGATACCCCTTCCGGTCATATTCGATATACTGCCCTGGTCACCGGCACGGAAGAAGATTACCCGCGCCTTCCTTGAGGCCGCCCGGTCACTGGGTACATTTGCCATTGTCCGGCAGGCTGATTTCGATCAGAGCATAGAAGAATATCTTGCCAATACTATCCTCTATCTTGACAGTGCTCCGGAAAAACTTGATGAAGGGTTTATCAAAAAGCTCCTGGCGATTGAGATACCTGACAGCGAACAGGCAATAGCGCAGCAGAAGTACCTAAAAGAAAAAAATCCCCGGCTTGTTACCTTTATAAGAATGGAACTCAGCCCCGGCGCTTCGGAACGGGCAGCAATGCTTGTCAAAGAAGGCGCTGAAGTACTCCATCTGGTCGCCGATGAATTTGGTCTTGAAAAGGCAGAGAAGCCCCTCTTCATTAAAGAACGGATGAGACAGATCCACCTAGATCTTGTCGATGGCGGGCTCCGCGATCAGATTACCCTTATCGGGGGCGGTGGGGTTGCCATGGCAGAGCATATGGCAAAACTGATTATCTGCGGCGCCGATGCCCTTACCGTCGATATCCCGCTCCTGATAGCAATGGAATGCAGGGTTTGCAGACGCTGTAAAGAAGGGATCGCCTGTCCTGTGGAGCTTGAAGGCGTTGACCATGTCTGGGGTTCCACACGGATCAAAAATCTCCTTGCCGGCTGGCACAACCAGCTTCTTGAAATCATGGGAGCCATGGGCATACGCGAGGTGCGGCGCTTAAGGGGAGAGATGGGACGGGCCATGTTTTTTGAAGACCTTGAAAAAGAGATCTTCGCCACCATGGGAAAAAGAGGTTAGCCATGTCATCCGAGAACGAAAGATTTGTTTTCCCAATGGTAAAGGAGGCGCCGAGCCGCTTCCGTAATGCCCTTGGCAAATACCGTGTCAGCATCAACAAGGATTGCAATAACTGTGGTCTCTGTATGGAGCTTTGCCCCTATGGTGTCTATACAAAAGGGCAGAAATGGCCCAAGGCATCGTCAGACCATTTCTGTATTGGTTTCCCGTGCAGCGGGAATGATTTTTATTGTGTAAATAAATGTCCTCAAAAGGCAATTTCACTTACCGTAAACCCTTCCTTTGAAGTGCTGGGGGATAAGCGCTGGTCAGGAGATCTCCTTGCCAGTACCTGGCATATGGCCGATACGGGCAGGATACCCCACCAGGGACTCAATTACAAAACAGGGGATTCAGGTGGCGGATTCGACAAGATCCGCTTTATTTTTCCAAAGAATAAGAACGAAGAAGTGCCTGACGAAGAAATATCTACCGCCATCGAGCTCAACCATTCCGGTGATACACGTCCCAAAGTGACCATCCCGGTGCCCTTCTATCTCGGCGGTATGTCCTTTGGTTCCGTCAGTCTTACTACTATGCTGTCCCGTGTGCGGGCTGCAACCGCACTGGGGACGTTCTGCTGTACCGGCGAGGGCGGTTACCCGGAAGAACTGATTCCTTATGATGACCACATTATTACCCAGGTGGCAACGGGTCTCTTCGGCGTCAGGGAAGAGACGATCAAACGGGTCCGTATTGTGGAGTTCAAATATGCCCAGGGGGCCAAACCGGGTCTTGGCGGCCATCTTCTTGGCGATAAGGTAACGCCCCGTGTTGCGGCCATGCGTGAGGCCGTGACAGGAAGCGCTCTTTTTTCACCCTTTCCCTTCCATAGCGTCTATTCGGTGGAAGACCACAAGAAACATGTGGACTGGGTTAAAGAGATGAACCACAGGGCCCTTGTATCGGTGAAAGTCTCGACGCCGACCGATGTGGATATGGTTACCGTGGGGAGCTACTATCGCCGGGGCGCATATTGTCCAGCTTGACGGCAGTTATGGCGGAACGGGCGCGGCGCCGGATATTGCGAAGAAGAATATTGCCATGCCTATCGAATATGCCCTTCCGAAGGTCCATAAATTCCTTGTCGCTGAAGGCATACGGGACAAGATCACTATTATTGCAAGCGGTGGCATCCGTTCGGCCTATGACATGGCGAAGGCCATTGCAATGGGCGCAAATGGCGTCTGTCTCGGTACTGCCGATATGGTGGCCCTTGAATGCATCCGCTGTCACCATTGTGAATCGGGACGGGGCTGCGCCCGTGGCATTGCAACCACCGATGAAGAACTGGCAGGACTCATGGAACTGGAATGGGGTACCCAACGGATTATCAATATGTATCTCACATGGCGCAGGCAGCTTGTTCAGATCCTGAAGCGTTTCAATATGAAAAGTGTAAAAGAGCTGACGGGACGTCTCGATCTCCTTGCTCACCTCGATTATATGCACGAGGAAGAGATTGAGGGAGAACTGGACCTATGAGAACTGTCGTATTGAATTTAGAGGAAAAAACAGCGAATAGCACGGAATACGGGTGCATTGGAAAAAGAGACAAGGCTATGAGTCACACAGTATGCGTTCATTACGAGGTTGATTATGAGTAAGAAACTTTTTTCCCAGGAGATTATTAACAGCCGCTCTGCCCTTCGTGAGGCTGCAAAAGATATCAAGAAGGAAGGTATAGAAGCGGAAGAAGGCGGATGCGGGGTTACCGGATTTGCCTGTAATATCCCTGTCAGCGGGAAACATATCTTTGAGCCATCCGTCCAGATGCACAACCGTGGGAACGGCAAAGGCGGAGGACTTGCCGCTGTCGGCCTCGTGCCCGCCAGCTGGGTGTTGACCAGAAGACCCTCGATGAAGACTTTCTTCTTCAGATTGCCATCATCGATGAATCCATCGTTCCCGAGATGGAGGCCCGGTTCATCAGACCCCACTTCAACGTTGACCATGAAGCTTTCATTGAGACTATCGATGATTATCGGGACATTAGCGGCCTGGAAGTAAAACCCCCTGCAGGTGAAACGCTATTTTGTCCGTGTGAAACCGGAAGTCCTGGCAGCTTTCCAGAAGGAGCGGCATCTGGAGATGCTCCCACCTGACAAGGCGGAAGAAGAATTTATCTATCAGAATACCTATCAACTCAATCTTGCCCTTTATAGCGCTCTTGGCGACAAGAAGGCCTTTGTTCTCTCTCACGGCAGAAATATGATGATCCTGAAGATTGTCGGTTACGCAGAGCAGGTGGCCCAATATTATAAACTCGAAAACTTTAATGCCCATATCTGGATCGCCCATCAGCGATATCCCACCGAAAGGCCGCGTGTGGCACCCGGGCGGCGCCCATCCCTTTATCGGTCTTGATGAAGCCCTGGTCCATAACGGAGATTTTGCAAACTATTACTCAGTCTCCGATTACCTGCGCCAGCGTAATGTCTACCCGCTTTTTCTTACAGATACGGAGGTCTCTGTTCAGGTTTTCGACCTCCTGAACCGGGTCTACGGTTATCCTCTCGAATACATCATCGAAGCACTTGCGCCGACAAGTGAGATGGATTTCGACCACCTTCCTGTCGAAAAACAGCGCATCTACCGGCAGATCCAGGCGGCTCACATCCATGGTTCTCCCGACGGGCCGTGGTTTTTTATTATTGCCCGCACCGATGTAAAGAACAAGCAGTTCCAGCTTATCGGCATTACCGATACGGCCATGCTCCGGCCACAGGTCTTTGCGCTCCAGAAAGGTGATGTGGAGATCGGTCTCATCTGTTCGGAGAAACAGGCCATTGATGCGACACTTGCGAGCCTTGCAAAAGAAGACCCCCGGTTCGGGACCATTGCCGACCAATACTGGAATGCACGGGGCGGAAGCTATACCGATGGCGGGGCCTTCATGTTTACCGTGAAAGAGTCTTCCCCCGGTAAAATGGACCTTACCTGCACCGATAAATTCGGACGCGCGATCGATGTGCCGAAGGAGCAGATACCCCTCGATTTCAGTTCCAGACTATCCCGACGGCCAACATGCCATGTCGATCATCTGAGGGGCATTGTCAGGGAGTTGTCCCACAAGAATGTAGAAAAGCTTTTTAACGATATTACCGAGTATCTTCCCAATTGGGATTATGCCCGCTTCTATACCTACCTTGATCTTCTTGTCGCTCTTGCCGAAGAAGATGACATGAAGGGGCCGGTGATTAACCTCCTCACGCTCCTTCTCGACCGGCGGTATCCTCTTGGTGACAAGAGACGCCGCAGTGTACTGCAGATGGTTTCTACTGCCCTTGATGTGGTCTTCAAGGGTGTGCCGATGATTAATGACGAAGGGACCGTCATGTATGGCCGCAGGATCGATTTTGAAAACCGCAAGGCGCTCCGGGGGCCCATTGAAGGCGAAAAGACACTCGTTGCCGATGCGGGAAAGTTTCCCCCTGAAGGAGACGATTCGTTCGCCAGTCTCATATCTCAAGGCGTATAACCTCGGCTGGAGGCGGTTTGTCTGCTTCGGCCATCGTGGCCAACGTTTTCTGGGCTGTGGATTTGGCCCCGATTCAGCAGGTGTCCGTATCGATGCCTATGATTCTACCGGCGATTACCTCGCATCAGGTATAGACGGCCTCGAGATATATGTCCACGGCAATGCTCAGGACCAGTTGGGACAGATCATGAAGGCGGGCAAGCTTGTCGTCTATGGAGATGTGGGCCAGACTTTTATGTATGGAGCAAAGGGCGGCGATGTCTATGTTATGGGAAATGCGGCAGGCCGTCCATTCATCAATGCCGTAGGAAAGCCGAGGGTTGTTATTAACGGCACGGCCCTTGATTTTCTCGCCGAGTCTTTTATGGCTGGCGACCCATACAACGGCGGGGGTTTTGTTATCCTCAACGGGCTTACCTTCGATAAAAACAGTAAAGTAATCCCCCAGGAGACGCCTTATCCGGGGTCAAACCTCTTTTCGCTCGCATCAGGCGGCGCCATCTTTGTCCGTGACCCTCATAAAAAGATCGTTCCGGAACAGTTAAACGGCGGAGAAATCCTGCCTTTCAGTGAAAGGGATTGGGAATTGATTTTCCCTTATCTCAAGGAAAATGAGCGTCTCTTCGGCATATCCATTGATGACCATCTTTTAACGGTCGATGGAAAGAAGATGAGACCGGAAGAGATATACCGCACGATCAGCGCGGTCAAGATCTCGGTGCTCTCAAGTATAAGCATTGCACAGGTGATGAATGAGGAGTTTGGAACAGAAGACTGATTCCATGCCTCAATCAAAGGGCTCTCTTCGTTGGCCGCGTCGTCGTAAATCCTCACGTACGGATGTACGCTCCGGTTTTCTCCTCCTCGCCGCCTCGATATCATCTTTGCTTGAGGAATGAAATAGTACCTCTTATAATGAGCATTTTAGAGCAAGTTGGTTTGAATATAAACGGGGTCTTGCATGTTTGCTATGCAAGACCCCGTACTTTGATGATCAATACTTATCGGCTGCCGAACCTCGGATACATCCTGTACTGAAGATGTGACTCTATCGGTATTTCACCGGCCATTTCCCTGACTAATTTCTCAATACCTTCAATGTCGTCTCGCTCATGAACAATCCCGCGCACAATGAGACCATATCTGGCAAGGCCTTCCTCTCTGGGGTCGACGTCCAGCATGGAGAGGACGAAAGAGGGCTCCGTCAGGATGGCTGCCTTGATCTTTTCTGCCAGGGCCCGTATTTCCAGAGCCTGCCTGGCTTCCGGAGTATTGTGTGTGTCCTTCTCCAGGAGTGCCCTTTTTATAATAGCGACGATCTCATCCTGGCTCTGTTTTGACGTGTCGAAAAGGAGATCATATTCTTCGGGATCATCCCAGTTTCTCCCGTAGATGAGATAGACCGCCTTCGACATCTCGCTGTCTGCCTTCTCGATGAGCCATGCCGCATTCTCGCTGTTGATATCTTCCCGTGCCATGATTCGTTCGACCCGTTTATCCATGGGCGCTATCGTACGGACTTTCAGCACAAAAGGAAACTGCTTGAGAAGGAAATTGCCTCCGCGACCCATGAGAACAGTGTTGCCCTTTAAGGCATAATTCAGGAAATGACTCTGGTTGAGCGCCACAAATCCCTTAAAGGCCCAGTCGCTTCTCTCCCAGAGGTTGGGATAGTTCTCATCGAAGTGCTTCGCCTTTTCTTCCCAGACGCTCCCCGCTTTACTCATGTCCTCCAGGACCCTCTTCCTATCTACATAGTCGTAGCCCATGACTTCGGCCACTGCTTTGCCGATTTCCCGTCCGCCGCTTCCAAACTCTCTTGATATCGTTAGAATAGCCATATATGCCTCCTACTTCGCAAAGGGGAGAACCCATACGATCATTGCCGGAATGTAGCAGCAGATAAGAGAGATAATCACGTAGGGCACGGTGATGCCGAGGAACTCTTTGAGCTTGACCGTACGCTGGTCTTCCTTCTCTCCTAAGCTTTTTGCCACAAAGAGGGCAGGTGCGCCTGCGATGGTGAGGTTACTTCCCAGTGTGCCTGCCCAGAGGAGCATCCAGTAGAGGGGCCATGGATTGACGCCTGTCGAAGTGGCAAGGTCGCGTATGACATAAAGCATGGTAAGGATATAAGCGTCATGCTCTACAATGCCCACGATGGGCGCTGTTACCCAGAAGAGCACTGTGCTTCCCACGACCAGACTCTGCTTGATCAGAGGGGTAATAGCGTCGGAAACGATCTTGATGACCCCGGAATGTTCGAGGCCTCCTACGAGCGCGAAGAGTGACACATAGAAAAAGACTGCCCTCCAGTCGAGTTCGGCGAGGACATGTTCCACATCGGGAATTTCAACACTAAATTTTGCCTTGAATATCTCAAAAAAGAGGATAATGAATATGGCGCCCCACATGGCGATAAACCCAAGGGTGTAGCCGAAGATGGGCCTGAATGCCATGGCGAGAATGGTCAGCACGAAGATGGTGCAGGTGATAATGGCAAAGGGTTTATCTTTGATATGGTCGAGAGGTTTCTCTCCGGCCATAGACGCCACATCCATTCTGATACCCTTGTACTGTTTTGAGAACTTCCAGTAGAAAAAGGCGCAGGTGATAAAATAAGAAATGCTGAGAATGAAAAATGATGACGGTCGGCCCATATACCAGATGAAGCCGCTGAACTCGATGCCCGAGACGCTATGCAGCATCTGGGGGGGCAGGTCGCCTAAGAGCATGGCGGTGCCCATAAAGTTCGCGCAGAGACCGACGAAGAGCACCGGCCCGAAGGCGGCAAACTTGAATCTCCTGCACGCGTGGAATACCACCGGCGCGAACATGAGGACGACGACGACGTTATCGATCAGCATGGAGACGAAACCGGCCAGCATGCCAAGGGCAGTCACAAAGAGCGCCACATTGCCCTTTGACGCCTTCAGAATAATGGCTGCCATAAAATCCGGGACGCCGGACTTCCCGAAATACCCCGAGATGATCCAGATACTGAGCAGAATTGCGATGACGTTCCAGTCAACGATCTTGAAGGCATCGATGTCGGTCATGATACCGAAATAAATCATGAAGACAATGCCCAGGAGAGCAGCGAGAACGCTGTCTATCCACCCGGTAATGACAAGGATAATGCTGGCGAGAAAGATGATGCATGCTACGATTTGTGTAAATTCCATAAGACCCATAACCCCCTTGAAATTGGTTTGTAAATGCCAGAATATTGTTAGATTGTAGCCTCCTGCACTCAGTTTGTTATACTGTCTGAATACGTTAGAAGAGAGACATTTCCCGTTTCTAACTATATTCAATCTCATTTTTATTATCAACAAAATAATTGCGCCTGAAGACCCATTTGCAATAAATATTTAATCGCTCCAATTAAATGGTCCAATCATTATAAATCATTCCGGGTTTTCCCCTATATATGTCAGGCAGGTGTCATGTTTCAGAGATTTTCGCCGGATGGTCTCAATGCCAGTGATTGTATTGGTATATTTGTCTTTCTCTCTATTCTCCGGAATCAACCAATTTGTAGTCTTTTCTGCGGGCATCGGAGAGAAGGAGGTCAATGTTGTCTACCGGTACTCCAACCATCCTGAGGGTATCATTAGCCAGGCGAAGGCTGCTCTCCACTGCCTCCGGCAGGGCCAGTGTCGCCCCTGCCTGGATCAACCTGCCGCTTGCCTCAAGGTCTCTGGCCCTTGCAATTATCGGTATCCCGGAATAATTGTTTCTCACATGAGAGATAGCTTGAAGGACTGTTTGTTCGCGGTCTACAGTGAGAACCACAAGCGCAGCCTGCTCCACATGGATGGCTGCCAGAAGCTCCGGGTTGGCAATGTCCCCATAGTGGACGGGAAATCCATCCTCCTTTCCCCGTGCTACCCGCGCCGGATCATTATCAAAGACAATGAAGGGGACCCTGCTGGCATTTAGGAGTATTGCTACCACATGGCCTACCCGGCCGTACCCGCCTATTATAACTCTTCCTTTTGTAGCGCCGTCTTTATCCAGGAAAGGCATGTCTTCATTGCCCTCTTTTTTGTGGAGAAGATATCGGGCAAGATAATTACCAAGCTTGACCATGAGAGGTGTAAAGAGCATACCGACCGATATGACCCCAATGCCCATAACGAAAGTGCTGTCGTCAATAACCGCCAGGGCCTTTGCTGAGGTCAGGAGGACAAAACCAAACTCGCCTCCCTGAGCAAGGAGAAAGGATACATTGATGGCAAGATTGGGGCTCATGCCAAAGAGAAGACAGAGTGCGAACATGACGGCAATTTTGATGAGTAAAACCGCAACTGCGTATTGAATGAATATGAGGGAATTGGCGGCAATCGATGTAATGTTGATAGACATGCCGACGGCTACAAAGAAGAGGCTTATAAGTATTCCCTTATAGGGTTCAATAGAGGCTTCAATCTGTATACTATACCGGGAACCGGATAGAAACACACCCATCAGGAAGGCGCCGAGAGCAAGAGAGAGACCGGCCTGATGCATGGCCCAGGCGGCAAGGAAGACTGCCAGTATCGTTACCAGTAAAAAACCCTCCCGGTTTCTCTGACCAGCCAGTTGCTCAAGAGCAAAAGGCACAACGTACTTCCCAAGCCCCCATACCATGAGAAAAAGGCCCAGTATCATCCCAAACTGTTTCCATCCGGGCATACTTACCGGGAATGTTCCCGGTCCGGCAAGTATCGGAATAAGGGCCAGCATGGGGACTATGGCAAGGTCCTGCATGAGGAGGACCCCAAAAGCCGTTCTGCCATGAGGGCTTGCTATTTCACCCTTGTCCTGCAGCATCTGCATAACCAGGGCGGTAGACGACACGGCCATAGTCAGGCCAATAATGAGTGACGCCCTCCAGGGCCAATGATTCAACAGGGCATAACCGGTAATCGCAGAAGTACTAAGAATAATTTGAAGGGAACCGAGGCCGAAGACTTCGCGCCTCAATGCCCACAGCCGTGAAGGCCTGACCTCAAGGCCGATAACAAAGAGCAAAAGCACCACCCCAAGTTCAGTGAAGCTTCGAACGCTTTCTACATGGGCTGTGACCTGGGGGCCAGGGGTGTGGGGACCGACGATGATGCCTGCCACGAGGAGTCCGGCAATTGAACCAAGGCCGAGATGTTTGAATAGCACAACCATGACGGAAGCGGCAATGAGGAGGATGACTGCTGAAGAGATGAAATTTTCCAGATCCATGTCGTCAAAGACCTCTGTTTTTTATAGACATTATTTACTCAATACTATGGATTAAGCATCCGAACGTCAAGGCACTATCTTTCAAGACATTTCCGGTCATATCCCATAAGGGCATTTAGTTATGTGAATTTCCATGTACCAGTTGCCGCGCTGTCTCAAGATGTGTTTTCGTATCCGGACGTTTAATCTGGTTATTTTTTTAAAGGTGGAACTTTGGCTCCACAGAATCTACAGGAAACAGTTTCATGTTTTTTTAACAAGGGCACAATCTGATCCCGCTTGCATTTCGGGCACGTCCTTTTCAAATGGAGTAGTTTTCCTATGATGGAACCAAGGGTCATAAACATATATTCGACCCCATCAGGCCAGTATCGAGGAGTAATTCTGCTTTTCTATGGATGAAACACATAAACAAATCTTTCTTGTTCATACTATGTGGCATATCCCAAATAAAAGCAATAGCCGATTATGAATGGTATTCACACTTATTGAAGGCCGGAAAAACAGAGCTCAATATCACTTGGGAGGGCGGCTTGTCCAGCACACATCCTATAGTGAGCGTTTTTTAGTAATCTTCATCAATTTATCAAATGTAAACGGTCCGCCATTTTTTGCCCAAGACTTTCCCGGGTTTATTAAAAAAAACTTGACTTTCTTTTCCACAAGGATATATTAATATTTTATGATATAGAGAAAACATACAATTGAATATCTGGATGGGTTCAGAGATGTTTTATGTCTCTGGAGGTAATCAAGTAGGATGGTCGGGCCGCCACCTGAAGCAAACGTCTTCAGGAAGCGGCCTTTTTTATTGGGTGTTTAATGACATAGAAGAAACATACAATTGAATATCTGAATGGGTTCAGAGATGTTTTAAGTCTCTGGAGGTAATCAAGTAGGATGGTCGGGCCGCCACCTGAAGCAAACGTCTTCAGGAAGCGGCCTTTTTTATTGGTAGGTTTCAAATACATCATTTAAGGAGGGTTTTATGTTGAGAAGAAAAGGAATGCTGACAATTTTTATGGCTGTTTTCTGTGTTTTTGTTGCCTCGACAACGCTTTATGGATTTGATGAAAAACAGGTCCAGAATCTGAAGAAAACGAACAACTGCAAAAAATGTGACCTTTCAGGGGCAAAATTGAATAACCTGTTTCTGGAATATGCTGATCTCTCCGGCGCGAATCTCTCCGGGGCGGACCTGTCGAACGCAATGCTCTCCGGCGGTAATCTCTCCGGTGCAAATCTCTCCGGCGCGAATCTCTCCGATGCAAATCTCTTTTAAGTCAACCTTGTCCGGAGCCGAATCTGTCGAAGGCAAACCTCAGTCAAACTTATGTTGCATCAGGCAACATGGACCGATGGCAAGAGATGTAAGGTCGGTTCAATAGGGGAGTGTAAATAATGAGTTTCGGTTAATCGACAAACTATAAGAGAGCCTGCCCGCCTCTCAGGCAGGCTCTCTTGAGTAAAGGTGCAACATTCACAAAAAGTTTTGTGAAAATAACGGTATTTCTTTGACAAAACATACCAAATTAAACAGGAGGAAGGTAATGAAAAGGTATTTGATGGTATCAGGGTGTGCGCTTCTATGCATGGTTGCAATGCTTTCATACGCATTTGCAATTGACATTACGGCAGACAGGATCACGAAAGAAGGGAAAATCACGAGAAACGGCAAGCTTTATGTTAAGGACAACAAGTACCGTGTGGAAAAAGGCAGTACGCCCATCTACACGATTATAAGGGGGGATAAGGGTTTGCTTTGGGAGGTCAATGGCGCAGAAAATACCTATATTGAGGCTAAGTTGACACCGGCCTTAAACCGTGGACCGAAGAAAAGATATTCGGTGAAGTAAGCAGGAAAGAGATTGGCGCTGAAACTATAGGTGGTCATCCGACTAAAAAGTATGAGGTTACCGTAAAACAGGGGAGCAAAAACAACACATATCATCAATGGTTCGCAACAGACATACGTTTTCCTGTGAAGATAGCCAATGTAAATGGGAAATGGAGTATTGAGTATAAGAATATTAAAACCGGAGCGCCTGATACCGTTTTTAACTTACCGGCCGGCGTATCTCTTGATACTATGGCAGTACCTGACGTATTGGGTGGCCACTAACAGCCCTTAAGTTCATATAATAACCATGCTACGCGCATCATTGCGCCGCCAATGCGCCTTGGCCTTGACAAGAAGATGTTTCACTACTGTAGTACGGTATCAATAATTACATTTGTACAAAAAATAAAGCAGATCCGCTTTGGATCTGCTTTATTTTATTTATTACAAACAGATTAATTCTGTTAATGTTTTGCTGTAAAACTCCTATAAAGCTAAGGTTACATCGCTCTTTGTGCCATTCCGATACTCCTGTTGGTATTTTGCGTACCAAGTTCTGCAAGACTTCCCTTAAAATGTGTCCTCAGTTTCTTCACTATCCGGGTTTCCACCTGCCTTACCCGCTCCCGTGAAATCCGGCAACTATCCCCTATTTCCTGAAGTGACATCGGCTCCTCTGCTACTACGCGATGATTGAATATGTAGAGATCTCTGTCGTCCAGGGTAGCCTTAAAGGCTTTCAAATTGTTTGATAATATTTCCGATTCTTGCCGTCCGGAAACTATCTCTTCCACATCTTCGTCAGATGTCATTCTATCCATCAAGGTCTCATCACTTCCGTCATATATGGGAACATCAAGGGCGACGTCCGTATGGGAAAGTCTTTTCTCCATATCTTCCACTTCCCATTCTTTCAGGCCGAAGTTGTTTGCAAGGAGCTGTGGTGTAGGGTGAATGCCTAAGGCCTCGAGCCTGCGTTTTTCACTATTTAATCCGTAAAAGAGCTTTCTCTGGGCTTGAGTGGTGCCTGTCTTGACGAGACTCCAGGAATCCATGAGGAACTTCAGGATATAGGCCCTGATCCATAATGCCGCATAGGTGGAGAACTTTGTCCCTTTATAGGGATTATACTTCTTGACTGCATGGAGAAGACCGACATTACCTTCCTGAATGAGATCGAGGGCATTGTTGTATGCGTTGTGATATCTCATGGCAATTTTAACGACAATCCTCAGATTTGACACGGTAAGCTTCTGGGCCGCATCCATATCATGATGATCGAAAACAAGTTTGGATATCCTCTTTTCTTCTTCCCGTGTTAATACCGGATATCTCCGTATTTCGGCAAGGTATTTTTTGTACGGGTCAAACTGAAAGGGCAAATCCGTATCTTCTATTGAGCCCACGGTTTCAAGATCGTATGTTGTTTCTTCTAACATTGTATAGTCCCCCTAATAATTTTCATTTTTAATGAAGTCGTATTCAACAACGCTTCTGTGAGTCGTACATGAATTATCTCTTCTGCTCTTCGCACACACCCGATTAAGCCCTCCAAAAAATCCCAGTCTGTTTCATCAGATATACCTATATATCAAGAAGCATGCCACTGAGGTTGGCCCTGTGATGAATAGTTAAATAAAATAATAAAAACAATATGTTACAAGATAACATCACAAAAAATGATGGTGAAAAAGACTCACAAATAGATCGTTTTTCTTGTTGAAATTATTCGTTTGACAATACATTGTCTTCTTTTACAAGACAAATTTTCAGGAATGCCTCCATTCCGTATTGACCTCAAAGATGCCTTATTGCATAATCAGTCTTTTCTTTGTAGAATAGACAACAAAATCTTGATCGAAAGGAAATTGTATATGGCCAATGACGGGCAACTGAAGATGCTTCTCAATGGTATTGATGCCTGGAATGCCTGGAGGGAAGAGCACTCTGACAGCAAAATAGATTTGACTGCTGCTGACCTTTCCCATGCGAATTTAAATAAGGCTGACCTTTCCCATGCCGATCTCACAAATGCGCGGTTGCCCTTCGCTCGTTTGAAAAAAGCCGACCTTCTCTTCGCAAATATGAATGGCGCCGACCTTCGGGGCGCCGACCTTCATCAGGCATCCCTCGAGGATGCCGACCTTCGGAACGCCAACCTCTCTCATGCCCATTTGGAAAAAGCGGTCCTTGTGAACGCAAACTGTAAAGATGCTCAATTTTCCGATGCCAATCTCTCCGGCGCCGACCTCCGTGCCGCCAATTTTGAAGGGGTCAATGTTTCCGCTGTTATTTTTGATCAGAAATCACCGGCAGCATACCTCAGGGAGATCGGATTGAAGCCGGGCCGTCTCTGGAGAAGAAGGTATGATATTATGCTCACCACCGCGATCCGATGCAGGGGTATTCGTGAATCGTGCCATGGCAACCGCCGGTTTACCAGATTTTTACATGATCAGGAGTATCTGGAGGAGATGCAGGATACGAAATCAGGCACATTTAAGCTTTTTATCTGGTGGCTCCTTGCGGACTGTGGAAGGTCTATTGCCCGCTGGGCCCTCTGGTCAGTACTTTTTGCTGTTTTTTTTGCAGTGATCTATTATCTTTTAGGCCCGGACCATTTCCGGGTAGCCTATTTACCTTTCAGTTTTGTGACAACTTTTTATTACAGCATTGTTACATTTACCACCCTTGGTTTCGGCGATTTTGTTCCCAGGACTCTCACTGCGGCACTTTTTGTTATGATTGAGGTTGTGACAGGATACATCATGCTTGGTGGTCTTATCAGTATTTTTGCCAATAAGATTGCCCGCAGAGGCGAGTGAAATACCTTTCACTTGTTCAGGAATCCTGCCCTTGAAGACATACTTTCCCCCGACAGACCTGATAAAACCTGCTCCATTGACATGTAATAAAAGTGTAACTATTATTGAATAAACTATTTTCAGAGAAAGCAGGTGAATATGGAGAAAGAAAATATCGGCAGAACGTCTCCCATTGAAGCAAAAGACAGAGCACCACGAAAGACCCCTGTACCATCGGGCATGACAGGGCAGCAAAAGACAGAAAGACAGATTGACGTTACCAACACCCTTCTCAAACTCTTCGCAGAAAAACGTTCGCTCAAAGAATACCTTGACAGTGTTGTTGAAGAGATAAGAGTCTGGAGTGGCTGTTCCTCTATAGGTATCAGGGTGCTTAAACAGGATGGATATATACCGTATGAATCCTGCCTGGGTTTCAGCTATGATTTTTTGGAATCAGAGGACCATCTTTGTCTTACAAATGATTGCTGTGCCTGCGTCAGAATTATGCTTGGCAAACCGGAAACGCAGGACCTTCCCTGTATTACCAAAGGAGGTTCTTTTTACTGTAATGATACAATCGCCTTTTTCAATGGGCTTTCAGAAGAGGAAGGGAAGAAATATCGAGGTGTCTGTACCCGGAAAGGGTATCAGAGCGTGGCTATCATTCCCATTCGCCGCAATGAAAAGATAATCGGTGCAATACATATTGCCGATTGCCTGGATGGAATGGCGCCATTGGAGACTGTAGAATTTCTTGAATCGATAACCCCTTTTCTCGGTGAAGCCATTATCAGGTTTTCCATGGAACATGCCTTGCGGGCCGCTGGCGCCTATAACCGGAATCTCATTGAAGTAAGCCTCGATCCCCTGGTGACAATAAGTTCCGAGGGAAAAATAAGCGATGTCAACACGGCTACCGAGTTGGCAACGGGATATAACCGGGAAGAGATGATCGGAACGGATTTTTCAGATTATTTTACTGATTCGGAGCGAGCAAGAATGGGTTACCAGTTGGCCTTCAAAGATGGTTCTGTGAGGGATTATGAACTTGAGATCCTGCATAGAGATGGGCGGGCGACCCCTGTTTTATACAATGCTGCGGTCTATAAGGATGAAACCGGGGCAGTGCTTGGTGTTTTTGCGGCTGCCAGGGACATGACTGAAAAGGTCAGACTTGAGAAAGAATTCCGCCAGATACAGAAACTGCAAGCTATTGGAACCCTCGCGAGCGGGATTGCCCATGATTTTAACAATATTATTGCCGGCATTATCGGATTTACCGAGATGGTCCTCGAGGATGTTTTGCCGGAAAGCCCCGTGCGCCGCAGACTTGAGCTTGTGCTGAAGGGGGCCTATCGCGGCAGGGACCTCGTTAAGCAGATCCATACCTTCAGCCACAGAAGTGAACAGATAAAAAAACCTGTCTCAATAAGTTCCATTCTCGATGAGGTTTTCCCTCTCGTGAGGGCCTTTCTGCCCTCGACAATTGAGATCCGGAAAAACATTTCTGCAAAGTCGGACATAATACCGGCCGATGAGACCCAGATACATCAGGTAATACTTAACCTCTGCAATAATGCCGCATATGCTATGCGAGATAAAGGAGGGATTCTGGATATTATTGTTGCAGAAGAAGATATTGGCGCCAATGGGTCCAATCCATATAAAGAATTGAAACCGGGTGCTTACATAAAATTAATCGTCAGCGACAACGGCTGTGGTATGGAGCCGGAGGTGCTCGAAAGAATTTTCGACCCCTTCTTCACTACAAAGGCCCCCGGCGAAGGGAGCGGGCTTGGACTCTCGATAGCGCATGGGATCATCAAGAGTCATGATGGCGCCATCAAGGTCGACAGTAAACCGGGACAAGGCACGTCATTCAGCATATTTATTCCAAGGGTGAAGCATAGGGATATCCCTGAAAAAAGAGATGAAAAGAACATTCAGGGAGGAAATGAATCTATTCTTCTTGTTGATGATGAAGATCTGTTGGTTGAAATGAATAAAGAGAGACTGGAGCGTCTTGGATATTCAGTCGTAGGCGTAACGAGCGGATCTGACGCGTTGGAGCTCTTAAGCGAAACACAGAACGGGTTTGATCTTGTTATTGCCGATTATACAATGCCCCGTATGACAGGCCTCGAACTGGCAAGAGAGTTATCCCGGAAAATCCCGGCCATCCCTGTTATTATCTGTTCGGGGTTGAATGAACCGATTCCCCTGGACACGGTAAACGAAGCCGGCATCGAAGAGGTCTGCGCCAAACCAATGGACAAGATTGAATTTGCTCACCTTGTGCGGCGTGTCCTTGACAAAGGGAAAACAAAAATGAGAGAATAAAATAAAAATGGCCGAAGTCCTCATAATAGACGACGATGAAATATTTTGTGAGCTGTTATCGGATATGATAACACGGTTAGGGCACAGCGCTTCAAAAACCATGAGCATTAAAGAAGGGCTTGGCCAGGCATTCGCCGGAGCTTTTGATATCGTTTTTCTGGATATACACCTGCCTGATGGAAACGGACTCGATATTTTGCCGAGGATACGCGAAGCGCCGTCTGATCCGGAAATTATTATCATTACCGGTTCAGGGAATTCCGGCGGGGCTGAGTTGGCTTTAAAAAACGGTGTCTGGGATTACATCGAGAAACCATCATCGATTAAAGCAATGCAACTCCCCTTCATCCGCGCCCTTCAGTACCGTGAAGAGAGGGCATCGAGAAAGCCCCCTGTGGCGTTGAAACTGGAAGGGATAACAGGGAACAGCCCGCAGCTCAAAGCATGTTTTAACCTTGTCGCACAGGCTGCGCAGAGTGATGCCAGTGTGCTTATTACCGGTGAAACCGGAACAGGCAAGGAGCTTTTTGCCAGTGCAATCCACAGAAACAGCTCCCGGTCAGGTAAAAACTTCGTCGTAGTCGATTGCGCCTCTTTGCCTCAGACCCTTGTGGAAAGCATTCTCTTCGGCCATGAAAGGGGGGCCTTTACCAGCGCCGATAAGGCGCGGGAAGGCCTTATCAAACAGGCCCATGGCGGTACGCTCTTCCTTGATGAAATAGGCGAGCTTCCGCTTTCCGTGCAAAAGAGTTTTTTAAGGGTCCTCCAGGAGCACCGTTTTCGTCCTGTCGGTTCTGATAAAGAGATTGAGAGCAATTTCAGGCTGATTTCCGCTACAAACCGGGACCTTGTTGAAATGGTGGAAGCAGGTCAATTCCGGGATGATCTTCTCTTTCGTGTCAGGACTCTCAGTATAGAGCTTCCGCCCTTGCGGGAACGTCCCGAAGATATCAAAGGGTTGCTGATTTATTACATGGCAAAGCTTTGCGAACAATATAGAATAGGCATAAAAGGTTTTGCGCCGGAATTCCTCGATGGGCTTATGACCTATGAATGGCCGGGCAATGTCCGGGAACTGATCAGCACCATGGAAAAGGCAATATCGGAAGCATTTAACGAGCCTACCCTTTACTCCAAGCATCTTCCGGTAAATATACGTGTCGGGTTGAAGAAAACGGAGTTGACGAAGAAGCATCCCCCCGAAGCCAATAGCCGGAAGGGGTTTCAATCGGTAGAATCACTTCCTACGCTGGGTGAATACCGGGAAAAGGCTATTTCAGATACTGAAAGAAAGTATCTGGCAAGCCTCATAGAGATTACGGCAGGGAATATAAAAGAAGCCTGCCGTGTATCGGGCCTGTCAAGACCGCGTTTATATGCGCTTCTGAAAAAATACAACATGACAAAGTAGTCCCTTTGATCTTCTTCATGAATTGACAAAAGTCTTGTTTCGGCAGATAATGTCTCTTCCGGCAATATATTGTCTTATCGAACAGGAAACCGGAAGACAATTTGTTTATTACCCTTCAGCGTAATAATTTATAACATACAGATATTAAAAGGAAAATAATAATAACCAATTCTGTATATGCCGTGGCATGTATCTTGCGGTATGAAAATTCTATGCTCGGTCAAGACGAAACAACATGTAATATTAAGTTGCCTTCTTCGACTCATCATCGCCGCTTCAGTGCGCCTTTGAATACAACGTGGTATAACTTTCACCAATACAGCATGCGGAGGCAGTGGGAACATGGCAAAGAATAAAACAAGGATCATACTGTATGCGAAAGAAGGCGATCAATATGGAGATATTTTTAGGAATATGCTTACCGGATTGGCGCCAAAAGAGAATATTGAGATATACGGCACTATTTCGGAATTATCGTCAAGGCTCCGCAGGCCGCAATGCGAATCTATTATTGTTGTTCTTCTTATTTCCGATGGAAAAGATCTTAAACAGATTATAACCGTTAAGGCTCTCTTTGATAATCTTCGCATTATTCTTGTGCTTCCCGATAACAACATTTCCACCGTTAAGATAGGCCACAGCCTGCACCCTCGTTATCTGAGCTTTAAGGATGGTTCATTAAGCGATGTTGCATCGGTATTGGCCAGAATGATCGAATCGGAAAAGATACATAACTCAACCTTTTGTGGAGGATCGCAAGGCAGAAGGCGCAGTACCGAAGTGTTAGAGTAGCCTCTGTTAGGACCAGATATACATACTGCCAGGAACTATAAAAGAAGAATAGAGTGGCCCTACGCACACCCTCATGTGTTCACATGGCTGCATAACATTTTTTACAACTATATAATCCTTCCCCCCTTGACAGTGGGAATAAGCCGCTATATAACTGTATCATAAGGTTTTTAAATACTAAACAGGAGGTACAAGGGTATGAAGAAAGTTATGTTGGTTGCGTTGGCGGTATTGTTGGCGATGGTTTTTGCGGGTGGGGTTTATGCGCAGGATCAAGATCCCAAAGCTGAATTCAACAAGAAATTGGCACTGGCAAAGGTGATGACTTTTGAAGGGACTGTTTTAAGCCATGATGTAGCATGCCATTGTGTTGTCGTGAAGGGCGCCACAAGCAACCTCACCGTACAGGACGACTATGCATCGTTTAATCAGGATTATAACAGGGCAAAAGGTCTGATGATCGGCTCAAAAGTCAAAGTGACGTACAAGACAGTAGATTACATAAACTATGCAACAAAAATAGAAGCAAAATAAGAAAACATTCAGAAAATAAAGAAATATTTATAAAAATGGGGAGCCTATTGCTCCCCATTTTTATAAACTGAACGAGGCAGTAAAGAGAGTCTTTATATGATAAGGTATGCCTGTATCGCTTATAATGCAGGTGTTTTTGTTCTCCTACCTGCCGTTCTTGGGTTCAACAGGGTACTTCGCTGATTCCCACTCTGCCCATCCACCCTTCAGCGCGTAAACCTTTTTGTATCCCTTTAACATCAATTGCAGCGCCATACTGGCGCTGGTTGCCTCGTTTACTCACTTGCAATACAAAGCGATGGTTTTTTCCTGCGGATATTTATTGATCCAGGAACCAAGCTTGGATGGTTCCTCCCGGAAAGCCCCCTTGATCTTGATATTACTCTCTTCCCAATCATGGAGTGAGCGCACATCGATGATTATGAGATCTGCATTACCGAGTTGCATCTTCAGTTGTTCTTTTGTAATCCTGGGGACACTCTCCCGATCCAGTGCCGGTTCTGTACAGAAAGCTGCTTGAATAAAGCCTGAAAGAAGAATTATTGTAACTGCAAATACCATTTTTTTCATTTGCTCCTCCTTTTTCATCATATGGTAAAGTAATCCTATAGCAGGTTTTTTAATATGTACAGACCGTTCAGCGTATAAAGATACTATGTTGAAGACAAAGATAGGACCTTCCTGTGATCCTGGGTTAAATATTTTAAAAAAGCTGCATCATCCATTCGCTTAATTTGTTGAAATATGAAGTCAGCAGTAAAAGACCGATGATGATGAGGAGTACGCCCATGATCTTCGAGGTGTATTTGACGACACTGCCGTACCTCTTTAAAAAACCGAATAGCCGGTGAAATAAAAGGGCTGATATGATAAAGGGGATAGCAAGGCCGAGGGAATACATACTTAACAGAAAAACACCTCGTCTGGCACTTTCCTCAGTTGAAGCGATAATCAATATGGAAGACAGTGCCGGACCTATGCAGGGTGTCCAGCCCAGAGAGAAGGTTATACCCACGACGAAGGAGCCAAATATGCCCAACGGTTTTCTCTTCAAGTGAATGATTTTTTCATGATTTAACAGAGGTATTTTAACGAGGTCCAGGCTGAAAAGCCCCATAATTATGAGAAGCACCCCTCCAATCCTGGAAATATATATCTGATAGGTAGACAGGAAGTTGCCGATCATCGAAGATGATAGACCTAATGTTATAAAAACAAAGGAGAAGCCCAATACGAATGCGATGGAATGGGCAAGCATTATTTTTTTAAATTTTACCGTCCTGAATGCATCGGAATGATCGATGGATGCCCCGCTTATAAAGATTAAGTAAGAAGGCACAAGGGGCAGAACGCAAGGTGCGAAAAAGGACAACAAACCTGCGCTGAAAGCGATAATACCGGTTAATTCCATAATAATACTCCCCAAAAACCTCAGGCTAATCTATGGAAGAATGATTTCTTTCATAGAACACCACCTCTTTTTTTCAGTCTTTAAGATCTTCCGTTACCGTTGTCAAGATAGGCATCATGTATCAAAGAAAATAACCCATTAGTGGCAAATGGTTTTGATCGGTATTATAATTATGTTAAGATCAATCGGATTGGGCCTGTCAGATCTGGAATGAGGCCCACAAAAAGGAGTGTGCATTATGACGAAATATGTTGTATCTGCTGTTCTGCTGGTGCTTATTATCTTTGCGTACACTATTGTAAAAGCGGATGATGCGCACATGATGACAAAGGAGCAGCTTCTTCCTTTGTTGGGAAAGGCCGATATAATCGTTATTGACCTTCGTACGAAGTACGACTGGGACAGCAGCAAAGTGAAGATCAAGGGGGCTGTGAGGGAAGAGAGCATGAAGTTCGGTTCCTGGATGAACAAGTATCCCAAAGACAAGACAATTATCCTCTATTGTGCCTGAGTGAATGACTCAACAAGTGTCAGTTTGACACAAGCATATTTAAAGGCGGGTTACGAAAAAGTTTATTATTTAAAAGGTGGCGTGAGGGGCGCCTGGGAGGACTGGACCAAGGCCAAGTATCCACTAGAAGGTAAGTAATGTCCCGCAATTAATGCCCACGGTTTGCCTTCACCATATAAGGTCCAGCTTATTGCTCCACTTCTCCGGTAGTCTGCGTCCAAGAGATATCCAGTGACGGCTCTTCCGGGACGAGAAAAGGATTGTCACCGATAGTAAAAAGATTGCCGGGTCCAGATAGATGCTCCATGACGCCATAGTGGACCCGATAGCCCCGAAACAACCACATTCCACATCTGTCCCCCGTGAGAGCAGTATAACTTTGGTAATGAAGAAAGAAGCGCTCATGAGCACAAGGCCGAAAGCGGACAGCCGGGTTAACAAGCCGAAGGCCAATCCAACGGCGCAGGCGAGTTCAATGAATGGGAGTGTCCATCCAAAGGCGATAGCCAGTGGTCCCGGCAGTATGTTGAAATTATATACCATGGCGACCGAGTAGTGCTCGATATCCACAAGCTTTCCAAATGAGGAGACAAAAAAGGTCCCGGCCAGGATCATACGGAAGGTAAGTATCACATACCGCTTATCTAAAAACTTGTTTTCGCTATTGTGTGCAACTGCTGATTTTCTACCCATCTATTCATTTTCCTGTAATTCTATCCTTTTTGCGTCCAGCACCCCGCGGATTGTCCGTGCCAGTTCTTCCGTGGTCAGGGGTTTCATGAGGAATGCCCTGATGCCTGCTTCTTTTGCCATCTCCGGTGTTACGGTCTCGCTATGGCCTGTGCAAAGGATGATAGGGACCGTGGCCTTTATCTCCAACAGTTCTGCTGCGAGGTCTATCCCTGTCAGATTGGGCATTGTTTGGTCCGTAACGATAAGATCGAACGCATCGGGTCCTTTCCGGAAGATATCCAGGGCGTCTATACTGCTCGTAGTCGAAATAACCTCATAGCCGAGCCTGCTCAATCGCTGCTTATTTAACTCGACAAGGATGTCCTCATCATCGACAATGAGGATACGCTCCTTCCCACCTGTTGTAAGAGGGGCCACTCTCTCCTCGGAGAATTTTTGTTCCTTGATCTTCGGCAAATATACGTGAAATGTAGTCCCCTTTCCCGGTTCGCTCTCGACTGTCACGTAACCGCCATGGTTCTTGATGATACCATAGACAACGGAGAGTCCCAGGCCGGTTCCCTCCCCCTGTTCCTTTGTGGTAAAGAAGGGATCAAAGATCCGTTCAAGGGTCTTGGGGTCTATCCCGCAACCGGTGTCGCTTACCTCCAGTATCACATATTCTCCCGGTGTCATGTCAGGGAACGGGACAGGGTCCCTCCCGGTAAGGACGGCCCTTGAGGCGCCTATGTGTAGTATGCCGCCTTTTTCTCTCATCGCATGGGAGGCATTTGTGGCCAGGTTCATCAGGATCTGGTGCATTTGTGCAGGGTCGGCCAAGATGATGTCATCACCGGTTACACTCTCCGATACGATTTTAATCGTCGACGGGAGTGTGGGCCGTAAGAGTTTCAGTCCTTCTTCAATGATATGATGCATTGCCAGTGGTTTCTTGTCCTGTTCATTTTGCCGGCTGAAGGCAAGTATCTGTTTCACGAGATCACGCCCTCTGTGCGCCCCTTTCAATACAAGTCCTAATTTCCTGTATTCGGGACTATCGGGCGGAGTATCTTCGTAGACCATCTCTGTAAAACCGATAATACCGGCAAGGATATTATTGAAGTCGTGGGCAATGCCGCCTGCCAGGGTGCCTAACGCTTCCAGCTTCTGGACCCGGATGAGTTGCTCCTCTGCCTTTTTACGCTCTTCCACTTCTCTCTGGAGAGTTTCATATGCTTCGCTCAACTGGAAGGTCCGCTCCTGTATACGGGATTCCAATTCTTCATGGGCCTGCCTGAGGGCTTCGTCAGCACGCTGGCGTTCAGTGATGTCGCGGAAGACGACGGCAAATTTGCCTGTCTCCGGACGATAGGCAAATACTTCATAATGTTTTTTCAGCGCCGGAGAATAATTTTCAAACCGGGCCGGTTTACCGGTAAGTGCGACATCGCCATAAGCAATGACCCAGTAAGGGTCATCGTCGGGCAGGACTTCATGGTGGGTTTTGCCGACCACCTGTTCCCGTGTCAAACCGGTGAGTTCCTCGAAGGCCGGATTGACATCCAGGAAACGGTAATCGCAGGGTTTCCCTTTCGCATCGCAGATAATCTCGTGAAGGGCGAAACCCTCAGTCATAAAATTGAAGAGCGCCCGGTATCGCTCCTCACTCAGGCTCAGGGCGTCCTGAGCTTTTTTTCGCTCCGTGAGTTCAACCTGCAGTTGAGCATTGCCTTCCCGTAATGCGGCTGTTCTATCCTCTACACGCAATTCCAGTTCTTCCTTGGATCTAAGCAAGGCTTCTTCGGCCCGTCTGTGTTCAACGATTTCCCTATCGAGCATTTCATTTGTTTTGGTGAGAGTGATATAGGGGTTTTTTACCGTGGAGACGAATATCCCGATATATATCAGACAAAAGGCTACAACTTTGTAGGTGTGTCCCAGCACGTTATGGATATCGAAATCTGTTTTATATGCCGTAAATACAAGTTCGCTGAAGACACTGATGATAAAGGCGGCCACATAATATATAAGAAACCCGTCTCCCGACCGTTTCATCCGCTTCCAGTATGCGACTGCAGCCAGGAACAGCAGACAGACAATCAGGTACTCGGAATACACTTTAAAGGGTGTAAGCCCTACCCCTGGAACAAAAGCGTCAGGCACGCGGGAAGGATAGAAGGTAATCCCGGTAAAGATAAGGGCGGGAGTTGCGAGGGCGACTGTCATCAGGACCGTTTTGGAAAGGACTACTTTCGGCAACCATCCGATGTGCCTTTCCTTATATATATAGGCGCTGCAGAGGAAAGCTAAAGCTTCGAAGAACCTTACGGCTATCCAGAACTGGGCCGACTTGTTGGTGGAGTTCGGCGTTATGAAGGCCGGCATGGCGGCGCCCGCCATGGTGTGTATAAAATCCATGAGACCGATGGAGAGGAAGGCTGCGCTGAGAAAAAGTGCATGGCGGTCTTTGGATTGGTTATAGGTATTCCACCCGGCCCCGAATATGGACAGGGAAACCATGACACTAAAGAACTCGGCAATATTATGGAAGAGAAGATATGAGGCGCTGTCCATTACAAAATGAAGTTGGCCGGGAAAGAGCATCACCATCAGGAATGGCAGAGCGGATGCCGCAGCGACGCCTGTCAGGATAGCTCGGTGAGATAGTTTTGGGTATGAACCGGACATCATCATTTCCTCGCAGCAGTTTGTTTAATCGTTAAGAATATATAATCATTTTCCCCGTTTTCTCAATAGCCTCTATAATGCCGGCAAAGATCTTCTCGGCCTTGGTTTTCGACACAGTGGATATGAATGTTGTCTATATGAGTTTCTCCGCTGTTTCCCTGACTATTCCTGCAGACTTCAGAAATGCTGCCAGTTCTTCGTCGGAAAGGTTTATATCAATGGTGCGTACAACACCGGCGCCATTCACTACGCATGGTACGCTGACAGTGACATCGGATATTCCATGATAATCTTTGAGGAGTGTTGAGACGCTCAGCACGCTGTTTCCGTCCCTCAGTATTGCCTCGATGATCCTCAATACGGAGATAGCGATCCCGTATGACGTAGACCCCTTGTACTTTATTATTTCAGAGCCTGCCCCCTTGACTTTATTGCTGATCTCCTGACGTTCTTCTACTGAGCAGGGATGTATACATCGAAAACAGAAATTACTGATACCCGTTCCGCCGATAATGGCTGAACTCCAGACCGGGACCTCCGAATCTCCATGCTCACCGATAACATAGGCATGAATGCTCCGTGCATCTATTGCGCACCGGTTGCTGAGCAAAGTTCTAAACCGGGCGCTGTCCAATAATGTGCCGGAGCCGATTACCCTCGAAGAAGGAAAACCCGAGGATTTAAGCGCTATATAGGTAAGGACATCGACCGGATTGGTAACCATTATCAATATGGCGCTGTTGTTTACATGGGTGATTTCTTTAATAATCTCTTTGACTATTGTCGCATTCCGTTCCGCAACATTGAGCCTGGTTTCCCCGGATTTCCTTGGCGTACCCGCTGTAATCACTATGATCTGTGCATCATGCAGGTCTTCATAACTGCCCGCTCTGACTGTTATCGGCCTGATTAAAGAAGCCGCATGAGACATGTCCATTGCCTGCCCCAGGGCCCTATCGTTGTTAACGTCAAGAAGCACTATGTCTTTCTGGGGCCCCGACATGACAAGGGCAAACGCGAGGCTCGCGCCGACTTCTCCGATACCGACGATACCTATTTTGTTATTGCTGCGCATCTGTTCCATCTTTATCTCCTCATAGTATGTTCTTGTCAGGAATATAATCACCGGTGAGAATACTGTCTATCTTTCGTGCAAAACGCGCGTGGCACAGCTTCGCGTGAATTCCTGAATAAATCATATCCTACTTGACACAATGACACTTCATGCATAGGTAACTCATGGTAGGGCCGATAATACATGGAAGGCCCAACCCATTACACTGCTGAGGAGCTTTAATGGCGGGAAAAGCGATCTGGAAAGGATATATCCATTTTGGCGGTGTCGATGTGCCGGTGAAACTTCATGCTGCCATCAAGGAAGAACGGATCCAGTTTCATCTTCTTCATAAAAGCGATCATATCAGGCTGAGGCAACAGATGGTATGCGCATACGAAAAAGTGCCTGTGCCTGCAGAAGAACAGACGCGGGGATTTGAATTGGAGGATGGCAAATACATTCTCATCGACCCGGCGGAACTGGAGGAAACCGAACCCGAAGACAGCAGGATCATCGAGATCCACGAGTTTGTAAAAGCCGGCATGATTGAGCCGGTATTCCTTGACCGGGTCTACTATCTTGAACCGGACTCTCCCTTTAGAGAATATGCCGTACTTGTTGAAGCTTTGAGAGAAATGGACGTGCAGGGTATATGTTCCTGGACCATGAGAAAACGATCTTATACAGGGGCGCTTCAGGTGAGCGGGAAGGCCCTCCGTCTGAGTACCCTGCGATATGCCGACGAGGTGGTCCCTGTGAAGTCTCTTGAGTTGCCGGATATCGCTTTGTCTGAAAAAGAAGTGAAGATCGGAAGCGATTTGATACATCAGATGACAGGCCCTTTTCAGCCCCAAAAATTTGAAAACGAACATCAGAAAAAGCTCCAGAACCTCATCGACAAAAAGGCCCGTGGAGAAAAAATTGCCCTGCTGACCCCCCGGCATTTGGAACCGACGACACCGGACAAGCTGCTTGAGACGCTCAAGGCAAGTCTCAAGAAGGTTGCATAAGGAGTGAAGTAACGATGCAGGCCATATGGAGCGGGACAATCAGTTTCAGTCTTGTTGCGATTCCGGTACAGGTGGTCAAGGCTGTCGAACCGGACCATGTCTCCTTTCGTATGCTCCATCGCAGAGATTACTCTCCCCTCTCAAGAAAAATGTTCTGCCCGAAGGAAGAAAGGATAGTGTCTACCGATGAGATTATCAGGGGATATGAAACTGCTCCAGGCAAATATATCGTCATAACCGACGAGGAACTGGAATCGGTGACACCCGAACGGAGCCGCACCATTGAGATTGTTGAGTTCATTGATCTGAAAGATGTCGATGCTATCTACTATGATCATCCCTATTACCTTCTTCCTTCGAAAGGAGGCGAAAAGGCATACAGACTGCTCGCAGAAGTGATGCACCGGACAAATAAGGCGGGGCTCGCTAAATTCGTGCTCAATGAACGGGAATATCTTGTAGCTGTCACAAGCACCGAGGGGATGTTATCTCTCATCACGCTTCATTACAGCGAAGAGATACTTCCCGAAGATGGCATGGCATCAAAAGAGGCAGATGTGGAATCCGCAGAAATAGGCCGAATAAAAAAAACCATCAAGTCCATGACCGCCGACTTCAATCCCGGTAAATATACCGACGAACGCCGGAGGAAGATCATTAAAATTCTGGAAAAAAAGGTGAAAGCAAAGGCCCTCGTAGAAGCCCCTGAAGTTGATGAAAGAGAAGAAGGAGGAAAGGCCCCTGTCGTCGATCTGGTGGCCATACTGCAACAAAACATGGAGAAGGTGAAAAAGAACAAGTGAACAGGAAAGTAGCCGAGGTCGGAGGAGAGAAGCTTACTTTATCGAACCTGGACAAGGACCTCTATCCATCCTACGGTTTCACCAAGGCCCACATTCTGGAATACTACCGCCGGATTTCCCCCTTCATGCTGCCCCATTTGAGAGACCGGGCGCTGACTCTGAAACGTTACCCTGACGGAGTGGAAAAGGACTATTTTTTCGAGAAACGCTGCCCCTCTTATCGTCCGTCCTGGGTGGCAACAGCGCAGATCCTCCAGGATAAGGGGGAGCACATGACGGTCTGTCTCGTGAATGACCTGAATACGCTTATATGGGTGGCGAACCTCGCCTCCCTCGAACTGCATGTGCCTCTGGCACGGGCCGCCTCCCCCGGGACGCCCGATTCCATGGTCTTTGATCTCGATCCCGGCGATGGGGCCGACATTCTCCAGTGTGCCAGAGTTGCCCTTATACTCCGGGCTTTGCTTTCCCAGTCGCGGCTTAC
The DNA here is from genome assembly GCA_963785225.1 of uncultured delta proteobacterium. Classification (GTDB taxonomy): domain Bacteria; phylum Desulfobacterota; class Syntrophorhabdia; order Syntrophorhabdales; family Syntrophorhabdaceae; genus PNOF01. The sequence continues at coordinate 117,050 of CAWAUQ010000021.1, read as the reverse complement.
CAGTTATGTAAAAACATCAGGCATGAAAGGTCTCCATGTATGTGTCCCTCTGAATCGCGCAGAGACGACCTTTGAGGATACCAAGAAATTTTCAAAAGCCGTGGCAGAGGTATTACAGCGCAATTACCCGGAACTGGTAACGGAGAAAATGGCCAAGGAACTCAGAAAAAGAAAGGTCTTCATCAACTGGTCTCAGAACGACCCCTCCAAGACGATGGTCTGCGTCTATTCCCTGCGCGCGCGGGAAATGCCGATAGTTTCCTGTCCGCTTCCCTGGAAGGACCTGGAGAGGTTGGCTGCCACAGGAGATGCGAAGAAACTCCAGATTATCTATTCTGAAGCGGTAAATAGGGCCGAAAAAGAGGGTGATCTATTTCACGATATGGTTGTTATGAAACAGAAGCTCCCCTATCTGTGATATGAAACTGAAAGATTACGAATCCAAACGGAAATTCGCAGAAACGCCTGAACCGAAACCAGGCCCCGGCAAAGGCTCACCCCGCCTTGTTTTTGTCATCCATAAACATGCGGCGCGGGCGCTCCATTATGATCTCAGACTTGAGCTGGAAGGGGTGCTCAAGAGTTGGGCTGTTCCGAAAGGCCCGTCGCTTAACCCTTCGGTAAAAAGGCTCGCCGTCAGGGTTGAAGACCATCCGTTTGATTACAAAGACTTCGAGGGGCTTATCCCTGAGCATAATTACGGCGCAGGAAGCGTTATCATCTGGGACCGGGGTTTCTACCATCACCCGTCCGACCCTGATGGAAGGAAGAGCGAAGCACTTCTCCGGGAAGGTCTGCAAAAAGGAGATATGAAGTTTGTCCTGGAGGGAGAGAAGGTCCACGGTGAATTCGCGCTGGTGAGGACGCGAAAGGACGAGAAGTCCTGGCTGCTTTTGAAGAAAAAGGACAGCTACGCTGCCACCGGGGAGATTCTGGCGAAGAACCGTTCTGTCCTGTCCGGGAAGACTCTGGAGGACCTTACGGAAACCAATCCGAAGAAATCTTCCCGGGAGGATAAAATCGACCAGATCCGTCTTCGGGAAGCAACTGAAGGTGAAGAACTGAAAGACGCGCCGGTCGCACCGATGCCGCATCACGTGAAGCCCATGCTGGCTACCCTGATAAAAGAACCCTTTGATCGTGAGGACTGGATTTTCGAAGTGAAATGGGATGGATACCGGGCTATTGCCGAGATACAGGACGGCAAAGTTTCACTTTATTCCCGAAACCTCATCTCTTTCAATCAGAAATTTGCCCCCGTTACGGAGTCGCTCCGGAAATTCAGATTTGATGCCGTTCTGGATGGCGAAATCGTCGTAGTCGATGATGAGGGATATCCCAATTTTCAGATGCTTCAGGACTTCAGGAAATCAGGAAAGGGTCACCTGATCTATTACGTCTTTGACCTGCTCTACTTCGAGGGGCACGATCTGACAGGCCTGCCCCTGCTGAGAAGGAGGGAACTCCTGAAAAAGGTCCTTCCTGCTGTCCCGAACATAAAGCTGAGTGACCACGTGTCGAAAGAAGGCGTCCTCTTTTTTAAAGTTGCCAAAGAAAAAGGACTGGAAGGGATCATTGCCAAAGATGCCTACAGTAAATATCTGATGGACAGAAGGGGCCGGGAGTGGCTCAAGGTGAAGGTGCAGCTTACGCAGGAAGGCGTAATCGGGGGATTTACAGAGCCGAAGGGGGTCAGAAAAGACCTTGGCGCCCTTGTTTTAGGTGTATACAAGGAAGAAGAGTTGATTTTCATCGGCCACGTCGGAGGCGGGTTCAGCGCGCAGCTTCGAAGGGAACTCCGCGAAAAACTGGATTTCCTGATCCGGAAAACCTGTCCCTTCAAGGTGGAGCCCAGGACCAATACCCCGGTGACATGGGTCAAACCGGAGGTGGTCTGTGAAGTCTCCTTCCACGGCTGGACCGATGACGGCATCATGAGGCAGCCCGTTTTTTTAAGGCTGCGCGAAGATAAAGCCGCCCCTGAAGTGGTGCGGGAAAAACCCGAAAGCGGCGGAGGAGACAAGATATGAAAATCTATGTCGGAGCAAGTGGGTATGCCTACAAAGAGTGGAAAGGGATATTCTATCCTCAAAAGATCCAGCCTAAAGACATGCTTCACTTCTACTCAGAGCGTCTCGCCGCAGTAGAAATAAACAATACCTTTTATCGGATGCCCACGGAAAATGTCCTTACATCCTGGGCCCAGCAGGTACCCGATAATTTTATCTTTGCCTTCAAAGCCCCTCAGGTCATAACACACCTGAAGCGATTGAAGCATGTGAAGGACGAAACAGAGTATCTCTTGAGAACAGTGTCTGTCCTGGACAGAAGGCTGGGGCCGGTCCTTTTTCAGTTCCCCAAAACCTTTCACGCCAATCTCCCGGTCTTCAATGATTTTCTTGCTCTTATCCCCCGCACAATGTTATGTGCATTCGAGTTTCGCAGCCCATCCTGGCTCGATGCGGGCATTGCAAAAATCCTCGGCGACAAGGGGTGCAGTCTCTGCGTCACTGATTCCGATGAGAATTCCACAGATGAGATTATCTCCACGGCGCCATGGGGATACCTGCGCCTGCGACGTTCCGATTATACCGATGCTGATCTTAAAGAATGGATGAAAAAAATCCTTTCGCAAAAATGGGAGAGGGTTTTTGTCTTTTTCAAACACGAGGATGAGGCTAAAGGGCCTGAAATGGCGATACGTTTTCGGAGGCTGACGGAATGAAAGGAACCACAGGTTAACTGATAAGCCGCATACAAAGAGAAGAGGTTGGGACCTTGCATATCCGAGCCTGCCGATAATCACATGATGATGTGAAACAGTCTGCTTGCAATTGTGCAAACCGTAAGACTTTCAGCCGTCCTGTCCCTTGACAGTACAAGATAGTATGCTTATTCCTTATTACAGTTGATGAAATAATCAACATTTTCGATGAAAGGAGGTGTTTCTTGTGAAAAAGGTATTGAAGAAAAGTACGCTGGAGAAGGAAGCTGCTTTTTGGCTGAATGCAAAATCGGGTCATGCTGAATCGCAAGCGAAGAAATGTCACAAGTGAAAGAGCTGAAAGGGCTAACCCTTAATGTTGCAGGTCTGCAACATTTACAGCGACAGGCAGACGGGAGATCCCTTTATCTTGTCTGCCTGATTTTTTGAGAAAAGAGTTATGATAACAACAGATAAACCTATGGAATTTTTCTTCCAATGGCACCTGACAGAGCGCTGTAACCTGAGGTGTAGTCATTGCTACCAGGAAGGCAGTCAAACCGGAGAGGTCTCCTTTGCCCAGGCAAAAAAGATTGTCGACATTGCCCATGATACGATTAAAAGCTGGTCAGATGTCTACGAAATTAATTTCTCACCAAGCTTTAACGTAACAGGCGGCGAACCCTTCCTCTCTTCCTTTCTCCCGGATATTCTTGACTATCTTCGCATAAAAGGATTCGATATCTTTCTCCTCACCAACGGGACAATGATTGACAGTGAAAAGACCCGTATGTTATCCGAAGTTCCCGTACAAGGCGTTCAGGTAAGCTTTGAGGGGCCGGAGGCAGTCCATGACCGGATTCGGGGCAAGGGCAGTTTCAGAAAAGCCCTGCAGGGTGTAGATCAGCTCCTCAATGCCGGTCTTGAGGTCAACCTCAATGTGACCCTTTCAAGTATTAATTGTGATTATTTGAAAGAATTAGTGGAACTCGCGACATCAATGGGTGTGGAGCGCCTCGGTTTTTCCCGACTTGTTCCTTATGGCAGGGGGAAAGACCTCATTGACAGGATGATTCCGAAGGAGAAGCTTAAACAGGTGTACGAGGATGCCCTGACACTGAGGAATGACAGAATTCATATCACTACAGGTGACCCCGTTGCGATGCAGATAGATGAAGTAATTGACGACGGCCGTAAGGACATCCCCCTTGGTGGTTGTGCTGCCGGAGTCTCCGGCATTACCATCCTCCCCGATGGAACGCTTACCCCGTGCAGGAGGCTTGGAATTCCCATCGGTAATATCCTCAATGACCCGCTGAGGGAAATATGGGCAACTTCACCTGTTCTTGAGTCGCTCCGGACTAAAAAGGCATACAAGGGGAAATGCGGCGCCTGTGCGCGGTGGTCACAATGCCGGGGGTGCAGGGCTATCGCCTATGCTTACTCTCTGTCTCGTGGGGCCGGTGATTTTCTTGCCGAAGATCCACAATGTTTTTTGTATAATTCTTCCCTTTAATATATGTGACGCCGTTAGGCCGATATTGTCGTTGTTGCCATTCCGGGCTGCACCCTTTCTACGCCCGTCACTCTTTGTTCTCTGCATTCAATACCCGTCGTATCGCCTCTGCCATCTCCCGGTTGGCAAGAGGTTTCATGAGGAATGCTTTGATGCCCGCTTTCCGTGCCAGTTCCGATGAAACAGTCTCATTATAGCCTGTACAGAGAATGATAGGGATAGTGGCTCTAATGTTCAGGAGTTCCAGCGCAAGGTCCATTCCCGTCAGGTCGGGCATTGTATGGTCCGTAATGACAAGGTCGAATGTATTGGGTGCTTTCCGGAAGATATCCAGGGCCTCCATACTGCTCGTGGTGGCGACAACATCATAGCCGAGCCTGCTCAGCCGCTGCTGATTCAGCTCAATCAGAATTATCTCGTCATCGACGAAAAGGATGCGCTCGGTTCCCCTCGTGGTTCCTGAGGCTACCCTCTCCTCAGAGAGTCTTTGTTCCTTGACTTTCGGCAAATACACATGGAATGTGGTCCCCTGTCCCGGTTCGCTCTCAACAGCTATGTACCCTCCATGGCTCTTGATGATACCATAGACGACAGAAAGTCCCAGACCTGTTCCTTCGCCCTGTTTTTTAGTGGTAAAGAAGGGATCAAAGATCCGTTCAAGGGTTTCGGATGTCATTCCGCAGCCGGTGTCGCTCACTTCTAATAGAACATATTCTCCGGGCGCCATTTCAGGGACAGGTTGAGGGTCTCCTTCCGCAAAAGAGCGCGCAGAGGTACTAATCTCAAGTGCGCCTCCTTTTTCCCGCATGGCATGGGCTGCATTGGTGGCCAGATTCATCAGGATCTGATGCATCTGAGCAAGGTTGGCCGATACAATGGCTTCATCTGCTCCGTTCTTTGATATGATTTCAATCGTTGACGGGAGTGTGGGTCTCAAGAGCTTCAGTCCGTCTTCAACGACTTGCTTCAATAACAGAGGTTTCTTGTCCAAATCACTTTTGCGGCTGAAGGCGAGGATCTGTTTTACGAGATCGCGACCTCTGTGTGCCCCTTTTAACACGAGGCCCACTCTTCTCTGTTCCGGACTATCAGGTGCAACGTCTTCATAGACCATCTCGGCAAAACCGATAATTCCGGCAAGGATATTATTGAAGTCATGGGCGATGCCGCCTGCAAGGGTGCCCAATGCTTCCAGCTTCTGGATGCGGGCAAGGGTCTCTTCAATCTTTTTGCGCTCCTCCACTTCTTTCCGGAGGGTCTCGTAAGCCTCGCTCAGTTCATAGGTCCTCTCCTGTACACGGGATTCCAATTCTTCATGGGCCTTGCGCAATGCGTCTTCGGTCTCCATCCGGTCGGTTATATCCATAATGGCCACCACGCCGCCCAGCATCTGACCACCAGTCCCGAAGATGGGTGCAGCGCTGTTGTGGATGAAAACGTGGCTGCCGTCGAACCTCTCGATTTCCATTAATTGGCCTATGATAGTTTCGCCATTGTTTACGGCACGGGCCGATGCCCATTCCTCAGGTTCAACGGGTTTCCCCGTGTCTGCCCACCATGCCTTGAAAGCAGTATAGTCGGCTACCGAATCTACTTCAGGAAGTGGACTGCCCCAGATCTGTTCAAAGGCATGGTTACCCATTATGCTTCCACCCTTGATGTCGACGATTGCCACGCCTACGGGCAAGGTCTCCATAACGATTTCAAGGCGTCTTTTCTCATTCTCTGCTTCCCTGCGGGCAGCTTCAAGTTCTTCTTCTGCCTGCTTACGTTCGGTGATGTCCACTGCGGAACTGATCAGTACCTGCTCCCCTTGCAGGGTGATGGTCTGGGCATAGAAGAGGGCTGTCCACTCCTGGCCGTTTTTACGCAGCACAACGCACTCGCGGTCAAGGACGGAGCCGTGGTGCTCCACGTCACGGATTATGGCGTCACGGTCTTCGGGGTCCTTCCATAGTCGGAGTTCGACGGCGGTCTTCCCGATGACCTCCTCGCGACGGAAACCTGTCAGTGCCAGCCATCGGTTATTGACGTCGAGAATGTATCCGTCTCGTGTCCGTGACAGGGCCATGGCAGCAGAATTCCCATGAAAAGTCTTTTCAAAGGTTTCCGCAGCCAGTCGCAACTCTTCTTCTGCCTCTTTGCGCTCGGTGATGTCCTGCACATGGGTAACCATATAGAGGGGAAAACCATCGGCATCACGGACCGCAGTGGAACTCATGTCGCCCCATATGACCCGGCCGTCCTTCCGGACATACCTCTTCTCCATGTGGAACGAGGCCCTTTTGCCTTCGAGCATCTCTTGTACACCGGCACGATTTTCTCCCAGATCATCGGGATGAGTAAATCTATAGAAAGTTAGCGTGAGCAGCTCTGCCTCGGAGTACCCCATCATCCGGCAGAATGCCGCATTGACCTTGATCAATATACCATCGGGCGCAGTTATCGACATGGGCACGGCGCTGCTGTCGAAGGCGGCGCGAAAGCGTTCTTCGCTCGCGCTCAACGCCTCCTCAGCCCGTTTCTGTTCAGTACGGTCCACTGCCGTAATGCCGATTCCAGTGATCTTCCCTGCAGAGTCCCTCATCGGCCCATAGTGGGCTTCAAGAAAGAGCCGACTGCCATTACTGGTAAGCCAGCGTTCCACATGCATTTCGGCGCCGGATTCAAGCACCCTGAGCTTGTCTTCAATGATCCGGCTCGCATCCTCCGGGAAGAGGTCGGCATCTGTTTTTCCGACAATCTCATCGGACTGCCGGGGCTTCTGGTTGTAAGCCCATTGATAAACAAGATTGCAATCCTGTATAGCCACTGAGACAGGGGTATCCTTGAGCGCAAATCGGAAACGCTCCTCGCTCTGCCGCAGTTCTTCCTCAATCTGTCTGCGCTCAGTAATTTCTTTCTGAAGCGCGGCGTTTGCCCGCCATAGCTCAGAAGTGCGTTCAGCAACATTCTCTTCAAAACGGTCCCGGTCCTTCTCTATCGCCTCCTGAAGGTGTTTCTGGTCCGTCAGGTCTGTTGCTACTATGCAAAAAGCTTCCACATCGTTCAGCATCAGTGAACGGGCGGAAAGGGAGACGGGCACTTTTTTTCCATCAGCGGTTTTGAGAAGGAATTCCCCCCTGCAGCCCTCTTTTCCGCATACCTGCAGCATCGCTTTCAGTGACTGCCCATTTTCCTGCATAATGAGACCATGAAAGGGTTCGCCGAGGATTTTATTGAGAGGCATCCCGATCATGTCCGAGAGATGACTATTACAGTAAAGGATTGTACCGTCCATTGCTATGGTGAGGGCGCCCTCGGACATGGTCTCCATAAGGATGCGGTAGGGCTGCTCTGCGCCCCGGAGGGTAAAGACCTGCTGCCCTTGAGGTCCGTCAATAACGAGCGCGTCGACCTCGTTATTCTGAATCGCCCTGAGGGTTTCCTCGGCCTCTTCAAGACGCAGGCGAAGTTCTTCTACTTCAGCCTTGAGCTTTTCATTAGTCCTGGTAAGCTTCGTGGCTATTTCACCTTTTTTTGTTTCCACTATCATGGCTTCCTTTTAGGTTTAGCCTTGTCTTTGGCCTTGAGATCAAGACCCACAAGAATTTTCTCCGTGTCGTGCATGCTGCCGATGAACCTGCGCAGAGGCGGCGGCAGCTTCTTCACGAGCGTAGGTGCGGCGATAATCTGCTCGCCCTTGGCAAGGACCGGCTGCTGGTAAATATCGATGACCTCCAGTTCATAGCGGCCTTTCAGGTATTCATCGCATATCTTCTTGATATTCATGATGGCTTCTGTTGATCTGGGTGTAGCGCCTGCCACATAAAGGCGCAGGACATATTTACCTTCTTTGGAGTCCTTGAAGGCTTCTTGGAATATTTCCAGTTGATCGGGGATTTTTTTCGTCATGCCTCCCTCCTTTCTGTCCCGAAAACAGGGCGAAGATCAAGACCGACAAGGACCCTCTCGGTGTTGGAGAGGTCTCCGATGATCTTCTTTACCGGCTCAGGGAGCTTCCTTACCAGTGTGGGAATAGCAAGGATTTGATCACCCTTTGCAAGGGTCGGGTTTTCCAGCAGGTCGATGATCTCTATCCGGTAGCATCCGGCAAGATGCTCCTCGCAGATCTTTTTCAGGTTTACAAAGGCAGCAAGCGATTTCGGAGTTTGTCCTGCAACATAGAGCCTTAGTTCCCAGAAATCCGGACTGTACTCGGGTTCTTTCTTTTTGTTGTTTTTCATCGGCTTGTCTCTCCATCTGCTGTACGCTTCTTCTTTTGCACTTTAGAAGTAACAGGCCCGGTGTCTTCCAGCATGAGCCCATGATCGGAGAGCTTAAACCTCTTGAATTGGTTCGAGTGGGCCATGCCTCTGGACTTGACGATGGTGAGTCCACGGTTGCGCTCGCCTTCGCCCTCAATGTTCTTGAGCACGATCCAGGTATCCATGAGGGAGGAGACTCCGGCTTCGCTCTGTTCGAGACTGCCCCCAGGTGAGGTGAGGCTCGTAAAAAGAGACGTTACCTGCCGTACCTTTAGAAAATCGACGAAGCGTGTCAGCATTGATTTCACGTCCATCTGGAGACCGACGGAGATGAGGTTTGTGACAGGGTCCATAACGACTACGTGCGGTTTGAACTCGTCGACCAGTTTAGTCATCTGGAGAAGGTGCATCTCAAGTCCAAAAAACGTTGGCCTCTCGGAATGGATCAGGAGGAGCTTGTTTTTTGTATACCCTTCCAGCTCTATCCCGGCAGAGCGCATGTTTCTTAAGATCTGTTTCGGGGACTCTTCGAAGGCCAGATAGAGCGCCCGTTCACTTTTTCTGCAGACACTTTCGACAAACTGGGCTGCCATGGTCGATTTCCCTGTGCCTGCCGTGCCGGAGACGAGGACGCTTGAACCTTTATAGTAGCCTTTGCCCTCGAACATGGCATCAAGGCGGGGTATGCCTGTGGAAATCCTTGTCAAGGGAGCGTCGGCAGTAAGACCCAGTGAGGTGATGGGGAGTATGGAGATACCATCCTTGTCAATGAGAAAGGGGTATTCGTTGGTGCCATGATATGAGCCGCGGTATTTGACTACCCTGAGGCGGCGTGTCGATATCTGGTCTGTAACCCGGTGATCGAGAAGGATCACGCAATCGGCGACGTACTCTTCAAGGCCGTAGCGGGTGATGGTGTTGACCCCCCGCTCTCCGGTAACAATTGCGGTGACGCCTTTTTGCTTGAGCCAGCGAAAGAGGCGTCGAAGCTCTGCCCGTAAGATGCCCTCACTGGGAAGACTTGCGAAGAGGACCTCTATTGTATCGAGGACAACGCGCTTTGCCTTGACAGAGTCGATGGCGTAACCGAGCCTGACAAAGAGCCCTTCCAAATCGTATTCCCCGGTTTCCTCGATCTCTGTGCGTTCTATGTAGACGTAATCGACGGCAAGCTTTTTCTGACCGGCAAGTCTGTCCAGGTCAAAACCGAGGGAGGAGACATTTGTTGTCAGTTCCTCCTTGGTCTCTTCGAAGGCCATGAAGACACCCGGTTCGTTAAATTCGGTAATGCCTTTGACGAGAAACTCCAGGGCGATAAGTGTCTTCCCTGACCCCGCGCCCCCTGTGAGAAGGGTAGGGCGCCCTCGCGGAATTCCGCCCAGGGTAATCTCATCAAGGCCCTGAATTCCCGTGGGGCACTTATGTAATGTGGAACTCTTTGCTGCCGACTTCTTTGCTGCCATAGTTTAGTCCCCCTGATTTGATGGGTAAGAGGAATGAGAATAAAAGAAGACAAAAAAGTGCATCAATCTCCTTGCTGCGCCTTTCTGCATATCGATAGTAACAATTCAACTATAACGCAGGGTTTGCTTGATTTCAAGCAAAATATCCTGTGGCGCTGGAGCCGGAAAAGAGGATAATATTCCCTGTCGATTACTTTAAGGGTTCATGGATTACCCTGAAGCGGCAATTGCTGGTTTTCCCGCATGCTGAGACGCCTTTTATACTGCTATCGGAACGTACCATCCAGCACCTGGCGGATTGTCCGCGCCAATTCTTCTTTAGTCAGGGGTTTCATAAGGAATGCCTTGATGCCTGCTTTTTTTGCCATCTCCGGCGAGACGGTCTCGCTATGGCCTGTGCAGAGGATGATAGGGATTGTGGCCTTAATCTTCAACAGCTCTGCTGCAAGGTCTATTCCTGTGAGGTTCGGCATCGTGTAGTCCGTTATGACAAGATCGAAGGTATCGGGTCCTTTCCGGAAGATATCCAATGCGTCTATACTGCTCGTTGTTGCAACAACCTCATAGCCGAGTTTGTTCAACCGCTGTGAATTCAACTCGACGAGGATGTCCTCATCATCGACAATGAGTATACGCTCATTATTTCCTGTCGTCGCCTGGATTTCCGCCTTTCCGGTTGTTGCCAGTTCTTCAATTTTGGGCAGATATACATGAAATGCCGTCCCGTTTTCCGGTTCGCTTTTAACGGCTATGTAGCCGCCATGACTCTTTATGATGCCATGAACAACAGAGAGTCCCAAACCCGTTCCCTCCCCCTGTTCCTTTGTGGTAAAGAAGGGATCAAAGATCCGTTCAAGGGTTTTGGGATCTATCCCGCAGCCCGTGTCACGTACTTCCAGTGTAATATATTCCCCCGGTTTCATTGCAGGTACTGGCGTTGATACATCCTTTGCAAAAACGGTTTTTGAAACGGTTATTGCCAGTATGCCGCCTTTTTCCCTCATAGCATGAGATGCATTCATGGCCAGATTCATCAAGACCTGATGCATTTGTGCAGGGTCGGCAAGGATTATGTCATCATCGGTTATGCTTTCCGATACGATTTCAATTGTCGATGGGATTGTAGGCCGTAAGAGCTTGAGCCCTTCTTCAACAACATGATTCATCGCCAATGGTTTCTTGTCCTGTTCATTTTGCCGGCTGAAGGCAAGTATCTGCTTCACGAGATCACGCCCTCTGTGCGCCCCCTTCAATACAAGTCCTAATTTCCTGTATTCGGGGCTATCGGGCGGAGTATCTTCGTAGACCATCTCTGTAAAACCGATAATACCGGCAAGGATATTATTGAAATCGTGGGCAATGCCGCCTGCCAGGGTGCCTAACGCTTCCAGTTTCTGGACCCTGATAAGCTGCTCTTCCGTTTTTTTACGCTCTTCCACCTCTCTCTGGAGAGTTTCGTATGCTTCGCTCAACTGGAAGGTCCTTTCCTGAACACGGGATTCAAGTTCATCGTGGGCCCGTCTGAGGGCTTCCGACGATTGTCTGTGTTCTTCGCGCAACCTGAGCGCCGTTATTCCATTGGCAAGGTCATCAGCCAGTTTGGTGAGCAGATCCAGCTCATTTGCCAAAAATGGATTTGTTTCTTTTGAGTATATCGTCAAAGCCCCCATAGTTTTTCCGCTTGCTATGAGAGGAAGGGCAATCGATGATGCATATCCGAGCTTAAGAGCGTCTCCACGCCATAACTCAAAAGAAGGATCGGTGAGCATGTCTGTGCACAAGCTGGGTTTCCCCATACGGATCGCAGTACCTGTGGGACCACGGCCACGCTCTGTATCCGCCCAGGTAAGCTTCAATGCATCGAGATACCCTTCTTCAAAGCCGGCATACGCAACAGGCCGGACCGTTCTCTCCTCGTCCTCTTCTGCGAAACCTATCCAGACCATGGAATAACCGCAGTCTTCCAGGATAATTCTACATATGTCCTTCAGGAACCGGGATTCGGATTCGGCATGAATCATAGCCTGGTCACTGTCGCTGAGCGCTTTTAAAACCCTGTTCAGCCTGAAAAGCTCTACCTCTCTTTTCTTGCGCTCAGTTACATTCTTGAAATACCCGATAAGGCCGTCAACCTGGCCGCTTGCATTTAATTTCGGGACATAAGACCCATCGAAAAATTGTTCTTCCCCGTCTCTGGATATTGGGGTTTCAAAATATACAGGTTCACCGGTTTCCAGCACCTGTTTTTTTATTTTTGTAAGCCTCTCCGCGTCCTCTCTGGAAAGGATGTCATAGTCCGTTTTTCCGATCACATCCTGTTCCGTCATGCCCAACTGGGGATTCACGACAAACACGTATCGCAGTTCACGGTCCTGTATCAGGAGATGATCGGGCGTGTTGGATGCGATCGCCTTAAATCTCTCTTCGCTTGCCCGCAGAGCTTCTTCGGCCTCTTTGCGTTTGGTGATATCACGGAAAATGAGCACAACACCTACGATGTTGTTGCCAGCATCCCGTATTGGCGCGCCGCTATCGTCAATGGGAATTTCTGCTCCATCCTTCTGTACCAGAATCGTGTGGTTGGCAAGACTGACAATGATGCCTTTCTGAAGCACTTTCGTTACAGGGTTATCAACTGGGCTGCGGGTTACCTCATTGATGATGCAGAACACTTCTGCTATCGGCCTGGCTGCAGCCTCCTCAAGCGTCCAGCCGGTCAGCGTTTCCGCCACGGCATTCATGAAGGTAATATTGCCCGTCACATCGGTAGCGATGACGCCATCACCGATGCTTGCCAGGGTAGTAGCCCAGCGTTGTTCACTTTCGCGCAGAGCGATTTCTGCTTGCTGATGTGCAACAATTTCTGCCTCGAGGGCTTTATTGATATTTGAGAGTTCTTGCGTCCTCTCTTTCTCTTCCCTGGATGTTGTCTTCCGCACAAGCAACGATAAACCTATCAATGCGAGGAAGATGAAGGAAGCGGTGAGTGAATAATATTTTACATGAGTCCACCATCCTTGCAGAACCGAGTCGACAGGAATGCCGGTTACTACCAGCAGTGGGAACTCCGGAATCTTTCTATATGCCACGAGACGATTAATGCCATCGATTGCGTTTGTCTCAAAGATCCCCGCAGGCGACTCGTGAAAAGGCATACTGAACAATTTCAGGTGGGTAAATGTCTTTCCAAGATATTCATCCTGCATCGGTTGTCTGAGGACCAGAGCGCCATCGGTGCGAAAAACGGTAATGGTACTGCCAGGGCCAATGTCAATGTTGTCCAGAAAATTTGTGAAATCGTCAGTGTTGATGGCTGCCAGAACAATACCCAGAAATCGTCCGTCTTTTCCGTTAATCCGATGGCTTATCGTGAAGCTGTATTTCCTGGTAATCTTGCCCTTTACGACGGGACCGATATAAAGCTCGATCCCCTTATCCCGTTGTGGTGCAAAATATTCCCTTTCCGAAAAGTTGATCCGCTGCGATGGATATTCCGTGGAATCCATGAGGAGATTGCCTTTATCGTCCAGCAGCCAGAGGGTCCCAGCATCGGGGAGGCTCCTGGCAGCGCTTTGGAAGCGTTCCCATTCTTTTATGGATGAGATCGTTTTTTCGAACCCTGTTTCCTGAATTCTTTGCGCCCGATTGTGGAGGATTGCTTCTGTAGCAACAACTGTCCGTTTCACCCTCTCTTCCATCGAGATGGATGTTTTCTGCAATACTATTCGCGCATGGTCAAGAGTTCGGTCATAATCGATTTTTAAAACATACCATAGAGCAAAGACATCAAGAAGGAACAAAAAACAGAGGATCGCTATTAGATAAGACCGGGAAGAAAATCGATATAATCCATTTTTTTTCATTACATAAAAGCCCGTAGAATCTGAATAGCATACATTATACATTATTATTTGTACAGGCCCACATTTTGTCAATGCAAAAATCCTCTGTCTCAGAGATTGTTGACAGATGCCCAGGTAAAAGAAAAGAGCGCTTTTTTATGTTTTTTTAGATAACCACTTGCATATTGACAAAGCTGCATTAAGCTTGAATAACAAATCAACGAAGGAGGGTGTATATGTTCGCGCCGAAAAAAATTCTAGTTCCGACAGATTTTTCAAAGTTTTCCGAGGATGCGTTAAAACAGGCTTACGATATCGCAAAGAAATTCAAGGCCAAAATCTATCTTCTCCATGTTGTTGATATAATCCGGCAATGTGCTGTGGACTATTGTATGGATCAGCAGACCCTTGATTCACTTGAAAAACAAACTATTAAAGCATCAGAAGATATGATGGAGAAGCAGATCAAGAAAGTCGCAAAATCAAAGGATGTTGAAATCGTCTCCGATATTATCAAGGGAACACCTTATGAGGCAATTTTAAAAGAACAGCAGGCCAAAAAAATAGACCTGATTGTCATCGCTTCTCATGGCGGGACCGGACTTATGAGCCATCTTATCGGAAGCGTTGCGGAAAAAGTGGCAAGAGGGGCAAAGTGCCCTGTTATTCTTGTTAAGAGCAAGTAATAAAATATTGGGGGCAAGAAATTACCCCTTTCATTGGCAACCTTTTGATGCAATGCTGAGCTATTGGTGAACTGTTTTTTCAAGATAACCAATAGCTCTTTTTTTATCGATGATCTGCCGGAATGTAACAGTAACTCTCTTGGCTTTATTTCACGGTAAGCTACAATGGAATATCAAGCCCGGACAACTTTGACCTGTACCCTGCCTTGCCCTTATCTGTTTATTAATAATGACTATGGCTTCCAAAAAATGTAGTAAACTATTGTGATGACCATGTGCTAACCCGATGTCTGCTATGTCATGAAACGTGACGGAACAGGGTCATGCGTAGCGTGCTGTTTAGAAACAAAAGGAACAGAGAAACAAATAAACAGGGAGTGTCTTTATGGAAATACTGATCGTAGATGAGACAAAATGCAAAAAAGATAAGATTTGTGTGAACGAATGCCCCTTCGGCATCTTGGAGATGAACAAGACAAAGGGCTATCCGGAGCTTATTTCCGGAGGGGAGACGATCTGCAACGCATGCGGCCACTGTGTTGCTGTCTGTCCCCATGATGCACTGAACCATAGATACGTCCCGATAGAAGAGTCTCCAACCATCGAAAAAGACCTTGCAATAACTGAAGCGCAAGCAGTCCAGTTTCTCCGCTCCAGGCGGTCCATCAGGCGATTTCAAGACAAACCTGTTGAAAAGGAAAAGATTGAACGGCTTATAGAGATTGCCCGTTATGCTCCGACTGCAAGGAACGCCCAGCTTCTGGAATGGGTAGTCCTCACCGATAAGGCCCAACTCAGGGCCCTGGCAAAATTGGCCGTAGACTGGGTCCGTGATGATCTTGAAAAGGACCCGGAGCATCCTCGTGCCCCCTATTTTCCACTCATTGTAGCTGCCTGGGACGCTGGAAATGACATGATATTGAGAGACGCCCCTGCGCTCATAATGGCCTCTGCTCCAAAAGAATCGGCATTTGGCCTAGTGGACTTGTCGCTCGCTCTCTCTTATCTGGAATTGATTGCCCCCACGCTTGGTCTTGGGACCTGCTGGGCCGGACTTCTTGAAGGCGCGCTTCTAAATTGGCCGCCAGCACGAGAGGCGCTGGGACTTTCAGACGACCGTCCACACCACTACCCCATGATGTTAGGCTACCCGGTCCCTCATTACCTCCGGCTACCACAACGGAGGCGTCCGAAAATCATCTGGCGATAGCCCACTTATTTTTTTAGAGTTGTGTGCCACCTTTTGCGTAATCGATCATACCTTGGAAATCGACGACAACAACAGGTTCGTTACCTACCACCCAGGCATCGTGACCAACCGGCAGCAACGAAACATCGCCGGCCTTGCACTCAAACTGCGTTCCGTCGTCCATTACAATGTGTAAGGTACCCGACAGATGATATTGAAAATGGGGAGCTTCACAACTTTTTGTCCTGACCAGTGGCTGTACCGAGGTAGACCACTTCCAACCCGGTTCAAATGTGGCGCGGCCGATAGTCGCCCCTCCTATAGTGATCAGCTCTACTTTCCCTTTTGGAAATGTTCTAACTTCCTCGGGTTTGTTAAAACTTTTAGTTTCCGCCTTTCTCTGACTAACATTCATAAAGACCTCCTTAACTCATACAATTGAATTATTTTTGTAATCCCGAACCTATAGTAAGCATTTATATTCATTTTTCAATCAGGATCTGGTTACTCGAAATTTGTTCATATCCTGTCAATTTCTTCATCTTTTATTTCCATATAAAAACGGACTTTCGTTATTTAATAGAAAGATTATTGCTGGGTATTGCAGATCGGAAGGTTTATGTTTATTTTCTGCCTAGAAGGCTATCATGACGGATATAGTAAGACTATCGCGCCGACAATTTCTGAAGGCGGCCGGTTTCACAGGGCTCACTGCCTTGATAGGGGGGTGTTCTGATGCCACGCGCACTTTGATCCCCTTTGTCGCGGACCCGGAGGATATCATTCCCGGTGCGGCGAACTGGTACGCGACGACATGCAGGGAGTGCCCTGCAGGTTGCGGAATACTTGCAAAAAACCGCGATGGACGAGTGATCAAAGTGGAAGGCAACCCGCTTCACCCTGTGAACAATGGGAAACTCTGTTCCAGAGGACAAGCGTCAGTCCAGGGGATTTATAATCCTGACCGCTATCAGGGACCCTTGAGGAGAAATCCTGACGGCAGATTCACCTCTCTTTCCTGGGACAATGCCGAAAATGAAGTGCTTACCCGGTTAGGAGAAGCTGCAAAAAAGGGAAGCGACAACCTCGTTTTCCTGACAGACCTGATCACAGGCGCTGAACGGAAGATCATTGAAAATTTCCTTGCAGCTACAGGGTCTCCTTCAGGCCATACCATCTTTGAACCCTTCGCGTATGAAGCACTGAAAAAGGCCAATGAAGAGGTATTCGGCAAATCAGTGGTTCCTGTTTACCATATCGACAAAGCTGATTTGCTGATCTCTTTCAGTGCTGATTTTCTTGAGACCTGGGTTTCCAATGTGGAACATGCCCGCCGGTTTACTGCTTTTCGAGAGACAAAGAAGGATAAACGGAACCCCTTTATATATATAGGCCCGCGGCTTTCGCTGACCGGTGCAAATGCCGACCACTGGATTGCTGTGCCCCCCGGCGGAGTAACACTCATTGCGCTGGGGCTTTTGCATATGCTCTTAAAGAATGGTTGCGCACCGGCCTTTGGGAATGGCACTGTGGGAAAACTGACCGCTGCCGTGTCGGACTATACCCCACAATTAGTTGTAAACAGGACCGGAATAGAAAAAAAGACCCTGGACGCATTGGCGGCCGCTTTTATGAAAGCGGAAAGACCCCTTGTCCTTTCTGAGGGTCTTGGTTATCAGGATACCGGCGCGTACGAGACGGCAGTGGTGGTGAACCTCCTGAATTGCCTTAAGCCCGGAACCATGGATACAATTGATTTCTCAAGCCCTCTGGCGCTATCAAAAGTTTCTTCTGCGGTTGATATGAAAAATCTGACCGGGAGAATCCAAGCGGGCAAAGTGGAGGCACTCTTCATTCTTCGTGCTAACCCGGCGCCCCATCTCCCGCCACAATGGGGTTTTGAAGAGGCCTTGAAGAAAGTGCCTCTTGTAGTCAGTCTATCGAGTTTTCCCGATGTGACATCACGGGCAGCCAATCTTGTACTGCCTACCCACACTTTCCTCGAATCCTGGGGTGATTATGAGCCGCGCGCCGGCATACGCGGCCTGATGCAGCCTGTCATGGGACCCATTTTTGACACGCGGCATGCAGGTGATGTCCTTCTTTCTCTGGGACAAAAACTGAAGGGCGCCGGAGTGTTTCCCGAAAAGGACTTCTATGAATTTCTGCGTAAATCCTGGAAAGAGACTGAGACGGATTGGCAGGAAGCGCTTCGGCGCGGTGGTTCCTGGGTGACCCGGGAACCGGGAGAATTGCAAAAGAGGCAAAGACCGGTCTCAATTGGAACATCTTCATTTCCTCTGCCGAATGCATCGGTGGAACAGAATGATCTCATCTTTATGACCTACCCGACAGTACAATTCTTTGACGGTCGGAGCGCCAATCGTCCCTTTCTCCAGGAGTTACCGGACCCGTTGACGTGTATTACGTGGAGCGGTTGGGTGGAGATCAATCCTGAAACAGCAGGCAAACTCGGAATACACAGCGGGGATCTTATCCGTATCCGTACTGCCTCCGGCACGATTGAGGCAGCAGCCTACCTGTACCCCGGCATACAAAAGAATACGCTTGCCATGCCCATCGGTTACGACCATACGGCCTCCGGCCGCCATATTGAGGGTAGCGCCGGTAATCCACTGAACATCTCGAGAGACAGACCCGGCAAATCAGGCGCTCTCATACGGACCATACCTGTTGTTGCAATAACGAAGACGGGGAAGACCCTTTCGTTGGCGCATACCGATGGAAGCGCCTCTCAGCACGGAAGGGAGATTGCCAGGTCCATAAGCCTCGCCGAGTATCATTCCGGCATCTCTCACGCATCCGGGATTCTCCTGCCGCTTCCTGATGGGTTCAAAAGAGAACAGGATTTTTATCCTCCCCATACCCATGATCAATATCGCTGGTGCATGGTGGTAGACCTGGACCGCTGTATCGGCTGCGGGGCCTGTGTAGTTGCCTGCTATGCAGAAAACAATATAGCCGTTGTGGGACAAAAAGAAGTCCTGAAGGGCCGCGAGATGGCGTGGCTCCATGTCCAACGGTATTTTGAGGAGAAAGAACCTTTTGTTCGTTTTCTCCCCATGATGTGCCAGCATTGCGATGAGGCCCCCTGTGAGGCCGTCTGTCCTGTTTTTGCGCCGCATCATGGCAGGGAAGGGATAAACAATCAGGTATACAACCGCTGCATCGGTACGCGGTATTGCAGCCAGAACTGCCCCTATAAGGTCCGCCGTTTTAACTGGCTCACATGGCGGCGCGACAGACCCCTTGAATGGCAGCTCAATCCCGATGTAACGGTGCGGTCAAAAGGTGTCATGGAAAAATGTTCATTTTGCATTCAGAGGATCACCGAAGCAAAGATAAAGGCAAAGAGTGAAAAGAGGCCCCTCCGTGATGGAGAATTTACTACGGCCTGCGCTCAGACCTGTCCTGTCGATGCACTGGTCTTCGGTAACCTGAAGGACCCTGAAAGCCGTGTTGCGCGGTTGGTCGGAGAATCAAGGGCCTATCAGGTCCTTGGTGAACTGAATACGAAACCGGCTGTGATCTATCTGAAGAAAATCACACAGCAGGTGTTATGACAACCAGGGAGGTTGGTTGGAAAAGGTGAAGTTTCATGACGTAGACCGGGAGATCATGAAGATGCTTCTCCCTGCGGGCCGTTCCTACTGGGTGACCGTCGGCATCCTGCTCATGGGGGTGATATACGGGTACGTTGCGGTCTGGTCATATCAGATAGCCAACGGCCTCGGTGTGGCCGGCTACCGGCCGCCTGTCATGTGGGGGGCCTATCTTGTTAATTTTGTGTTCTGGATCGGGATTGCCCACTCCGGCACACTAATATCGGCAATCCTTTTTCTTTTCCGGGCCCGATGGCGTACCAGTATTTCACGGAGCGCCGAGGCCATGACGATCTTTGCCGTTTTCATCGCTTCGCTTTTCCCTATCATTCACCTCGGACGGCCCTGGGTCTTCTACTGGCTTCTTCCCTATCCGAACCAGCGGATGCTCTGGCCCGACTTTCAGTCCCCCCTCATGTTTGATTTCCTTGCTGTCTCCACGTATCTTACGGCCAGTGCGCTCTTCTGGTTTACGGGGCTTGTGCCTGATTTTGCCACATTGAGAGACCGTTCGACAGGTCTCCGGAAGAAGATCTACGGTTTTGTGTCGCTGGGCTGGTCAGGTGAATACCGGCAGTGGCGCCACTGGGGAATGGCCTATCTGCTCCTCGCAGGTCTTTGCACGCCGCTTGTTATCTCGGTCCATAGCGTAGTTTCATGGGATTTCGCTCTTGCCGTCATACCGGGATACCACAGTACGATCTTTGCCCCCTATTTTGTTGCCGGCGCTATCCATTCCGGTCTCGCCATGGTACTGACGCTTCTCATACCGCTGAGAAAGATATTCCATCTGGAGCAGATCATCACCATAGACACCCTTGAGAAGATCGCCAAAACCTCGATTTTCATGGCCCTTATCGTGGCCTATGCCTATATTGTGGAACCCTTTATTGCCTGGTACAGTGGAAATGTCTTCGAGAGACAGACCTTTCTTTTCAGGGTCGTGGGTTACTACTCTCCGCTCTTCTGGATTATGTGTTTCTGTAACGTGGCAGCGCCGCTATCCTTCTTCTTCAAGAAGTTTCGCACCGGTCCTGCCTGGCTTTTTGCAATAGCCATCCTTATCAATATCGGTATGTGGATCGAGCGGTTCGTTATTATCG
This sequence comes from uncultured delta proteobacterium, assembly GCA_963785225.1. Classification (GTDB taxonomy): domain Bacteria; phylum Desulfobacterota; class Syntrophorhabdia; order Syntrophorhabdales; family Syntrophorhabdaceae; genus PNOF01. The sequence continues at coordinate 96,677 of CAWAUQ010000021.1, read as the reverse complement.
TCGGTTCCATGTCCAGGGATTACATCCCCTATGCATGGGGTAATTACTGGCCGAACTGGGTGGACTGGTCCATAACCTTCGGTTCCCTTTGCCTCTTCTTTCTGCTCTTTTTGCTTTTTGTAAAGTTTCTACCTGCTATAGCCATCACTGAGGTGAAGGGTGAGGTTGGGCCCCCGGTGCGTAAGAAGGAGACATTGCATGGCGCGTAAGGAAGGCCTCCTGGCTATATTCATCTATGTAGACGACCTGCTTTCTGCCCTGCGCACATTGAAGAGCAGCGCCCATGCTATCGAAAGGGTCTTTTCGCCCCTTCCCGTGCTTGAAGTGCAGGAGATATTAGATGAAAAACCAAGCAACGTCCGGATAATCACTTTTCTGGGTGGCATCTTCAGTGCCCTGGGAGTTATGGGCCTCGCCATTTATGCGCATCTCTCCTTTAGTCTCATTACGAGCGGAAAACCGGTGCTTCCCTGGGTCCCATGGGTGGTAGTCTGTTTTGAAGCCGTTATTCTTGGCGCTGTGGTTTGTTGTGTTATAGCCTGGGTACTGATGGGACGCCTGCCCCGCATTGGCCCTGCTCAATGGTATGATGTCCGTTTCTCACAGGACCGTTTCGGGGTCCTTGTTGTATGCAGTGGTCAAGAAGAGAATGACGTGAGAAAGCTTCTTGAGCAATCAGGGGCAGAGGAGGTCCGCCATGTTGGATGATAGCAATGGCACTGCCCCGATGCTGAAAATACCCGCCTTTATACCATTGATATCAATTTTGTGCATTATTGCCGGAACAGTTACTTTTGTTGCTGGTATCCTTGGTCCGAACCCGTTGCAGGCCTGGCAGGCATATTATGTGAATTTCCTGTATTGGACCGGTCTTTCCTTTGGCGCTCTTCTTTTTGTGGCCATCCTCAACATAACCGATGCACAATGGGGCAGGCCCCTCAAACGGTTTGGTGAAGCCTTTGGGGTATTTCTCCCTGTCGGGTTTCTCCTCTTCTGCGTCCTCTGGTTCGGGAGAATGGAATTATTTCCCTGGATACGTTCACCCATAGCTTCCCGCCAGATATGGCTCAATGCGCCCTTTTTCTTTGCCCGGAACGCAGCGGGAATCCTGCTTTTCAGTCTTATCGCACTGGCAATGGTCCGGTTTTCGCTCAGGGCGGACCGTCAATGGCGCCGGAAACCGGCAGGAATTTTGGCGGAACATGGTGATAATAACCCCTGGGACCTCTGCTGGCGAAGGCAACGTTTTCTCTCACCCCTCTTGGGCATTGTCTATGCTTTTGTGCTCAGCCTCATGGCTTTTGATCTTGTCATGTCTCTTGATCCCCACTGGTACAGTTCGCTTCTCGGTGGATATTTCTTTATCGGCAGTTTTTACTCCGGTTTGGCGGCCCTCTGCCTGCTTGCCCTCATTGCAATGAGTACGGATGCACTGAAGGGCCTATTGACCCCCCGCCATTTTCACGACATGGGAAAACTCATGCTGGCCTTCTGCCTGTTTACGGGCTATCTCTTTTATACGCAGTTTCTTGTCATCTGGTATGGTAATCTGCCTGTTGAGACCCGATACGTGATTCTGCGCGTAAAGCTTACACCCTGGGAACCCATTTCCTGGGTAGTGCTTTCAATGATATTTGTGTTGCCCTTCGTCGTGCTGCTCAGCAGGAGGATCAAGACGAAACGGGCGCCCATGATTCTGGTTTCCCTTGTGATTCTGGTTGGCATGCTCCTTGAAAGATTTATCCTGGTGGCCCCTTCGCTCTGGAAACAGCAGACGGCGCCTCTCGGCATTATGGAAATCCTCATCACCGCAGGTTATACCGGTATTGTGGTGCTTTGTGTCGCTCTTTTCCTTAAACGGGTCCCTGCATTGCCGATTTCGGACCCGCTTTTCAGAAAGTCCTTAGAAATAAAAGAGAAAAGGTTTGAACTGTGAAGGAAAACGCAGAAGGGACAATTGACGAAACGGGCACGGGAAGGCGAAAAACATATCGCCGTTATCTCTGGCTTCTTACTGCCGCAGCCCTCTTTGCTGTCATGTTCTATCTCTATTGTTCTCCGGGCATTGGCATAGGTCCGGCCCAGCCCATCTCTTTCAGTCACCGGGTGCACGCCGGTGTAAAGGAAATCAACTGCCGCTTTTGCCACGCAGGTGTGGAACGGTCTGCAAATGCGGGGCTGCCGGCAATGGAGAAATGTTTCTATTGTCACAAATATGTTATTCCGGGACACCCTGAGATTAAGAAGGAAGAGGATTATCTCCGTTCCAACAAGCCGGTGCCGTGGGCACGTATCTTTTGGGTGCCTGATTTTGTATTTTTCAATCACATTCCTCATATCAAGGAGGCAAAACTGGACTGTACAAGCTGTCACGGGGATGTGAAAACCAAGGACCGGCTGCAGCGGGTAGACTTCCAGATGGGTTTCTGCGTCGATTGCCACCGGAAGAAGAAGGCCCAGCTCGACTGCTGGCTTGCGTGCCACAGGTAGGGAAATAGTTTCTGTGCTTATACTCTTTACGTAGTGTGAGCCTTTGATTAGGATGGAGAAATATCGATAATGCTGAAGACTGTTGAAGAGAGATATCATCCTGTTGCCGGTTTTTTTCTTTCCTCGGCTTTCTGGTTTGTTATGGGCACATGGGCCGGGCTCATTCTCGCCTCAGCCATGATTGCGCCGGAGTTCTCTCTTTACAAAAACATTTCCTGGCTTGGTTTTGGACGCATCCGTCCCATTCACACCAATATCATGATATTCGGATTTGTCGGTTCTGCGCTGCTTGGCGCTGTCTATTACTACGTGCCTGTCCTTGCGCGAGGCCCCCTCTACAGCAGCAAGACAGGGCACATTGCCCTCTGGATCTGGAATATTGCAATTCTAACGGGGACCATAACTCTGGGCCTGGGATTTACCCAGAGCAGGGAATATGCGGAATGGATCTGGCCTGTAGATATTATGGTCCTTGTTGTTTTTGCACTGACCTTTTACAATCTCTTGAAGACATTGGCTCATCGGGCGGAGAAGCTCCTTTATGTTTCCATCTGGTATGCAATGGGTTCTCTCATATTTGCCTTTTTTATCTACCTCATCGGAAATGCTGTCTGGAACCCCTTAACGGGTGCAATTACCGGCATGCCCGACGGCATTCTGGCATGGTTTTACGGGCACGGGATTGTCGGTCTTTTTCTCACGCCTCTTGCAATCGGGGCATCTTACTTTATTTTGCCTATTGTCTGCCGTGCTCCGCTTTTCAGTCATGTCCTTTCTCTTGCCGGTTTCTGGACAATTCTCATGTTTTATCCTCACATAGGGACGCACCACCTCCTTCAGACTCCCGCCCCGACGTGGCTTAAGATTGTGGCCATAACGGGCAGTATCGGAATGCTTATACCTGTCGCCACGGTCCTCGTAAATCTCTGGCTGACGATAAAAGGGCGTCTTGGTTATATCCACGACCAGATTGGCGGCAAGTTCGTCTTCGCAGGCCTCGTCTGGTACCTTGTAGTCTGTCTTCAGGGGCCCCTTCATTCGCTTCCTGCGATCCAGAGGGTCACCCATCTGACAAACTGGGTCATAGGCCACTCCCATATAGCAGTGCTCGGTTTTTCCGGCTTTATAGCCCTTGGCAGCATCTATTTTTTTATTCCGCGGATTACCGGCAAGCCTCTTTACAGCCGCACGCTTGCTGATATCCAATACTGGTTTCTGCTTATAGGACTTACAGGGTTCTTTGTGGTCCTCACCATGGCGGGCCTCATTCAGGGGAGTGGCTGGCTTTCAGGGCAGACAGTTTACAAAGTGCTCCCTGAACTGCATGTTTACTGGGTCTGGCGGGCGGGATTTGGCGTGCTCATTGCCGCCGGTGCCGCCACCGGTCTTTATAACGTGGCGAGAAGCCTCTATCCCACAGGAAGGGCAGGGGACAAACCATGAAGATGACATTACGGCTGCTCATCTTTGGAGGTCTTATTATATTTGGATCAGTGCTCTTCATTTCCGTTATCCTTCCCTGGGTGACAATCAGTGAAAAGCCCTCCGATATTTTCCGTCCCCGGACAGCCCCGGAGGATGCAGGCAGAGGCATCTACATTCAGAATGGGTGCACATATTGCCACACACAGTTTGTCAGGAATATCGACTGGGATATCGGCGCCGAGCGTGTTGCCCGGTCAGGAGATTATGCAGCGGAGAGGCCGCACCTGCTTGGTACGGAGCGCACCGGACCGGACCTCTCGCAAGAGGGAGGAGAACATCCCGACGATTGGCACCTTGCCCACTATATAAACCCCCGTTTTGTGCGGCCTGAATCGATCATGCCCTCCTTTGAGTATCTCGGGGGAAAGAACATCCTGGCACTGATTGCCTATAAACAGGCCCTGGGTTTCAAGGACGCCGATTTTCGTGTCGAAAGGCAGCGCTTCTGGAAGAAGAAGGCTATTGAGATGTATAGCGCCGGACCGGATGCAAATGTGAAATGGCTCCATTCTGTGGTTCCTGAGCCCTGGCGTGCTCTTCACAACCCCTATCCGACAACGGATGCAGGACTCAAACGGGGTCACCGTATCTACCAGAGTTTCTGCATCGGCTGCCATGGGTCTATCGGCGACGGGATGGGTCCGGCACAGCCCTACCTGAATCCGCCGCCGCTTAATTTTACCATTCTCAAAGACCGTGCTATCTCGGGCGGTATCCTCTATTACCAGATAATGAACGGGATCACCGGTACTGCAATGCCCTATTTCAAACGTGAACTTGAATCCGAAAAGATTTGGGACGTGGGAAACTACATTGCTGTCACCTTCATCGGGCAAAGCGATGCCCATAGCAAGGCAGATGGCATTGATGCTGCCTACATCGGGCGGTCTTCAGATCCCCAGGGGGGAGGACTGAAATGAATCTCTATTATCTTTTATGGTCTTTGCTCATTGCTGTAAGCCTCTATATCAGCCTCACGGGTTTTTTCTGGGCATTACGCCATGGTCAGTTTAATGAACAGGAACGTGCCCGTTATCTGCCATTTCGCGGTGAACAGGGGCCTGTAGTATCTGGGGACAAGAAAGGCAAAAAGGATACCCGGGAAGTTTGCATCATGTTAGGAATCATTTTTCTTGGAATGGGAGGACTTTGCGCGGCAGCAATAACCATGATATTGACAACCATGGGAGTCAGGCCATGAGATTTTTTACGGCAATAGATTTTCAGCATCTTGTACTGGCCTTTTTTCTCGGCCTGGCTGCGACGCTGGTTATCTATCTTGCCTTCAGGTATGGAAGGGACCACGGGTCAGACAAAAAGGAAGATCTGTCCAGGGAGTATGCTGATGAGATCCGGACAGGAGACAATCCTGTACCCCTTTTGTTGTTTTTACTCTATGTTGGTTTTTTCTTCTGGCTGATCTTCTACATTATTTTTATCGCTTTGAAGGGTGGACCGATATAGTGCCTCCGTTGAAGGAGATTGGAGACTGAAAGAAACGTGTATGGATAGAGACGGGAATATGGACAACGATCAGGAAAAAACCACAATAAAAAGCTGGCTCATTGTGTCGGGACTGGCCCTGCTCTTTTTTCTTTATGGACTTTTTATCTATTTTACCGTCGGAGACAAAGGGGTACCCGGATGGGACTTCGGACAGATAGCCGATACTCCGGGCGAATCTGCATATTCCGTGTCCCCCCAACCGACCGGCAATAGTGGCATACCCTTATCTCAGCATGTATCGGAAAAACCGTCTCTCTCTTTGGACCTGGAGGAAGGAAAAGAATAATGAGAAAGAGCATATTTCGGGTCCTGTCTTCAATATTTGCCCTCTTCATGGCATCGCTACTGATAGCGCTGTCGGGGTGTGACTATGGACGCATGTATGACGAGGAAGACATTAAAACATACGAAAAAAAGATGCCTGCTATGGATAAAAGGACTATTCCCATAAAAGAGGGTTTTGAGGTCCTTGCGAGTGCCGATGCAAAAAGTCTCGGCAATCCCCTGCCATATTCAAAAGAATCTGTTGAGCAGGGCCGTCAGGTCTATGGCTATTTCTGTGCCCAGTGTCACGGGAAAAGGCTCGACGGCCATGGTCCTGTAGGGCAGAGTTTTGCTCCGCTTCCTGCTGATCTTACCTTGCCGGTCATACAATCGCAGACCGACGGGGTGCTCTATTCCAGGGTACGGCTTGGTTTTAGAAGACACCCAAAACTCTTTTCCACAATCTCCGCAGAAGAGGGTTGGGCAGTTGTTATCTATATGCGGTCGATGAGGAGGCAGTAATGTTGGCAGAACTATTCTGGGTTTTTGCAACCGGCCTCGCAGGAAGCCTCCACTGCCTCGGCATGTGCGGTCCTATTGTGATTGCCTACTCAATGCAACTCCAGGGTAATGAAAATGCAGTGACATCGGCGGCAGGCGGGTCCTGGGCAGCGGGCCTTACACATCATGCATTATTTCATACAGGACGGATTGTATCCTATGGACTGCTCGGTGGACTTGCAGCGGGTTTCGTATATATGGGGAACCTTGGTGGAACACTGCCAAATATGCGCATTACAACCACGATGACGGGCGGCATTCTCATGGTCCTCTTTGGTTTAATAGCCTTAAAGATAATTCCGATTCATTCTCTGGTTTCGGTCTCTTCAACACAGAAAGGGACATTTTTGAGACGATTCATTTGGAAAGGTCTTACTTCGGGCCGTGTTTCCGGCAAATTGTTGCTTGGGCTTGCCGCCGGGTTTCTTCCCTGCATGCTCTCCTGGGCTATGATTGTCAAAGCAGCATCAACAGGCAACATCACAACCGGGTTTGTCATAATGGTCCTTTTCGGTTTGGGGACCGTTCCTGCCCTCCTTTTTACCGGTTTTTTCGCATCCCTCTTTTCCCTGAGGGTACGACTTGCAGGGGAGCGCGCCGCAGGTCTCTCAATAATCATTATGGGGCTGATCATGATCTGGAAAGGGGTATCAAAACTTGTTTGAAAAAACTTCTTCCCTTCTGGGACAGGAATTACCTGAGAAAGGTCCCCATGTCGACCATGGTGGAAATAGATGCCATCTCTGTGGTTTGCCCACTGGTCCTGATGAAATCAAAAAGGACACGTTGCAGTTTTGTTGCCCGGGGTGCCGCGAAGTCTTCCTCATACTCTCCGGTGTTTCCGGAGAACTTCCTCGTAACTTCCGTGAGACAGACCTCTTTCGGGCCTGTATGGATGCGGGTATTATCCCCGGCAAAAAGACTTTAGTAACCCTGCCTGAGGAGATTCGGATAGATGATGGAGGCGCAGTTGCAATTAGTCTTAATCTGTATATAGAGGGCATGTGGTGCCCTGCCTGCGCCTGGGTCATCGAAGAGGTATTGAAAAGGATGTCCGGTGTTATGAAACCCCATGTGTCGTTTTTTTCCGATGTTTTAAGGCTTGAGTATCTTCCGAATCTTGTGAGCCCATCGGAGATAGTCTCTCATATAGACCAACTCGGTTACAGGGCCCATCCGGAAAGAGAGCACCGGCAAGGCAAGTCGTTGAAAAAAGACCTTCTGACGCGTCTCGGCGTTTCCTCCATCCTCGCCATGAATGTCATGATACTCTCCTTTGTTCTCTACTATGGATTTTTTCGCGATCTTACACCGACAGTAATTGCGTATTTCTCGTATCCGCTCATGATAATGACGATACCGGTGGTCTTCTATGGCGGTATGCCGATTTTTCGTAAGGCCTGGACAGGTCTTCGTTACGGCAATATCTCCATTGATACCTTTATAGCAATAAGTGCCCTTTCAGCCTTCTTCTACAGCATTATAGGGATGAGTCAGGGCAGCATCCATCTCTATTTTGATACGGCAGCCATGCTGGTAACCATAATGCTTATCGGCCGCTACATTGAGTCTGAGGCTCGTGAAAAGGTCGCTGAAGCAATTACATTTGACGAGACGGGTCTCACGAAGGTGCGACTTCTCAAAGAGCAGACGGAACAATGGGTCAGTGCCGACGCAGTGAGACCGGGTGATCGATTTATCGTGCGAAAAGAGGAACGTATACCACTCGACGGACGTGTCTTTGGGGGGATAGGCGTCCTTGACCAGTCTGCTCTAACCGGTGAACCGGCCCCTGTTGCTATACACAGTGAACAACGGGTAATGGCAGGGAGTCTGCTCATGGATGGAGAACTGGAGATTACGGCAACGAGACCGGCCCGCGAAAGTTCTCTTCGACAAATGACAGAGCTTATGACTGAAGCATTGGAAAGGAAGAGTTCAGGGGAAAAGTTGGCTGACTCTGTAAGCCGTTTCTTTGTGCCGGCAGTCCTTTCCATTGCCGGTGTCACCGGATTGGTCCTGTGGTTTTCAGGCACTGCGGTAGATCAGATAATACTCAGGTGCCTCACAATTCTCCTGATCTCCTGTCCCTGCACTCTCGGTATAGCGATCCCGCTGACAAAGGTGGTTATAATCGGCCTCGGAAGAAAAAAGGGGTTACTTATCAGGCGCCCCGAAGCCCTTGAATACGTAAAAGGCCTTGATGTCATGGTTCTGGACAAGACAGGCACAGTGACGGAAGGAGTTTTTTCACTCCGGCACGTAATCTGTGACGGTATAAACGAAAGCGATTTATTCGCTCTTCTTGGCGCCATAGAGTCTCAATCGTCTCATTTCCTTGCCCGGGAGGTTGTCCGCTATATGAGGAGTCTTGGTGCAGAGGCAAAGGAGGGCTCTCTGATTGAGGAGTTTGACGGAATGGGTGTTTGTGGTAGAGTTGACGGTAAGATGATATTTACCGGTAACAGACGCCTCCTTCTGCACTGCAAAGCGGAGCTTCTCCCGGCGCTCGAAGGCGAAGCCATCATGCACGAACGAAAAGGAATGACAGTGGTATTTTTCGGCTGGGACAGAAAGGTACAGGGTTTTCTCGTCTTCGGTGATGCCTTGAAGGAAGGTTCACAGGGATTGGTAGACTCACTCAAGAACAGGGGGATCAAAGTTTTCCTTGTATCCGGTGATGGAGACAGAACTACGGAGGCGGTGGCAAATTCTCTCGGGATCACCGAATTTCTGGGACAGACACTGCCAGCAGAAAAGGTGCTTGTGGTGAAGAATATGCAGCGTGCGGGACATGTGGTTGGTATGGCAGGTGATGGTATCAATGATTCAGGCGCACTGGCGCAGGCCGATGTTGGTTTTGCGATAGGACCGGGCTATCCTGTCCTGCAGGAGGCCGCAGATGTGATGATACTCTCCGGGAAGCCTGAGGCGCTTACAGGGGTATTCAAACTTTCCCTCCTGTCAGCGAGAACAGTGCGGCAAAACCTTGCCTTTGCATTTTTCTACAACGCTATCGCCATACCGGTAGCTGCGGCAGGTTTTCTCAATCCCCTTATCGCTGTGTTTGCCATGTTTGCAAGCAGCCTCACAGTCATTGCAAACGTATTACGCATCGGAAGAATGGGATCAGAGGATGGCTTCCGGGACAGGAAAAGACAATCCGATAGAATGAAAACAGTATGCGATGTTAGGTAAGAGGAGGTTCAATGAATATAATAGTTGCACAAAAATCGCGGGCGGTCCTATCGAAGACTAAGCTCTTTTTTGCCCTCTCAAGGACCCCCCACGGTTTGCTCGATATGGCAACTCCCGCCATGGCGGCTTTGCTCTGGTATGGTGCGTTTCCACCCTGGAAAATTGTTATCCTGGGCATCATAACGGCCTTTGCCGGATATACTTCGGTCTATGCTCTGAATGATCTGGTGGATTATCGGGCAGACAGGGAGAAATTGCAACGAGGAGGATTCCATGACAGCGAAAATTACCTTGATGGCGTCCTTATCAGACACCCCATAGCGTCGGCGCTTCTGACATTCAAAAATGCTCTTTTCTGGACTGTGGCGTGGGCACTCCTGACAGTTATAGGAGCATACCTGCTGAACCCATTCTGTGTCGTTATCTTTCTGGCAGCAGCTCTTCTTGAGACAATTTACTGCCTCCTGTGGAGAACAACATATATGCGGACTCTGGTCAGCGGGGTTGTAAAAACGTCTGGCGCAATAGCGGCTGTTTTTGCTGTTGACGCAAATCCTTCACCGATTTTTTTGACCTTTCTCTTTTTCTGGCTCTTTTTCTGGGAAATAGGCGGGCAGAATATTCCTGCCGACTGGGTTGATATAGAGGAGGATGGCCAATTGCAGGCCAGGACCATTCCCGTCTGTTTTGGACCGGTCCGGGCCAATGTGGTCATTTTTATCTCTGTGATGATTTCAGTTGTGCTGAGTGTAGTTGTGCTCCTTTTTTCACAGGTGAAAAACCCATTCCTGGCCATTACTGCTTCGCTCTGCGCGGCCCTTTATGTACTGCTCATTCCGGCATTCAAGCTTTATCTGACGCGGGAACGGTCCGATGCTTTGGCCCTCTTCAATCGGGCAAGTTATTATCCGGTTATCATGCTTGCGATTGTCAGCATTGATAGTGTGATGTGATATTTTAAAAAAAGGAATGTCCAATGAAAGAGATTGATTTGAAGGAATTATTGGAATACAACGGGCAGGATGGAAAACAGATATACATTGCCCATGAAGGAAAAGTCTACGATGTAACAGAGAGCGGGTTATGGAAGGGCGGAACTCACATGTTTCAACATCATGCGGGAAATGATCTTACCACAGATATCAAAGCCGCGCCTCATGGCATTGAGATGCTGCAGAGGTACCCGCAGGTGGCTGTTCTGAAAAGTGAGAACCGTGAGGAGGGTAAGAAGGCCCCGGAAAAAGCGATACCGGAAAGAAAGATACCGGAAATACTGACCCGGCTTCTTGACAGATGGCCGATGCTCAGGCGTCACCCGCACCCCATGACAGTCCATTTTCCTATTGTTTTTATGTTTTCCGTAACGGTTTTTACCCTGTTGTATTTGTTAACCGGTGTCGAAGGGTTTGAACTCACCGCTTTTCATTGCCTCGGGGCTGGTCTCCTTTTCACACCTGTTGCCATGACCACCGGTTATTACACCTGGTGGTTGAACTATGCAGCACAACCATTGAAGCCGGTAAGCATCAAACAGTATCTTTCCGTGTTTCTGCTACTCATTGAATGTATCGCCTTTTTTTGGCGATTCACAAATCCCGACGTCCTCAAGACTTTTTGCTTTATGAGCGGGATATATCTTTTTCTTGTCTGTGCTGTGCTGCCTGTTGTAACGATAATCGGATGGTATGGCGCAAGCCTTACCTTTCCCCTGGAGAAGAAAGGTAAGCGGTAGCTGTTATTCCATTTCTAAATCAAGGATGATATCAAGGCGACAAGGAGGAGGCGACGGAGGCGCGGGGCACCCGCTTGCGGGTCGAGTACGTCGAGGAGACGATGACGCAGGCAACGAAGATAGCGCGTTGAGTTAGAAATGGAATTACTCTTTTACTGCAACGCCGAGGAGACCGAGCCAAGGGCACTCAATGGAGTTTTTCAGGTCGAGTCTCACCTCCGTGAGAGTTTGCCTGAGATCTGAACTACGAAACCGGTTTGCGGCAGGATGAAGAAGGATATGTTTTGTAATGAAGTTCTGGTAAAGGGCCGGGTAAAGCTCTTCGATGCAGTAGACCCCTCCAGGCCTGAGCACTCGTGCCACTTCAGCGAGTGATGTACGCCAATCCAATGCGTGGTGTATCACGCCGAAGCCGAATACAGCATCCAAAGAATTGGTTTTTATCGGAAGGTTCGATACATCAGCCGCACAGAGGGAAATGGTTTGCCTTTTTTCGGAAGAGAGATACTTTTTAGCTTTTTTAAGCATTTCTACGTCGAGGTCTGTGGCATGAATACATGACGGTTTGAGTTCCTGAAGAATGAGTCCTGCTCCGGCCCCTCGTCCACAGCCGATTTCAAGCGCGGTAAATCCTGGCTTAAGGGATATCATTTTTCTAAACCATTGGAGCTCTAAGCGTTGTTCGAGCACTCGCAAGGGATTGTTAACGACTAATCGTTCAGCCCAGTTCAGTTTCATTGATGAACCCCATGCTTCAATATGATACATGGAAAGCGGCCTGTCAATTATGGGGGCTCGCGTCGCCCCCTCCACAGGCAAAAGCCTGTGGAGCCTCCCCCTCTCGCTCGTGAACTCGCTATGTGGGGTTTATGCTTCATTAAGGGTTTGTATTTTCGTCCTTCATCGCTACGGGTTATAACCTCCCCCTCTTGCTCGTGAACTCGCTATGTGGGGTTTATGCTTCATTAAGGGTTTGTATTTTCATCCTTCATCCTACGGGTTATAACCTTCCCCTCTTGCTCGTGAACTCGCTAAGCTGATTTAAGCACGGCTCGCAAGGGTCGGCTGGCCTTGCAAATCCTGGTGTGCTGCGCTAGACTGCAGTTGTTATATTAAGATAGGAGAGGGGTCTGCGAATTGATGTTAATGATAAAACAACTTGTTGAATATACAGGATGTTTTTGCGTGGCCATCTTGATTGTGTGTCCTGTTCCTGTTGTGTTAAGGTGAGATGATAACTATGGAACCAAAACAGTCACAACGCAAAAATGAACTTTCTCACAAGGGAGAGAACCTTGTTGATTTCGGGTTTTGCAAGGTCCCTGAAAAAGAAAAGGCGACACGGGTGAAAAATCATTTTGACCGTCTGGCAAGTAAATATGACGGCATGAATACCCTCCTGAGCATGGGTATTCACTACTTGTGGAAACGGGCCGCGGTGAATTTTTTGTGCTTACGGAGAGGTCAGTCTGTCCTGGATGTCTGTGGTGGCACCGGCGATCTCTCTGTCCTGGCGGCAAAGAAGGTAGGACCTTCGGGAAAGGTGGTCCTCTCGGACATAAATCGTGCCATGATAGAGACCGGAAAACGGAAACCTACCCATGCCTCGGTGCGCAAGAAGGTCCTATATGTTCAGAGCAATGCGGAGCGAATGGCCTTCAAACCGGGTTCTTTCGACGCTATCATGGCAGGTTTTGGAATCAGAAACCTGACCAATATGGAGAAAGGTCTTCATGAGATTCACCGCCTCCTCAAGCCTGGCGGCATCTTTGTCTGTCTTGAGTTTTCGAGGCCAACCTGTGCGTGGTTTCGAAGCCTCTACGACTTCTACTCCTTTCGGATTATGCCCGTTGTGGGATTCATATTCTTACGCTCCTATGAGCCTTTCACGTATCTGCCCGAATCGATCCGCCTTTTCCCCGGACCGGATGAGTTTTCTCAGCTTCTGGAGGAAGCCGGTTTTCAGAACGTCACTTACCGAAGATTCACCAACGGTATCGCGGTTGCACACAGGGGAGAAAAAGTGCTTAAGGAGTGCGTCTTTAGCGTCAACCAAGACGCTGCTTCCGGGTAATTTACTTTCTGTCCTGATGACGTTCAGATAGGCACTGTCACCTTGTTTTTTTTATTTTAGTCAGCCGCTATACTTGGAACTCAGGATCTGCCGGAGCACCGGAAGTTTTGCGTGAGCCTTCCACATATATATATTCATAAACATATCATTATAAAAACAGGAGCAATTCTTTGTTTTGGCGAGCAGTTTTCTGGCACAGTTAAATCTATTTCCCTTCCATATCTCTCTAAATGATTGTTGCCTGAGATTACCGACGTGTTCAAGCTGCTCAACGCAAGGATAAACGTCACCGCTTGGTGTAATTCTGACGACCCAATGGCCGGCAAGACAGGGCAGATGACGAAAACTACTCGGATCTTCCAGGTAATCGGGCATAAGAGAATTGTAGAAATTTGCATCCAATCCCATCTTTTTCAAAATGGTCCTCAACTTTGCAATGGAAGACACGGTGTGAAGATCATTTTGGAGTTCATACAAATTATGTGTCCCATTATGAAGTGGTTGGAGGAGGAGACTATCTACTATCTTGTCCCACCGTGAAACGAAAAAAGGAATTTCGTCAATATTATTTTCATGCACGAGCATGCGGACACTTACGGTCGGTTGACCCCTGGTTCTTTTATGGATGATTGAATTGATGCCTGCTTCAGCAAGGTAAAAAGAGCCCTTAACGCCTCGCAGATAATCATGGCCTTGCGCTCCGCCATCGACGCTGACAATCACATGGTCAAGGCCGGAAGATATAAGGGCATCGGCTTTTTCAGCCAAGAGGATGCCGTTCGTGCAAAGACTGACTGAGAACCCGATTTTTTTCATGTAGCGAATAATGTCCCCAAGGTCCTCAACGAGTAGCGGTTCTCCACCGGCTATACATATAAATCGGGCGCCGGTCTCTTTGAGCTCTCTGGCAACCCGCCGTATTTCGTCGGTGGATAGTTTGATGTTATGTATCATCATTCACTTTCCACCTGCCACAATGGCCACACCTGGCATTGCAATCGTAAGCAAAATCCCACCCGACATAGAGTGGTCCGACCTTTGGTTGCCAGCCGAAGTAAGGACCAAGAGAGGAAATGGCCATTTTTGTTATTTGGCCGATTCCCTTTAATGCTCCTGTTTTTGACCGAATATAACCGAAGGCAGCCATCCACTCATTGCCATTTTGGTATTGACGCAACCGGTTGTACGGGTTGTTCCGATCCCTGATTATTAAGCCTCCATTTTTAACAAAACCGTAAGACGCTACTCCGTCAACTTTGCACGAAGATTGAACAGAAATTGCAACTGTCGGCGGATCAGACGTCTTTCTGCCTTGACAAGCATACCGGGCGCTCCCGTATCTTTGAAATATCCGTACCTGTCAAGGCTCCTCTCAAGCAGATAAACGCTCTGAGGTAATGACTGGTTCATAAAGTCGGGTTGTTGAAGCTCTGTTGCGCCTCCTGTTGCCTGTCTCGATGTAGAGTTCATAATCCCTCCTCTTTTTATGGTCTTACCAGTTGAATATACAAGAACTATGCCACTGCTGGTCCGTTACATTCCCTTGAGATTTGACCCCTGTTGAGAAAAAGATCTGTCGCTGGAAGAATCATGAATATATAAGAGAAATACCGGCAAGACGGTGGTAAAAAGCGCTGATGAGAGTAATCGCGGAAGACGCTCACACCAATGCAAGGAACGATATTGCTTGACAAAACAGTCTTGCCAAAGAAGACAATGTATTGTCCAAAAGACGTTTCCTCCGGAAGCAAGTGTACAGAAGCCAAGAACTTGATAATGGTTTTAAGTGCACACTTACCTCAAAAAGACAATGGTTTTCAACTATAATACTGCCCCACGGCCTTGCTCTTGACATGTTTTGCGGCCATGTTTATAGTCCGAATAAACCCTAGTAATGAAGGAGGAAATGAAAGATGTTAAAAAAGGATGAAGAAAAGAAAAAGGCCCAGAAAGCCGCAAAAACCAGCAAGCCCATGAAAGGCGCGAAAACCAAGTTGGTTGAAACGAAGATTCCCGAAAAAACGCGAAAGAAACCGGCTAAATCCACAAAAAAAACTGAAGAGACCTTTAAACTGGAAGCACCGCAGGCGGCACTGGTCTCTCTTGTAGGCAGCTTTAATGAATGGGACCCTACTGCCATTTTGCTGGAACCTGAAGGAGACGGCATGTGGAGTTGCACGCTGGCTATAGAACCCGGAGAGTATGAATACCGGTTTGTCGTGGACGGAGTCTGGTGTGACGACCCCGCGAATAGCTTACGCCGCCCGAACGGATTCGGCACAGAAAACTGCGTCCTCATTATTGAGAGCTAAGGTGTGACCCGATGAACCACTTGCCTAGTGCCGATAGCTTGTTCCAACAAGCTGCATAACAAGCAAGGAATCAAAGGAATTGGCAAAGAGAGTTTGTCGGGAGATAAAAGGAGGGCAGCGCCATGACAGGATTCAAGGATCGCTCTGATGCCGGCAAGAGACTGGCAGCCAAACTTCAGGTTTATGCAAATAGACCGGATGTGGTAGTCCTCGGTCTTCCACGGGGAGGGATCCCTGTGGCCTTTGAAGTGGCCAGGAAATTGCGGCTCTCTCTTGATGTTTTTGTGGTCAGAAAACTGGGGGTACCGGGCCGCGAAGAGCTTGCCATGGGTGCTATCGCCTCGGGAGGTGTAGAGGTTCTCAATGACAATATTGTTCGGGGCCTCAACATCTCCAGGACTGTCATTGAGTCTGTTGCAAGGAAAGAAGGCGAAGAGCTGAAACGACGGGAGCAGTTGTACCGGGGCAACCGTGCAAGTCTTAATGTAAAGGACCTCACCGTGATACTTGTGGACGACGGCCTTGCGACCGGAGCGACCATGCGTGCCGCTGTGCAGGCCCTGAGGAGACAGAAACCTGTGAGTGTAATTGTTGCTGTTCCCGTGGCTTCTCCTGAAGCTTGCCAGGAACTGGGGGATGAAGCCGATGATATTGTCTGCGCTATTACCCCGGAACCATTCTATAGTGTGGGAAGCTGGTACGAAGATTTTTCACAAACAACGGACGATGAAGTACGCACACTGCTGAAAATGGCCAATGAGACCGTACAATAGACAGAGGGGAGACTATGAAAAATCAGATGAACAGTACTAATGAACAGATGGTTAAAATTACTTTCGGTTCAATCGCACTGGATGGTATTCTGACTGTCCCACCCGAAGCAGAAGCTATCGTCCTCTTTGCCCACGGTAGCGGCAGCAGCCGTTTCAGTAATCGCAATCTCTTTGTTGCCAAATTTTTGCAAAAGAAAGGACTTGCGACGTTACTCTTTGATCTTCTGACTGGTAAAGAAGAAGAGTATGACAGGATATCAGGAGAACTTCGTTTTGATATCAGCCTTCTTACTATGCGTCTCGCAGGCGCCACGGCCTGGCTTCCCTCACGGAAAGAAACCAAGGCTTTAGCAGTGGGATACTTTGGGGCCAGTACAGGAGCAGCGGCCGCGCTTTCTGCAGCCGCTATGAAACCCGACATTGTCCGCGCAGTCGTTTCACGGGGAGGTAGGCCGGATCTGGCAGGACCGGCGCTCAAGGACGTCAGGGCTCCCACTCTCTTTATTGTCGGTGGAGATGATACTCAGGTCCTCAGGCTCAATGAAAATGCCCTGAGGCAAATGAGCGCGCAGAAAAAACTCGAGATTGTTCCCGGCGCCACCCATCTCTTTGAGGAACCGGGTACTCTGGAAACCGCTGCTCGCCTGGCTTCACAATGGTTCCTTACATACCTGAAGCCCGGTAATATTACCTGATAAGGTCTGCAACCGGGCACTCATTCCTCAATATCATTATGAGGAGCATGCTTGAAGTCAAATATTTTATTCACTCGGACAAGTACCCGCCTTTCTATTTGAGGAACCGAAATTTGTTTGTCCACCTCCGGCGTCCAGCAACCAAGAACTGCCATATTATCGATGCTCTCCGACACGCCGATCAATTGATAACCTGTATCACCCTCACTATCCCATATTACCAGACTCACGAAAGGATTTTCAAAAAGGTTTGCCACGGTACCCTGGCAGAACCATTCACTCACCGCCACATGAGCATCATCAACAATGTTTATCCTGGTTGCAACGGCAATGTGGGGTTCCTTATTCTTATTGGCGGTACCGATAAGGATATGCTCCATTTTTCCTGCAAGCTTTACCGCGTCCCGTAGCACTTGTGGATTCATTTAGCCCCTCCTTCGGGTTGATCTCCGTAAACTTTATCTCTCTCGACATCCGCCCGGTAGTATTAACTCAAATATGAGATAATAGTAATCGCTCCATCACAAACTGTCAAGAAGACCAATGGGGTTGCAGTTGCCGGAAGCAACCGAAAACATCGGGTGATAAGCCAGCGGGAGTGAAATTCTATGAAATTTTCAAAAAGATCGACAGAACAGTAATGAAGGATTAAGACTGGACAATTGAATAAATGGACCTATATTGAAACTAGGCATGCTGCAGGAGAGCGAAAGCGGTGTGGACAGGAAGAAAAAAGACACTGATAATTGCGAGCGGCTTGGTGATCCTTATCATAATCACTGTGTTTATCGCGATTGTATTCTTCGATATCAATTCCTACAAGTCGAGGATTGAAACTGCTGCTTCCGAGAAGACCGGCTTAGATGTTAGAATCAAAGGCAGGATGGGACTTGCTTTCTTTCCCTTTCGCCTATCGGCAAAGGACGTTCATGTTGCCAATAAGGAAGGTGAAATCCTTTCACTTGAACACCTCAAACTATGGGTGGAGCTGATGCCCCTGTTCAGGAATAGGCTTAACGTCACCGCTTGCGAGCTTGTCAAACCGGTCATCAACATCGTGAAGGACGCTAAGGGGAAATATAATTTCGATGAGAAAACAGTATCAAAAGAAACGCAGGGGGCAGCTTTCAGTTTGAATGAACTCAAGGTGTCCAGGGGCACCATGGTCTATCTCAATAAGAAGATAGGGGCCAGGCTTGAATTGAAAGAAATCAGTCTGACTATCAGGGATTTCTTTTTAGCAGACACCTTAGGGGACATTATAAAGAATGTCTCATACACGGGAAACATCGATTGCAGGGAGGTGCTGTACAAGAATCTCAGGATCGAGAACCTTAAGGCTCCTATAAGGGCAAACAAGGGCGTCTTCTCCATCGAACCTTTTACCATGAACTTCTTGGGTGGGAATGGTGAAGGAGATTTTACCTCAGACGAGTCAACAGTTGACTCGGAGTATAGAATCAATGTCAAGGTATTGAAGCTGGACTTCGAAAAACTTGAGGAGCATTTCGGTTCAAAAAAGATGATTAGCGGCAAGGGTGATCTTTCTGCTTCCTTAACAGTAAAAGAGCGGGCCGGTCATGATCTGATGGGCAATCTGGGCGGTACATTTGCTCTCCGGGGAGATAATCTCGTTACCAATACCATGGATCTCGACAAGGTCCTCTCAAAGTACGAAACGAGCCAGCAGTTCGACCTCATTGATCTTGGTTCTTTCTTCATTGCCGGACCTCTCGGTCCCATTGCGCTACGGGGTTACCGTTATGGGGATGTTTACTATCATACACAGGGAGGAAAAGGCTCCATTACCCGGTTTATCTCTCACTGGAATATAAAGAACGGAGAAGCTGCCGCCACGGACTGCGCTTTTGCAACACACCATAATCGGGTTGCTCTTAAAGGCAAACTCAATCTTGTCAGTGAGCGATTTGACAATGTAACGGTAGCGCTTCTCGATGACAAGGGATGTGCGCGCTTTAAGCAAAGTATCAGCGGTAATTTCGACAATCCTCAAGTTGGCACAGTGAGCGCAGTCAAGTCTTTTGCCGGCCCAATTTTTGACCTTTACAGGAAGGCAAAACGTATCATCCAGGCCGGAAAATGTGAGGTTTTCTACAACGGTTCCGTGCAACAGCCCCATTGATAAACTCTTATCGGGCCAAATAGAGTCTTGAAAAGGATGATATAGATACCGTCTCTGTAGCAACAAAGGCCACAAACTCGCATTCAAAATTACTACAAAATAATTGTTGGTTCTGTGACAGACAAAACGGCGTGTCTGCCATACATAACACAGAGGAGGCCTAGGCGGGCACTCAATAAAAAGTGCCATCTGCATTGACTGGAAAAGAGATTAAAGCAGCGTTGGAAGGAAACAAAACATGCTAAAGGATATTAAAGAAGAAAATGGAATCAACATGGTTTGAGAAAGGGAAATCGTTCTATGCGGCTGGTGATTATAGCGAAGCAATAGAAGCTTACACCAGGGCCATAAAATTAGACCCCTCAAATGTAGTCGCTTATTGCTGTCTCGGGATGGTTTACCTCGACCTCAAACGGTACAATGACGCTATAGAGGCCTTTCGCCAGGCCCTGCGTATTGATCCGGCAATAGCCAGGATATGGAGTATTCTCGGGGCCACTTATGGCTATCTCAAACGGTACAATGACGCTATCGAGGCCTTTCGCCAGGCCCTGCGTATTGATCCGGGAGATGCCGGTGTCTGGAACATGCTTGGGAGCGCCTATAGCAGACTCAACCGCTACAGCCGCTACAATTATGCCATCGAGGCCTACCGCCAAGTGCTGCGTATTGATCCGCACGGCGCCGGTGTCCGGAACGTGCCTGGGAACGCTTAATAGAGATTCGCATTAGAGTATTAAAGCCCTGCAGGAGATGCTTTACATTGGAAAAAGGTTTATATTTTTAAAGTTGCTATGGTCGGGATGGTTGTCGTTCAGGGACCGGGAGAATTACTTTTCTTTAATCAGACAACGTATAAGCCTGGGATTCAGGTCAAAGTAGGTATTCAACCTCATTGGATGACTGTATCATGGGATGGCAAAACAGCATTTGTAACCAACGAGGGTTAGAACAATTTGTCAATCATTGACATAAAAACAGGCCAGGTGACAATACATCGAACGCCCCCGGTTTCTTAAGGTTTGATGAGTCTATGCCTGATTGATCCGATAACCGGGCACAAGCCTCAGAAGCCGTTTTGAGGGTTGATAATGGCTGCTGATTTCCCAGGATTTACTCTTGTGAAGATCCTGTATTATTTTGATCTTGTAAGGTATTATATAGAATTATTTCTGTACTTTTTTACAGAATTTGTTATGTTGTTTCAATTGTCAGGCGAACAGGGTTTGCCAAATGTGGAGGATGCAACGGCATGCTATGCAGAGACCGTTGACCGTGAGTCGCGAATGACGGAGTTGGATAAACAGATCAACGAGCTTTGTGACCGGCCCGGGCTATCCAGACGTTATTCGATAGCCTCTGAACAACTCGATGCAGAGGAGCGTCCATGAATGGCCAGAACACCACAGTTGGTCCGGATTCCGGGGCCGGACATGAACCGCCACAAGGGTTAAGGCCCGGAAGGTCAGCCCGTTTCGCCTGGTTGCCTATTCCATTGTTATTACTGGCCATCATCGTTGGAAGGGCCGCTGGCTTGCATGAATCCTATACGGCTGAAACCCTCACGCTCATCTTAAGCTTCATCTTCTACACGCTGGTCTCGCTGGGCACCCTCTTTCTCATCGGACGGAGTTTCCTTGCGTTAGGCACACCAGGGCTTCTGCTGATGGAGTGCGGGGTGATCCTGTGGTGCCTGGCCGGCACGGTGGGCGATGCTGTCTCCCATGGCGATGCGAATGTCAATGTCACTATCTTCAATACAGGCATCTTGCTGGCGGGACTTTGCCATCTTGTCGGCGCCATCATCTCTCTGCGTCCGCAACGAGCGCTCCGTGCTACGTCCCTGTGGCTGGGAGTAGGCTCCGTGCTCACCTTAGGTACGCTGTGGTTGGTCACATGGGCGGCGCTATCTAACTGGCTGCCGGTCTTCTTTGTTCCGGGACAGGGGGGCACAACGGTACGCTATTTTGTGCTCGTTTCGGCCATAACCATGTTTGTACTCTCCGCCGGATTGTTGCACGCCAACCAGCGCATGGCGCGTCTCCCATTTACCACCTGGTATGTCCTTGCCTTGCTTCTGCTGGCAGTGGGACTCTTCGGCGTAATGATCCAGTTGTCCCTTGGCAGCGTCGTGAACTGGCTGAGCCGTGTGTCGCAGTGGCTCGGCGGGGTTTATCTGTTCTTTGCCGCCATCGCTTCGCTGCGCGAATCACAACTGCCGCTTCTTCCGCCGGAAAGGAAGTCGCATCCGGCGTACTATAGGGACGCCATTGCCGTGGCGGTGGTGATCACTGCGGCTGCCATACGCCTGACTTTCCTGTCGGCAATGGGTACACAGGCGCCCTATCTTATCTTCTTCCCTGCCGTAATGTTTGCCGCACTGTACGGCGGCAGGCGTGCGGGCCTGCTGGCGATGGCCCTGTCGGCAATATTGACTAACTACTTCTGGGTGGAGCCGGTGGGCCAGTTCCCCGGACAACCTGCGAGCCAGTTGGCGCTGGTGGTCTTCCTGGTGAGCAGCGCGATGATCATCTGGATTACCGATGCCATGCACCGCGCCCGCACCAGCGCTTTCGCATTTGAGACGCAGGCATTAATCGCCGCCGAACGTGAGGCGGTGGCCGTAACGCTGCGGGAGAGCGAGGAACGGTATCACAATCTGTTCAACATGATGAATGAAGGATTCTGCGTCATCGAAATGGTTTTTGACGCAGAGGGCAGGCCTGTAGATTACCGTTTCCTGGAGATAAACGCGGCTTTTGAAAAGCAGACCGGGCTTATTGACGCAAAGGGTAAACTAATGAGCGATCTGGCTCCGGCGAACGAGAGGCATTGGTTTGAGATTTACGGCAAAATAGCGTTGACGGGTGAACCGCAGCATTTTGTGAATGAAGCCAGAGCGTTGAATCGCTGGTTTGATGTTTATGCCTATCGTGTCGGCAATCCGGAGGATCGACAAGTAGCAATCGTTTTCAATGATATTACCGACAGTAAACAGGCCGAGGAGACATTGCGTAAAAGTGAGACCAGACTCTCCCAGGCCCTGCGCATCGCCAATGTGGGAAGTTGGGAATGGGAGTTGCAATCGGGCGAAGTTTCATGGTCTGACGAAATGTACCGTATGTTTGGGGAAGAACGGGGGTCATTTCTTCCCACATATGGTTTTTTCTTAAGTCGCATCCATATGGAGGATCGTGAGGAAGTAGAGGAAGTTGTTCGAGATTCACTTGCCAGGCGCGGATCATATGAAATCGAATATCGGATCATCACCGGTACATCTGAGGTTCGCTCTGTTCTGGCCCATGGCGAGGTATTGTCCGACTCTGCCGGTGTACCATCGCGGGTTATAGGTACAGCTATAGATCTGACTGCCCGTAAAAAGGCTGAGGAAGACCTCCGCAAAGCCCACGCTGAGTTAGAACTTCGCATACAGGAAAGAACCTATGAGTTGAGTGAGGCTTATAATGCTCTCCAGAAAGAAATGGATGATCACAAAAAGACAGAAGAGCAGCTCATCCGGGTTCAGAAACTGGAAGCTTTAGGAACCCTGGCCGGTGGCATTGCCCACGACTTCAATAATATTCTTGCCGGTATTATCGGTTTCACAGAGATGGTCTCTGAAGATCTTGTGCCCGATAGCCCCGAATACAGGAAATTAGGACTCGTGCTAAAAGGAGCCAATAGGGGCCGCGATCTCGTGAAACAGATTCTTGCATTCAGCCGTAAAGCTGAACAGGACAAGAAACCGCTGGCAATGAATTATATTGTTGAGGAAGGGCTTAAACTTTTAAGGCCCACACTTCCATCGACGATTGAAATAGCATTGGAGAGCGTAACCGATGATGACACCATCTATGCTGACCCTGCACAAATGCATCAGGTCCTGATGAACCTTGCCACAAATGCCTCCTATGCTATGAGAGAAAAAGGCGGCATACTGCGTATAGGGATTTCAAAAGCTGCCTTTACAGAGGGTAATTCCACCCCATTCCTTGACATGACGCCGGGGAGCTATGTGATACTGAAGGTGCGTGACACCGGTTCAGGAATGCCCCCTGAGACCCTTGATCGGATATTTGATCCCTTTTTTACCACAAAGGACCAGGGGGAAGGAACGGGTCTGGGGCTCTCCGTTGTCCATGGTATCATCAAGAGTCATGGCGGTTATATATCTGTCGCGAGTGAACCGGATAAAGGGACCACTTTTCATATATATTTGCCGATGATCAATAAACAAGCACTTTCCGGGGACAGAGCAGTCCCGGCGGCAACAGGGGGGAATGAACGTATACTTATTGTCGATGATGAGGATATCCTCGTTGAGTTAAATAAGCAGAGACTGAGCAAACTTGGATATGAAGTTGTTGCGACAACGAGCAGTATAGATGCATTGGATATCTTCCGGAAAGGACCTGATACATTTGATCTTGTCATTACGGACCAGACAATGCCTAACCTTACCGGAATTGACCTTGCATCTGAACTCCTCAAGATAAGGGCTACTGTCCCGATCATTCTCTGTACCGGTCACAGCGAGACTGTCTCCCCGGAGATGGCAAAAAAAGCGGGTATCAGGCAATTCCTCATGAAACCCCTTGTCAAACAGGAGTTGGCACAGGCCATCCGCCGGATACTGGATGCCAAGGCCGACTAAGCGGTATTCGGGAATGTGCATCACTTATCTGCGAGCAGAGTTGCAATGCCCGAAGGGTCATCGTGACTTGAACCTTGATAAGTCCAGGTCTACGTTTTAACCGGATTACATCCCCTTGAGACAAAACGAGTCCTTTAGTTCTTGCGGTCTTTTGTATTCGGTTCCCTTAGCACCAAAGAACGATATTGTCCGCTATGAGCTGACATTCCGTAGGGCAAATTCCCAGTTGATCAGTTTGTCAAGGAGGGCATCCACGTAGTCGGCACGACGGTTCTGATAATCCAGGTAATAGGCATGCTCCCACACGTCAATGGTAAGCAATGGTTTCATGCCCATTGTCAAAGGGACATCAGCGTTGGCGGTTTTTAATACCCTAAGTTTGCCGCCATCAAGAACAAGCCAGGCCCAACCGCTCCCGAACTGGGAAACGGCCGTGCTGGCAAGCTCTTTCTTGCAGGCATCGACGCTGCCGAAGGATGCTTCGATTCTTTGCTTGAGTTCGGTTGGCGGTTCGCCACCCCCACCTGATGTCATGCATTTCCAGTAGAAAGCGTGGTTCCAGATCTGCGCCGCGTTGTTGAATATTGCGGCTTTATCTGACTGCCCTGCAGTGCTGGTAATAATTTTCTCCAGTGATTGGCCGGCATATTCTGTTCCTGCGACAAACTTGTTCAGGTTGTCAACGTAAGCTTTGTGATGTTTCCCGTAGTGAAAACTTATCGTTTTAGCCGTTATGATAGGTTCCAATGCATTTTCTGCATACGGAAGAGGGGATAAGACATGTGGCGATACTGCTCCAGGTCCGGTCGGGGAATTACTTGTATCTTTTGCATTCATAATGATCTCCTTTATCAAGGTTTGTATTTGACTGCCCAGCTATTCATCACCTTTCTGTAATTTTAGTTCACACTCATTCCCTCCTCTCAATACAGTTGGCTAATGGATGCTGCTCCCTGACACGTCAATGGGTATCGTCATCATGTTCACGATCTCCGGCTTGGTCAGCGGAAGGTATACATTGATTTCGGTACCCTGTCCCTCCTGGCCCGCTAAATTGATTTTCCGCTGATGTTGCTTGACAATGCGGTACGCTATCGGGAGGCCACGGCCATTGCCATTTGTTTTTGTGGTAAAAAAAGGCTCAAATATTTTCTCTTTGATCTTCTCATCAATTCCTATGTCTGTATCTGCAAGGGAAATGAAGGCACATGCGCCTATGATAGAGTTGTCACCATCAAGAAGAGATTCTATTTCAAAATTGAGCTGGTTAGTGCTCAGTGTAAATTTACCTCCACCGGGTATTGCTTCCATTGCATTTTTGACAAGATGGGTTAAGGCTTCCTTCATGAGGGCCATGTCTGCCATGATCTTCAAGTTTTTTTCTAAAAGTGTTATTGTTACGTTTATATCCCCGTTAACATATGGTGATAACAAGTCTTCCACTATTCTGGCTATCTCGTTGAGATCCGTCTCTCTCATTTTAAGCTTCCCATTGATGCTGAATGCGGGAAGTATCTTAATATGGGGTTGTTTTTGAAAAGTTTCTATCATTTTACACCTCCACAAATAGAGTGTGTATCCACTCCATGATCCCTTTTTATGCCAAAGGAGCAATATTCGTCTATTTCTCTTTTTCGTAAGCTTCTTTACCGGCTTCCATAGCCTTGGTGATAATATTTTTTTCTTTTTCTAAGAGATCCTTTCCTTTTTCCACATACGTTGTTGCCTTGCCTTTAACCTGATCAAAATAATCTTCCGCTTCTCCTTTAGCTTCTTCGGCGAGCTCTTTTATCATCTTGCGGGTTTCTTCTCCTGTCTTCGGGGCTGTAAGGAGTGCAACTCCGGCCCCAATGAGCCCACCGGCAAAAAATGAAAGTAGAATAGTTCCTGCACTAAATCCGCTGTCTTGTTCACTCATACGTAACCTCCAAATTATTTATTTGATAAAAATTCTTAAGGAAATATCCAAAGCCAGCCCTGATTTCAGCCTTGAAACCTGATACATGTTACATGAAGTCGTTGTAGCCATGCCCACCATTGAGATTAGCTTCTTTGAATTTCTGCCAATCGGCACGAGAAAGGTAAAAGCCATAGCACCAAGAAATATACTATTCATGATACTCCCATAACTTAAACGCAATATGCGGGACAAAGTGTTTGGAACCGATGATTCGAGCTTTATTTGGCGCTACGCTCTCCTTCGAGCGAATTTGACAGGTAGAGGATTGCGGAAAGTACAAACAGAAAGGCCTCACAAAAACTTTTCTCAGTTCCGGTCATCAAACTATGATTATTCTTTTCCCCATCGTCAAATGCGGCTGTGGCCTGATTCGATTTTTCTATTTGTTTTCGTTGTCCCCATCCAAGTATCATGCTTTTGATACCCCCTTTTCCGGAGCTGCCGATTTGTGATCATTCCGATCTATTACTTAATACCTATCAAGAAGCGTGCCATGACCTTGAGCAGAGAGAATAAATACCGAATTATCCTTAAATGACAGGATATTACAAGATAGGGTCACGGAAAATAACAATGAGGAATAGGTGCAAATGTATCGTTATTTAGTAAAAAAACTATCATTTACAAGACATTGTCTCTTTTTACAAGACCGTCTTTGTAATGATGTATTCTTGCAACATTTTGAATGAACCGATGGCCCGGACAAAAAATGATATGGGGAAGTTGGAAAAATCGATTGCAAAGCATTCTTGCAAGGTGAAGACCATTATCGGGGCGTTAAGAGGTCTGTGTGTTTTTTACCCATTTACCAAAAATTCACAAGGCAGGATTAAAAGATATTCTTTAGCCTATTTATCCGATTGTTTTCGTAGGAATTTTGGAATTTCATAGCTATCACTTTCTGTATCGACAATATCCTCTTTTACCCTTATTTCCTTGTCATGTAATGTATAACCAGGGGTTGCCTTTCGCTTTTTAATAACCGTCTTGACTCCTTCCTCTAGCAGTTCACCAACAGATCTGTTTTCATCAACAGCAATGTGTTTCAGTACTCTCAACAGATCGGGGTTCAACCTCACAGAATAAGTGACTCTTGTGATTCCGTCTTTCTGTTTTGCCATGATATTATTACCTCCTCCAATTATATTAACCCATTATGAAGAAGAAAGAAATAATAGTTAGTTAATGATAAAATTAAATGTAATAATAACATAAATAAATAAAATAATAAAAGACACTAATATTAAGCTGTAATATCAAATCATTACCCTATCTCAATAAGGTATAGTAGTTTTTCTTAAACCATTCTCGCGATATGTGCTTGTCGAAGAAGAAATTCAGAAGAATGATGGTAAAACATATCGTAATAAAATTATAACATTCTGACTAACAGAGGCTTAATGAATTTCAAATAGTCTGCAATATTCGGTCTAAGTGTTATCATATGCACTATGAGTAAATGGATATTTTGCCCAGGTTTTTCGGACTATCGGTTTCAATAGAAGCCGTATAGAATCGCATAAACAACTGGTGGCAGAACAAGGGAAATGGATGATAATTGAAAGAAATATGTCAGTATAGGATAGTTATATTTATTTTATTGACACACATACAGTAACATCTTAGAATCTATCTTGACATTTTCCTGGGAGGATATCGATGAAAGGGCACACGATAGGTTATATCAGGGTAAGCACTTTTGAAAAAAATACGGATCGACAGCTTGAAGGAATGGAACTCGACAAAGTTTTTACCGATAAAGCATCAGGGAAGGACATAAAGCGCCCGGCGCTCGATGACTTAATGGAGTTTGTCCGAGAAGGCGATACGGTGGTTGTCCATAGCATGGATCGGCTTGCCCGTAATCTCGATGATCTGAGACAAATTGTGCAAAAGCTCACCGGTTGGGGTATCAAAATTCAGTTCATTAAAGAAAGCCTTACCTTTACCGGAGAAGATTCCCCAATGGCAACGTTGATGTTATCCGTCATGGGGGCTTTTGCTGAATTTGAACGTGCCTTGATCCGAGAGCGTCAACGGGATGGGGTTGCCCTGGCAAAGCAGAGGGGTGTCTATCGTGGACGTAAGCGTTCCCTTTCCGATACGGAAATTGCAGAAGTTCGTCGACGAATCGCTGCCGGCGAGAAGAAAGCAGGTGTTGCCAGGGACAGTGGCATAAGTAGAGAAACGTTGTATCAATATTTGAAAGAAGCAAGTCTTACAACAACTATACTGTCAACTGTAAATGATTAAGTATATATACAGAGAGGTAATATGATGAACCGGAAAGACTCTAGGACAAGGACAGGAAAGTTCTCTGCACGGGAGATATCATTATATCTCCTTAATCGGTTGGGAGATGAAAGGAACGCGAGGCTTTATGGTAAAAAAATGAGGAAAGGGAATACATCAGTAGATGTACCACCAGACAAAGAGGCTGGAAAGAATGCTGTTCGTGATGGGGTGTTGGAGGAAAAAGTTGCCCTTCTTGACCGTCTTATTACTGAAAAAGAGGATCTGGTGCGGCAAATCGTTTCCGACGAAACCATGATCCTGGGATTGGATACATCGATAACCGGGGAAGAGGTACTGGCAGCATTAGACATGATTGACAAAAAAGAATCTGTGGAATTAAGGTCCCTTGTGAGCGCAATCAATCCTTATCAGGGCATCAACGATTCATGCAGGGAAGCAAAAAAAAGGCTCTTAGAAGTGAGATCAGAGATGAGAAGAATCCTTACCGATGCTGAATTGCGTCATTTGTATGGAGAACAACTCATTAACAAGATACATGTAATCAAACTTGCCAGGACCACGGAGACCCTGCAAACACTGAACGATAAAATAGCCCTCGCCCGCATGGAACTGTTGGCTCGAAGAAACAGTGAGAATGCTGCCCTGACATGGGCCGATAAAGAAACGTTGAGCCGCTATGCCATGATTGACGAAAGGTCTTCGCGGGCTATCGAAAACCTTATGGGCCGTGATGATGTTTATTATGAAACAAAGAGAAAGGGCCTTCTTAAATACAGAAAACAACTCCTGACTGATGGATTTGTCGAAACAACAGGGGTAAAGAATGATGTAATGAATATTATTAGTCATCTCAGATTCGGTGTGCCTGTGCTGCTCCGCGGACACCTTGGGGCTGGAAAAACAGAAATGGCCCTCCATGTCGCCCGAAAGTATTTCGGATGTGAACCCGAGTTTATATCCGGTTCTGAGGAGTCCACAAAGTACGATATCTACGGCAAAACACAAATTGGAGTGAGGCCTGAAGAACAGAAGAAAAAGGAATTCAGACAGCGCATGGAAGAATATCTCAGGATGAATCCGGAGACAACAGGTGAGGGCTTGAGAGAAGTGGAGAAAGAGTATTACCAGATGATCGTTGTCAAGGGTCTCGCAACGAGCTTTTTCCAGTATGGCCCTCTTGTGCGGGCTATGCAGGAAGGAAAACCGCTTATCATAGATGAAATGGATGGCATACCTCACTCGATCATTATGCGTCTCAATCACGTATTGACACGGAGACCGGGCGATACATTGCAAATACAGGAGGCAGGCGGTGATGCTGTTGTTGTAAAGAAGGGTTTTTGTGTCATCGCAACGGGCAATATCAGGTCAGCCCGATATAAGCGTGAAGAACTGGATGCAGCTTTTTTGTCCAGGTGGTGGTCATATGACATCAGATACCCATCTCAGAAAGAAACCTACGAGATCCTTATTGCCTCTCTCATAGACGGAAGAGGAAGTCTTCAGGTAAAGGACCGCGATGACATGGAAAGTCTTAAAAGGCTTACCGAAGCGGCATCAGAGATTCAGAGGATTTTTAGCGGAGAAGAACTGGACTATCTCGGGGAGGGCGGCGATATGGCCCGTGAAATCCCGGCAAACCTCAAAAAGACAGTCCTCTCCCTGCGGCACCTCTGGAATATAGTCCGCCCGTGGAAAGCGAATAATTTCGACAAACCGATCGACGCGTACATCCTCAGTGAATTCATAAAGCCGGCTGTTGCAGAGGACCGGATCTATCTCGTTCAGCTCTGCTGCAGATTCAGGTTTTTCAAGGAATGGAAAGCCTGGGAATTTGAGATACCCGGATTGACTGAATCGAAACTCCTCGCCTTTCAGGGAAAGCCGACCATGAAGGAGACGGGAAAACATGACAGAATTTCCTGAACGTTATCATGTTTTAATCGGTTTTAAGGATGTAGTCGATGACATTTATGGTCTACCCGCAAGTTCTTTGCGAGGCAAGATGAATATAGCGGCTTTCCTGGCGAAAAAAATTGATAAACCTTCTTCTCTGAGAAGAATAAGAACTTCCGTTCCTGTGGACGAGCAAAACTACCGGATTGATTTCAGCGGGTATGAGGTGGTGAATGAGCCACGGGATATCAATGGTCGCATTGCATTCCGGGCTGTCAAGGGCAAGGGGGAGTTTATTATCGCAGGAAGAGGGGAAATAATGGGAAGGGCCTATGATGCCGTTGAAGATCCACGGAATATCAATGGCCGTATTGTTTTTCACGCTACATTGAATAACAAGGAATTTCTGGTGACAGAGAAGGGTAGGATACTTGGCGGAAAATATGACTCAGTGGGTAATCCGGTAGAAGTCAACGGACATATCTTTTTCCGGGCGCGTGAAGGCGATGGAGAGTTTATTGTCAGTGATAAGGGTGATCGTATCGGAGGGGTATATGACTCAGTGGGTAATCCGGTAGAAGTCAACGGACATATCTTTTTCCGGGCGCGTGAAGGCGATGGAGAGTTTATTGTCAGTGATAAGGGTGATCGTATCGGAGGGGTATATGACTCTGTGGGTGATCCCAAGGATATAGGGAACAGGATCGTATTCAAAGCTGGGGATGGAAAACGGCAGTTCATAACTGACGATAAGGGCAACAGGATAGGCGGTGAATATGAATATGTAGGAATGCCCCAGGATGTCAATGGACGCATTGTTTTCTGGGCAAGGGAAGCTTCGCGGTATTTTATTGTTAATGAGGAGGGGAGACTCTCCACTGATGAATATGATGCTCTCGGTGACCCAAAATTTATCGACGGAAAAATAGTGTTCAGGGCAAAACGGAAGAAACAGTGGTCGATGGTTACCGAAACAGGTAAAAGGATAGGAGAGACCTATGACTCAGTCCTTGATCCTGTGGATATTGCCGGCAGGGTTACCTTTTGTGCCAATCTGGCAGGTTCTTATCTCGTCATCAAAGACGGATTAACAGTGGGTAGGAAGTATACAGCCGTCATCGATCCTAAAGATATTGGTGGCAGACTCTTTTTCAAGGCCGAAGATAGACAGCAACAGTTTGTAATTGACGAAAAGGGAGAAGCAGTAGGCGGTGTGTACGAGCATGTCAGTATACCCCAGGATGTGAAGGGCCATGTTACCTTTTGGGCAAGAAAGAATTCGAGATATTTTATCGTCAACGAAAAAGGCCTTCGCCATAATACGGACTACGATGAAATTTATTCCCTGACTGCTCTTGCCAAGGGAGGAGCCTACGTGATTGCGCGTAAAGGTCATTGTTACGTGAAGGAAATGATCGATAAAGACTTTTTTGGAAAAAGCGGGTTATGAGCACGATACATAAAAGGGAACAAACAAGGAAGAAAAAGGAGTCGGCGGACCAAAAGAAACGGCGAAAAGCGGCAAGATTTTTTCTGGATAATGAAGGAGCTATCTCCGATTATGCCCAGCAGGCAGGATTTTCCTTCGAACCAGGGGATCGTTGGTCTCTCGATATGAAGAGTGGCCGTGGAACCTTTGATACTGATTATTTTGTCAGCCGGGGATATAGTGTCGCCGAAAGCATGTGGGCCACCTGCCATGAAATTGAACATTTCCGGGATTGGCGGAAAGACCCTGAAGCGTATGAGGTCCTTTACAGGAAAGCCTCGGGGGCGCGCAGATTGGGCCTTCTTTACCACTATCTCAATGATATTATGGTCAACCGCGAAGAAGACAGGCGATTTCCGTCCCACAGGGAGACCCGTGACTTCCTCTATGTGACGAAGTTGTTTCCCCGTATCGACTATACGAAGGCGCCCCGGCATATCCAGTTTATTACCGCCATGCTTCGCGAGAAAGTGTTGCCGAAGGAGACCTTAATACTCTCCGATGAAGTCCGGGAGGCCCTGGAGAAATTGAAGAATATTGATGACCAGGGGACAGACCTGATCGATCTTGTCACCGATCCGACAGCTCTTCCCAGAGAGCGGTTTTTTGTCATTCGGGACTATATAGAACCACTCTATGAGGATTTCTTTCAGACGGATCTGAAAAAAAGAAAAAAAGAGGCCAAACAGAAGGCTGAAAAAACACCAGGTTCCCTGAAAGAAGAGAGCATGGAGGGTGGATCACGGCAAACAGCTAAAGGGTACATAGAAAACGACGGCGCCACAGACGAAGATTACTTCATCCGGGAATATGATGAATCCGAGGAATTGTTACCCCAGGCTCTGTCCCCGGAGGAGGCCAGAGAGGAAATTGAAAAAGAGATTCGGCGTCGAAGAGAGGAAGCGAAAGCGCCTGACCTGATGGCAAGAGAACAGTTTAAATCTCTGCACGGGGTTTCAGCGGAAGAGATGGAAGACTATGCTGATGACTATAAGAAAATCGAAGGTAATATTGACCCCTTGCGCGGTGTGTTCGAGCGTGTCATTGCCGCCCGCAAAGAGACGAGACGCCGTCTTAAGGAACGGACAGACCAGGGGGTGGTGATTGATCCGTCCATGTTGTCCCAGGCATATATTGATGCCCAAAGCGGTATCGAAAATTCCAGGACACAATTGAAGATCCATAGAGAGGAGTATGACGAACACCAACTGAGAGATTTTGAATTTACCCTTATCTGTGATCTTTCCGGATCTATGAATGAAAACTGGCCTGGCGGAAAGAGTTATGAACAGAGGCTTTCCGTAATTCTTATCATTGAGGCCCTCGACGAATTTGAAAAGCAATTGAAGGCCGAAAGGCAATCCGGGGCCGTTGACCTTCACATTTTTACGGAAGTGCGAGGTTTTTATAGTGATGATGTGGAACTGAAGTCGCTCGGTGACTCAATAGATTTCCGGAGGAGAGTGGAGATCTCACGAAGGCTTGAAGACTGCACGGGGAATAGTACGGCCGATTATAAATCGCTGGCAGAGGTGGCAGCAAAAATCACCCCTGATACCGAGAAGAGGATTGAGCAGGGAGAGCTCAGGAAAGTACTCATCTTGCTCACCGACGGCGGCAGCGATGACATTACATTGGCAAAGGCTGCCAGGGACGCACTTAATAGGAAAGGCGTTATCAGCAGAGCGATTCAAATCGGCTTGCAGGAGAAAGAGGAGACTGAAAAATTCAGATATGTATGGCATCGGGATGGCGCCCATTGCAGAAATGTCTCACGTTTGGTCCTGACCATTAACAAGCTCCTGGAGGGTTTCTTGCAGAGCCTGTGACCGGTGGGCATTCCTCAAAGGTCGGATGCCCTCTTGTAGGGTGTGACCGTGATTTGGAAAGGATCCAGGCGCTTGGAGTTCGAAGTTTTAATGCAATTTGTCCGTGAAGGCGATACGGTTGCTGTCCATAAATCAATCGCATACACAAAAACATAGTTGCATTAGGTGTGGATATCAGGTATAATATATAAGATATACAAAGGAGTTGCTATTATGGAAAAAATACTTGTGTCCCTGCCGAACGATCTTGTTAAACGGATGAGAACGGTTATCCCGGCGAGAAAACGGAGCCAAGTTGTCAAGGACCTCTTAGAAAAGGAAGTCAACCGCAGGGAAGAAGCGCTCTTTCAATGTGCCCTTGCAGTCGAAAAGGATGAGGCGCTGAATCAAGAAATGACAGAATGGGACGTTACCATGGGAGACGGGATTGAGCCTGAAGCGTGGTGATATCTATTGGGTTAATCTCGATCCTACGATAGGTTCAGAGATAAAGAAACAACGGCCCTGCGTTCTCATGGGTGTGACACCCATTAACGATGCCAGGAGGACCGTTCTCGTACTTCCCCTTTCTTCATCCGGTACGCCAAGACCCCCACTGGCAATTGAGGTTGAATGTCTCGGACGGAACGTTTTGGCTGTATGTGATCAACTTCGTGCGATAGACAAAAGCAGGCTCCATCAAAAGGCAGGAAGCTTAAGATCGAATGATCTGGAAAAGATCGAAGATAGCCTGCGCCAGATACTTTCACTGTGACAATGGTAAGAGTTAACCGCAAAACTTCTCCTGCGAATGATGTTGAACCTATCGGACGCATTTGAGAAGAAGCATTGAAGTCCTTAACCGCACTTTCTGTTCCATTGGTCCCCAACACCCAACCACTGGGCATAGAAAACGACGGCGCCACAGACGAAGATTATTTCATCCGGGAATATGATGAATCCGAGGAATTGTTACCCCAGGCTCTGTCCCGGAGGAGGCCAGAGAGGAAATTGAAAAAGAGATTCGGCGTCGAAGAGAGGAAGCGAAAGCGCCTGACCTGATGGCAAGAGAACAGTTTTAATGCAATTTGTCCGTGAAGGCGATACGGTTGCCGTCCATTCCATGGGGCTGGTTTGCCCGTAATCTCGATGATCTGAGATAAATCGAGAAGAAGCTTTGGAAGCGTGGCATACAAAGCCCAGGCAGCAAATAGCATGGAATTACAGCTATTCAAGCTCCTTCAGGCGGAAGACCAATGTGCTGACCAGCGCAACGAATATACCGAGAATTACAATGCCCAATCTGAAACTGTACAGGTCCCCCGAGACGCCCAGTAAATAGGGCATGATTCCACCCCCGAATACCATGCTTATGGCAATAATGATCCCAGTGGCCGGGCCCCTCATCTCCCGGCGGAATGTCTTCGCGATCGCCACAAGGCCCACCGGAAAAAAACCTGTCACAAAGAATGCCTGCAGGAAAAGAATGATCCCTATATATTTGACAGGAACCAGACCCAAAAGAACGGTAAAAACGCCCGTAATGAGAACCATAAGAAACATGACCTTTCGCAGGTTAACCTTATCAATAAGAAAACCACACGCGATTGCTACACCAACAGACCCCAATCTTGATATGCCCAATATGGTATTGGCATAGCCCATGTCCAATTGTAGTTCTTTTGTCAGATAAAGAGGGATGATGGCATAAATGCCGAGATTTGCTCCTGCACCAAAGATCCAGAGTATAGCCATAAGCCAAAGGGATTGTATTTTAATGATATCCCTGAACATTGCTTTTGGGGGATTGCTGATCTTTACCTCGCTGCCCGCAAAATAGAAGACAATTGAGCAAACCAGAAAGGTGCACCCAAACACAGTAAATATCCCACGCCAGGGAAAAAAGTGGAGAAGGAAGAGAGCAATAAAGGGAGTGGCAAAGATGGCGGTTGAGGCCCCTGTGTCATGAATGGCGATTGCCTTACCCCAGTTCTTTTCTGAATAATACTCAGTGATCAGCGGAATTGCAGAAGGTATATATAAGCCGACAGAGAAACCGAGTATAAAAGCAACAAGATACAGTAAAAAGAAATTGTGAACAAAAGGGATGAGAAATGACACCAGGCTGAGGAATGCCAGTGAGAAGACAATAGACTTTTTATAACCAAGTTTACCGGAAAAAAAACCGGAAACAAGCACCGCAACACCATATCCGGCTGACAGAAATATAAAAAGACTACTTGCCTGAGCGTGATTAACAATGAACTCATCTTCTATAATCGGTAAAATTGGTGAGAGCATTATCCTGGCTGAGAAATTAACAAACCAGATAAACCAAAGAAGAAAAAGGAAAAGAAGTGCTTTACCACGGAAATTGGGATATCGTTCCATATCTATTAATCTAACTTAACATTCTTTATAATTTCCATGGAACTCTTCATGTCATGTGTTTTTTATAAAATATAACATCATGCATAGAATCTGCTATTGGCGGCATTCTAAGGATTGTAGAGATATTCCCGCGTCAGTGGCAAGGAATTATTCAAACCGTTTGTAAATAGTATCTGGTAGAGCCTTATGTTGCCCCATCGGAAAGCAGCAGAGCTGCCGTTCAGAAACATTCGCCACATACGAACAAGCCTCTCATCGAACATCTCTTCAATCTTTTGTGTATTCTCCTCAAAACGTTTTCCCCACTCATCGAGTGTTTTAGCATAATGAAGCCTGAGGTTTTCAACATCAACGGGGACAAGGCCATTTCTACCCATGGCGCCAATGACATTGTCAAGCCACGGGAGATGACCTCCCGGGAAAATATATTTCATGGTCCAGGGATCGTCAGGAGTGTTGGACTCCTTGCCAATCGTATGAAGGAGCCCTATACTATGTGGTTTCAAGAGTGCTCTCGTTTTCCGCATAAATTCAGGAATAAAGGCTTTCCCCACGTGTTCAAACATTCCGATGGATACGAACTTGTCAAACTGACCCTTAATGTTCCGGTAGTCCTCGCAGAGAATAGTGATGCTCTTGTCCAATCCCTCCTGCAACAACCTTTCTCTGGCGAACTCAGCCTGATTTTTGGAGAGGGTGCACCCAATCCCCTTCACCCCATAATGCAGACCCGCATACAGGAGCATGCCGCCCCATCCGCACCCGATATCTATCAGTGTCTCTCCTTTTTTAAGCTGAAGCTTCCGGCAGATATGCTCGTACTTTTGCTGTTGTGCCTGTTCAAGGGTATCCTCATCGTTTCTGAAATAGGCACAAGAATACGTCATGCTCTTGTCAAGATACTGTTTGTAAAAATCATTTCCCAGGTCATAGTGGTGGGCAATGTTTTTCGGTGCTCTTGTGATAGTATTGAGAGACGCAATATGCTGCAGAAACGCAGCCGTCTTAATCCTCAAGGAACGTTCTATATCCTGGAAACGGGCGTCATTTCCGAAACGGACAAACTGCCAGAAATCACCCTCCACATCGATGTTGCCAGCGACGTATTCTTCAGCGAAACCAAGTGTGCCCTTTCTTAAGATGCGGTGTACCGTTTCTTTTCGATTGATGACGAGGATAAAGGAAGGCGTACCCTTCCCAAACTGTTCAGTCTTACCATCCCAAAAGCGCACCTTGAAGGGGATTTCGGGCAGATTACCGCTCAACACTTCGAATAAGTTGTGAAGGATTTTTTTCATAAAGACCTCCCGGGGCGCCAAGTCTGCAACCAATCAATGTATACAATTATACCCTCAAAAAACAGAAAAAGTATACCAAGGAATGAAAGAAATCCTCAAAGATAAGATGGAATATCACAATAGCGTCATAAAAGCCCTTGAGCAGAAAATTACCATCCTGCAGAAGATAATATAGATGCCGCATACATTAAAAAGCGCCTGGGGGTTCAAATAAGGCGTATGGTCTTGGATTCGGCAGAGAAGCGAAAATTGGTAAATATTCTATTTTCGATCTCATCATTTGACGGTAAAGCACTCGAATTTACCCTGAGAAGTCCATTCGACACTGCAATGGAATGTAAGAAAAGTGCAAATTGGGGTCAACTTATAGACAATCTTATAACCGTTACCCCTATTATTGATTACAATAACCAAATAGCTGATCTCTTACAAACTGGGTAGAATCGTATTGCGTACTGGCGACAGAACAAGGGAAATTGGTCCAGAAGCTCAGATTATCCTGTGTTCCACTGAGCAGGATTTGTTTCCTATAGCAATTCGGTTCATCTCTTTGATCATTTTTGCTATCCTCCTGTATACAAATTTACCCTCATTGCTATAGGAAAGATACGTTTTGTATAGACATTTGGTAAAGAGGTTTTTAGAAAAGAGAGTAAGGACAACTTTCCGGTAACGTTGTTTTGAATCCTTCGATAGATACCCGATCTTGCAACTGGTAATCGCAATTTTGCTTTCGTGGTTTATCTTGAAAACAAATAGAAATTAGAAGAGAACTAATTGGTTGGCGTGGAGCCGTCAACCAGTTGATTAACATGTCGTGGACACCACATAGAACTGGCTGCTCATATTTCAAGGGAATCTAAGAGTCACCCCTTGCGGGGAAACCTGAGTTGTCATATTAATGTATTTATCCCGACGGGATGACATCATGTTTGTTTTAAGAGTAGCTGGCATGTGTGCCCCACTACTTGCCACCCCAAGGCATGATGGGCACCGTGGAGATGGAATTCTGAGGACTTCCCTCAATGAGCTTCTTGCTGACGGCCAGGTAGATCAGCGTATTATGCTTCTTGTCAAACATGCGGACGACCTTGGTTTTTTTGAAGAAGATACTGGTTTTCTCACTGAAGACATTCTCCTGATCAGGCAGTTTGTCCGACAGTGAGATGGGGCCAGTCTGCCGGCAAGCGATGGAGAATCGCGAGGGGTCTTCGGTAAGACCGACCACGCTGCCCCAACCGCCCTTTCGGGCTTGGCTGATGTGGCAGGTAACTCCAGGCACTTTCGGGTCTTCAAAAGCCGACACACAGACCGAATCGTTGGGGCTCAGAAGTTTGAAGGTTGTATCCAGACACCCGATGTCATCGGCCCATGCGCCCGGGTTGATCGCGGCAAGCGGTATACAACAAATCAGCGCCATCATCGTTGCTAAACTCCTCATATTACCTCCTGTTGTCTGCAAATCTGGAGACTTTATGCTTGTGAAGCTTTTTCAGAATCTGCGTCAACTATGTTCCCCCATCCCTCTTTTTTTGGTCAGTATGTTTCAGCCTAATCTTCTTCGAAATAGTCGCCCCAGCTTCCTTGAGGTGAGCCCCCACACCGCCAACAGTCGCCCCCATTTTGTTCTTTGATAAAGTCCATATCACAGCGGAGATCTTCTTGGTGCCATTTGTTACAATCGTGCCCAACATTTTAGTAGCCTCTAAGGTTGCATAACGACGAACCGCTTGCTTGGAGGGTATAACTAATGACCGGCAATATTGCTTTGTTATCACTCCTACCCGGAGAGTGAGAAATGCGTTCGATGATCCTGATATTACCGAACTGACAAGTATCATACTCGCCACCTGGAAACCGGGAATTGCCCCCATTGCAGAACCGAATATACCAGTCAAGATGGGCTGAATAAGTTCTGAAAGATCCATATCTTCTATCTCACTTGCAAAAAATACCATAAAAGCAACATTTGCATAGAGATGAAGTAAATTACGGATTGTGGGACGTTGGTAATAAATGCGTGCAACTTCAAAGACCAGCTTTGACTGAGCAGAGAGAACAATAAGAGCATCCAGTTTGCCATTTTGCGAAATAGCTGTGCTAAGAAATATACGGCTTGCGGCTTTTTTTATAACATCATCCGCTTTTTGGTCCAGCGTTTGAAGAGCGTATTCCACATCATCTTTTGAGGCAACAATTGGTTTTCCAATAAGAGGGTTTTTGCTAAGCCTGTTTGCCATGTCTTTGAGGTATTTTGGAAATTCAGGAGACGTTTCACTTTCGGGTGGTATAAAAGGAGCAGGCATCGTAATAATGAGATAGAGCGGTATGATTACGCACAAAGA
This sequence comes from uncultured delta proteobacterium, assembly GCA_963785225.1. GTDB lineage: Bacteria > Desulfobacterota > Syntrophorhabdia > Syntrophorhabdales > Syntrophorhabdaceae > PNOF01. Next base: position 57,347 of record CAWAUQ010000021.1, on the reverse strand, counting down.
ATACAATGCTACCAAACTCCAAAGAATAGTATCGCCCAACAACGGATGGATACGATCTCCAAAGGCAACTAATTGAATGGTTTGATTAAGCAGAAAGATAACGAATAAGACCAGGATTAATATAGCGCCTATTAGTGCTATTATTGTTGCTTTTTTTCGCATATTGCACGTGGTATCCGTTTGAATATTTCACTACAGCTGACATAGTGCAAGAATAATTTATACGGGGTAGGAGTTTTCAACATTTTACATGAATGAGGTACTATTCAACTGCGCGCCTAAAGTCATTAAAAGCCTATGTTAGAATAACATATGTTTGCATATATATACACGAAAATGTCAATTCATGCGTGGCTGATGGAGAAACAACTGAAGAAGCAATGACAGACGCAAAACTTGCTTTTGAAAGCTGGATGGATGCACAGAAGGAATGGGGCCGCCCGTATCCCATGCCCACAGCTTCAGGGATGTCGGGCAAATTTGTGCAGAGACTTCCAAAATCGCTTCATGCAAAGCTTGTGAAACGGGCAAAACAGGAAGGGGTGAGTCTCAATACACTTATCCTTACTTTCATTGCTGAAGGTGTAGGCAGGCGCGAAGGAAAGCATAGAACTGCATAAAGAATCTTGATATGAGCTTCAAAACTACTGAATTATTATCCCCTTGATATCAACGAAGCTTATTACGCCATGTCGCAAGCCGATCTACAAGGTAACCACAATACAGAAATCAGGGATCGGTTAACTGATAATCAGATGCGAATGATGTATAACAAGTTTTGTAGTTCCGATCAATACAGTAAAAAAGTTCTTCTGGACATCCATGCAAGTTTTGATAAAGTCGGCATAAGTGACTTAAAGAGACCAAAATAGGAATACATAAAATGTCCCGCCGTTTACAGTCGGGGGGAGGATGACTTGACCGTAAAGGTCGTTGCAACGGCGAGTTTTGTCAGCTGTTTGAAATGATAATGAAATCAGGAAGGTATTTATAGAAGATTGCCTGTATTGGCTTTACAAGGAATACATAATAAATCTGGAACGAAACTGCACGAAGCCAATTAAATCTTTGATAGGATAATCAGATTACCACCCTTTGGGCTTGTGGATATTAGTTCCGGGAATCGGGTCTGGTAGTTGAGACGATGCAAGCACACCATGCCGGATCCTCTCGACAAACGAGGCATGCTTTATAAGTTCCATTGATGGGTGGGTGGTCGGGTCCGTATCGGGACAAATAATGCCGATCATCTTTTTGTTCTGTTCTTTTACCAGCCTGCAGGCCTCGGCCAAATCGCTATCATTGGATATTACAACAGCGCAATCGTAACGATCCAACCAGGCGTCATTCAACAGGTGCACGGCCAGATTAACATCAGAACCTTTTTCTTCTGTTTTGAGTATCTTGACGAATTGGTATGGGTTTATATTGGCAAGTGGAGCGCTGACCTGGTGGCTGAGAAAATGCCCATAATGGATCTCTATTTCAGGAATATGGTGCTGAAGCGCCCTGATGTATGCATTTTGTCGTGTCGGTTTATTGGGATCAAGCTTACCCGATACCTTTGCGGTGAAATACTTGATTTTCAGGATATTGTGTTTGGGATCAATTAAATGAGTGCACAGTTCTTTTACATCAAGCCACTTGTGCCGACTCTTCCGCAAGGCTCTGTAGTAAAGATTAAAGCCATCGATGTAAATATATGTCCTGTATGTGGTCTGCATAAAAATAGCAGGGGCCACTTTCGTGACCCCGCACCACAGGTCGAAACCGTGTGGGTAGTTAACTTAATTGCCTATCTTAATTATCGGTATTATCTTGCAAATGTCAAGGGAATGTCAAGATTATTTTTGAATAAGGTCCCGCCGTTTACAGTCGGGAAGATGACTTGACCGCAAAGGCCAAGAAATGCACAACGGAGGCAACCACTCGGGGTATTGTAGGACATAGCAGAAGCATTACTGCCAGATAGTTTCTCTATCTGTTTTTTTCGCGAATGGTTTTGAAACTGCCTGCCACAGGTAATGCATCTATATCGAATTTTGTTCTTATATGAACCCTTCTTCTGAGTATTATTTGATCTGCAATAGGGACAGTTTTTTTACCCATTTTACAGCCCCTTTTATTTTAGATGGTGTAGATCGTTGACAGTATAGCATTTAGGGGCTATTTTCGGCCCTAAAAAATCGTATTAAACCCTAAAAAGTCCTATAGACAGGACCCTTAAGTGTGCTTATTATAAAAAGGATGAAACCAGGCAGAGGAGATCCCATGACAAAGATACAGCGCATTGTGTATATAATCGACGATGACGCATCCATCAGGAAGTCGTTGTCGAGACTCTTGCGATCTGCAGATATTAATTCCGAAACATTTTCATCTCCGGAAGATTTTTTAAGTGGTTCAAGGGAAGAGGAAAATGCCTGTATTATTTCTGATCTGAGAATGCCGGAAACGAAGATCCCGGCCGGTGAGCACCAGGTGCGGATGGAGTTCGACTACGACGGAGGCGGCCTGGGCAAGGGCGCCAAGGTCTCACTCTACATTGACGGCGACAAGACCGGCGAGGGGCGCATCGAGCGATCGACGCCGATGCTCTTCTCCCTGGATGATAAGACCAATGTTGGCTGTGACCGAGGCACACCGGTCAGCGACGACTATACGTGTGCGGGCTCTGATTTCAACGGCCAAATCAAGTGGATCCAGATCGACCTCGGCGACGACGCCAAGGACGCCGACCATCTGATCACGCCGGAAGAGCGGTACCGGATCGCAGTGACCCTGCAGTAACATCGAGTGGCTGCGGAGGAGACTGGGGCTATGCTATCCCCTGCCGCCGAAACCTGTTACATGGGTAGCTATTTCTGATCGTCACCGCGCCATGGAGTTAAAGTAAGTACACACGTGGCCAGCAGCCAAAACCCGGCTGCCGGCCACGTGGGATTTTATAGAAATAGATTTCATAGAAGTTCCCGTTCCGCGGAGGATTCTCGATATCAATGAAAGAACCGGCCCAAGTAGTCCGTATCGAACCGCGCTGGCCTGTCGCACTTGCGATCCTCGCGACGATTCTCCGGCGCAAGCCACCAGACGGGATGGACGGGACTGGTGGCAAAGATGATCCAAATATTCGGATTGCTCGATCCGAAAAAGCTGCTTGAGGGTGGCAAGGCTGAGGCCTTCACTCCCGGAAAGTCCCAAGGCGGGGTGAAGAAATGAACCCATGGACCGGTACTATCGCTGCTTTCTCATTGGTCATTACCACGAGGTATTTGGTAGACCCATCATTATTGGTTAGCATAGGCTTTATTTAACAATCCTTTCGGTAATAGCCCGGCTTTGATTGACGATCATGGTTTATTGGGGTGGGGTATAAAATGTGCTATTATAATTGGCAAAGGATTGTCCACCTGACAACCATAACGATGGATAAAAGTATATAAGGGTAGCATCTGAGCTAAGGGGGAATTTCATACTGCTTTCAGGAAAGCTGCATTCAAGATATTTATCGGGCATTCTTAGCCTTGTCTTTGTCGTCATATTCTTCTTCGTTCCTTTGTCGCTTAGAGCTGAAGGACCCGTAGGGATCTTTATTAAAGGGATAGAGGGCCGGGAGCTTGAAAACGTCAGGGCAGCCCTTACCTTGCCCCCGGGCCTCATAAAAGATGGAACGGTTGACGAGAAATGGCTGAAACGTTTTGAAGTGCAAATACCCCAAAAGGCCAGGGAGGCCCTCGAACCATTCGGACTCTATGATCCTGCTGTAAAAGTATCATCGACAGTGACAACCGAAGGTGTTCGCGAGATACATGTCTTCATTGAGCCTGGCAAACCCCTGAGGGTCACCAGCGTCAATGTGAGCGTTAAGGGACCCGGTAAAGATGAAGAAAAGCTCGTGTATCTTGCCACTTCCTTTCCCTTGCGCAAGGGAGCAGTACTGCGCCATGATATTTATGAAACCGCAAAGAAGGACATCCGTGCCAAAGCGGTTGAACTTGGTTACCTTGACGCTGATTATTCTACTCATGAGATACGCGTAATACCCGAGGAATTTGCGGTCGGGATAGAACTTGTCCTGGAGACAGGCCCCCGGTATTATTTCGGTGAGATACAGTTTTCCGGCGCCCCGCAATATCCGGAAGCCTTTTTTGGCCGGTACCTTGAATTCAAGCCTGGTGATATTTTCTCACACAATAAGATAACCCTGACACAACGCAACCTCATCAATGCCAACCGCTTCAAAGAGGTTATGATCCGTGCGGACAAAGGTGTAGCACAAGACCACCATGTACCTGTTGAAATTCAGCTCCTGTCTTCAAAACCAAAGCGATTGAAGTTTGGTTTCGGCTATGGGACTGATATCGGACCAAAGGGAACAATAAAATACGAGGATGTAAATTTTTTCGGGACAAGCCACAAATTTGAGTCCCAGATCGATATTAGTGATCCCCTCCAAGTGTTGGGTGCACGCTATACTATACCAGACAAAAAAGATACGCGGAGTTTCTCATCGCTGAGTTTTAACATGAAGCGTGAAGATCAAACAGCACTCTTCACTGAATCTGTGATGGCGGAGTTTGAACGTGCAAGGACCTTTGGAAAGGTAATGACGGGTTCCCTCTTTATCCAGATGTTGAAAGAGCTTTCCGATGCCGGCGACGAGCGGACAAACACCTTCTCACTATTACCGGGGTGTCGCTTCTCGGGTATCTCTTATGACAATATGGTCCGCCCGTCAAAAGGCTACAACTACTCAACAGAACTGAAGGGCACACACCGGGCACTTGGTTCTGATACGGGTCTGATCCAGCTGACAGCAGGCGGCGGTCTCATTGTGCCACTTCCGGCAAGACTTTCCCTTCTCACCAGAGCAAAAATAGGCGCGACGATGCAAAATGAACCAAACACGGATCTGCCTATTGCCCTTCGTTTCTTTGCCGGTGGTGACCAGAGCGTTCGTGGATATGGATACAAGTCGTTGGGACCAAAGGATGACAACGGTGATGTAATCGGAGGAAAGAATCTCTTCACTGGCAGCATTGAACTTGAGCGCGCAATAGGAAAAGGCTGGGGCGTTGCCATATTCTACGACACGGGAAATGCATTCAATAATTTTTCAGATATGCAGCTCGCCCAGGGCGCCGGAATGGGTCTTCGCTACTACAGCCCCATTGGCCCAATAAAGGTTGATGTCGCCCGTCAGATCGGGGTAAAAGACCCGGATTTCAGACTTCATATAACGATTGGGTTGGGGTTATGAAAAAGCGGCCTTTGATTTTGTATACGTTGTTGTTCGTCTTCCTTGCCGTCTCCGCGTCCTTACTGTGGTCTATTTACACTGTCAGGGGGACCGCTCTCCTGCTAAAAAGTATCGTGCGCATTCTCCCTAACACTATTGAGATAAAGAAAATAACCGGTCGGTTAGGAAATTCGCTTCACCTGGAAGGGTTCAGCCTGCGGCTGCCGGAATCAGAGATGACCATCAATACCGCTGATCTGAAATGGCAGCCCTTTTACCTGATCACCGGCAAATTATCAATCTCTAGCCTTGAGATTCGTGGTGTATCGATCACAGATAAGAACCCTCATAAAACAACTCCTTATGACCTTTCGTTACCGAAAATTCCTGCATGGCTTACCATGATGCATGGTTGGATAAATGATCTTACTGTTGACAATGTGCAGTACATAGGGTCTGACAGAGAACCGTTGATAGTCAATGATCTTTCCGCGAAGATCCTCTGGCGGCAGGGCACGCTATATGTGAACGAAATGAATGCGAAAACTTCCTCCGGTACGATAAGGGGCAGCGCAATGATCAACCTTGCCAGTCCTGCTCTGCGGACACAACTCAAAATTAACCTGCGAAAAAATATAGCTGGTATGGATACTGTATCCCTTAACGCCGACCTTCCCGCATCAAAAGGCGAAGAACAGATTGCAGGACAGGTATTCTTGAAGGCTGCGGCCGGCGAGCGTGAACGTTTCGGCCTTGAATGCCGTCTTGCCATTGCCCGTCATGCCGTCAGTATAAGCCGTGCAAAGCTTATGGAAAAAGACCGAAAGGGAAATGTCGAGGCAGAAGGGGTGCTCGATGTTTCAGGAAGCAAACCGGCATTTACCCTTTCGGCGAAGATTACAGAGCTTGACCTGGCGCCCGAGGTCACGGTGGACACAGACCTTTCGGGAAACCTTGATATTTGGGGCACCATGGAGAACTATCGGGGAAAATTCAACCTGAGAAACAAAAGCACATCTTGGAAACAGATCGAACTGGGAGGAAATATTTATGGTGTTACAGACCGCATAGAGCTTACTGATGTGCAGGGAAAATATCTCGGTGGTACTCTCCTCGGGGAGCTTCATGTATCCCGGAATCGGGACATAACATTGTCGGCACATTTTAAAGGAAAAAACCTGAATGCCGCAAAGATACGGCCGGGCCTCCAGGGAAACCTGAACGTTGACTGGAAAGGACAGTTGCGGATACCCGACAATTTGCCGATGGAAGGGTCGCTCACTGCCACCTTGCTGGAAAGCCATTTCCAAAAAAGAGTTATATCGGGGACTCTAGACGCAGTATTGCACAGCAAAACTGTTAAGATTAATGCACTGGCGGTCAAGGGGAATGGGTTCGCTGTCATGGCAAATGGTATAGTTCAGGAGCGGTTGTCCTATGAAATTCGGATCGATGATGCCTCGAAGCTTTTCCCCGACGCAACAGGGAATCTCTTCGCGAAAGGATGGGTCCGCTGGCTCAACAATGAATCTGGAGGAGTTGTTGCGGCAAAAGGAAAGAATATCGCATACTGCGGAGTTAAAGCCTCAGCATTCAATGCGGCGATTCAAATACAGGGAGGATACAAAGGCGATGTTACTGTTGATGCCACGGGGCGGAACGTGTCATATGGAAGCATCCAGGCGGACCTGGTTAGCCTCCAGGTCAATGGCAAAACTGGAGACCACAGGATCAATCTTGCTGTTACGCACGATAAAGACAGGGTGGATGCCCTGGCAGAGGGGAAATATGCCGATGGAGCCTGGCAGGGAGCAATCCTTAAGGCATCGGGCAGGGAAGCTCTTTTCGGTTCCTGGGCACTTGCGGGGCCTTCAACAGTTAACATCTCCAAAAAAAGAATAGCCCTTTCACCGTTTTCTCTGGCAAGTACAGGCGGGGACAGAATTGATATACGCGCCGACATCTTGCAGGACCCGACCGTAGGTGTTGTCGCTGTAAAATGGCAAAACATCAATCTCGCACGGGCAAACAGGTTTATCGGGCAGCCACAATTCGAAGGACGCACCACGGGCTCGTTACAGGCGGAATGGCTCAGCAATAAGCGTTTGGTTCTGTCCGGTGAGATCGGTGCGTCAGGCGCACTCTCACAGAAATCAATGAAGCTGAACACCGTCAATGTAAACAGTAGGCTGAACTGGGACCGATCGGGGCTCGTGGCCTCCTGTGACATTGATCTTGCAGATGCGGGACGGATAAATGCTACGATATCCTCAAAAGAGCCCGCCTCTTTTTCCGTGCCGACTCAAGGGACCTTGCAGACAGTCTGGAAGGCTATCGACATTGGAGCATTACAACCGGTGTTTCCCGGTATCATTCGTGTCAAGGGGCGACTATCAGGAGAGGCCAAAGGGAACTTCTTGCCTGGCAGTCGTTTCGACCTCTCGGGGAAAACAAACATTTCTGGCGGTTCCTTTTCCTGGCTCGTCAATGATGGTGAGATTACAGCGCCAATAAAGGAAGCAGCCATTCAGTGGACATGGAAGGACACATCTCTCAAGGGAAAGATAAACCTGGTCCTTGCTCAATATGGCCACGCTGAAGGGTCAATCCAGATTCCGCTTGTGGCGAGTTTTCCTGTCAAGATCAACAGGGATGACCCGATAATGGTCTCAACAAAAGGCCAATTGCGTGAAAAAGGCCTGCTTTCCGCGTTTTTTCCGGGGCTCGTACAGGAAACCAGCGGGCGAATGGATTTCAGCCTGATAGCGGGTAGAACTTTCGCTGATCCGCAGGTTAACGGCAATCTGAACCTTAGCAGTGCAAGCGCATATCTGCCATCTGCGGGTATCCGTTTACAGGATGTGAGCGCAGAGGTCCTTTTCAACAAAGACCAGATAACCATAACGTCCTTCCTCATGCGCTCCGGGCCGGGGTATATCGGGGGTAATGCGGCAGCTCAGCTCAAAAACTGGCACATAAACACCTTCCGGGGGACCCTGAAGGGCGAGAAGTTCCAGGCTGTCAATCTCCCGGAATTACAGGTATCGATCAGCCCGGAACTTAAATTAAGCGGTACCGCAAAAAACGTGTCATTGAGTGGCTCGATCCTCATACCGGATGCCCTGATTTGGGCGGAACAGAAAGATATGTTGGTCAAGACAAGTTCCGATATCGTGATAAAGAGCAGAAAGGAAAAGTTAAAACATACCCTCCCGTTATCGGTTGATTCTACAGTTGCAGTAACCCTCGGCGACCGTGTACTGGTCAAGGCTTACGGCATCGATACGCGTCTGACCGGCCAAGTAAACGTTACCATGAAAGAAATCAATGATATCAGGGCAAGCGGTAATATTTCCACAGTAAATGGCAAGTACAACGCATACGGCGTCAAGCTCGATATTAAAAGAGGACGGATTGTTTTCAGCGGAGATCCTGTTGATCAGGCAACCCTTGACATCCGGGCAATACGGAAAATAAGCAACGATATATCGGCAGGGGTTCAGGTCACCGGAACGCCTGCTTATCCGCTTGTAAACCTCTACTCAGATCCATCCATGCCGGACCTGGATATCCTGAGCTATATTGTTCTTGGCAGACAAAGGGGGAGCGGACAGGGCGATAAGGCCCTTCTCGCGCGTGTGGCCGGCTCTCTCCTTACAACCGGGCGGTCCTCTGCCAATCAAAACCGGCTGATAGACCGATTGGGGCTGGACACAATTGATGTCGAGTCAACCGACGGAACCCTTTCCCAATCAATCATCAAGGTTGGTAAATATCTCTCGCCGGAGCTATATATCAGCTACGGTCGTTCTATTTTCACCGGTGAAAATCTCTTTGGTGCGAAATATAACCTGTCCAAACGATGGGACATTGAAAGTACCATGGGTAATGAAAGCAGCGCAGTCATTTACTATAAGGTAGAATTTAATTAAAGACAGTTGCAGACTATGAAGATAAGCAGATTTTTTCAAGTATCCTTACAGAGAAAGCAAAAAAGGAGGTAAATATAAAAATTGATATCAAAATAATGTATACAATACGAGGTATTCTGGCAATAATATGCGGGCTGACGATACTTGTACTGTCACATTATGGCAGGGAAAGGGGTGAGTCTCAATACACTTATCCTTACTTTCATTGCTGAAGGTGTAGGCAGGCGCGAAGGAAAGCATAGAACTGCATAAAGAATCTTGATATGAGCTTCAAAACCCTGATGCAATTAACCTGATTGAATAAGGCCCCGCCGTTTACAGTCGGGAAGATGACTTGACCGCAAAGGACAAGAAAAGAACAACGGAACAACGGAGGCAACCACTCAGGGTATTGTAGGACATAGCAGAAGCATTACTGCCACATTGAGGTTGAAGCAAAAAGAAGAGTACTGAAACATATAGCCTAAAAAAGAATTCCGAAGTTATTGAAATGCATTCCGTAGTTGGCCGCAAAAAAAGACACCTTCAAAAACATAACTTATTGAAATTATATGGGGTTAAATGGGGTGGGTGAAGGGTCTCGAACCCTCAGCCCCCAGGACCACAGCCTGATGCTCTAACCGTTGAGCTACACCCACCGCAAGGTTATTTTATTAGCATAATTATGGGGACAAGTCAATGAGAACGGTTGTTCTCATATTGTCGAAAAAATATTAACCTGACGCCGGTTCAACCTTGTTCTTTTCGATTTCGCTCACCATACATACTGCGGCAAGGCTTGTTTTTCGGTAGAGTTCCGTGAAGTAATAGGCTGCGACGAGGAGCACATAATAGGAGAGAATCGACCCCGGTATAAGGCCGATGAGATAGGGGATACGCATGATCCATACGCAGATGTAGAGTACGCAGAGGGTCGCTGCGTAGCCGAGGATATACTCAATAAATACCTCTTTGATGCCTCTGAATATTCTTTCAAATTCAAAGGCTTCTTTAAATTCCATCCGTTCCGCGAATGTTGCAAAGGCAAAGGGGATAAGGAAGGTGCAGACAAGAAGGGCAATAACGGATAGGAGCTTGAAAATTTGCCCGAAGAAGGCGGTGAAGATATTCAACGAGATGAGAAAGAAACCGCACGAAAACATAAAAAACGGTATTGCATTGTAGAGGATAAAGACGAAAAGGAGTTTCGTCCCCTCGACCCAGGTTTCATATCGGTCTTCCCAGGTAGGCAGTCCAATACCGCCTATTATGACGAGTCTCGAAGTCCTGGAAAGAAATCCCAGAGAGAGAAAATTAAGAATAGGAATGCAGAAGACTACCCCTGCCCATATCCAGCGGCTTATGTAGCGTACATTAAGCGTCAGTTGCAGAAAGGGGATAATATTCATTATGTTTTTGCCTTGCTGATAAAGTCAAGCAGTCCTTCCGGGGTATAGCCCGTCATACCGCCATCCATAATGATCGTTTCACCGTTAATATAATGCGCCGCATCAGAGGCAAGAAAAAGGATTGTCGCAATGACTTCATCGACGGTCCCCATTCTTCCAATAGGGGTTTTGCTCGACAGAAAATTGACGAAGACCTCCTTCCTGACAAGACCTTCATTCATGCCGCCCTTGATGAAACCTGGCGCAAGGGTGCAGATGGTGACGCCATATTTTGACCATTCATAGGAAAGCTCCCTGGCCATGACAATGAGGGCCGATTTGCTGATGGCGTAAGGGAGGAAGCCTTTTTCTCCAAAAAGGGCAACCTGTGAAGCCATATTGATGATCCGGCCTGATTTTTGCGCGATCATTTTCTTACCGAAGGCTTGTGTCGCATAGAATGTACCCTTTAGATTTACATCGATGACCTTGTCAAAGTCATCTTTTTTCATCTTTTCTGAAGGGGCGAGAGGATTGACGATACCGGCATTATTGATGAGAATATCTACCTTGCCCCAGGCACTGACCACATCGGCGGCGGTCTTTTCCATTGCTTCAAAGTCTGTAATGTCATTATTAAAGGCAAGGACCTTTTGACCCTTGAAATCCTCTTCAAATTTTGCCGTTGCTGCCTTGTTCCGTCCGTTTACCGCCACTGCGGCGCCTTCTGCGAGAAAGGCTTCTGCCATAGCGCGCCCAAGGCCCTTTGCTCCCCCGGTGATAAAGACAACCTTATCTTTAAATTTCATAATATACCTCCGTACAGATTCTTTATTTTTTTATCGAAGAGCCCGATTAAGGCTTCATTATTCGCAATTTCGAGGCCGGTTACTTCACGCCAGACATCTTCACGCTCCATGCAGAGATAGATAAAGAGGTTTTCGTCGATGTCCTTGAGTTTTTCGTAAAGCATCCGGTAGACCTTTATTCTCTCCATTTTCAGATACCGGTATTTTCCATCTTCGCCCCGTATGAATTCCCCCGAGAGGAGGTTTTTTCTTTTGTGTTCGATAAAATGGTCAAAAAGTTTGGGGGGAAACCTGAGAAGACCGAGGCTGATCCAGATGATCTTTTCCGGGTCAAGGATCCTTCTGATATCTTCAATAAGATAATGATAATCTTTTTCAAAACCATCGTAGATCACAACGGGGTCGAAGTGGAGTCCCACAAAGCACCCTCTGTCCTGGGCTTTTTTCGCTGCCTTCAGGCGTTTGTAAAGGGGGCTCGTCCTTTTTTCTTCGCTGTCTATGAGCTGTTGCGGGGAAACGGAAAAGGAGATGACGGTATAGGGATTGAGATAGGGCGCAAGGTGATCGATAGAGGCCCATTTTGACTTTAGTTCAAGGAGCGCCTGCTTTTTCTGTCCGAAAAATTCGACGATGGGTCTGTTGAGGTCAAGCTTTCTGTCCAGGGCGAGGCTGTCGGAGAGTTCTCCTGTTCCGAATCTCAGGACATGGACGGTTTCCTGATTGATAGCATCCTCAACCTGGGAAAGGATATAGGGTATATTATTGGTGACCCGGATGTTTGGAGTGTTGAGATAGGCTTTCATGATGCAGTATGAGCAGGAGAGGGTGCATCCCTCGACGAGATCAATCGTTTTGTATCCGCAGCATATGTGGTGTTTTGTGCCGGGACAATCTCTTACGATACTGCCCTTTGCTTCAACGAACTCTACCCTTTGTGAGTTCAAGAACACTCCTTATATAGCCTTCCTCGAGCACTTCATCAAGTTTCCTTATGAGTTTTTTTGTGTCTTGCTCGTTCTTTGTTCTAATGACTATATCAATATACTCCTTTTCAAAGAAAGGGTCTACTTTAATGTCGATGCCGGGTGGAAGGGCTGATTTTTTTCTGATTTGCTCCAGTTTCTTTTCAAGGGATGAAAGGCCCGGATGGATCTTTTTTTTCAATTTAGCCCGAAGGTCCTCTGAGTTCTTTGCGCCTTTTAATACGGTCTTGTCGAAGCTGCCTCGCTTGATTTTTGCAAGGTGGAGCATTTCAAGGATCTCACGGATGTAACTTTCGGTGAGGCGCATCGATGTCAGTTTTTTCATAATTATCTTTCGTTCCTGCTCTTCAAACCTGAGCAGATATTCGATATTTTTCATGGAAAGCCCGTTATCGAGAATAAAATCCTTTAACGGTTTTTCTGCCGAGGCCATGGAAAGAAAATTCTTAAGGACTTTTTCATGTGGGCTTAAAGAAAAGAGGGCCATTACATCCTGGATCTCTTCTTGTGAAAAACCCATATGGACCATCTTTTCCAGGGTAAGGGCCTTTTCTATACTATTGAATCCCCTGCTGAGGTTGCTGTGAATGGCAAAAAGCAAAGCCTCTTTCTCACTGAGGCGCACCCTTACGACAGGGATTTTTTTTATGTTAAGTTGTCTCGCCGATTCAAGCCTTTTAAACCCCGTGACCAGAGAAGCGTCCGGGCCGTCAAGGAGAACGAGAGGTTCTATAAAGCCAAACTTTTCAAGAGAAGCACGGAGCCTCGTATCATCGAGCGGGTAAGACAGGCAGAACTTTCTCTCGCTCTTGTATATCTGCTGTAAGGGTATTATGTCCATCATCTGGTGAGAAATGCCAGTATGCCCTTAATAATGCCGAAGATAAGGGAAAATCCTATGAAAAAGAGGCCGGCCATAAGAAACCAGTGCGGGACAAAGGGTGTACGACGGGGCTTCTCGCCATTTGCATTTGTATAAAGCTTATTAAACCGGGGACTTTTCTCAGCGATAATATGAAAAAGGGAGACAAGGAGGGGGATACTGAATAGGAAGCCGAAGGTCGAAAAGATCCAGAGGCCATTTTCGTCGCCTGCCTGTATGCGCAGATAGATGGCATATACACAGAAAGCCACTATTAACGTTGAAGCTCCGATAATGATCCAGTATGAAATATTACGCTTTGTCATGGAGCAATCCTCCGTTCGTGTAAGGGTTATTGTATAAAAGTATTCACCTTGTGTCAATGTTGCGGTATATTTTGTTGCAGTTCATAGAGAGAATGAACGTAGCGGCGAGCAGTTAAACGGCAAGGAGGAGAGAATGAAAAAATCGATGGGTCCAAGGATAATGCTTTTTCCTGTGCCTGTTCTCGTTGTCGGAACCTACGATGCATCGGGCCGTCCGGACGCGGCGACGGTGGCATGGGGAGGGATGTGCTGTACAGAGCCTCCCTGCGTTGCAATATCGCTAAGGAAAGCTACCTATACCTATGGGAACATCATAGCAAAAAAGGCCTTTACGATAAATGTGACTACCGAACCCCATGTGAAAGAAGCAGATTATTTCGGGATCGTATCGGGACGGACCATTGATAAATTCTCTTCAACGGGACTCACTCCCGGTCAGGGGTGAATATGTCGATGCCCCTTACATCAAGGAATTTCCCTTTATCCTTGAATGCAGATTGCTTCACACGATTGAAATTGGTTCCCATACACAGTTCATCGGAGAAATTCTCGATACAAAGATTGACGAAGAGATGCTTGCCGATAATGGACTTCCTGATATTAAAAAACTGAAACCTGTCGCCTATACACCGGAGATCAAAAATTATTACTCTTTCGGTGAAATCCTCGGGAGGGCCTTTTCCATTGGAAAAAAATATCGTGACGGTTGATGTATCAAGAATTGATGTCTGATGACATTCCAACGTTCAAATAATCTTCAATCTTCTTGATTTCTTTGTTTTTGTTCAGTGACGCGAATAACCTTTCCTTTTCCTCCGCTCCGGCCGCCGCCCCCTTCACAATGAGCAAGCCATCGTCAATAGCTTCAAAGGATATTTTACCGTAGTTGTTGGCCATACCCAGCCGGAAGAGGAGGATTTCCGCCCTTTTTTCGAGGAGCCTGTTCCTGAAAAATTCTTCGGTTTCTGCCGGGTGTGCTGGGGTAAGATGGTTTTTCGCATAATCGGAGATCATATTGAGGACATCATCGAACTTCAGATAGCTTGTATTGATCGTGAGATGATAAAGCGTGGGGTCATTTACGTCTTCGTCAAAATAACGGGAGACAAAATCTTTTTTCCCCTCATCCATCCTCTCTACAAGATCAAAGGCATCATCATAGGGTATGTTTTTTACCTCGGCAATTGCCTTGACCCTTTCGGAAAAAAGTCTTACGACACGCAGATGGAGGACATTTTCTCTGCCTGAAAGAATTATTCCAGCGCCCATCCCGACAAGGATGACATTGTTTTGTAATGCGCAATGATAAATATTTGCCAGAAGGGAGATCTTGAAGAAATATCTGTTTGACATGACTTCCTGGAGCCATCCGAGAAAGGAGGGTGATTCTTCGCTTTGCAGACCGAAGAGCCTGACATGGTTATTAATTGCCTGGCAGTGGTCGTTGAATGAGGTCCTGTTTATACATTTGTAGTCGAGATTTTTTGCTAACGCTTTGGCGAAGAGAGTACCGCCCGATCCATGGGTTCGCGCTATGGTTATAATGCCCATCCGTACCCCCTGTTGAATTCAGATTGAATTTTAGAATAAGAGTTGCCAATTTACAAGTATATTCTTATGGATACGGAGGGAGGGCCTTCTTCTGCATTTGTAACTGTTTAAATTAATTTGCTTATCCCATGACAATCTGTTATAAAATTAGCCTGTTTATGAGGGCCGGTATCAAAAAGCGGATGTAATGATTCATCATACATGGAACAGACGGATCAGCCGGTTATTAACGAAAGGACAATAGAGAACATTTTATAAGTGTTATGCGCATAGAAGAGTTTGACTATTTTTTGCCGAAAGAGATGATTGCCCAATATCCCGCTGAGGAGAGGCCATCTTCACGCCTTCTTGTTTTTGACAGAAAAAAGGACCTCATTGACCACCGGCATTTTCTGGATATTACGGAGTATCTCCGCAAAGGCGACCTCCTTGTTTTAAATGACAGCAAGGTCTTTCCGGCGAAACTGACCGGCAGGAAGGACACCGGCGGTAAAGTGGATATTCTTCTCGTTGAGAAAGTTGCTGCCGACAGGTGGCGTTGTATTACCAGAGATGTAAAAAAGGGGATTGACAGCGTTGAACTTTCAATTGGTGAACACAGGGCAGTATTGACAAAAGAGGATTCAGCCTGGATGGTCCGGTTTCTCTATGATGGCGACAGCGATGATATTGTTATGCAACATGGCTCAATGCCCCTTCCTCCTTATATAAAAAGAAGCAATGGTAATGGGGTTGTAGATTACGAGAGGTATCAGACGGTCTATGCCAGACAAAATGGTTCCATAGCTGCCCCCACGGCAGGTTTTCATTTTTCAAATACACTCATGGAAACCATTGAAAAGATGGGCGTTCAAATTGTAAAAATTACCCTCCATATCGGTATCGGCACCTTTTCCCTTATTAAAAGCCGTTCCGTGGAAGAACATATCATGCACCGTGAATATTATGAACTGGATGAAATGATAAAGGTAGTCATCAAGGAAGCAAAGGATGCAGGAAGACGGATTGTGGCCTGTGGTACCAGTGCGGTCAGGACCCTTGAAACAATCTTTGCGGGTAACGGCAATACGCCGCTTCGAGGTCATTCTGAGCTTTTTATTTATCCCGGCTATCGCTTCAAGATGGTCGACGCCCTTATTACCAACTTTCATTTACCGAGGTCAACGCCGCTTTTACTTGCCTCTGCCTTTGCGGGAAAAGATGGACTGATGAGGTGCTACGATGAGGCAAAAGAGCAGGGGTACCGTTTTTACAGCTACGGGGATGCGATGTTGATAGTATGAAAACATATAGATTTTTTTTAAATGAACGCGAATAGATATTCTTATAATGAAAGCAATTGATATTCTAAGAAATGATGGCCGGGCAAGACAAGGCAAGCTCTTAACAGAGCATGGCAATATTGATACGCCCGTGTTTATGCCTGTCGGGACTCAGGGTATCGTGAAGGCTATGACGCACAAAGAGCTCGAGGAGATGGGTGTTGCAATGATTCTTGCCAACGCTTACCATTTGTATCTTCGGCCCGGTGATGATCTGATCAGGCGGCTGGGGGGTATTCATAAGTTCTCCGGATGGAAAGGAGCTCTGCTTACCGATAGCGGCGGGTATCAGATTTTCAGTCTCGGTGTGCTTCGGGAGATTAAAGAAGACGGTGTTCTTTTTCAGTCACATATTGATGGCTCCCGTCATTTCCTGACCCCCGAGAAGATGGTTAAAGTCCAGGAGAACATCGGCGCCGATATCGCCATGTGTCTTGATGAGTGTGTCTCCTATCCTTCATCCTACGAGTATACGAACGAATCTGTTGAATTGACGAGCCGGTGGGCAAAACGGTGTCATGAAGCGAAAACAGAAGACGGACAGAAGCTTTTCGGCATTATCCAGGGTGGTTTTTATGAAGATTTACGGCTCAAGTCCGCAGAGGACCTCCTTGGAATGGATTTTGATGGATACGCAATTGGCGGTTTAAGTGTTGGCGAGCCTAAAAGTCTTATGTGGGACATGGTTGACACAGTCATCGATTTGCTGCCCAAGGACAAGCCCCGCTATATGATGGGTGTTGGCATGCCTGAAGACTTGCTCGATGGTGTTAAAAGGGGTGTTGATATGTTCGATTGCATTATCCCCACCAGGCTTGCCCGTAACGGGACCCTTTTTACCTGGGACGGCAAGATGAACCTGAAGAATGCCCGTTTTACCGAAGATGCAAGACCTATTGATGAGACCTGTTCCTGCTATGCCTGCAGGACATTTTCCCGGGCCTATCTGCGGCATCTTCTTATTGCCCATGAACTGACAAGTTTTTACCTCAATACGATCCACAATGTATTTTTTTATATGGAATTCATGAAAAGAATGCGTGAGTCGATTCAAGACGGATCTTTTGAGGTGTTTTCCCAGGAATTTAAAACGAAATACGAAGGAGGTGAATATCATGATGAGCGTAGCGTATGCAGCGGGAGCTAATCCTGGAGCGGCAGGTCAGGGGTTGGCACAGTATTACCAGATCTTTGTACTTATTGCTATTGTGGGGATTTTCTATTTTTTAATGATCAGACCCCAGCAGAAAAAGGCAAAAGAACATAAGAACTTTCTCGAAAATTTGAAGAAAGGCGATAAAATTATTACTTCCGGTGGTTTGTATGGTACAATAACAGGAATTACCGATGATGCTGTTACTATGGAGATTGCGGAAAAGGTAAGGGTAAAAATAGAGAAAAGCACAGTGGCTGCTTACCAAAGAACTTAACGAAATGAAAGGAGAATACAGTGGGAAGGTATGAAAATATTGTGGTATTAAGCCCAGACATCACAAAGGAAGAAGAAGAGGAACTTCTCAAAAGGATACAGGGCAATCTGGAAAAAGCAGGCGCCAACATTATACGATTGGATGACTGGGCGGTGAGAAGACTTGCATATCCTATCAAGAAAAAAGACAGGGGCCATTATATCTTCTTCCTTCTCGATATGGAGGAAGGCAATGTGGCCGGTATGAGCAAATTTTACCGGACCCTCGATCCTGTTTTGAGACATATGTTTGTCAGTGTTGATGCAAAGAACGAAGGACCGAAGAAGCCGCCGGACCAGGTTTCATTTGATGAAATGGAAGGCGAGTATTCTTGAACAAGGTTTTTTTCACAGGCAAGCTTAAAACGAAACCAGAAGTTGTCTACACACCGAAGGGAGAAAAGTTTGTTCTTTTTCCCCTATGGGTCGATGAAGGCGATTTCCGTATTGATGTCGAGTGTACCGGTGAGAGAAGTACGATCCATTGGAACGAGAAGATAGGTAAGGAACTTATGATTTCGGGAATGCTTGTCAAAATGAAAACAAAGTCCCATGATGTTTTTAAATTGAAAGCGCATAAAATTTACTGGATGGAGGAATAAATGCCAAGACCAACAAGACCAACAAGACCCGAGGGTGGTCAGAAAAAGAGGGTTTACCTCAGAAAAAGAGTATGCAAATTCTGCCAGGATGCGAACATTGCCATTGATTACAAAGACCCCAGACTTTTAAAACAGTTCATATCAGAACGGGGTAAAATAATGCCGAGAAGAATGACGGGGACCTGCGCCAATCACCAGAGAAAAGTAAAGGAAGCAATAATGATCGCACGGCATATCGCTTTTCTTCCTTTTACGACATTAACGAAATGATGGAGGTTGTTTTATGAAGGTTATATTAACCGAAGACGTGCGGGGCACCGGTAAAAAAGGTGATATGGTAAGCGTGAAAGACGGGTACGGGAGAAACTTTCTCATACCGGGAGGGCTTGCTATCGCCGCATCGGAAGGGAACGTAAAGAGGCTTGACAGTATCGTCAGAAGCATCGAGAAGAAAAAAGGGAAGGACCTGAAGAACGCTGAAGATTTTAAAGCAAGACTTGAAGAACTGTCTCTCAGCATAAAGATGAAAGCCGGCAGTGATGGAAAACTCTTTGGTTCCGTAACCCATAAGAATATAGCAGAGGCAATTTCAAAAGCTATCGGTATGGATATTGACAAAAAACTTATCCGCATCGATGAGCCTATCAAAATGACCGGGGCATATACCATTGAAGTCCACATCCGCCAGGATGTTAACGCGTCAGTAAAAATTGAGGTTGGGCAAGCAGAAGAATAGGAAATGGCAAGGCCCTTAAAGAACGTCAGGGACACGAAGGAAGCGAGGAACCGTGTACCGCCTCAGAATATCGAGGCGGAGCAATCGCTCCTTGGCGGACTGCTTATTGATCACGAAGCGATCAATAAGGTTGCCGATATCGTGGGGCCTGCTGATTTTTACCGTGATGCCCACGGCAAAATTTATGAACTTGTACTAAACCTCTATGAACGTAATGATGCCATTGATATTATCACCGTAAGCAGTCTCGCAAGAGACAAAGGCGTCATTGAAGCTATCGGCGGGGTGACTTATCTGAACAACCTCGTTGACCTCATGCCCAGCGCTGCCAATATTGCCTATTATGGAAAGATGGTCAAGGAGAAGGCCCTCCTCAGACAACTCATGAATGTGGCAACAGAGATTATTGAAAAAGGTTTCGATCTCGATGCCAATGTGGAAACATACATTGATGAAGCCGAGAAGATGATCTTCCAGGTTGCAGAAAATAAATTCAAGCCTGCTTTTTATTCTATTAAAGAGTTTGTCATGGAGAATGTAAAGACTATCGAGCGTCTTTACGAGAGAAAACAATCTGTTACCGGCTTACCTACCGGCTTTACAGACCTCGACAAGCTGACGAGCGGGCTACAGAATTCTGACCTCATCATAGTTGCCGGAAGACCGAGTATGGGTAAAACGGCATTTGCCATGAATATTGCGCAAAACATCGCTACTATGAAGGATGACCCGGCCCCTGTAGGCATATTCTCCATGGAAATGTCCAAGGAGCAGCTTGTGACAAGGCTTCTCAGCTCAGAATCGGGAATAGGGCACTCAAAGCTCAGGACGGGGACCCTGTCAGGTTCGGAGTGGCCAAAACTGGCTGAAGCTGCCGGCAGACTGAGCGATGCCAGCATGTTTATCGACGATTCCCCGGCCCTTTCCGTACTGGAGCTTCGCGCACGGTCACGGAGGCTGATGAAGGAACATGGCCTGAAGCTCCTTGTCATCGATTACCTCCAGCTTATGAAGGGGAGATCAGGAGCAGACCGGCGTGAACAGGAGATATCAGAAATATCGAGGTCCCTCAAAGCCCTGGCAAAGGAGCTCAATATCCCCATCATCGCCATTTCGCAGTTGAATAGGGCACCGGAGCAGAGGTCGGAAGGGGACAAGAGACCCCGGCTCGCTGATTTGCGTGAATCCGGAGCAATTGAACAGGATGCTGATGTTATTATGTTTATTTATCGCGATGAAGTGTATAATAAGGAGAAAGAAGAGAACAAAGGTGTTGCGGAAATTATTATCGGGAAACAAAGGAACGGGCCTATTGACACGGTTAAATTGGCATTTATGTCTGAACTTACAACCTTTAGGAATATCTACTTTCAAGAATGAACATTCCTAACCTCCTTTCCATCTTTCGCATTTTCATAACAATATTTTTTATTCTTGCTGTCCATAAAGACAGGTTCATGGTTGCCTTCTATCTTTTTATCTTCCAGGGTTTAACAGACGCCCTCGACGGATTTCTCGCGCGGGTGATGAGCAAAAAAACAGACCTCGGGGCATTCCTTGATCCTATCGCAGACAAGACAATGCTCGTCGCAGGTTTTGTTATGCTCAGCATCAAAGGTGTAATCCCTTTGTGGCTTACAGTACTCGTTATTCTCAAAGACGTTGTCGTGGTCACCGGTTTTCTTGCTCTTTACAAGCTTGCCTATACGGTAAAGCCGGTTCCGAGCGTATTCGGCAAGATTACCACCACATGCCAGATCGTGACGGTTCTCTGTATCCTTTTGTCAGTCCCCAGAGCGTATGGTGAAGCCTTATTTTATGTGACGGCTTTTTTCACGATCCTCTCTGGTTCCCACTATGTCTTTGTAGGAATCCGTATGCTTCGCAGTGAGAAGATTTCTCAATCAACTACCGGGAATTAACATTACCCTCATCCATCTTTGCTCATCATAATTGTATCGCGCTCTTACAAATAACCCCTTGTTTCCGTCTACAGGTATTCTGAATAAATCTGAATTTCTTATCATGCAAAATGCTTAACATATGGATAAATGAGTAGAAAAACGTAAGATGGCGGAGCCACCATTATTGAGAAGAGAAACGGTCTGGTGGGGGGTGACTTTAGTTTCTTTAAGGTGTATTATTGTAATGATATTCAACGGATAAAGCCTTGAATGATGTTTGTCGGATGGTCTCTACTCCAGATGCTTGGTTACTGTAATCTTATTGCTTAATTGTTTTATGTTATAAAATAATTAAGCTTTCTACGACAAATATTGTAGGGCTACTCTATTTATTGGTAGTAACTATGTTCTAACGGTCTACCAGATCAAGACATTATGAAAATCGGCTGTTCTCGACGAGAAAACAAGTGCTTTGGTTGCCTGATAATATCAGATGGGGGAGGTAAAAACAGTGTGGTATATAAAGAGAAAGTGGTTGACAATCAATGTTCCTTCAATTACTATTAACAAAAAACAAGGGAGGTTGCTATGCCTGTTAAAGTAGCCATCAACGGTTTTGGAAGAATAGGGAGGCTTGTTTTAAGGGCTGGGTTGCAGAGCAAGGATGTAGAATTTGTGGCTGTCAATGATCTTACAGATCCGAAGACTCTTGCCCATCTCCTGAAATACGATTCAATTCACGGTATTATGAATGCCGATATAAAAGCCAAGGATGATGCCATTGTTATTAACGGAAAAGAGATGAAGGTCTATGCCATGAGAGATCCGGAAACACTGCCATGGAAAGACTTAGGTATTGATGTCGTACTTGAGAGCACGGGCAAGTTTACCGATAGGGCAGGGGCAGAGAAGCATTTGAAGGCAGGGGCAAAGAAGGTAATTATTTCGGCGCCGGCCAAAGGCCCCGACGTTACTTTTGTCCTCGGTGTAAATCAGCAGGTCTATGATAAATCAAAACACCACGTCATATCCATGGGTTCCTGCACAACGAATTGCCTGGCTCCAATAGTGAAGATCCTCCAGACAGAATATGGCATTGAATACGGTCTTATGACGACCATACATTCCTTTACGAATGACCAGGTTGTTCTTGACGAGCCCCATAAAGATTTGCGCAGGGCCCGCGCCGCTTCTATTTCTATGATTCCAACTACAACGGGGGCTGCAAAGGCCATCTCCGAAGTTATACCGGAATTGAAAGGAAAACTGGACGGCCTTGCCATCCGAGTTCCCACACCGAATGTTTCCATTGTTGATTTTGTGGCAACACTTTCCACAAAGGTAACAAAAGAAGAAGTGAATGGGAAATTCAGGGCATACGCTGAAGGTCCCATGAAGGGCATCCTTGCATGCTCTGAAGAGCCCCTCGTTTCTAAAGATTTTAATGGAAACCCGTATTCTTCATCAGTTGATATGGAGAACACCTATGTTATCGGTGGCAATATGGTAAAAGTGCTTTCCTGGTATGATAATGAGTGGGGTTTTTCAAGCAGAATGTTTGAACTCCTCTCCTTTGTGATGAAGTAATACAGAAGGACCTGACTAGTCCGCACAGCGGATGAGAAGGGGTGGCTCCAGCAGCTTGTGCTGCTGGAGGGGGCGACGTAAGCCCCAGTAACTGCCAATGAGTGGGGTTTTTCAAGCAGAATGTTTGAACTCCTCTCCTTTGTGATGAAGTAATACAGAAGGACCTGACTAGTCCGCACAGCGGATGAGAAGGGGTGGGACGTAGGGTGTCCGCTCGCTAGGACGAAGCAAGAAAATGAAAACCCTAAAAGGGTGAAACCCTCTTAGCGAGTTCACGAGCGAGAAGGAAAAGCTCCAAGCGGTAGCACAAAGGACGTTCGTTACACTGGGATGATGGACGAAAAGACAAAAGCTTAGATGAGGAATGAAATCCCCCTTAGCGAGTTCACGAGCGAGAAGGGGAGGCTCCAGCAGCTTTGCTACTGGAGGGGGCGACGCAAGCCCCAGAAAAAAGAGGTGGAATGATTATGAAATACATTGATCAGGTTGATATGAAAGGTAAAAAGGTCCTTATCCGTGTCGACTTTAATGTCCCTGTCAATGAGAATGGGGATATTACCGATGATACACGAATCAAAGCGCATGTGAGGACAATCAGCTACTGCCTTGACGCAGGCGCAAAAGTGATTCTTGCATCACACATGGGAAGACCAAAGGGCCAGCGGGTTGACAAACTCTCTTTAAAGCCTGTTGCGGGGGTGCTTTCAAAACTTCTGCAGAAGGAAGTTATCTTTGTTGATGACTGCATCGGAGACAATGTGGAAAAGACCGTTGCGGCAATGAAGGTGGGAGATGTGGTGCTTCTCGAGAACCTCAGGTTCCACATAGGTGACGAGAAGAATGATGCTGATTTCGGGAAGGCGCTGGCGAAACTCTGCGATGTCTACATCGACGATGCCTTTGCTGTTTCTCACCGTAAGGCAGCCTCAAATGTAGCCATAACACAGTTTGCCCCGGTAAGTGCGGCAGGTTTTCTTTTAAAAGATGAAATTGAATATTTCAACAAGGCCATGGGTAATCCCGCAAGGCCCCTTGTTGCTATTATCGGCGGAGCAAAGGTTTCCGATAAGATCGGTGTTCTTGAAAATCTTATTGATAAAGTGGACAGGCTCATTATCGGTGGTGGTATGGCGTTTACCTTCTTAAGGGCCCTCGGGAATGAAGTGGGGAAATCTATCTGTGAATATGAAATGGTCGATAAAGCGAAAGAGATCATGGATAAAGCGAAAACAAAAAATGTGATTATTTACCTCCCCCTTGATTGTGTCACAGCCGATAAAGCTGCTTTGGATGCGCATGTAAAGGTCACCAGGATTGATGAAATCCCGAAAGATTCTATGGGGCTCGATATAGGCCCTGCCACGATTTCAATCTTTGCAGGCGCATTAAAAGACGTGAAAACGATTGTGTGGAATGGTCCTATGGGTATGTTCGAACTGGGACCCTTTAGCGCGGGTACTTTTGCCATGGCAAAGGCTGTTGCCGAATCCGGGGCGCTTTCTATCATCGGCGGCGGCGATACCGATTCGGCGGTCCATATAGCCGGTGTGAGTGCAAAAATATCTTACATTTCTACCGGCGGCGGCGCCTTCCTTGAACTTCTGGAAGGCAAAACCATGCCTGCTGTAGAGGCCCTGGAAATAAGCGGAGGTAAATTATGACAAGCTGGATGGTTGCCGGAAACTGGAAAATGAATACAACGAGCAGCGAGGCGGTTGCGCTTGCGCAAAGCGTACGAGACACTACCCCCCGCTTATCCGGCGAGATTGTTCTCGCCCCTCCCTTTACCGTCTTATCCATTGTTAATGAGGTTATCAAGGGTTCGCATATCAAGCTTGCTGCCCAGAACATATTCTATGAAGATAAGGGTGCTTATACCGGTGAAATCTCACCTGCCATGCTTAAAGATGTAGGTTGTACATATGTGATTATCGGCCATTCAGAGAGAAGAAAATATTTTCATGAGACAGATGAGACAGTCAACCTGAAAGTTAAAAAAGGTCTTGCTTCAGGATTGAAGTGTATCATATGTGTAGGAGAAACCGAGGAAGAACGGGAAAAGGGTATCATGGAATTTGTTGTCGGCATTCAGATTAAGAAGGCACTGAACGGCATTGAAGCGCTGGATAACGTGGTCATTGCTTATGAGCCTGTCTGGGCTATCGGCACAGGAAAAAACGCGACTTCCGCCGAGGCTGAAGAAATGCATCATTTTATACGAAATGTACTTGGCGAAACCTACGGAGATGTGGTAAATAAAGTGAAGATATTATACGGTGGGAGTGTGACACCGGAAAATTTCGGAGAATTAATTAGTATGGAAAATATAAATGGAGCGCTTGTCGGTGGAGCATCCTTGAAATCTGAAACATTTACTGGTATAATACAGCACGCCATGGAGAAAAGATGATATTAACGATAATTGCTATTATTCATATACTGGTTGCTGTAGCGCTCATACTCATAGTACTGCTCCAAACGGGCAGGGGATCTGAGATTGGCGCTGCTTTTGGCGGCGGATCAAGCCAGACATTGTTTGGTAGCTCGGGATCATCCAAGTTTATGACGAAGCTTACGACGGCGGCAGTCATCATTTTTATGTTGACGAGCCTGTCTTTAGCAATTTTTTACAAGAATAGAGATAGTGCCACAAGGAGCGTACCTGCGAAAACAGGGGAAAGCGTGCCGGCACAACCGCAGAAATGATTGCCGAAGTGGTGGAACTGGCAGACACACCATCTTGAGGGGGTGGCGGGGAGACTCGTGCGGGTTCAAATCCCGCCTTCGGCATTATTTATAATCAACTGTATGTGGGGATTTCAGAGTATTTCAACGGGTTTGTTCATTGATGGCTTTGATTTCCGTCTCATTTGGCATTGAAATACGTTTCGGGAGATGTCAATGGAGAAAAAAATATGTCTAAAACCCAGAAGGTAAGTCTTCGGGTATCTGTTGATGAGCAGCACCGTGGTCTCAAAAACCTCGATTTTTTTGCCGATCATACCGTCATTGAAGATATGAAGTTCACGGCCAACAAGGTATCCACGGTGATGGGTCCGTTGTATTTAAGGACGGCATTGACGACACTCACCTGTCCTTTATGTAGCGAACAGGTCAAACGAAACATCAAAAATCCCCCCATTGAATGGTTTCTCAAATTTGCAGGACGGAAAATATTATATTGCACAAGCTGTAACTGGAAAGAGATCGTTAAAGAGAACCGCTGGGAATGGGAAATCGTTGCCCCTGCCCTTGTGGCATTTCTTATTGTTTTTTTTGCTTCGATCTACTGGATAGTGAGATAAAATAGTTCCTGTAATAGAATACGCCGCTATCTCTAACTTCTATCACGTATCTCTACCCCAACTCTTCACATATTATTTTATATTCATTTTTACAATAAATTCAAAAATTAAAATTGAATGTGGTATATATAAGAATATGAATTTAAAAGTTATTCTGCCATATAGAAAAAAATGTGTTGGCTGAAGGATATGTGTCGGCGGAAGTAGATGCCTTAAACAAGGAATTGATAGAGGGCTATTCGGCTTGAAGGCAAACGAAGAAAACTACCGTACTATCTTTGAGACAGCAGCAAACCTCATTGCTGTTGTCGATAAAAAAGGTACCATCATCGACTGTAACGGGAGAATTGAGGAGATGCTCGGGTATACACGTGAGGAGATCATAGGCTGGTCTATTACGGAACTATTTCACCCGGAACACCTTTCAATGGCTTACGAAACATTCAAGGAGGTCATAAAGAAGGGTTTTTCTCACAATAAAGAATTTATCATGGTAAGAAAAGATGGCGCTTTTGTCTATGGAAGCGTGAACTCAACACCTCTTAAAACTGAAACTGGAAAAATCAGCAGGGTTATCTCCATTGTTGAAGACATTACGGAGCGGAAACGTGCACAGGAGGCGCTCCTGGAGAGTGAAAAACGTTACCGCCACCTGATTGAAATATCTCCTGATGCTGTTTTAACACTCAACGAAGGGAGGATCATTTTCGGGAACAAAGCAGCCTTTGGGCTCTTTGGTGTAACGCATCCACGGGAAGTTGTCGGAAGATGGGCAGGGGATTTTGTCAATCCGGAAGATAGAGATATCTTTGCCGGCTGTATAAAAAAAATAGAAGAAACCGGTAGTTTAAACGGCCCCGTTGCCATCAAAATGAACCGGAGAGATGGAGCGGATGTCTATGTTGAGTGGATCGGTACAGCATTTATGCAGAAAGAAAAAGCCACAGTCCTTTTAATAGGACGGGATGTTACGGCAAGGAAGTGCGCCGAAGACCAACTCAAAGAGTCTGAAGAGCGCTATCGTGTTGCCATCGAGAGTTCAAATGACGGGGTAACAATTTTAAAAGGCGACAGCTATCTTTATGTTAACAGAAAGTTTGTTGAAATGTTTGGCTTCAAAAACATAAATGAAATATTGGGGAAGCATATTTCTCTCATATTGCACCCCGATGATCGGGAAAGAGTAGTAGAGATTAATGGCAAGAGGCAGAGGGGGGAAGATGTCCCTTCGCGATACGAATTCAGGGGCGTCAAAAAGGATGGCGATGTCCTGTATATCGAAGTGTCTGCAACGCCCATCACCTACAAAGGGGAAGGGGCCTCACTTATTTATTTGCGGGATATAACAGAGCGGAAAAGAACATAAGGGAACGGGCGGGGACATACAGCCATAATGTTGTTGGTATGCCCAGCATGTTTTTTTGTAGATTGGGGGTTGACATGAAAAGAATCAGTGCTTGTGCCGTCGGTATTCTTTTAATTGTCTGTGGATGCAGTATCGTTGCCAGCAAGGCGCCTGTTGGCCAAGTCCCTGTCGTTGTTGATGAGAAAGGATGGAACGGTACATGGTACAACCCCGATGGGACCTATTGCGTATTACAAGTAAGAAATGAGCATGAAGGAATTCTTCAGCTTGCCTGGATTGAGAATGATAAAGAGCTAAAATATCAATCCGGTGAAGTTTTTATCCGAAAATCAGGCAATGTATTATTTGCCAGTACAAAAGAAACACAAGAAAAAACCGGCGCCGATGTTGTTTATGTATGGGCCAGAATAAAAAAGGAAAGAAATATGATCCTGATCTGGTTGCCCGATGAAGAGAAATTTCGAAAACTCATTGAAGCACATATCCTTCCCGGTGAAATAAAAAATGGCATGACAATCCTCGGTGATTTAAAACCGGAGCACATGAAGGTCATTACATCTGAAGAAAAGGGGCTCCTCTTCGACTGGGAAAGACCGCTCGTCCTGATAAAGGTGAACTAATAAAAACGATGTAGTGAAGAGTTACTTTTCTTCATGCCCTTATTTGTCAGCAATTGACAATTTTCCGATGATGAAGCATGTCTTATTCTTTTAAGGCTGGCTGGTCTTTTGTTTCAGTATCAATGTTATATTTCAGACGATTATTTGTCAGCGTCATAAGCCCTTTAATAAACATTTCTTCGATGATCAAATCAATTTCAGCGGAATTTACTTTGTCCCTGAGTAGTGACTCAATATGTTTCTTTAATGTTATCCGGGTCCGTGGCCGTTTCTGATTATTGATCTTATTAAGATTGGCAACAATGTTGCTGGTAAATTTTGATGTGGGAAGCTGTTTTGTGCTGTCGGCAAGCTCGGCAGGATTTGCTATCCTTCGTGTTTGAATACCAAAATCGTTTACATATTTGATGAGTGAATCATATCCGCTGTCTTTGGACAGTATGATCAGTTCAACTTCGTTCTTCAAACGCTCACAGAGGCGGCCCAGTTCAAAGGCGAGATGAAAATCAAGGTTGTTTTTGCCATCGCCGGCTATTTTAAGCCATTTAAGACGCTCTCCGAAGGCCTGCGCCTTTTCTACAAGCTGAAAGGGTATTTTACTCTGTGACCTTCCGACGAAGATCAATATTTCCGTATTTGTCGTATCTATATTTTCAAAATCAAGTTTCTGTATATTTTCAAAATCAACCAATAAGACCCGTTTCATCATATATCCTCATGTTTTCTTTAATAATACACGTTTTGTAAAATTTAAACAAGCGGCAACTGGCTCAGGCCAGATTTTTTGACATATGCCGTGTTATTGCTTATATTAAGCAAGCGAGACTGAGAAGCCGTGAATCGCAAATCGTGAATTGTGAAGCGTATAAACTGCATGTTATCATTCCCGCGCCCAATAAAAACATTCAAGGGCAGGTTCTAACGGGAATCCAGGGTAGTGCTAAAACGATACGATATATTGAGATAACTGGAGTTGAAGGATAAATTGGCATGACCAGACTAATTGACACATTTGATAGAGTAATAAATTATATACGGGTTTCAGTGACGGACAGGTGCAATCTGCGTTGTAAATACTGCGTTGATGGTTCCTTCGGTTTTATCCCCCACACTGAAGTTCTTTCTTATGAAGAAATACTTCGTTTTATCAGGATTACTGCCCGGCTTGGCGTGAAAAAAGTCAGGTTGACCGGCGGCGAGCCCCTCGTGAGAAAAAGTATTGGTTATCTTTTGAGAGAGATAAACAGTATTGAAGGAATCGAAGATGTAAGTCTGACCACCAACGGTGTGCTTCTCGGGGACAAGATTGAGGAACTGAAAGAAGCAGGGCTCAGGAGAATCAATATCAGCCTCGATACAATGAAAAAAGACCGGTTTGCTTATATTACAGGTGTAGACGTCTTCAATGATGTTATCAGGGGCATCGAACGGGCCGTTGATGCCGGCCTTAACCCTATCAAAATCAATACGGTGATCATAAAGGGTTTTAATGATGACGAAATCCTGCAATTTGTTAAAGCAGCAAAAAAGTATAACCATCATGTGCGGTTCATAGAGTTTATGCCCTTCGGTGATTCGACTTTATGGAACAGTAAGGAAATTATTACATCGAGACAAATAGAAGATACGATAAGGACGGCTTTTGATTTGACGCCTACGTTAAATCAGGAAAGCGGTCCCGCGCGAATGTTTGACATCGCCGGTGGTTCCGGTAAGATCGGTTTCATCAGCCCCGTATCGACCCATATCTGTAGTGAATGCAATAGGATCAGGCTCACTTCCGGCGGTATGATCCGGCCATGCCTCTTCTCTGATACGGAATATAATGTGAAAGAGTTGCTCCGGACCGGACAAAGCGATGATGAGATAAGGGCCTTTGTGAAAGAGGTTGTCAGGGTGAAACCTGAGAAGAAACATGAGATGGGGCAGATACGGAAGTGTCAGAGGTCGCTGCAGGGTATCGGCGGATAGGGGGGTGTGGCCTTGCTCACCTGTGCCCCGACGGGGTATTTCGCGTCTGGCTTTGTCATCTTCAAGGTCGCGCAATCCTCAACATAGTGCTGTTATGCCTCCGGTTGAGGACCCTTTGATTGCCCCGCAAAAAGCCGCGGAGTAGAGCGCTACGTGCCATCCATCGAAAATAGCTTTGGCCATAGGATCTCTACATGAAATAACTTGTTACCAATTTCCATGTTTGGTGGGGCTATGAAGCTATCTTCCATTCCATAGAAAGCTTACGACCGGATGCCGTGCTATCCCGTAGATACAAATTTATCCGACCGATTACCCAAGAGCCATTGGGAACATTGACATAACTGGTTGAAATGTGTAGATTAGTCTCGGAGGTAGATTATGGCGAAGTTGACGCATATCGACAGTAAGGGTAATGCCCGGATGGTTGATATTTCTGAAAAAAGGGACACGAAACGTGAGGCCATTGCCGCCGGAAAGGTGAAGATGGCACCGGCGACCTACGAACTCATTAAAAAAGGTCAGGGCCCCAAAGGGGATATATTTACTGTCGCGAAAATAGCAGGTATTATGGCAGCAAAAAAAACACATGATGTAATACCGCTTTGTCATCCTCTTTCTATTACGCATATCGATGTAGAATATACGTTTCATGATAAGAAGCAGACTGTGGATATCACATCAACGGTGAGGACCAAAGGACAGACAGGCGTTGAGATGGAAGCGCTGACGTGTGCAATGGTTGTGGCGCTTACCATCTATGATATGTGCAAAGCTGTTGATAAAGGGATTGAGCTTGGCCCCTTTTACCTTGTCGAAAAAAGCGGCGGGAAAAGCGGAAGGTATGTGAGGGAATGAGCAGAGTGCAGAGCGCATGGAGCAGAGCGCAAAAGGAATTGTTATGAAAGGAAAAATATTATCAGTAAATATCAGCGACAAAAAAGGTGAAAAGAAGCATAATATCGGCAAATGTATGCTTCTCAAAGAGAAGGGGCTTGCCGATGATGCCCATGCCGGTTTTATGCACAGGCAGGTAAGCCTTCTCGGAAAAGAAAGCGTTGAAAAAATCAGGGCAAAAGGACTCGATGTGCAGTATGGTGATTTTGCGGAAAACCTCACCACGGAAGGCATTATTCTTTACGAATTGCCTGTCGGGACTGAAATGAAAGTCGGAGACGGTGTTATTTTGCGGGTAAGCCAGATAGGCAAAGAATGCCATACGCGATGCGCGATTTTTCAGCAGGTTGGAGACTGTGTTATGCCCAGGGAAGGCATCTTTGCGGAAGTCATAACAGAAGGTGAAATCAAAGATCGGCGATGAAATTCGAGATACTTTCATGAAATATAAAGCCATTGTTATTACCATAAGCGATAAGGGCTCCCGGGGTGAGCGTATCGATACGAGCGGCCCTGCGCTTGCCAGAATGTTGCAGGAAACATACGATGTAGAAGATGTTATTATTGTGCCCGATGAAAAGGATATTATTGCCGATACCCTGAAGCTGGCAATCGATGAAAACGGAGTTGACCTTGTGGTGACAACTGGCGGAACGGGTGTTTCAAAAAGGGATGTCACGCCTGAAGCGACGCGTATGGTTATTGATCAGGGATCTGCCCGGATTTGCCGAGGTCATGCGGTCTGAAAGCTATAAAATAACTCCTCATAGCATTATATCGAGGGCGATTTGCGGTATCCGCAACGAAAGCATCATCATCAATCTTCCTGGTAGCGAAAAGGCGGCCACTGAATATCTCGGTTTTGTTCTGAAGGCTATTCCTCACGCCCTCGCAAAGATCAAAGGCGACCCTGCCGATTGCGCGTAAGTAAAACCGTATCTACAACTACCTTCCATCCTTTTCAGTTTAAATGAAGATTCTTTTTTATCTTTCTCATCCATTTTCATCTCCGCCATCTTGATCCTGAGCCTGATATCGTTGGGGCTGTCGGAATAAGCAATGGCGTTGTTGTAATTGGACGATGCCTGCCTGGTAGAGATCAAAAATGTGCTGGTCAAAGGTCTGCATGCCTTCAAAATAAGAGGCAGCCATGGTCTCCTTGAGGAGGGTAATATCACCTTTCAGGATGAGGTCTTTCACGCTGGGGCTGTCGAGGAGAATTTCGATGGCAGCTACACGTTTTCCTTCAACTGTCGGAATAAGCCTTTGAGAAACAATTGCCCGCATGTTGAGGGAGAGCTGCATGTAGATCTGGAGATGTCGTTCTATGGGGAAGAAATTGAGTATCCTCTCTAATGGCCTGGTTGGCGTTGTTTGCGTGGAGTGTTGCAAGACAGAGATGGCCTGTTTCTGCGAATGTGATGGCATGTTCCATTGTTTCGGCGTCCCTGATCTCGCCGATAAGGATGACATCTGGCGCCTGTCGCAGAGTGTTTTTCAGGGCGTTCATGAAATTATGGGTGTCAAAACCTACCTCTCTCTGGGTGATAACGCTCATCTTGTGTTCGTGGACGAATTCGATGGGGTCTTCGATAGTGATGATATGGCCCGGCTGGTTGGAGTTTCTGTAATCAATCAGCGCCGCAAGGGTTGTTGATTTACCGCTGCCTGTTGCGCCGACGACCAGGACGAGCCCTCTTTTTGTCATGACAATATCTTTCATGATAGGCGGCAGACCCCAGTCATCAATCGTTTTTATGTGGAGTTTGATCTGCCGTATGATGATCCCGATGAAAGCTCTTCTGTCTGAAAATATTTACCCTGAACCTGCCATATTTTGGTGAATAGAGGGCAAGGTTCATCTCCATCTCTTCTTCAAATTTTTTCTTTTGTCTGTCCGTCATGATCGTATCGCGCGATATTTTCCGTGTCATCCGGGGTGAGGGGCGGCTGCATCTGGGTAATGGAATTACTGATGCCCTCCACACGGAATGCAGGTGGCGACACCGACGGTGAAGTAAATATCCGAAGCATCTTTTTCCACCATATACTTCAAATATCTGGATATTATTTCCATAACGTCACCTCTGAGAATTACTGAGATAGAAAGACACTTCGTCTTTGGTCACAAGATTCTTTGCAATGAGGTCCTGACATGCCGATTCCATTGTCTGCATTCCGAGACCCTTGCTTGTCTGTATAACTGAAGGAATCTGGGCGATCTTTATTCTCGCGGATGAGGTTTCTTACAGCCGGGGTGGCGATCATTATTTCGAAGGCGGCGATCCTCCCTTTTCCATCTCTTCTTTTGAAGAGGCTCTGGGAAATAACGGCCTGTAAGGAAGCAGAAAACATTGATCGTACCTGGTTCTGCTGACCTGCGGGGAATACATCGATGACCCTGTCAATTGTATCGGGGGCGCTGCTGGTGTGCAATGTCGCGAATACAAGGTGGCCTGTTTCTGCCGCTGTCAAAGCGAGAGATATGGTTTCCAGGTCCCTCATTTCACCGACGAGTATCACGTCAGGGTCTTCACGGAGCGCGCTCCTTAAAGCTGCGGCAAAACTCTTTGTATGGGGCCCCAGTTCTCTCTGGTTAACGAGACATTTTTTTGATTTATGGAGAAACTCGATGGGGTCTTCAATGGTGAGAATATGTTCCTTCCTGTTGTCGTTGATAAAGTCGATGATTGCCGCCAGAGTTGTCGATTTACCGCTTCCGGTTGGTCCCGTGACAAGAATAAGACCTTTTTCCATGAGCGGCAAGGTCTTTAAAAACTTTGGGAAGGTTCAGTTCTTCAAAAGTAGGGATTTTACTGGGGATGGTCCTGAATACCGCCGACTCCCCCCGGTGCTGTTTGAAGACATTGACCCTGAAACGTGCCAGATCGCCGAGAGCGAATGAAAAGTCCAGCTCCAGCAGCTCTTCAAAGACCTTTCTCTGAAAGTCGCTTAAAATATCATAGATCATATTGTGAACTTCCTCTTTGTCAAGAGGCGGCATGATCTACTTTTGTCATTTCTCCGTGTACTCTTATGATTGGTGGTTCTCCGGCGCTGATGTGCAGGTCGGATCCCTTGCTGTCGAGAACAAATCGGAGCAATTCAGAAATATCCATAGTTCCTCCTACTTTTCTGGGCTAGCTGCACCCGATGGGTGGTCGCCCCCTCCAACAGCAAAGCTGTCGGAGCCTCCCCTCTCGCTCGAGAATCAGCTAGATGGGGATGTTTTATCGTTCTCTCTCTACTATACACTGTTGCTACTCACTGTTCATTTCTGGGGCTTACGCCTGCCACCCGCATGGGTGGTCGCCCCCTCCAACGGCAAAGCTGTCGGAGCCATCCCCCTCTCACTCGTGAACTCGCTAAAGGGGAAGTATCATCCATGTCGGGCGCCTTCCTGCATGTTCTTTAGACGCCTTGCTCATAAACTCGCAAAGAGTTTACGCTCTTCATTGGGGTTTCTGTATTTTCGTCCCTCGTCCCAGCGATAGCGAACGTCCCTCGTCCTTCGCGTATCCCTTGCCTGTATGTTATGGTATCCAGTTCTAAGGATTCTATATCCTTATATGTCGGTAAATCGTCAATGCTTCTTAAGCCGTACACTTCAAGAAATTTTTCTGTTGTCCGGAAGATGATTTTTTTGCCGGCATCTCCATTTCTTCCTCGCGATGCCGATAAGTTTTCTCTCTAGAAGCAGCTTGATGGCACGGGTCGAATCTACCCCTCTCACGCTGTCGATTTCTTTCTTTGTGATGGGTTGTTTATAGGCAATGATAGAGAGGGTCTCAAGCATCGATTTTGTAAGTCCCACATCTTTTTCTTTCACAAACCGTTTCACCCATTCTCTGTATACGGGTCTTGTTCTCATCTGGAAGCCGCCTGCCACTTCGGCAATTTCCACAGCATCGATCCAGAGTTGTTATATTCAGTTGCCAGTTCCCGGAGTGCCTCTTCGATTTCTTCCGGCGGATATTCTTCAAGTCTTTTTTTCAGGAGTTTCGAGTGCGACCGGTTTCGATGATGAGAAAAGGATTGCTTCTATAATTCTTTTTAATTCCATGTATTCAGGAACTCAGCTACTGTTTTTATTATTTCTTCCGCATCTTCCGGGTATTGGAACCAGTTCATGTCTTTTTCTTTTGCGAACCATGTAAACTGTCTCTTGGCGTAATGTCTTGTATGCTTCTGTATATCTTTTACCATATCTTCATGGCTGAATGGAACCCTTAAGATTGAGGAGTATTTCCCTGTATCCGATGCTCGAAAAGGGTTTTACAGTATCACTTATGCCCATGGAAAGAATCTTTTTTACTTCCTCGACCCATCCTTGAGCGAACATATCATTTACCCGCTCATTAATTCTTGTGTAGAGTTCATCTCTCTCGTTTTTCAAGCCGATTTTCAGAATATCATATCTTGGCTCTCTGAAACCGTGATCTTTCTCAAGTTCAGAGACTTTTTTGCCAGTGAGAAGAAATACTTCCATTGCCCGCACCACCCGCATCTTGTCTTTGAAACTTATCCTCATGGCATAATCACGGTCTATTTCTTTTAACCTTTCATAGAACTGCAGAGGATCTTCGGCATATTCTTCCTGGAGTTTTTCCCTGAGATCGGGATCCTTGTCGGCGTTGAAAAGTCCATAGATCAAGGCCCGCAGATAAAGGCCGGTCCCACCCACAAGAATTGGTGTTTTCCCCGCGTCATGTATGTCTTCGATGGCATGCATCCGCCATTTCCTTAAAACGGGCCGCGTTGAATTCCTCATGGGGTTCAACGATGTCGATGAGATGATGGGGAACCTTTTATCTGCATGTCCGCGGTCAGGTTTTGCTGTTCCGATGTCAAAATATTTGTATACCTGCATGGAATCGCAATTGATAATCTCCCCGTTAAATTTCTCTGCCAGCAAAGACCGATAAAGCCGATTTACCGGTGCATGTGGGACCTGTTACGGAAATAACCTTTACTTTGTTTGATAACATAGATAATATACAGTATAATAGAGTACCCGATGTATTCAAGAATTATCAAACTTGCCGTTATCTTTATTCTTGTGCCGGCCCTCTTCGGAGTCAGTTTCGGCTATGCCCTTGTGAATTATCTCGAAATCCCCGATGTGAAGCAGCTTGAAAGCTATCGCCCGAAATCAGCGACGAGGCTCTATGCCGATGATGGGACGCTCTACGCGGAACTCTTCGTGGAAAAGAGGGTTCCCATTCCCATTACAGAGATGCCGCGACACCTGAAACTCGCATTTGTTGCCATAGAGGATGTGAGATTTTACAGACATTTCGGCATCGATGCCCGCGGTATCGGGCGGGCCCTTTATAAAGACATTCTCAAGAAGGGTATGACGGAAGGAGCGTCGACGATTACCCAGCAACTTGCCCGCAACCTCTATCTCACACCGCAGAAAACCCTCAAACGAAAGGTTGAAGAAGCGATACTGGCGATCCAGATCGAGCGGACCTATTCGAAAGAAGAGATACTCAATATGTATCTGAACCTCATCTATCTGGGAGAAGGCGCCCACGGGGTGGAAGTCGGCTGCCTATACATATTTTCATAAACACGCCAAGGACTTGACGCTTGGAAGAATCGGCCATGCTTGCCGCAATGACAAAAGTCCCCTTCACGGCTATCTCCTTATAAAAATCTCGGTAAAAGCGATGGAGCGGAAAAATATCGTTCTTCAGAAGATGTATGAGGCCGGGTTTATCAGCAACAAAGAATACACCGACGCGATGAAGATAACCATTGCCCTTGCGCCTTTTAAGGCCTATGAGAAGAAAACAGGCTACTATATTGAGTATGTAAAACAGGCGCTGGAAGAACATGTCGAAGACCCCCAGGAGATCTATACGACCGGTTTCAACCTCAAAACGACCTATCAGTCTGAAGATGACGGACTATGCCTATGAAGCTATTGAAAGGGGCATACAGGCCTATCAAAAACGACATCCGAAGGCAATCCCTCCTGAAGTGGCCCTTATTGCCATGGAGGTAAAAACAGGAGAATTGAAGGTCCTCATCGGAGGAAGGGATTTTTCAACCTCCCCTTACAACAGGGCGGTCCAGGCAAAAAGGCAGCCAGGCTCCTCATTTAAGCCGATTATCTATCTTACCGCGCTGGAACAGGGTTATACACCGGATACAATGCTTCGGGATTCGCCCATATCATTTACCAACCCTTATTCCGGTGCTGTGTGGAGTCCGAAGAACTACGGAAATGAATATCACGGCGATGTGACGATGCGAAAAGCCCTGGAACTTTCTCTAAATACCGCGACGGTGAGATTGCTGGAAAAAGTGGGTGTTGAGAATGTCATCGATATGGCCAAACAGCTCCATATAAACAGTAAGTTTGAACCAAATCTCTCTCTTTCTCTGGGCACCACGGAAATAGCCCCTATTGAACTTGCCGCCGCATACGCGACCTTCGCGCGGGGCGGGACCTATATACCGCCTATTGCGATCAAGACAATTGCCACCATCGAAGGCGAAGAGAAATATTATGAGCAGGCCCTCGAAGAGCCGATTGTATTGCCGGAAGTCGCATATGCCCTTGTTGATATTATGAAGGGTGTTATTCAGACGAGGCACCGCGAGGGCCGCAGCGAAGATGCCCTATTACCTTGCGGGAAAGACCGGCACGACGGACGATTTCAGGGATGCCTGGTTTATCGGTTTTTCGCCCAATCTTATCTGCGCTGTCTGGGTCGGTCATGATAAAAAAACGAACCTTGGCGGAAAAGAAGCAGGCGCGAACAGCAGCGCTCCCCATCTGGATTGATTTTATGTCCAAAGCCTTGCAGTATTATCCCAATGAGGATTTTAATCAACCTAAAACTGAGTTTTCCCCCTAAGCTTGGGTGAGAGGCAGATGGGGTTAAGGCCCGGGGAACTTTTTGCAATCCTTGTCAAAAGTGTAGACACCATTCCTGTTGCTCTCAGATTGTACCTCTCACAAACAAATTAACTGCGTAGCGTTTCATTCCAATTCTAAATCAACTGTACCACCACTATCCTCCAGAGATCACTGTTTTCTGAGCGGACATCGAAGGATGCCTTGGGTACCCTGCCGATGAACCTTTGCGGTCCTGCGGCCAGTGCCGCGTTTAGGACAGTTCTCGCTGTTTGAACGACGAGCGAGTTCGAGAACTGAGCGAAAGTGAATCGTATGCAGGGTAATCCCCCTTCGGGGGACAGGTGCAGACGAGTGGAAGCGAAGAAAAGGGTGATCTCTGGAATAACAGGGTTGATTTAGAATTGGAATAATAGACATAAGGATGGAAGATCAACAGACGGTTATTACCATGCTTATTCTGATGTGCTCATGGATGTTGTTCAGAAGATAGACAATATCGTTGATCTGACGATGTCAAAAAAGATAAAAAATAGAAGCTAAACAGAAGTGGGTCTATTGATATAAACCAAATGATTCTCAGGAGATAAAAAGCGTCCCCAGGGGGAATCGAACCCCCGTTGCCGGCGTGAAAGGCCAGTGTCCTAGGCCCCTAGACGATGGGGACACATATGTGGGCCGTGCAAGACTTGAACTTGCGACTCTCTGCTTAAAAGGCAGATACTCTACCAGCCTGAGTTAACGGCCCCTCAAGAGTTCATTAAGATATGAAAATTTGCGCATAAAGTCAAGGGTAATAAGAAAAAGATCACTCTACCATTGACTCGCCCTGATTAAGCACCTTATAATATCGGCTGATATGGCATTAAATTTAAAGGATTTTCTGCAGGAAGATATCGGTATTGAGGATGTTACCACGAATGCTGTTGTGCCTGAAAATCACCGATCCAGGGCAAAGATCATGGCAAAAGCCGATGGCATTGTTGCTGGTCAGCGGTTTGCTGCAGAGGTTTTTCAGATTCTTGACAAGGATATTTGCTACAGCGAACTGAAAAAGGACGGAGAAAGGGCGCTAAGAGGCGATACCCTTGCTGTCATCGAGGGAAGAACACGGGCGATACTGAGCGGGGAAAGAGTGGCCCTCAATATACTCCAGCGATTGTCAGGTATTGCGACCCTTACGGCAGGCTTTGTGGAGTCAGTTGGAGGAACAGGCACGAAAATTCTTGATACGAGAAAGACAACGCCGGGGCTCAGGAAGATGGAAAAATATGCTGTACGAATGGGCGGTGGATACAATCATCGTGAGAATTTGACCGAAATGGCCCTCATCAAAGAAAACCATATCGCCGCCGCCGGTTCCATAAAGAAAGCCGTTATGAAGGTGCGCGAAAGGGTCAATGTTCCTATTGAAGTGGAAGTAAAAAATATGATGGAACTGCAGGAAGCGCTTGAACTTCATGTTGACAGAATTATGCTCGACAACTGGGACCTTGAATCAACCGGAAAGGCGGTTTCTTTCGTCGACAAAAAGGTCCCCCTTGAAGCTTCAGGAAATATGACCATGGAACGGGTCCATGAGGTCGCGAAAACAGGTGTCGATTTTATTTCCGTTGGCGCATTGACGCATTCTTTCCCTGTCCTTGATATGAGTTTGCTCTATGAAGAGGCAAAGCAATGAACAGAAAGTATGCCGGGATAACCCTTGAGAGAATGCTGGAGGTCAGTTGAAATGAACAAAGATAACAGACATTATTGCGATGTACTTATAATCGGATCAGGCATTGCAGGCCTTTCAGCGGCAATCGTCGCCTCAGAACAGGGGCTGGACGTCATTGTGGTAACAAAGCATAGCTCTGTTGAAGAATCGAATACCTATTATGCACAGGGAGGAATTATTTCGAGAGGCATCGATGATGCCCCTGAGCTTCTCATAGACGATATTATGCAGGCAGGAGATGGAATTTCCAATATAGAGGCTGTCAAAATTGTTGCTTACGACGGACCTCCCCTGGTTGAGGATTTTCTTATCAATAAGGTCAATGTGCCCTTTACCCGTTCTCCGGATAACGGTTATGCCTTTGCCAGGGAAGGTGGACATTCCCGCCGGAGAATACTGCATTCCATGGATTCAACGGGTAAAGCCATTGAAGAGAGTCTGATCAAGAAGCTGAAGGAACAGGAGCATGTACGGGTTTATAATAATTATACCGCCATCGATCTCCTCTCTATACCTCACCATTCCACAAGTCCCCTTGCTCTTTACATGGAACCCCAATGTATCGGGGCCTATGTGCTCAACAATACGAGCGAAGAGGTGGAAAGAATATTCTCGACATATACGGTCCTCGCAACAGGAGGTTTGGGAAGAATCTATCAGCATACAACAAATCCGCTGGGATCAACGGGCGATGGGTTTGCCATGGCAGACAGGGCAGGGGCCAGGCTTATCAACATGGAGTATATTCAGTTTCACCCCACAACCCTGTTCCATAAGGATGCAGACGGGTTTCTCATCTCGGAAGCAGTCCGTGGAGAGGGCGGAAAACTGATGACAAAAGATGGTTTTCACTTTATGGACCAATACTCCCCGCTGGGAGATCTTGCCCCGAGAGATGAAGTCTGTCGCGCAATGTACGAGGAGATGATCAAGAGAGGCGATGCATATGTGTACCTCGATATTGCATCCCATACCGATATTAATATTAAAAAACGTTTTCCAATGATTTACAAGAGATGCCTTTCCCTTGATATCGATATACAGAAGGTCCCTATACCGGTTGTCCCAGCGGCCCACTACAGTTGTGGCGGGATTCAGGTAGACCTCTGGGGCAGGACATCACTGAATAACCTCTATGCTGTTGGTGAAGTTTCTGCTACCGGTCTTCATGGCGCCAACAGGCTTGCGTCGACGTCACTGCTTGAAGGGCTCGTATGGGGGGTCCGGTCGGCACAGCATATAGCGGGATTAACGAAAAATAAAAAAACCTACAAGGAATCCGAGATCCCACCCTGGCGTTTTCCGGAAAGAGTAGAGGAGATTGACCCTGCTCTTATCCAGCAGGACTGGGTGAGTATTAAATCGACGATGTGGAACTATGTCGGCATCATACGGACCGTCAAACGGTTAGAGCGCGCCCGCGCAGATCTCAGCTATCTCAAAAACAGAATCGACGATTTTTACAGGACAGCTCGCCTTGATCCCATGGTCATCAATCTCAGAAATGGCGTAAGAGCAGCCCTCATAGTTGCCGAAGCAGCCTTCAAAAACCGGGTGAGCCGAGGCGCCCATTTTATTAGATAGTTTCCATACGCGAATAAGCCCTGATGGCGTCAATCTGCAATTTTGTTTCTCACCATTATCCGGTGTTTCATTTCGACAAAATTGTTACAAATAAAAGTTTCTTTCGACAAAATTGCTGCTCTCAGACACCTTAAACTTTGTCATCATCAATAATATCAGCATGTTGTAAAACTCGCAATCCGGCATAGGAATTGCTCTTAGCATATTCAGTTATGAAGATATGCAGGAGGCTAAAATGAAAAAGTGCTTAATAATGTGGTCTTTAACGCTTGCGATATTCTTTCCTGTTCTGGGGTATGCCGCTGATTTCGGGAATATCTACCTGAGATACATGGAAGGCGATGTGCTGGTTAAAACCGATGACACGACAGAATGGTTACCTGCATCGTCCAATATGCCATTAAAAGACGGTGACAAAATCTGGTCACCCGATAACGGAAGGGTGGAACTGTCCCTCAGGAACGGGACTATGGTTCGGCTTGACAGGAATACATATTTGGAAATTCTTGTATCGGAAGATAAACTTGCCCGGTTTTATCTGGCTGAAGGGCATGCTTATGGCAATACAAGAGTTGTACAGGGCGGGGCTGTTGTTTTTGAGACCCCGACGGCATCTTTATATGCCTACGGGCAATCTGTTTTTAAAACTGATGTAACGGAGAATGAAGACACCGATGTTGCTGTTTTACAGGGCGAAATATTTATGGAGCGTCAATCAGGACAGATGAAGATAAACGCCGGGGATAGAATAGTGGTGAGAAAGAACGGTGCATACCCGGAACTTGTAAGAATGGCACCCGCTGATCAATGGGAGCAATGGAACAGACAACGCGATTATGATCTGTCCGGTCTCCAATCCGGCAGTAGCAATGCATATCTTCCCGATGAACTTAAGACATATTCATCTGATCTTGAGAGAAACGGCAGATGGGCATATGAACAGGAGTATGGTTACGTATGGACACCAACAGTGGTAGTTGCAGATAATTGGTCTCCTTATAGCGTGGGCCGTTGGGTATGGATGAATGGCGACTATGTGTGGATATCCCATGAGTCCTGGGGCTGGGCGCCATACCATTACGGCAGATGGGTTTTCATGAATCACAGGGGGTGGTGCTGGGTCCCGCCCGGTCGGGGATCAGTTCACTGGGGCCCCGGTTATGTCGGATGGGTGCATACGCCAACCCATATATCATGGGTCCCCCTTGCGCCGAAGGATATTTACTACGGTCATGGCAACTTTGGTCCTCATAGTGTGAATATCAGGAATGTGACTGTCAAAAATGTTACCGTTAATAAGATTGTTTATAAAAATGTCCATGTAAAGAACGCGGTGACAACTGTTCAGCGTGACACCTTTGCTACGGTCAGGCCAACCCGTGTGAACGCAAAAGAGAACCTCTTTCTGAAAGAAAAGAGAGTAATGGGAGCGCCGGAGAGAAGACCGGAGAAGACAGCCCTGATGCCTGTTGTGAAAGATGTTCCCTCGGCGAAACTGCCACCGCAAAAAATCCGGGATCGTGCATTGAAGACGACAAAAAATAACAATAGTCCGATTGTGGGTATTCAAAGCAGAGAAAATGCTTTGAAGGAACCATCAGGTACGAAGAACCGGCTACAATTGATGAATGACAGGCTGGCAGATGGACAGCAACGAGTTAATACCGTTCCGGCGAGCACGGAACAGAGAAGACCTGTTGCCGGAAATCAGGAACCGAGAAAGGGTCCTGTTATAGAATCCGGTAAGGAAAGAGCCGACAGAAGACTTAACGAATTAAGGGTTAACAATTCTCCCCGGCCTGTCGTGAAAGAGGTTTTGTCGAAACAGACACCGCCGGTGGTTGTGACAAATGTACCGGAAAAGAAAGTTGACAGTGTGAGAAAGAACCCTGAAGTGGTTCAATTCCGGCAACAGGCACGGACAACTATGGAACAGCGACAGGTTCCAAGGGCTGTGGAAAACACAAGGCCAACCCCTCCTGCTTATGTAAATAATTCAGCGCCGAAGCCGCAGATCCGGCCACCTAAAAATGATGAGAATCGTATCGCCAGTAGCCGCATGATGCCTCAGGTTATGAACCGCCAGGCCCCGCCTGAGAAAAAAAGGGAAATTATTGTGGCCAACAGCACAGGAGAAGCTGCACATCAGAGATCTCTTGACAGGTTCAAACCTGAGGCAAATAGAAATATCAAACCGGCCAATGTCCAGCACGTACAGGTTGAACAGAGAAAACCTGCCCCTGCAGAAAAAGTGGTCCCGGAAAGAACAATGGAGGCAAAACGGGTTGATCCAAGACCGGACGTACAACGCCAGCCGATACCAGATAAAATCTCCCAGGTAAACGAAAATCACCGGGGCGGTGTCTCTGATGTTCCCGTTCCGATAAGCAAACCGAATGGCAGGAATGAAGGACGAGGCACAGGAAGATAACGGATAATGAAAAAGCCGGTTTACCAGTTTTTGTATTTATCGGAGAATTTCCGGTATTCTTTCTGCCCGCTGTCGAACTTTTCATGGGATTTCATGTGGTACGCATAGAATGCCGATGATTCAAGGCTGCTTGTGAGCATATAGGCTTCCTCGAGCATGTCACCCCTGGCGAAGCTTCCGTGGCCGCGCATGAGGACAATCTTGTAATCTTTCAGGTGTTCACTGACGATCTGGCCCGCTTCTTCAGAGCCGATGGTTTTTTCGAGGCTCACCACAGGAATTTTTTTAAAAAGATAGGAGCCTTCAGAGTCAATTGGGATGATCTCATCATCCATCATGGAGAGCAGTGTCGCGTAAGGCGGATGGGTATGGACAATTGCCAGCGCACTCGTATTCAGGTAGATTGCCCTGTGGACGACTGTTTCCGATGATGCCATAAGAATTTGGGTATTGTTCTGAATAATATCAAGTTCTACAAGATCTTTTCCGGAAAGTCTCCCAAGCATGGACCCCCTTCTCGTGAGATAAATCCTGTCACCCATTCTTACACTCATATTGCCTGCGTGTGAACTGATGAGTCCCCTGAGGAATATGTCGCGGCCTATTTCCCGGAATGATGTAATTATTGAGTCTTCAAGCATAGTCATTACCTCTCCATGTACGCTTTCTCAAGGGCTTACGCTTTTCTTTAAACAAGACCAAGCCTTTCAAGGGTTTCTTTCCTTGGATGTCCTGATCGGTCCCATTGCCTTATTTCGTAATATTCCTTGAGGAGCGCTTCCAGCGGCACATCGTGAAATCTTCCTGGCAGGAGGTCTTCTTCAACACCTTCCCGCAAATTGATCAATTTCTCAAGGTTCCATATCCGCTCGCCAATCCTGATTGAATCCTCCCAGGTGATCTTTCTGCCCGTTACTGCTGATGCTATCCGTGCATAATAATCGTGAGGAATAGCAAAAGAGGAGAAGCGGCACATGACAAGGGTATCCATGAAGGCAGAGACATTCTGGTAAAGGGCCAGGAGGCTCGCTTTGCCCTGCGTGGAATGTCTGTCGAGAAGTTTCGGGATACCGAGGACCTCAGCGCCGATGAGGTATCCCTGAAGATGGCATCCCCCCCGATTGGAAGTCGCGTATCCGAGGGCGTGACCGTATGCACCCCGTGGGTCGTAAGCAGGCAGTTCCAGACCTTTCACCTGAGGCGCTATATCTTTTGCGTTATAGACTTCCCCCAGTTTTCTTGTCCCAAGAGCAAGTATCGCCCCTGTGTCTTTTCTTTCCACGATATTGTTGATGGTTTCCTTGATTTTCTCAAAATCACCTGATTCAATATGAAAAGGCCCTTTCCTCGTCTCTCCAAGCTCAATAGCCATGCCGATTGTGGTCCCCGTTGTAATAGTGTCGAGACCTGCTTCATTGCAGAGATT
The DNA here is from genome assembly GCA_963785225.1 of uncultured delta proteobacterium. Lineage (GTDB taxonomy): Bacteria > Desulfobacterota > Syntrophorhabdia > Syntrophorhabdales > Syntrophorhabdaceae > PNOF01. The sequence continues at coordinate 12,468 of CAWAUQ010000021.1, read as the reverse complement.
GTTCAAATAGACAACCTTTTCAAGATCATAAATGGCGAGATTTACGCCAAGGGCCCACAATGATTCGTATTCAGGACCTTCGCCCTGTTTGTTGACCCGTCCACAGGCAACAGGACAGAATGGGCAGGCCCTTTTTCCCTGGAGGATCTGTGATGTTACTATTTCACCTGCTATTTTCGACGATTCGCCGGGAGCGGGAAATCTGAAATTTTTTGTCGATGAGAGGCCAGCTTCACGCATGTAGTTGAGGAGCACGCCGGTGCCGAATTCGGGAAGTCCCTTTGAGGTGACGGGATTGGCGGAAATCCACTTTCTACATTCGTAGGAGATGAAAGAAAAACCTTCTTTGTCGGCAATGGGGATTTTCCCCTTTCCCTTCACAACAATTGCCTTTATCTTTTTTGAACCGAGAACAGCGCCAAGACCGCCCCTGCCGAGGTATCTTCCGTCATTCTCGATATTAGAAAAGGGAATAAGGTTTTCTCCTGCCCTGCCGATAAGCAGGATCGAAATGTTGCGGCCATGTTTTTCTCTGAGCCATTCTTTTACCTGTTTCTTTCCCTGTCCCCAGAGATGTCCGGCAGGTGCGATTTGCATAGTGCCTTCTTCGATGAAGATATACGACGGTGTCTCTGCTGCCCCCGTGACGATGAGTGTATCTATGCCGGATTTTTTGAGAGATACACCGAACCAACCGCCGCAGGATGATGTGAAGATCGTTCCTGTCTGAGGTGACTTTGTAGTTACTTCGAACCTGCCTCCCATGGGGAAAGGCGTACCTGTTAGAGGACCGGTTCCGAATATGATAGGGTTTTTTCCGGAGAGAGCATCAACAATGCCTTCCGTCATATCATGGAAGAGTTTCGTGTTTGTCCCACGACCACCTATAAACTCCTCTTCGATACGCTGCGCTATAATGGTTTTCCCGGTTTTACCACTTGCTGCATCGATTGTCAGAGTGACCAATTTTAGGTCCCCTCAGGATCTTCCGAAAATCCTATCCCCGGAAGCTTTGTGGCTGTCTGATCGTTGCCGATGTTGGAAAGAAAATCGTTAAGTTGTCTTTTATGAAGAGGGTGTATATGATGAGGAGCTATCTCCAGGCATGGCACAAGGGCAAATTTTCGTTTGTGGAGTTCTTTGTGGGGTATTGTCAGGAAAGGTTCATCGATGATGGTATCGCCGAAGAGCAGTATATCCAGATCGATAATTCTCGGCCCATCTTTGGTTTCCCGAACTCTGCCCATATTCTTCTCTATGTTGAGAAGGAATTCCAGAAGTTCCATTGGTGTGCCTTTCCAGCTCACAAGGACAGCACAATTGATAAAATCGTCCTGCATAATTTTTGAGACAGGGGATGTGGTATAGAAAGAGGAAATTATTTTCAGATCTACCCGTTTGTCGACGGAAATCCTCTTTATTGCGTCCATGCAATTCTTTACGCCATTTCCGATATTGGAACCAATACCTATGAAAATCTTTTTATTCATATATACTCAGCGGATTTTCTTTGTTTTTTATTGTCTTAAAGCAGCACCAGGACATTGTTAAAACCCGAAACCAGACATAGCTTACCATATCACTTTAAAAAGAAGAGAGTCAATTATTTTTCAATGGATAGGAAGGTCAAATGAGGTTATACTTAGTTTCCATCTGGAAAGGGTTCTCAAATCCCTCCTTTCCGATTCGGAAACAGATAGTCTCTTCATTTAAGGTATCGGATGGCGATGGCTTAAATGGAAATATAGGAACATTGCAAATACAATATGGGGTGTTTTGTGTCAGAACAGTCAGAAGAAATTGGAATACTCAATACAATGCCTATCAATAAACAGGCCAAAAAGGCACTTCAGGACATCGGCGAGGAAGTGCTCACCGGTTCCCTCCATTGCATGCAGCTTGCTCTCTATTTCCTTGTAAGGGGAGAGATAGAAGCAGAAGAGGACCTTGTCCAGACTATAAGGGCCATGACGACTTGGAGGGCCCAGCGGATCATGAATTTTTTAATGCTCGTGGAAGAAGAAGTATATAACCCTCCCGGTTGGGAAGATGCAGAAAACTACCGGGAGCTTGCAAGGATTATCATTGAAGATATTGAAAACAAGATGGTTAAGCATTTTCCCTGGTACCGGACCGGCGAGAGCTATTAATGGGGCTTGCGTTGCCCCCTCCACAGGCAAAAGCCTGCGGAGCCTTCCCCTCTCGCTCGAGAACTCGCTAAAGGGTTTCATTCTTCATCGAGGTTTTTGTATTTTCGTCCCTCGTCCCTCGGTTTATTACCCCCCCCTCTGGTTCGGGCAGAGCGTGCCATAAAACGGTTTGTGGATGAAATAATTGACTATCCGGGCAATATGATTTAAAAAATATACATGGCACTTATCGAAATACGAACATTCCCCGATCCCATACTGAGAAAACTTGCCGAACCGGTCGATAATATTACCGACGAAATTGTGAAGCTTTCCCAGGACATGATTGAAACAATGATACTTGCCCATGGCGCCGGGTTGGCGGCGAATCAGGTTGGCGTGCCCCTCCAACTCATTGCGGTAGACGCATCATTGAATAGCAGGAATAAAAAGCACCTCATTATCTTGAACCCTGTTATTATCGGGACCGATCTGGAGGAGATCGGAGAAGAAGGATGCTTAAGTGTCCCCGGCTTCTATGAATTTGTGAAACGGGCGAAGATAGTCTCTGCACGGGGTGTCGACTTAACAGGGAAAACAATAGAATTTGAATGTGAAGGCCAGTTTGCGAGGGCCATGCAGCATGAAATAGACCACCTCAAAGGGGTCCTCTTCATCGACCACCTCAGTCCTGTCAAGAAAAATATATTTAAAAAGAAATACGCCGGACAGAAGTAATGAAGGTGATTTTTTTCGGTTCCTCCGGTTTTTCTGTGCCGATTCTCAACTCTATTGCCGAACAGACAATTCTGGTAGTTACAAAAAAAGCAAAACCAAAGGGCAGGGGATATGCCCTTGATGACAACGAAGTAAAAAGGGCGGCTACAGCATCAGGCCTTCCCCTCATGGAAATCGATTCATTTAAAGATGATATTGTGAAGACGCTACCGGATTACAAACCGGAGCTTTTTGTTGTCGCCTCCTTCGGATTGATTGTGCCCAAATGGGCCCTTGATATTCCTTCGCGGGGTCCTCTTAATATCCATCCTTCACTTCTGCCCCTCTACCGTGGGCCATCGCCAATGCAATGGGCCCTTTTGAAGGGCGACGCCATGACAGGCATTACGCTTATCAGAATGAACGAAAAAATGGACGAAGGCGATGTGGTCTATCAGGAGGAGGTCATGATAGAACCCGGAGAAAACCTTACCGGTCTCTCAAAGAGACTTGCCGCACGGTCAGCAGCAATATTGCCGGATTTTCTTGGTACAATAGAGGCGCAGGGCACGATGAGTGGAACAGCACAACAGCATGAAATTGCAACCTATACACCAATTATTACCAAAGAAATGGGTAAGATCGATTGGACAAAAACCGCTGCCGAGATTGACAGACAGGTTCGTGCCTTTGTCGAATGGCCGGTTGCTTATACATTTTTGGACAACAAGATGGTAAAAATTTTTGATGTTGCCATTGAAGAAGGCCTCTCCTCATCGGGTAATTCCGGACAAATACGGGGTGTAACGAAGAAAGGCATTCTCGTCGATACAGCAATTGATGTTCTCATAATAAAAGACCTCCAGATGGAAAACAAGAAACGCATGGCAGCCTTCGATTTTGCCAGAGGTTACCGTAACCTTACGGACAAAGTCCTGTCGTAGGTTTTTATCGGTTTCTCTCATAAAACAACTGAAGCCGGATAAATGCCCAACCAAACAACCTTATCATGGCAGATGTAAAAATATAGAAGATAAGCCGTAGCCAGTACGTTTCTGTTTGCAATTCATGTCTTCAGACAATAGAATAAGGGATGCAGAAAACGATCACAGAGATAAATGAAGACAACGAATTGACCTTCCATATCCCGTTATCAGAGATCTATAGATTCAACGAACAGGAGAAAGCCCAGGATCTGCTTAACGTCCATAAAGGAAAGCGGAAAATTGTGAGTGATATGCACCCTATGAAAAGATGGGTCATGAGTTCCATGGGCCTGTTTTTTCTTATGGCTGGTATGGCAGGGCTCTTCAGAAATGATCCCACGACCATTATATGGTTCACGCTGGGACTTGGGATTATCTGGTTTTTTTTTATCAGGCAGGAAATTGAAAAAAGAAAGGCAAAGACCTCAACCGAAGAAGCACAAGAGGTGTTAATGGCCTTCAACAAGAATGATATCGTGATAAAATCCCGGTTTTATGAACAAAAAAGAGAATGGTCGGAGCTTACGGATTACAAAAAGACCAAAAAGGGTATCTATTTATATTTTACTGACGGTGTTGTCAATTGGTTACCGGCAGATGTTTTTGACGATAGGAATGGGATGAAGGACCTTGTTGATTTTTTTCAAAAGAAATTACCAGGCACATGAGAACACCTGATGGCCATTATATCCCGCTCCAAATTATCAGGTGGATATCATTTTAGGACTTTGTTTTACCACACATCCTTATCATACAACGATTTAGGGTAGTGTGCCGGTGGTGGTGGAATATTGACAGTGGAGGGAATGACAAAAAGAATGTTCTTCTCACCTTTTTAGTAGAGAATGAAATAATCACCTTATATTTCGGGGAGTTAATCGGCTATTGCAATGCAGAGTCTTCCCGGTTCGATATTCCTGTATGAATAAAAACAGATTATTTTATTGACATAGGAGGGTTTAGCCTTTATCATCAAAGTAATGGGCTTTGGTATGAAACTTGCTAATGAAAGTGGTATGAAAAAACACCTCTATTATATACTTTGTTTGTTTCTTTTAGCCGGATGTGCTTCCGGCGGTCAGGTTGTCTCAAGTCAATCGATTACACCCAACCAGTATGTAGTGCAAAGTAAGGGTTCAACGCAATTCTTTCCCCCGCAGATTCCCGCGAAAGAACCATTGCCGCAGGGGAAGACAGAAAAGCCCGCGAAACCGCCCGATTCTATTGTAAAAGAGCAACTGAAACCAACAAGGGTCCTGACGGGGGCAGTTGTCAAAAAGGGCCCGCCCGATGTTAGTGTTGTAAAAAAAGAAGAGTCCCCTGACTTGTTTGAAGATAAAGTTTTTGAAGAAGATGATGATATTTCGACTCTTCTGGAAAGCACAAATATACAAAATTTTGACATACCTATTGTATTTAACGATGCTGTGAAATACTATATCCATTTTTTTACTGTCGATAAGAGAAAGGTATTCGCGAACTGGCTGAAGAGGGCCCGATGGTATGTTCCCATTATTACCGAGATTCTGAGAAAGAATGGTATGCCTGAAGACCTGGTATATCTTGCCATGATCGAGAGCGGGTTTAACCCGAAAGCATATTCAACGGCCAAGGCATGCGGTCCCTGGCAGTTTATCTATGAAACCGGCGGGAGATACGGGCTGAGAGTGAATTACTGGATCGATGAACGCAGAGACCCTGAAAAATCGACTGTGGCAGCAGCAAAGTATCTTCGTGATCTTTTTAATCAGTTTGGTCACTGGTATCTGGCAGCGGCCGGATACAATGCCGGAGAGGGTAGGGTTGAAAGGGCCATCCTGAAGCACAATACAAACGATTTCTGGGACCTCCACAAATATAATGCGCTTCCGAAAGAAACGAGAAACTACATTCCCCAGCTCATCGCTGCTGCAATTATCGCAAAAGACCCGGTAAAATATGGTTTTGGGAGTATCACTTTTGATCGTCCCATACAATTCGTGGATATTGCCGTCCCGCCTGCAACACCGCTTACCGCCATTGCAAAGGCGTCATCACTCGATCTTATCAGCGTTAAGTCGTATAACCCCGAACTCGTCCGTGGAATTACCCCTCCGGGTAATAGTGATTATGAGATCAAACTTCCCTATCCGATAAATACCCTCCAATTCAGCGAAAGACTGGAGACAGCCCTTGAAGGTGAAAGGAAAATAAAAAGCGTCGTTTCTCACAAAGTGAAAAGGAGTGACACGCTTGAAAAGATCGCAAAAAAATATGGCGTAAAAAGCGAGGATATCCACCTAGTTAATAGTTGTGAAGATGAGTTGAGAATAAAACCTGGTATGGTCATTGCCATACCGAAATATAGCGGTCCTTCTAAGCTTATTGTGGCCAGCAACCTGCACAGTAAAACCCTTGCAACGAAGTCGCAGAAGACCGTGAAGACGGAAAAGAAAGATGTAGACGTCGTGAAGGCTGAAAAGATAAAGCCTTACCATATTGTCAAAAAGGGCGAGACACTGGCGTTGATATCCGATAAGTACGGTGTCGATGTGGCTGATCTCAAATCTATGAATAACCTGAAAAGTGAAAAAGTTCATCCGAAGATGAAGTTGAAGCTTGTCAGCCATGTAGAGAAAAAAGCAGCGCCAAAAGCTAAATACCATATTGTCAAAAAGGGCGAGACTCTGGCATCGATATCAGAGAAATATGATATCGACATCTCAACGCTTAAATCGGCAAATCGCTTGAAGAATGATACAATTCACGCTAAGATGAAGCTGAAGATCACCTCAAAAGAAAGTTGATGCTCAAGAGCATTTAAAAGAAAAAACCGCCTGGCTTTTCACTCAGGCGGTTTTTTTATAAAAACAAACTGGCTCCCTATACTTTGAGCACAAGGTTGATCATATCACCACGGGAAAAACCCATAGCATGGAAGAACTGGAGAAGGTCCCAATCATTCCAGTTAACAAGAGTATAAATAGTATCAACGCCATGCTGCCGGAGATTTGTTACTAACGCAACAGCAAGAACTTTTGCGATGCCTCTATTCTGGTAGTCAGGGTCTATGCCAATCGTGTCGATCCATCCTATGTTGTTTGGAACTTTAAATTCCCATCCACTTACTTCTCCAAGGATAAAGCCGGCAACCTTACCATCGATCTCAGCAATCAGAGAGGCATCGGGAGGCCTTGAATCGGCTTCTTTTATGATTTTTATAACCCAGTAATCTTTCCTGGTTTCACCAAGAACTTTTGTATCAATATCCACAATAGAATCCAAGTCGTCTTTGGTCATCTGCCGGATACTGAGCTTGTCAAGAAAATTACTCATTATCGCTCACCTCGCTTGTTAATTTTTTAACATACTTTTTGGTTCCGTGCAAGATAACTCTTGCCGCTTGAGAAATATTAAACAAGCTACTTTTGGGAAATATTAATGAGTAAGTATTTGCCTATTGTCTGGAGAAATTGAAATATTGTTGTAAACTGTAGAGGCCCTCTTTTTATAGTAACCGCTCTGAGAAAACCATTTTTTTTTGATGTATTTGGTTGCCGGAGAAATATTGTCAGATGGAGAAACAATATGTGACAATCAGGGTTGATAAATCATCAGATACAAGCCCTTGTCAGATATGGAGAACGTTCCCGGTCTGTCTTGGTTTGTGATGTTTCCGGTATTTCTCCGATGATTTTTGTTTGTACTCCGATACGGTACGTTTGCAAGGCTGACAGAGAACCCCCAGATCATCAACATGGACGATAAACATTTTTCCGCAGAGGTAACATATCTCCTGATTCCCGTTTCTTCTCGGGTAATCGGGATAGACCCTGTAGAGGCATGTGGGTTTTGTGCAGACAAGCACATTTACCATATTTGTATGGTCGTTTTCAGGCCACATCTCAGAACCGCATCGGGGACACTTCTGATTATCTATGTCTTGGTAATTGTCCATTATAACCTCCCTGAACTGTTTATCGGTTAAATGAAATATTTATTAAGAGCCTTTTTTGATACTCCCTCAATACATCAGTTGTTCTGTGGGCCATGCGATTGTTGAAGCAAAAAACATGCCAATTCCACTGTAACCAGTGTTTTTATATACTGCAATATGACCCAATGGGCCGGAGAGACCCATGAGGTTATATTTACACAGGAAAAAGAATCTATATGTTTAAGGATTGTCCAATGCGGTAATCAGTTTTTAATCTACGTCTCTGAATCCGATAATTTTCGCTTTCTGTTCTTTCGGAAACCTCTTCGCATTAGCTTCACGGTCCTCAATGGATTTGACTTATAGTGCCATCCTTCATCTCAAGCATTTTATTGGCATGTCTGGCCAGTTCCTGATTATGGGTCACCATGATGATCGTGAGACCTGCTTTCTTATTAAGCTCCTGCAAAACGTTCACAATCTCGACTGACCGTTTTGTGTCAAGGTTTCCCGTTGGTTCATCAGCCATGAGAATTTCCGGCTTGTTCACCATAGCCCTCGCTATTGCTACCCGCTGCATCTCGCCGCCGGAGATCTGACCGGGGAGATGGTTTTTCCGTTTTTCCAGGCCGAGAAGGTCCAAAAGCCTTTCTGCTTCATGCTCCGTGCCAGGCTTATGGTAAAAGGTGAGTGGGAGAAGAATATTTTCTATAACGGTTAAGGTGGGGATGAGGTAGAAATTCTGAAAAATATAACCGAAAATTTCCCGCCTGATCTTTGTCAACTCCCGCTCCGAAAGGGCCTTATTGCTCCCGAAGATCGATTGGCCACAAAGATGAAGTTCCCCGGAGGTTGGATTATCGAGGCATCCGAGCAGATTGACGAAGGTGGTTTTCCCTGATCCGGAAGGGCCGATAATAGAGACAAAGTCCCCTGTATCGATCTCAAGGGAGATGTTATTTACCGCAATAATTTCCTCGTTGCCACGGGTATAAATCTTGGTGAGGCCTTTTGTTTCTATTGATGTACCATTCTTGTTCATCTGCCCCCCTCCGCTCTGATAGCCTCCAAGGGCCTGATTCTGCCTGCCTTCCAGGCGGGATAAATGCCGCTTACAAGGCCAATACAAATAATTGAAGCTATGGTGATGAGAATGAGTTTCACATCTATCAGTACAAGGCCGCCCCCTGGCGCATAGGGGAGAATGCTGCGGATTACCATATCCGTTACCCGTGAGAGTATCAGGGCAAGGATGATGCCAAGAATTCCGCCGGTTGTGCAGAGGAGGAGAGTTTCTATCCACACCAGCTTGAACACATCCCAGGGCATTGCGCCGATGGTTTTCAAGATGCCGATTTCCTGGAACCTTTCCCAGACCGATGTGAGGATTGTATTGATTACTCCCACCATGGCAATAAGGATGGCGATAATGGCTATGGAGAGTACCATTACCTTTGCTGTGGAAATAAGCTTCATAATCGTATCTTTTACCTGTGCCAGACTCACTATCTGGACATCGGGAAGCTTGTATAAACGCTCTTCAAGCTTTCCACTGTCAACACCTTTTTTGAGTTTGATGCCTATGGTAGTGATTTCAGTGGGTTTGTCGAATATCTTCTGCACTGTTTTGAGGGGCACAAAGATGGTACCGTCATCCTGCGTACCCGTTCTCTCCAATATCCCTGCAACCTTGAATTTGATGTTTTTTTCGGGCATGAGGATCATGTCTCCTACTTCGCGCTGTTCCAGCTCTGCCGCCTCAAATCCCATTACTGCTTCATAGGCGTCTGTCTCGGTAAACCACTTTCCCTGCTTGAATTTGAGAAAAGGTTTCATATCGGCAAAACTCTTAGGTTCTACACCAAAATATGCAGCAATGCCCCCGCTTTGTCCTTTATTGGCATCAAAAACCGCTGACATAAAAATGGGGGTAATCTTTTCTACCTCCGGTTCTTTTGAAATGTCCTTCATGATAGATTCATCCATATAACGCAGGCCTGTACCGCCCTTCAACATTAAGGTGGCGGCCTCATAGGGGCAGCCCTTAGCCATGATCATCAACTGAAATCCCATATTATCGATATCCCTGTTGAGCGAGGCTTCATAACCCTGATTGAAACCCAGCAGGCTTATGAGTACCCAGGAAGACAAGGCTATGCCCACGAGGGTCAGGAGGCTGCGGACCCTTTTTCGCAGCAGATTCTTATATGCTACCTGAAATTTCGTAATCATTTTTTTGGCGCCTCCTGTGATTGCGCTGAAAAGACGAATTCATCCATGAGAATGAGGTTCTTTTTTGTAGCTCTTAAGGCTGCCCTGAAATCCGCTTCTGCTTCAGGGGCCGGGTTTTTTATCTCATCGACTTTCCCGGTTGCCTTCCCGGAAACCACATTGTAATGATCAAAGTCTTTTATGGTGAGTCCCACAAACTGCTTACCAAATTTGGCGTCACGCAGTTTGCCGGCATACTGACTTGTCATTTTCTGTATATAGAAGCCTTTTATCGTGCCTTCCAGATTAAGCACCAGAAATACCTGGATGCCCCCGTACTGTCCTTTCTGGTTTACACCGTGTATGTAGCCAATCTTCTTTTTGTTGGCGAAGACCTCATAGATCGTATAGGGGACATCGATGGTTTCATAAATGCCCCGGAACTTCTCCCCAAGCCGTGTTTCTACAGTGGCGAGGAGTTTTTCTCCACCCTTTTTCTGAATTGAGGTGTAGGTTGTCTTATAACCCGTTGATTCCGGAAAAAGCCGAATGACGTCACGGTCAGGGTCATTGAGATCGCAGCCAACTGCGCCCCATACTGCTGTGCATCCTGTCAGGAGAAGAACGCAAGCCAGGACAATATACTTCATCATGAAAAACTCCTTTGATTTTTTGACAATCTTCTGTAAGCCCGGTAATTGCATTTTTATATCGGCAAATAGTAATAGAATTGCATAACGATCCTCTTGTCATTCGTGCTGTGGTCATACGTAGGCGCCAGCCGGATTGTCAAATCTGATGTAACCTGACTCGAAAAACAAAGGGCTATCTCGTAATCCCTGTCTGGTCCGAGTTTCCAGTAAGTGGGCTGGACCTCTATTTTCAGCCGTCCCTCCTGGTCCAGGTTCAGACCCAACCGGTAAGAGGCTGCGTAGGTATCATTATCAAGCCAAGTCCCTGCAAGGAGATCAAAACGGTGCTCAAGGCGGTTCTTGAGAATAGCGAGATCAATGCCTGCAAGGCGTCAGTTCCTGGGGTTTCGGATTTCTCAGTTTATAGCCCATGGTATCAAGTGTTCTGCCATAACCCAGGGAAAACCCGAGGTTAAAATTGTCCCGACTTTGCACCCCATAAGAAATCCTGGCAGCGGTCATGGAATTGCCTTTCGTATACACAGGCATACCGGAACCTGTTGTGACACTGGCAGCAATATCTCCCCAGGAGAAATCCTTGTAGAGTCCGCCGCCCCAGTCTCGATCATAGCCGAAACCCTGAATGGCAATGTCCTCAGGAGGAGCCCGTGGCTGTCGAAGTAAGATCCGAGCCCGAAAGCAGGACGGTTATGTCCTGCCCATACATAAGGCCCAGAGGTGTCTTCATTTTAAAATATGCATTGTAGACCTGCGGTTCCCACTTGAGACTGTTACTTCTGTCTTGATCCGTCCACCGTCAATGCGAGGCGACCCTGGAGAGCAAAGGTGGCCAATTCTCCGGAATCACCGGAAAACCGCTTAAATAATCGAAACCCATGCTCGGTTTCTGCATCTCCGCATCGGGGTTCATCGAATAGTAGATTGGCTTCCTGACTTGGGAAGAATAGCCGGCGATCCCCTGTGCTTCGAAATAGAGGAGCTGGTCAGCGGCTTTTACCACACTGGCCAGAACAAAAAAGGCGAGGCATATGATAAGAGTTTTATACATTGAAATTATATCGACCTCTCCATATTGGTTTCTTGTCTTTCAGAACGGTGAACCTTACTTCCCAGTCACCAGGCATGACAATATTAATCGGTAAGAGATAGTCGCCTTTCTGAGAGAGTGAAAAGCTCTTATTCCCTGTTTCGTGAGCGCCGCTCATGGAAGGCATTCCGGCATCGGCTTTAACCTCCATAGAAGTATCCTTTTTCCCTTCCCTGGTAAAGATTTCTACTTTCATAATAACCATGCCCAGTTTGGGTCTCTTGTCGAAACCATAGAGCAGATAGTATCCATCCCCTATGGGGACCTTTTTGCCGGGGTCAGGCATGGGAGGAAAGACCAGCTTTTCTTCACCACCGGCATCTTTGGTGCTTTTCGTTTTCTGACCCTGATGATCAGCGCCAAAAAGGGATATACAGGGATAGAGAAGAAAGAATGAAAAAAGAATAAAAACGAAATACCTTTTCATGATGTTCATAGATACCTCTCCTTTATTGTGAGTTTCCGGATTTCTTTATTGTAGTTTTCAACACAATCATGTCGTATAAACCAGCCATCATTTCCCTTGTAACCGAAACAATTTTTGCCATCCAGTACCATTTAAGGCCTTTCAATCAAATATATGTTACTACAATTTATAAGCACGGGTTTTCTCGTAGTCAATAGTATCTGCGTGGGACGAATACTCCTTCTTTGAATGAGCGGCAGATATAGCCAGCCGTCTTTGTTGTTATATGTTTAGAATGTTGAATCGGAAACAATAGAGTGTTAAGTGGTGCGCCCAGCAAGAATCGAACTTGCAACCTTTGGA
>CAWAUQ010000020.1:0-31572 GCA_963785225.1 uncultured delta proteobacterium | reverse complement strand
TTGCTCTTCCACTCCATGATCCCTTGCGGCACATGGCCCATCAAATCTTCGCGATCAGCGGGTACGAAAACCCCTCCGCCGTTTTCAGATATAAATGCGTCCCGATTGTTGAGGAGCAAGCGAAAATGTTCTATTTCTGTCCGTGTTTTGCTGGAACAAATGATAAGGGGAATTTGCTGTTCCCTGATAAGGGTAAGGGCATCATTGGCCGCCTCGAAGGAGAATGTGGATGCATCCAGAAGCGTGCCGTCTAAATCAGTTATGATTATTAGCTTCTTCATTCTACAATAACGATTTGCAGGTCCATTACATTGGTTCCGGTGGGACCTGTCACCAGAAGATCATTCAGATATCTGAAGTAAGTATAGCTGTCGTTGTTATCCAGAGAGGATTGAGGGTCTACGCCTTTTTCTCTCGCCAGACGAATTGTAGAGCCTATAACTCTGGCAGGCCAGGCAATTTCTGCAAGCCGCCCTCCCTTGACTGCTGACAGGTGTTTTCTTACGGCGTTTAGTTCCTTTATATTTACACCGGCCATGAGGAGTAGTTCAGTGACGGCCTGTTTCGCATGCAGATCAACAGGACCATATGGGGCAACAAGAAGGGCAGACCCCCCGCCCGATATGAGACAGATGACCAGGGTTTCTTCATCTGCACTGCGTCGGAGTTCTACAACTTTTTGGGTAGCTGTGAAACCCCGTTTATCGGGAATCGGATGGTTTGCAAGGTAAAGATTAAAGTGTTTCAGGGGGTCTTGCCCGAGGTGGCCATCCTTTGTTATTGCTATACCTTCAGTTATTGATGCTCCCAGTATGTCTTCCAGTGCTCTGGACATTTCGTAAGCGGCTTTTCCAAAGCTGACAGCATAAGATCTTGGCATGACCTTTAAGGTAAGAGTCGTTTTTAAGAAATTTGCCTTGTAGAGTAACAACATTGTAAGGATTGACTGCATCGAGGCCTGCGTAGAAGATATCCTTCAGGTTTTCCCTAATGTTATTGCGCATAAACAACAGTACCATTTATTGCTGTACATGTCACCATAAGAATTATATAGTATAACTACAAATGAAACTAATAGAGGTCATAATGAAAATAGTAGGTATAAAAGAACTAAAGACAAAGCTAAGCGCATACATAAACGAAGTTCGGGAAGGTGACGAAATCCTGGTCAAGGATCATGCAGAAGAGGTGGCCATTATTACACCACTTACCAGTGAATACCGGACCATAAGGCGGCTTATGAAACTTGACAGGGCTCAATGGGCTTTTGGCAAACCACAAGGCTTGTCTCCAAGGGTCACCATGCAAGGAAGTACGCTATCTTCAACAGTATTGGAGGAAAGAGAATGATTCTCTATCTCGGTTCAAGTAGTCTCGTAAAGCTGTATGTTGAAGAACCCTTTTCCGACCTTGTTGCTGATTGGGTGGCAGTTTCAGAAATAGTCGCCACCTGTCGTGTCGCATATACTGAGGTTATGTCGGCTCTGAATATACGGCTTAGAAACGGAGATCTATCAAGAGAGGATTATGAGAGGGCGCTGAAGGGGCTGGCCGAGGATTGGCCGAGGATTGCCAAGATTGATTTTGACGAACTTGAAGCGGGAAATCTTATAGGGAAGTATGGCCTGAGCCGTTTTGCTGCAATCCATCTCTCCGCAACAAAAGTCATACTTAATGAATCCCATCGGCTACAGGGTAGTGAAGGGGTGGACAACGACCATTCGGGCAAAACCCTCTTTTTTTCATCTACAGATATGGAACTCTGCAAGGCTGCAAAAGCGGAAGGTCTAAGGGTCCTTTCCATGACTTGATAACCATGTTTTCGGGAGGCATACCATGGCAGATTTTTATCAAACAGGTGTTGTATCCACATTGCACAATCTCGGAAAATCAAATCTTGAAGAGCTTGAAGCAAAATTGGTCAGTTACTCTGTCGAGAGGCCGATTGCCCTTGTATTGCCCTCGCTGTACAGTGAACTCGAAGGCGATGCCCTGAAAAACATTGTGCGGGAATTAAAGGAAGTCCGTTACATCAAAGAGATCATTATCACTCTCGGACCTTCCTCGGACAGAGAGTTTGAGTACGCGCGTCGCTTTTTTTCGGACCTTCCTCAGAATACGAAGGTTATCTGGAACAACGGAAAGCGTATGAAGAAAATCTATCGCGCCATAGAGTCCGCCGATCTCCCCACCGGCCTCGAAGGAAAGGGGCGTTCCGTATGGATGGCCTACGGATATGCGTTGTCGCAACACAAGTTCAATGCTATCGCCCTCCATGATTGCGATATTGTCACATACGACAGGTCCATGCTTGCTCGTCTGTGTTATCCGGTTACAAGCCCGAGTCTCGATTATGACTTCTGCAAAGGGTTTTATACACGAGTAACAGATAAAATGCACGGAAGAGCCACCAGACTTCTCGTTACCCCTCTTATCAGGACGCTTGAGAAGATTGTGGGGTACCATCCGCTGCTTGTATTTCTCGACAGCTTCCGGTACATCCTTGCCGGAGAATTTTCCATGGATATTAACCTGGCACGTATAAACAAGATTCCCGGCGACTGGGGACTTGAGGTCGGCACCCTTGCTGAGGTTTATCGGAACACCTCGGTAAACAGGGTCTGCCAGGTAGATATTGCCGACAACTATGAACATAAGCACCAGCAACTCTCATCGGATGACGCGACAAAAGGACTCCATAAAATGTGCGTGGACATATGCAAGTCAATTTTCAGGACGCTTTCTTCAGAGGGAATAGTCTTTTCCGACGGTTTTTTTAAGACCCTCGTTGCTACATATGCGCGAACAGCGCAGGATATGTTGAAAAGGTATGAAGATGATGCGTCGATAAATGGACTGTTTTTTGACAGGCACGAGGAAAGCCTTGCCGTTGAAACCTTCACAAATGGTATCAGGAAGGCCGCTGATTCGATAATGAAAGATCCCCTCGGTGTTCCTCTCATTGCAAGTTGGGACAGGGTCATCGCGGCCATACCCGACATACTGGACAGAATACGCGAAACCGTAGGGGAAGAAAATATATAATTCCGAAGGGAAGCGGTGATTTGGTTTGGCCATTGTATGTAATGGAGGAATGATAAATGAAAATATTTATAACTATGGTCTCGATAACTATTTTGTTTATTGTGCTGGTTTTTCTGGGTATGCCGGAGATCATTAAGAGACAAACAGCCGATGTATATTCGAAAGTACGCGATATGGAGACCTAGATAAGGATACTGGAGGATTTTAAAAAAGAACAGGAGAAGGGCTGGAAGATAAGCGGTTTAAAGTCGAATGCCGATGTGCACAAGGTTATTAAAGTCATGCAAGGCCTTGCCTTAAAGGCCTCGGACATCGAAAATGATCTGGGGGAAAGTATATCCCTGGCAGAGGATTTTCGGGAGAGACAAAACAATACCATGAGCGAACTCAACCAAAAGTTGGCCACCATAGAACGCAAAATTTATTTAAACTCCATAATGGCGAATATCACAACACATGTTATCGGGGCAAAAATTGAACTGGCATCGAAGAATATCGGCACTATCAGGGCAGAACTCCAGGATATATCCGAAAAACTACAAAAGGCCAAATCGTATGCCAAAGTGGAGCAAAAAAAGCTGTTTGATGACCTTACTATTCTGGTTGAAAATATAAATACTGAAGTGAGCGTAAGTCTACCTGCGGCGAATAGTATGATAAACCTCCTGTGGTATGATCTGGACAAAGTATCGATAATTTCACAATGAACATTGCGGAACATGACACGGCTACAGGCACACCGGTCAGCTCAACCGCAAAAGGGACAGTTTCATTTTCAGGTCGTAAAGGCGCATACGGAAACCTGGTTGTTTTGCGTCACGGCAATGATTATAGTACTTACTACGGCCATCTTGCTCTGCATAAAGGCAGGTATTCACGAGGGGGTTCAAGTGAACCAGGGAGATGTTATTGGCTATGTGGGCGCTACAGGACTTGCAACAGGACTACATCTCCATTATGAGATGAAACAGGCAGGCAAACATACCAACCCTTTGGCTGTTAAGCTGGCGGGGAATCCCATCCCGGCCGATCGTATGGTCCAATTCAAAAAAATAACATCAGCGATGGATACATTAATAGACGGAAGGAGGCCGCTTTCAACAGCAGAGAAGGAACACAAGCCCCCGGGCAAGGAAGGGTAAAATGAAGATAGTCCTGGGAAAAATCGCTGTACCCTTAATCATCGCACTGTCTTGTGCTTTCGCGCTCTATATGATACGTATCATTGTATTCAGGGTCCTCCACAAATGGGCAAAAAATACCGAAGCAGGAATGGACGATGTTATTATCGATTCCCTGAAAACACCTTCCCTATTCTGGTGTCTTGCGATCGGTATCTATATCGGCATCGCCCTTTCAGAGCTTCCATTGAAATATGTCTTCTATTCAAATAAAACTATGGATGTCATCATTATATTTTCTATGGCCATTGCCATCGCAAATCTCGCCGGCAGGCTATTAAAAGACTACGTCAAGTCTTCAGATCTGCCCATCCCGACAACAGGATTGGTGTACGGAATCGTGAAGGGCACAATTATGATGATCGGCATACTGATCATACTCACTGTCCTGGGTATTTCCATCACGCCCCTCATTACCGCTCTCGGCGTCGGTGGACTTGCTGTTGCCCTTGCCCTGCAGGATACCCTGGCCAACCTCTTTGCCGGGATACACATACTTATGGAGAAATCTATCCGTATCGGAGATTTTATCAAGCTCGAAAGCGGTCAGGAAGGTTTTGTAGAGGATATTACCTGGCGGACCACACGGGTGAAAATGCTTCCTAGCAACATGGTTATTATCCCAAACGGTGTTCTGGCAAAGAGTATTGTCACAAACTACTATCTACCGGAAAAGCGGATGTCTTTGCTGATACCCGTTTCCGTGAGCTATGCCCAGTGATCCCGATGAACTGGAAAGGATTTCTCGAAGAAGAACAGGGTCTGCTGACAGACCCTGAGCCGTTTGTCCGTTTTATCCCCGGTTTTGGCAATAGTTCGCTAGATTTACCTTGATCTGTCAGGTCCAGGAATTTGTTGATCAATATCTGGTACAGCACGAATTAAGAAAACGGATCTTCAAAAGACTGCTGAAGGAAGGTATCGAAATTCCATATCCCCACAGAACCGTTTATCTCAGGGAGGAAAAACGATGGAAGGAGTAAAACCGTTTGTCTTTATGGACTGCGTCAAAATCCTCAAATCGACAGCGAAAAGGGCGTCAAATATACGAGAATTGAGAGCCCTCATTGCCGAGATAGCGGATGCTAGTCTTTTTCACCATGTATGTGAATATTTTTTGAAAGGCCATGTTCTGGAATACACCAACGATTTTGCTCATTGGGTTGGCGAAAGCCTTGAAGAGAGGGTCCTCTCGGAACACCTTTCCAATATAGATCCTTTTGATTTTCAAACGACAGAACAACTACGCGGAACGCTCCTTTCCTGTATTGACGACTATCTCGCTATGTTCCCGGAACCCAGGAAAGCTCTCCCAAAAGATGAGTTCTATTTCAATGAAACGGTTTCCATTATCTTCCCGGCAGGCCTCCAGGCAAGAAATCTTGCCGAATTCCTCCTGGCCGTGAAATTTGTTGATCCCGGCTGTCTCTATTATCATTTTTATGAGGCAAGGGTACGTCACGGCATTGACGATTTCTCTACCTGGATCGAGGATACCATGGACAAAAAACCTCTTGTCGCTGAGATACGCGCTATCGACCCCTTTATGCACAACATTGAAGGCATCAGGCAACATATCTCGGAGGCTGTTGAGAGTGATCTGAAGCGCACTATGGAGGTGATAGACTAATGCTTAATCAATATTCCGGAATATCACCAAAAGGCGACTTGATTCTCCTTAAACGGTTTGGAGAGAAACTGGGCGGGAAGTCCTTCCTCCATGTCAATTCTACAAAAGAAGGAGGAGGCGTCGCTGAGATACTGCACAGGATGGTGCCGATCCTGACGGATATCGGCATCGACGCTCGGTGGGATGTCATAGAAGGCGACGATCAATTTTATGATATCACAAAGAAAATCCATAACGCACTACAGGGCGCCCCGGAAACAATTACGAAAAATATGTGGCAGCACCATTTCGAAGTAAACAAACAAAATGCAAAAACAATGGACTTTGATACCGACGCAGTTCTGATACACGACCCCCAGCCGGCCCCCCTTATCGGGTACAGAAAAACAGGGCGGTGGATCTGGCGGTGTCATATCGATGTGTCGAATCCTGTTCAAGAGGTCAGTAACCGTCTCTTCCGTTACTGTAGAAAGTATGATGCCGCAATTTTTTCTGTTGCTAAGTTTGCAAAGGCAATGGGTATTGATGAGTTTATTATCCCTCCCTCCATCGATCCCATTGGTGCAAAAAACATTGAATTATCCGATAGCGAAATGTGTAAAAACACTGGCAAATTTCAGATTTCCCCCGATAGGCCCATGATCCTTCAGGTTTCCCGCTTTGACAGATTCAAAGATCCAATCGGTGTTATAAAGGCTTTTCAGATTGCCAGAAAATATAACGACTGTATGCTTGTTCTCGCGGGGAGTCCCGCCACGGATGATCCGGAAGGGGAAGCAGTTCTGAATGAGGTCAGAGAGTATGCCTCCGGTGATCCTGATATCTTTATTCTTCTTCTGCCACCATTCAGTGATAGGGATATCAACGCTCTTCAAAGAGCAGCAACGGTAGTATTGCAGAAATCACTAAAAGAAGGTTTTGGGCTTACGGTTTCGGAGGCCATGTGGAAGGGTAAACCGGTAATAGGTGGCGCTGTGGGCGGAATCCCGCTTCAGATCGTTCACGGGGTAACGGGATTTCTTGTACATTCTGTAGAAGGGGCTGCATTCAGAATACGGCAGCTTCTCAATAATCCTGAGATGGCGAAAAGGATGGGGGAACGCGGGAAAGAACATGTAAGACAAAATTTTCTTATCACGAGACAGGTACGTGACTACCTTGCGGTATGGTATACATTGGAAACCGCCGGGCAGGGAGCTGGAGGTTTGCGTCTATGAAGATCACTATCCGTCTCATCGTTTCCCTCGTGTTAGTCGTGGCCGCTGGCTGTTTTTGCTTTTTCACTGTATCAGGTCAGCAGCGAAAAAGACCGCCTTGCAGGCGATCTTGAACGACGGTCTCTTGTACTTGCCGAAAGTTTGCAGGAATCCATTGCCCCCTCATTGAATCCAATTCGGTTCACCAGTCTAAACCGTATTGTAAACCGGTTCGGTAACCGCGAAAGGCTTAAGGGAATTGCTGTTTTCGACAGGCAGGGTACTATCCTGACATCAACCCAATACACTGAAGCTGAATAAGACAAAACCTTTCGCTCAAGCCATAGATTCTGTCATTGAAAACCGTTCCATAGGAAGTTTTGTCGACTATTGACGGGCAAAATATGTATGTCTGCATTATCCCGATTATCGGTGAAGATAACAGGTGCAACCGGTGCCTCTGGCAACATTTAACGACATTTCCTATATCGATATTCGCCTCAGGGAAATATGGAAATATAATATAATGCGTTTTTTGACCCTCTCCATGCTTGTCGTTTTCAGCACAATTCTTGTTGTAAGTGGAGCATTACGGGACCTATAGCCGACTCGCTGAATGGGTTCGGGACTTGGAACAGCAAAAGAAGAAACCATACAGCCCATAGATCCCTCTCAGGGGTGATGTTCTGGACCGCTTATCTCCGAAGTGACCCATCTGGCAAAGAGTCTCTCGCTTGCCCGCATCGCAGGCAGAAAATGAAGCGAGGTTGCACCGGTAATTCAGAACCTCTCTGGACATCACAGAGCTTAAAAGCGTATATGAAGGCAGAATTGGCCGGGAAGAAGTTGTTTCTTATCTCTAACAGAGAACCGTATATGCACGTAAAAGAGGGGAATACGATCAACTGCATCATCCCCGCAGGAGGTCTTGTTACTGCCCTTGATCCTGTTATGAGGATCTGCGATGGGATATGGATTGCCCATGGAAGCGGCGACGCAGACCGGGAAATGGTGATTCCCGTAATACCGTGCGTGTTCCGCCTCAAGAACCCGCATACACTCTGAAAAGAGTATGGCTTACCAAGGAGGAAGAAGACGGCTATTATTATGGTTTTTCCAATGAGGGGCTCTGGCCCTTGTGCCATATTACCCATACGCGCCCGGATTTTCGTCTTGAGGACTGGGTCTGTTATCAGAAAGTCAACGAACTCTTTGCAGAAGCTCTTTTGGAAGAGATCGCCAACGAAGAGTCACCCTTGATCTTAATTCAGGATTATCATCTGGCGCTTCTCCCTTTCCTTGTAAAACAGAAACGGCCCGATGCAAGGGTGGCGCTTTTTTGGCATATACCCTGGCCAAATCCCGAATCTTTCAGTATCTGCCCTTGGCGGCAGGAGATCCTTATCGGTATGCTTGGCGCAGACCTCCTGGGTTTTCATATTCAGTTTTTTTGCAACAACTTTCTGGATACAGTGGACCGGTTCCTGGAATCGCAGATTGACTGGGAGCAATTCGCCATTAATCGTGGCGGTCATACCACATCGGTAAAGCCTTTTCCTATCAGTGTGGCCTACGATGACGAAATGGATTCTGAAGATAGTAGATATTGATAAAGTCAGAAGACCCGAGAATCCATCCTGAAAGAGATTGGAGTTAAGTCGCAATTCATCGGAGTTGGAGTTGACCGTATCGATTATACAAAGGGTATCCCGGAGACGGTTCAGGGCGATAGAACGGTTTCTGGAGAAATATCCGGAATTTATGGAAAAGTTTACCTTTGTCGAGCTTGGCGCTCCAAGCCGCGATCATATAAAGAAATACCGGGAATTGATGGCTGAAGTAGAAGAAATGGTGGAGAGAATAAACTGGAAGTTTCAAACAAAGGAATGGAAACCCATTGTCTATCGCAAGGCCAACCACAGTCATGAAGAGATCAACCGTTATTACAGAATAGCCAATATCTGCATGGTAACCTCGCTGCATGACGGAATGAATCTGGTTGCCAAAGAATTTATTATGTCGCGCCCTGATGACGACGGGGTCTTGATCCTTAGCCAGTTTGCCGGGGCTTCCCGTGAGCTTAAAGACGCCATTATTGTAAACCCCTATGATATTGAAGAAATGGCTGACGCTATCAAGCTTGCGCTTACCCTCGAACATTCCGAGAAGGTCTGAGCGTATGAGAAGAATGTATACTGCGGTAAAGGAACATAACATCTACCGCTGGGCCGGAAAGCTCATCGCCGAGTTGGCCCATGTACGTCTCTCAGGGGAATGAAAACATGAAATCGAGGAGTAAAGTAGATGCCTGCTGAATATTTTTTTGATAAAGACCCATTGAAGATTGTTAGTGACGACCGCAGCTATATTGTTAATGTGTGATTTCGACGGAACGCTTGTTCCAATTCAGGGAGACCCCGGGAAATGCATCCTGTTTCCTGATATCAGAAAACAACTGGAAATGATTGTTCATACAGACAGTTCCTCATGTTGCAATTCTCAGTGGAAGACCTTTGTCTGATATCCGGAGAAGGGTTCCCATAAAGGGCATCTATCATGGCGGCAGTCACGGTTGGAGATTTCCGGACCCGGAATGAAGTATGTTCATCCAGATGCTGTTGCTGCAAAGTTCATTATCGATGCGGTTCGCGCCAAGCTTGAAGGGGAAATTGGTAACATCGAAGGTGTATTGATCGAGAAAAAAAAATTCTCCTTTACGCTCCACTACCGTATGACAAACAAAGACAGATGCGAGCGTTTGTGCGAAAAACCTTCTACAAAATCATATCGGAAAATGCCGAAAAGCAACGCATAGCGATACTAAAAGGCAAGAAGGTCCTCGAATTAATCCCTAACGTGTCATGGGATAAAGGGAAGGCCGCCTTATTGATTATAAAACAATTCAGTGAAAGATGTCTGCCGATCTATATGGGGATGATGTAACTGATGAGTCCGCTTTTAAGGCGCTATCCGAAGATGGCCTTACGGTTCGGGTTGGACTATCCAAAAAATCAGCCGCACAATATTATCTGAAACATCAAGGTGAAATCTCGCGGTTTTTGGAATATATCAGTAATGCCCTATGCCGCCACAGTTTGGGAGAATCTGTCGCATGAAAAGAAAAGTTGTGGAACAATCAGTGCTTTTTGTGAGTATCATAAAATGGATTTTTCTTGCCTCCTGTATCGGTGTTCTCGTTGGAGCATCCACTGCCATTTTTCTCAAGCTGCTCAACGGTAGCATCCTGCTCATGTCGCGCATTCCCTATTTGTTCCTACTTATGCCCTTCGGATTCCTTGCGAGTATGCTCCTTGTAAAATACTTTGCCCCAGATGCGAAAGGACATGGTACTGAAAAAATTATCGAAGCCGTTCACCGGAATTCCGGTAAGATTAAACTTGGTGTTGTTCCTGTTAAACTTCTCGCAACCATCATTACTATATTCTGTGGTGGATCAGCAGGGAAAGAAGGTCCAGCAGCACAAATTGGGGCGGCTCTTTGCTCGGGATTTTCGATGGTGGCGCACTTTGAAGTGGAATTCACCAAGCTCTTTCAAAAATATTATGACACCATTTAAACAAATGGCACATTTAATTTATAGAGCATGTTTGCGGAGGGCGTTGTGAAGATAACCCGTACCATCCTTCTTCTTGTTTTGTTAGGTTTCTTTTCGTGGAGCAATGAAGCTATTGCGCTATGTGTGATGGTATCAAAAGCTAATCTGAGGATAGGCCCGGGAGTTAATTATGAGATAGGGTGGAGGGTATCGAAATATATGCCCTTCAAAAAAGTCGGCATTTCAATATTATCCGATGACTGGTATGCTGTCGAGGATGTTGACAACGATGTCCTCTGGATACATAAAAGTCTTATCACAAGCAAGTATCACTGCGCTGTAGTAAACGCGGAAGAGGTGAATCTCAGGACAGGACCGGGGATTCATTACGACAAACATCTATCAAGTCCTGTTGAACAGCATTTTTGTGCAAGAATCCTCAAGAAAAATGGTCCATGGATCAAGATAATAAACGAGAGTGGAGAAACAGGGTGGATTCATGAAGATTACCTCTGGATACAGTAAGATGCCGCCGTTATGCATAACCTTCAGTGCCGATAAGGTTATTATCTTTAAAACATTGTCAGGCCATAAACCGGAGGCGCTATGAGAACGGGTCCATTTTATAATGGCCAGGGATTATGTTCGTTCGTTGCCTGGGCTCCGTTTGCCGAGGATTTGTCGGTTAAGATTGTGTCCCCGAAGGAATGGGTAGTCTCCATGGAAAAAGATGGACAGGGTTACTGGAGGACGTCTGCAAAAGAGATGCCCCCGGGCTCACTTTATCTCTACAGGATTAACGGCGTCATTGAGCGGCCCGATCCGTCATCCAACTCTCAGCCGCAAGGGGTCCACGGACCGTCTGCCGTGGTCGATCACGGATCGTTCATATGGGACGATACTCATTGGAAAGGCATTGATCTGGAGGATTACCTCATATACGAAATCCATGTAGGCGCTTTCACGGCGGAAGGCACCTTTGAGGCTGTTGAGAAGCGATTGGAATACCTCTATGACCTGGGGGTCACCGCTGTGGAATTGATGCCTGTGGCCCAATTTCCCGGACGCAGAAATTGGGGATATGACGGTGTCTATCCCTATGCGCCCCAAAATTCCTACGGGGGACCTACGGCGCTCAAAGCGCTCGTCAATAGCTGCCACAAGAAAGGAATCGCGGTCATTCTCGATGTCGTATACAATCATCTCGGTCCTGAAGGCAACTATCTGAATAATTTCGGTCCCTATTTCACCGACAGATACAGAACGCCCTGGGGCGCCGCGCTCAATTTCGACGGAGCTTACAGTGATGAAACGCGGGATTTTTTCATTGAAAACGCTCTCTACTGGGTTACGGAGTTTCATATGGATGCCCTGAGGATCGACGCTATTCACGGGATCTTCGATTTCAGTGCTATCCATTTTCTACAGGAACTTGGAGAAAGAGTGCATAACCGGGCCGTGAAACTGAGCAGGAAAATACTCGTAATGGCCGAGAGCGACCTCAATGATGTCCGCGCTATCAATCCTGTTGAAAAAGGCGGATACGGTCTGGATGCGCAGTGGAATGACGATTTTCATCACGCCCTTCATGCGCTGCTCACAGGCGAGAATGGTGGATACTATGAGGATTTTGGTACAATAGGCCACATGAGGCAGGCGTTCCGGGATGGTTTTGTCTATAACGGTCAATATTCCCGTTACAGAAGGAGAAAGCACGGTAACTCTTCCGCACTGAGACCTTCGCAGCAGTTTATTGTCTTCTCCCAAAACCATGATCAGGTTGGAAACAGGCCCCGGGGCGACAGGCCGGACTTGACACAGCAACTGGAAAAATTGAAGCTTGCCGCATGCGCTGTCATTCTTTCTCCCTTTGTACCGCTTCTATTCATGGGTGAAGAATACGGCGAAACTGCCCCGTTCCTCTATTTTATAGACCATTCCGACACCGACCTCATCGATGCTGTGCGGCAGGGTAGGCGTGAGGAATTTACTGCCTTTTACCAAAAGGAGGTTTTTCCCGATCCCCAGGCAGAAAGCACGTTCTTTTCCTCTATAATCGATACAGAACAGCGGTTCCAGGGACAACATGAAATACTCTTTCGCTTTTATCAGCATCTTATTACCCTGCGAAAAAATACATCTGCCCTGAGAAATATTTCAAGAGACACAATGGATATTCGCTGGTCTGAGGAGGATAGATATGTGGCCCTCGGAAGATGTGGACCATCGAGAGACGGAACCTTTCTGTTGATGAGCTTTAATGACATACCTATCAGGATTGGACCATTTCCGTTCGATGGCGTCTGGACAAAACGCCTTGATTCTTCAGCTCTTGCCTGGGGTGGTCCGGGAGAAGTAGCTCCTGCCAGTATAGAATTTTGTGAAGGTGGGCTTTCGTTTATGGCGCAGCCATATAATGCGATTTTGTATGAAAAACAGACTGCTTCCGTATGCTATAATAGCAATATAAGGAACCCGAAGCCATGACAGAACGTTTTGTCTGCATTCACGGCCACTTCTATCAGCCCCCCAGAGAAAACGCTTGTCTTGGAACGGTGGAGATCCAAGATTCGGCTTATCCCTACCATGACTGGAACGAACGTATCACCGCAGAATGCTATGCCCCTAACACGGCTGCCCGTATCCTTGACGGAGAAGGGAAAATAATCGGTATTGTCAATAACTACGCCCGGATGAGTTTTAATGTCGGCCCTACCCTGATGTCCTGGATGGAAGAAAAAACACCGGAAACATACCGGGATATTCTCGAAGCGGACAAACAGAGCCTGGTTTCCCAGGGAGGCCACGGCAATGCCATAGCACAGGTTTACAACCACATGATTATGCCCCTTGCAAACAAACGTGACAAGAAAACGCAAATACTCTGGGGCATAAAGGACTTCAATCGCCGTTTCGGCAGATTTCCGGAAGGTCTCTGGCTTTCGGAAACCGCTGTCGATCTGGAAACCCTCGACATTGCCGCCCATGCCGGCATATGGTTTGTAATACTTGCCCCCTTTCAGGCTTTGAGAGTGCGGGATCGTAAACGTCGGAAATGGAAGGATGTGAGGGGCGGGAAAATTGATCCTACCAGGTCATATCTCTGCAAACTTCCTTCGGGCCGCTCCATAAACATCTTTTTCTATGACGGCCCTATATCAAGGGCGGTGGCTTTCGATAAGCTCCTGAATAAAGGGGAAGATTTTGCCAAAAGACTTCTGGAAGGATTTTCAGACAAGCGAGGCTGGAACCAGATACTAAACATAGCCACCGACGGAGAGACCTATGGACATCATTTCGGATTCGGTGACATGGCCCTTGCCTATGCGCTTCATTACATCGAATCCAACGGACTTGCGAAACTCACTAACTATGGGGCGTACCTCGAGCGAAATAAACCGACCCATGAAGTTGAGATTATCGAAAACACGTCATGGAGCTGTTTTCACGGCATAGAAAGGTGGAGGGCCGACTGCGGATGTAGTTCGGGAGGAAACCCGGGCTGGAACCAGCAATGGCGAAAACCCTTGAGGGAAGCCCTGGACTGGTTGAGGGACCGTCTCGCAGAACAATATGAGCGTGAGGCCTCCCGGTATTTCGATGATCCTTGGGAAGCAAGAAATGGTTATATCGATGCAGTCCTTGACAATTCTCTGGAGGCACGGGAGTCATTTTTCGGGACATACGGAAGGGGCGCACTGAAAAAGACCGATGAGATAATTCTTCTCAAGCTTCTGGAAATTCAGAGGCAGTCTATGCTTATGTACACAAGCTGCGGATGGTTTTTTGATGATATTTCCGGTATAGAAACGGTTCAGATACTGCAATACGCAGGTATGGCCCTCCAGATATCAGAAGGGCTTTCAGGGGATTCGCTGGAACAAGGGTTCCTTGAGCGCATCGAAAAGGCAAAGAGCAACATAGATGAACACAGAGACGGGCAACGGATCTATGAAAAGTTTGTCAAGCCGGCCATGGTGGACCTGAAGAAAGTGGCAGCTCATTATGCCATAAGCTCTCTCTTCAAGGAATATGGGGAAACTGCCGATGTCTATAAATTTATTGTTAAACGGGAAGATTATCATTTACTCCGGGGTGGATCGGCCGAACTGGCCCTTGGCAAGATTTCGGTCTGCTCCCGCACTACCGGAGACAATGAGGCGATAAGCTTTTCCGTCCTCAGTTTCGGCGGACGTGCGCTGGAGGGTGGAATAAGGGGTTTCCTGGGCGACGAGGCATACAATGCAATGAAGAATGAAACAATTGAGACCTTCCAGGCAGGAGCATTCACTGAAGTTATCCGGCTCATGGACAAACATTTCGGTATGCATAACTATTCTCTTAACGATCTTTTCAGGGACACGCAGAGACGCATACTGCGACTTATAACAACAGGCGCTCAGGAGAAGTTTACAGCCCTTTTCCGTGATACGTATGAGCTGAACAAATCATTGATATTCTTTCTTAAAGAAGTAAATATGCCCGTACCGGTTTGGTTTCTCTCTGTCGCAGCCGCCTTCCTGAACAGGGAGATTATACTTGCATTTTGTGAGGATAAAATTTCGCATGAGAAGATTAGAGCCATCATTCACGATATGAAAGCATTGGGCGTTGCTGTTGAGACCGTCGATGTCGAATTCAACGTACGCCGCTGTTTGGAAGATACAATAAGGCGTTTGACGGCTGATCCTTCGATGCATAGTTACCTTCTCGGAGAACTGAAAGAGCTTATTGAGCTTCTGCGTACGATCCCGCTTGATGTAAACTACTGGCAGATACAAAACATCTATTACGCAATGTTGATCGGCGTCTATACGGATTATCGCTCCAGGGCAAATCTGGGTGAAGATGGAGCAAGACTATGGGTGGAACGTTTCGAAGAATTGGGGAAAACCCTCTATTTTAATATGGACTGTTTCCGTCCATGCAGCGAGGACAATTTATATGCATAAGAAAAGGCTTCTGGCACCCCGAATACCTTTGTCAACATACCGGCTTCAGTTCAACAGTTCCTTTCGGTTTACCGATGCTGCCGGTATAATAGTGTATCTTTCCGATCTGGGGATTACCGACATTTACGCTTCGCCTTATTTCAAGGCGCAGAAAGGAAGCACCCACGGGTACGATATTGTTGACCCCAATGTACTTAACCCGGAAATAGGAACGGAAGACGAATATGATGCCATGATCTCCCAACTTGACTTTCATGGCATGGGCCAGATACTCGACATTGTCCCTAACCACATGTGCATTTCCAGTGCAGAAAATCTCTGGTGGATGGACGTGCTTGAAAACGGTCCCAGTTCGGTCTTTGTCCGTACCTTTGACATCGACTGGCAACCGGTCAAGAAGGAACTGCAGGAAAAAGTACTCCTGCCTATATTGGGAGACCAATACGGGACGGTCCTCGAACGGGGTGAACTGAGGTTATCCCTTGAAGAGGGCACCTTTTTTGTAAACTACTATGATACAAAAGTTCCGGTTCGTCCCAAGACATACTCGACCATACTGAACCATCGTATTGAGGAATTAAAGGAAATGCTCGATCAGGACCACCCTCACCATGCAGAGCTTCTCAGTATTATCACTGCTGCCGGACATCTGCCCGACTATACACTGACAGATAAGGACCTGATTGCAGAGAGGGCTAGAGAAAAGGAAGTCATCAAAAGGCGTCTTCGCGAACTTTACAGTGAAAGCAAGGAAATAGAAAGGTTCATTGATGAGAACGTCCGGCTTTTCAACGGGATTCAGGGAGTTCCGCAAAGTTTCGATCTCCTCGACAATCTCCTCAACGATCAGACATACCGCCTTGCCCACTGGAGGGTGGCAACGGAAGAGATCAATTACAGGAGATTTTTCGATGTGAATAGTTTCTGTGCCGTCCGCGTGGAATATCCTGAGGTATTTGACCAAACCCACGGACTTATATTGAAACTCGTGAAAGAGGGAAAAATAACCGGATTGAGGGTCGATCACCCGGATGGCCTCTATGATCCGCTGGAGTATTTCCGGCGTCTTCAATACAATTGCTTTGTCCAGACAAGGCTACAGTACGCGGAAGGTGTGACAGAGGGAATTCCCTTGCCTTATCATGAAAGCTACACCGAATCGGAAATTGATCGCCGTTACACGGAAACCATGGCAGACCCCTTAAGGGATAAACCCTTCTATATTGTGGGTGAAAAGATTCTCATCAAGAGTGAAAGGATGCCCGAGGATTGGCCTATTTTCAGCACCACCGGATACGTATTTCTAAATTCCCTGAACGGTATTTTTATTCAGGCAAGGAATGAAAAAATTTTCGAGACAATATATGCCCGTTATACGAAAAACAGAACTCCATACCAAACGATTCTTTACGAGAAAAAGCGATTATTCATGGAAGTTGCCATGTCAGGAGAGATCAATACTCTTGGCCGCTACCTCAGCAGACTCGCTGAAAGAAACAGGCATACAAGGGATTTTACCCGGGGGAGCCTCATTAACGCCCTTGAAGAGATCATCGCCCTTTTCCCTGTCTACAGAAGTTACACCGATGCATCTGGGGTCAAGGAAAGGGACCGGCAGCACATCGAGGCCACTGTGTCCAAGGCAAAGAGAAAAAACACTGCCGTCAGCGGCTCAGTCTTTGACTTTGTCCGTGATGTTCTTCTCCTCAAATTTCCAAGCGGGTTCAATGAAGAAGAGAAAAACCTCTGGCTCGATTTTACCATGAAATTTCAACAAGTCACAGGACCCATCATGGCCAAAGGAGCTGAGGATACAGCCTTTTATGTCTACAACCGTCTTGTTTCCCTCAACGAAGTAGGGGGGAACCCTGAAAAATTTGGTACATCACTTGACACATTTCACGGGCAGAACCTGGAGCGAATCAAATTTTGGCCCCACGCCCTCATTACCACATCAACCCATGACTGCAAGAGGAGTGAGGATGTTCGGGCCAGGGTCAACGTTCTTTCAGAGATGCCGGATCAATGGAGGTCGGCCCTCATCCGGTGGGGGAAAAAGAACAAAGGGAAGAAGATTATTGTTGACGGCAGGAGGGTTCCGGACCAGAACGAAGAGTATCTGCTCTATCAGACGCTCCTCGGTACGTGGCCTGTAAACTTCCCTGACGAGGGGGCGCTCAAAGAGTACCTATCAAGAATTAAAGAATACATGATCAAGGCATCCAGGGAAGCTAAGGTCAATACGAGTTGGGTCAGTCACGATAACCTGTATGAGGATGCCCTTGTGCTGTTTATAGAAGCAATAATGAACAAAAAAACAAACAATGAATTCCTGAATGATTTTTTCGCTTTCCAGAAACGCATCTCTTTATACGGCATGTACAACTCCCTTTCGCAAACCCTTATCAAGATTACATCTCCTGGGGTGCCAGATTTTTATCAGGGCACCGAAATATGGAATTATAGCCTTGTCGATCCTGATAACCGGAGACCGGTGGATTTTGGACATCTTCAGACCATGTTGGATGACATGAATTTGCTTGAAACAAAGATAGGCCCGAAAGCACTCGCCCGACATTTGACAGAAAAAAAAACGGACGGGAGGATAAAACTGTATATTACCCGCAAAGCTCTCGGTTTTCGCAGGCAGCGGGATATTCTCTTCCGTGAAGGCAGGTATGTTCCTTTGTTTGCCCTTGGGGCGATGGAAAATAACATCTGCGCTTTCGCCAGACAGTACGGTGATACAACGACCATTACCGTTGCCCCACGATTTTATTCGGAACTCATTGAAGACCCTCAAACCCCACCATTCGGCGATGCCATTTGGGGTGATGCAATTCTCCCATATCCTTCGGGTGCAAAGGGGCAGCGGTACAGGAATGTATTCACCGATGAGATATTGGAAACAACAGAACATTGGTCGATGACGGGGTTTTTTCTTCGTAATATATTTGCCAATTTTCCCGTGGCGTTGCTTGAAAGCGTTAGCACTGAAGAGGAGGGCACTAATTGAATATGTTAGCGATGATACTGGCCGGTGGACGAGTTGATGATCTGGGGGTGCTCACGTTTTCCAGACCTAAATCGGCGGTGCCATTTGGCGGCCTCTACCGTATCATCGATTTTCCCCTGAGTAACCTTATGCATTCCGGCATTGATAAGGTCGGTGTTCTTTCGCAGTACAAGCCTTTCGACCTCATGGAGCACATCGGCTGTGGAGAATCATGGGAAATGGCGGCCCGTGACAGATTTGTGACGATTCTTCCGCCCTTTAAGGGGATGGCTACCTCCGACTGGTACAAGGGGACTGCCGATGCGATATACCAGAACCTTGATTTCCTTCGCTTTCATAAACCGGATCTGGTGTTAGTTCTGTCCGGGGACCACATATATAAAATGGATTATCGACAGATCATTGCCTATCATCAAAGTGTTGGGGCTGATCTTACTGTCGCGTTTGCGAGGGTCCTCAGAGAAGGTTCCCATCGTTTTGGCCTTGCCCATATTGAGGGAGAGGATAAAACAGGGGGGAGGGTCCTTGACTATGTAGAAAAGAGAAAAGATTCTTCATATGAATGGGCTTCCCTTACGATCTATGTCTTTACGCCCTATGCCCTTTTCGAAGCCCTCCAGAGTAATGCGGGGGCTGAATCGCATGAGTTCGGCAGAGACATCATCCCTTGGTTGCTTTCAAAGGACTACCGTGTTTACGGCTATAAACATCACGGATACTGGGGTTACGCACGCACACTCCAGGAATATTGGCAGACAAATATGGACCTTCTGGGTGAACCAAGCAAGGTTGATATCGGTTCCTGGGAGATTTGTACCAATCTGGCCCACCATGGCGTGCGAGATCGTCAACCGGCCCTGATAGGCCCTTCCGCTCTCATTGAAGATTCACTCATCTATTCCGGTTGCCGCATCAACGGGACCGTCCGACATTCCGTGCTTTTTCCCGGCGTCAAGGTTGACCTTGGGGCCATCGTAGAGGATTCCATACTCTTTTCCAATGCAACAATAAAACAAGACGCTGTTGTGAGGAAGACAATTGCCGATGATGACATAACTGTCGGGGTAGGAACAAGGATCGGAGAGGCCGGTGGAGAGAACGTTTGCGTTGTAGGCAGGGGCGCGTGGGTCCCCAAGGGGTTGATCATCCCGAGCGGAGTGACGGTATATCCCAATACAGGGCCGGCACGGTTTATAAAAAATATGTACGAAACAGGAGAGGTTATTCAATGAGTGATACCGCGGTACTGCTTTTGGCGGGGGGCGTAGGAAGCAGACTCAGCATACTTGTGTCCAAGAGGGCGAAACCGGCTGTGCCATTTGCCGGTATATACCGTATTATCGATTTTACGCTCAGCAACATAGCGCGCTCCGGCCTTGCCGACGTGGCGGTACTGACACAGTATAAGCCCCTTTCTCTTATGGACCACATAGGAAACGGCTCATCGTGGGATTTGGCAGGACGCTTCAGAAGCGTAAGGATATTACCTCCGAAAACAGGCGAAAAGGAGTGGGACTGGTACAAAGGCACCGCCGACGCAGTCCGGCAGAACATAAGCTTTATCAAAAGGAAAGATTATAAACATGTCCTCATCGTGTCCGGTGACCACGTATACCCTATGGACTATCGCTCCCTGATCAGATTTCACGATGAACGTAGGGCCAAGGTGACAATAAGCATGATTGAAGTGCCCTGGGAGCAGACAAGCCAGTTCGGTACAGCTATTATTGACGAAAGCCGGCATATTGTGGACTGGGAGGAGAAATCAGCCGCCGCGCGGTCGAACCTTGCCTCCATGGGTATCTATGTCTTCGATGCTGAATATCTGGTAGGATTGCTGGAAACAAGCAGAGAAGTGGATTTTGGACACCATATTATTCCAACAGCGCTTAGAGAGGGTACAGTTTTCGCTTATCCTTTTTCAGGCTATTGGCGGGATGTGGGAACTGTTCAAGCATACTGGGAAGCGAATATGGACCTTCTTGATGCAGCTTCTGGGCTGCACCCGGAGTTGTGGGGGGCCATGACGAACCTTAACGCTGCGAGGTTATTTAACGACCGGCCACCTACAAGGGTTCATAGAAATGGAAAGATCTCGAGTTCAGCGATTTCTCCCGGATGCACGATCCGGGGAAGGGTAGAAAATTCGGTACTTTCACCGGGCGTGATTATTGAAGAGGGGGCTTATGTGAAAAATTCTGTGATCATGCATGATTGTGTGGTTCAGGAGCGTTGCCGCCTTGAGCGCTGTATTGTCGACAAAGAGGTTGTTTTTGGAAAGGGTTCTACTGTTGGAGGCGACAAGGCAGCCGGAGCGAACAGGCTCTTTCCGGAGTATCTCAATACGGGCATTACTTTGATCGGAAAAGGAACCTCTGTGCCTCCCAACGCAAGAATCGGCATCAATTGCATAGTAACCTCGGGAGTTGATGAGAGTGATTTCAGGGAACTGTGCCTTCAAGATGGCGAGAGCCTCATGAGTGAGAGGATAAAGGATGAATGAAGGGGGTTTTGGGGCTCACATAAACAAGAAACTGGAGGATATAAAGGAAGCCCATATTCTCGTGGGCATTCCCAGCTATAACAATGCACGTACCATAGGACACGTGGTCCGTGCCGTTCAAGCAGGTGTCGCCAAATACTTTCCTGAAAAAAGAGCCGTGATCTTTAATTCCGATGGAGGTTCCACGGATGGCACCATTGAGATCGTTCGAAGCGCTGCTATTGATGATTTTCAGTCAATTCTCGTATCGCACAAATCCGAGCCGGTTTTTAAAATTACAGCAACATACTCCGGTGTTCCCGGTAAGGGGAGCGCCTTCAGGGCTATCTTCGAAATGGCCCGTCTGCTTAATGTCCACGCCTGTGCTGTCGTTGATTCAGACCTGCGGAGTATCACTCCGGAATGGGTGGAGCTTTTGCTGAAGCCTGTTATCGTACACGGTTTTGATTATGTGGCTCCCCTCTATCACCGGCACAAGTTTGACGGCACCATCACCAACAGCATTGTTTATCCCCTTACACGGGCCCTTTATGGGAAGAGGATACGACAGCCCATCGGGGGTGATTTCGGTTTTTCCGGTGAGCTTGCCCGATATTACCTGACCAAGGATGTCTGGGAAACCGATGTTGCCAGGTTTGGTATAGATATATGGATGACGACAACGGCCATAGCCAATGATTTCAAGGTCTGTCAGTCCTTTCTCGGCGCCAAGATTCATGATGCCAAAGATCCCGGGGCAGACCTGAGTTCCATGATGTATCAGGTAGTGGGCTCGGCTTTTGACCTCATGGAGGACTATGAACATCTTTGGAGAAAGGTGCATTCTTCCCAAGCAGTACCTGTCTTTGGATTTGAGTATGCTGTAGGTCTCGAACCTATTTCTGTTAATGTCGAAAGGATGACTGAGAAATTCAGGCTCGGTGTAAGGGAACTTTCCGATCTGTGGCTGACGTTCATGCCTAAAAGTATTTTAAATCACCTCCGGCATATAGGGTCTCTCGATCATGATTCCTTTCGCATACCCGATAATGTCTGGGCTGATATCATATACCATTTTGCAGGAGCGATGCATAGAAAGATCATGAACAAGGAACATCTTTTGAAATCTCTCACCCCCCTCTACATAGGGAGGACTGCATCGTTTTTCATCGATAACTGGACAAGCGAAGCTCATGAGGTGGAGCAATGCATTGAAAACCTTTGCAAAGTTTTTGAAGATCGGAAACAAAACCTTTTCAGTTCCTGGAAGTGAGATAAGGAGGATGCCATGACCGATATCAACGCACTGCTTCTCGAACCTTTGAAAGTTTTTTATCATAATATTATGCGATTTCTTCCCACCATATTGACATCCTTTCTCATACTCATCATCGGAATTATTCTGGCGGTTATTTTCAAAGCAGTTTTTTACCGTCTTTTCAGAATTGTGAAACTTGATTCCATGCTGGAACATTCCGGGATATCGGGACTTCTGAATAAAGGGGGTATAAAGGGCAGTATCTCGGCCATACTTGCCCGGCTTATCGGATGGTTTATCTTTTTCATTTTCTGCCTTATAGCCATAAATGCTCTCCAGATTGAAGCAGTGGGAAAGCTCTTCGAAAGTTTTCTTCTCTATCTCCCCCATTTCTTTGCCGCGCTGCTTACCCTTCTCATCGGATACCTGCTGAGCAACTTTTTCTCCAGGACGGTTCTCATTGCATCGGTAAATGCCGGTAACCGTTTTGCAGGAATAATAGCCAGATTTGTCAAGTATGCCATTCTTCTCCTTGCCTTAACCATGGCCCTTGAACAGCTCGGCGTTGGTAAAGAGACCGTCGTTATTGCCTTTGCGATTATCTTCGGGGGCATTGTTATGGCATGTGCAGTAGCTTTCGGTTTGGGAGGAAGAGATATTGCCAGAAGGTATCTGGAGAAACAATTCAAAGAAGAACCCAAGTCGGATGATGACGAGATACACCATGTTTGATCCTCGATAAACAATCTAGGTTTTTTGATCAGGGAAGCACATTCCGGGAATTGGGAGGAGACAATATTGTAAAAAGATTAGAAATGAGAAGGGTGAGTATGAGCAATTGGAGACATTTATCCATACTCGTTCAGAAGCGGATTTCTCTCACGGTTACTGCCCCGACTGTATGAAAAAAGTGCGCGCCGAATACAGTCATCTTTTTCTCCCGGACGAGAGAAGCGAGGAGTATTTGTTTATACTGCTGCCTGCCGTCGATGGCACCGGCTGCCACGATCGGAAACTGAGGATATGGGATAAATGATACAGATTTATCCAACAATAAGCAAACCGCTAAGAAGAATTCGCAAGGGCCTGGGACTTCTTTGGCGTGCACTCAAAAAATTCAATGCCGACAATGGCTTCTTTTTATCTTCGGGGATTACTTTCAATATCCTCATCAACTTGATTCCCTTCATTATTCTTCTCCTGGCTGTGGTCGGAGTTTATCTCTATAATGACCAGGAAGTGCTTGGTCATATGCGCATCTATTTAAGGAATGTGGCCCCCACAATGGATCCTAAGATTATGAGCAATCTCATGGATGTGATCCAGAAGCGTCAGGCTATGGGAATCCTTGGGTTTGCAGGGTTGATCTGGTTTTCCACGTGGGTTTTCAGCTCCTGAGGATAGCGCTCAATATTGTGTTCCAGGTGGAAAAACCTCGGGGAATGATACGGGCGCTTGGTATTGATCTCTTGATGGTTGGCATGGTAGGAATTCTCTTTCTTATAAACATGATTCTTAGCTCTTTCGTCACAGTTCTCCAAAGTTATCAGGGGTGGATCCTTGTAGCTACGGGTCCTACAATACGGTGGATGCTAAAATACCTGCTTCCTTTCTTACTCACCTATTGCATGTTTTGTTTGATTTACAAGGTGCTTCCTAATAAGACGGTACATTTCAAATCCGCTTTGAAAGGTGCCCTTTTTTCCAGCCTTCTCTGGGAACTGGCCAAACACCTTTTTGCCTGGTATGTCACCAACATAGCCATGTACTCTATCTTCTACGGATCACTCAGCGCCTTGGCTGTTTTTGTTTTGTGGGTTTATTATTCTTCTGTTATTTTTGTTGTGGGAGGAGAGTTGCTTTATATCCTCGAAGAAGATCGACAAAAGAGAAAGAAGAATTAAAACGGGGTGTCTTCAAAGGTGTCCCTGCTCTCATTGATGCTAAACAAAAGAGCTGAATTTCCTTCATTCCGGCGAATACCCTAAAGGGCACAGGTACTGGAATCCATTGTGAAGATCGGATTTCATCTGTCAGGAAGAAGGGCCGGGAAACTATCGAGCCCCTTTTTCCAACTTATCATCGAGTTCGCCAATGTAGGCAGCCAGACTATTTCCTGACTGGTCTATGGCGGAACTGAGGACATCTTCAAGCTTATCCAGCCTTACCAGCACCTCCATCTTGGATTCCTTGTCCGTGTCCGCCAGCCTCTGCGTCTCTTTTTCAAGGAATTCATGGAGCTTGGTAAAACGGGAACCTTCGGCATGTTCCGCTAGCTCCCGCATCGCCTGCAGGTCTCGCTCATGACGATGGACCTCTACGAATGCCGACGTCTGGACAAAAACCGCAAATATTATAAATAGCACTGTCAAAAAGGCGGTGAGTCCCAACATAATGAGTCCGAGCGGAGCCTCAACGACACCGAATACCAGCGAGATAGTTGTAGGTGCAGTAAATGCACTCCAGTTGAGTGCAGCGAACACGCTAATCGCAGCCATGACAATCAACACAAATAATGTACGAAGCTTCATCTTGCTCGCCCTCCTTTGTTTTTATACTGGATTTTTCTCTCCTAATATATCAGAGGGAGTATCCCCATTTACTGGCTTTGGAAAGCGTGCCGAGGCTTTCCCCGAAGAAAGATAAATTTTAACACACTCTCCGGCGTTTCTTAATGTTGACGTGACGTATTGCCAACTTCTCCTTCACTGAAACTATAAGTATGAATGGAAATAAAACAAGGCGTTATTTGAGATAGCTATGGAGCTTGAAGGTGTTGCCTTTCATGATAACTATTTTATCGAAAAAAAGCTTTACCCCAACGTCGATTATTATAGTGGCCTCATTTATAGGGATATCGGAATCTCCACAAATATGTTTACCGTCCCGGTGGTGATGGGCAGGCTCCCAGGGTGGATTGCTCACTGGAAAGAAATGCACGATTCGGTGTCAATCAAAAAAGGCCGTCCCAGGCAGATCTATATCGGAGAAACCGAGAGGAAGGTTGTTCCTGCCAGCAAACGGAAAGGCTTTTCGCTTTTTTCCATGTTTCGCAAAGAATAATATGCAGCAGTTTCACATAACAGGAAATACAGGGTGTCCTCATTTCGCCACCGTGTTTCTTTGAAAGCAGTGCGTGGACCGACGCGAGACAAGTTGCAACTGTCTTTAATCAAATTCAATCTTGTAGTACAGAACTGCGCTGCTTTCGTTACCCGTTGTGCTTTCAATGTCCCACCGTTTGGACAGGTTATACTTCATGCCAAAAAGATTTTCGCCGGTGAAGATCGAACGGCCGTAGCTGATATATAATTGCGGCGAGAGATACTTGCCGATTTTGATGATCGACTGGGCGAGGCCCCCGTCGGTTGACTCAACATCGATCGTATCCAACCCCAACTGATTTGTCAACCGGTCCTGGAGGGCAGAAGACCGCCCCGATGTAAGGAAAGAACTAACCGCACGTGTGAGCAGGGCCGTATCGTTTTGCCCGCTCCCCCTTTGTCTGCCGAGAACGATGTAGCTCAGGATGTCCATTTCAGACATGGCTGGGTCGGAATAGAGGTTCACAAGCGGAGAAGAGGGTGTTCCTGTGACCTGAACTCCTGCCGATATATCATTTATCTTTCGTATTGCCAGGATATCGAGGGTTGCACGATCGACAGGACTTCCAGCAAAGATAATCAATCCTCTTGTAATGTTGAGCCGGACGCCGTAGGCGTTGTACTTGCCATTTATAGTGGAGATGTTGCCCTTTGCCCTGACGTCATTGATGTCCTTCATGGTAACGTTAACTGTACCGGCCAGCCCTGTGTCGATGCCATATGCCTTGACCAGCACCCGGTCACCAAAGGTCACTGCAACAGCAGCATCAACCGAAAAGGGAAGGGTGCGTTTCAAACTTTTCTGCTTACCCTTTATCACGATATCGGGACTTGGCTTGATTAACGTATCTTTCTGTTCCTGCAAGAGAAGGGCTTCCGGTACAAGGATCGAACCATTCACTGAAACATTTTTTGCTGTGCCCTTTAGGATAAGCACCGGGTTTATTGATGCCTGCAGTTCGGGGAGATTGACGGCCTGGAACCGTTCACCCTTCAGGGTCCCCTGAAAGGTGCTTATCTGCCAATTTTTGAGTTGTGCTGTTGCGTTGCCCCCGATATACCCGGCCCCGGAGCGCATGAGGAAAGACGTTAAGGTTACCTGATCTTTGTTGAAAAGGACCTCTGCGCCCACATCCTTTAAATGGATACCTGCAGAGGGCAGATATGCGGTTGCGCGGCTTATGTTCAACCGGCCATCAAGTTGAGGATAAGCGAAAGTCCGGCCACTGCCAGTTTGAAATCCAAACGCCCGCCCGTTTCCTGGACAAGTCCCGGAAAAAGCGCGGAAAGCAGGCCTTTTTCACGTAGTTCGCCCTTTGCAGAGATCATTATTGGACCATTCCTGTTGATGTTGAGGGGGAGTATCGCCGCAAGGGGAATCTGGAATGAGCCTTCTGCACGGCCATATTGTGCAAGCACCAGGTTTATGTTGCCCTCCAGAGACTTGTCCTTCCATGTCCACCGAATAGAGGCTTCCTTAATGGGCGCGGTGATCTCGCCATCACCAGTAAGCCAGGAAAATGAACCTCCGGAGATGTCTGTTTTTCCGGAGAGATCGAAACGGCTGCCAGGCAGGAAGTTTCCTTTGACCTCTCCGGATAGCCTCCCTTTGACACGCATAATATCCGGGAGCACCGGCTGTAGTATGCCGATGTCGATGGTTTTCCAGGCTGCCTGAAAGGTCCCCTGACCCGGGATAGAGAAGACAGCAGGTTGTTTTGAGGATATTACAGTGTTTATCCGTCCGGCATCCGCAAGATCAATATCACCGGAAGCAAGAAGCCCGGAGTTGTCCCAGGTCAGTCTGCCGTTTATACCCGCGACCTTCAGTTTCATTGAATCCTGCGAGAGCGTGCCTGATGCACCGATCTCGCCTGACAAAGCTAAACGTTTATTGTTGAGCCATTGTGCCCGGAATGCGCCTGATGTCCGGCCTTCGACCTGCGCTCGTCCAATGAGCCTGTTTGAACGGGCAAGGTTGATATCCTGCCACTTTACGGTGAAGAAACCAACGGTTGGGTCTTTCCGGATGTCCGCGTTTATGTCGATTCTTTCCCCGCTTGCACTTGCAAGGGAAAACGGTGAAAGGGCCACTCGCTTCTTTGAGATGTTGACCGTCGACGGCCCGGTAAGGTCCCACTTACCGAATAGAACCTCCTTCCCCGATACCTTAAGGATCGTCCCCTGCCAGGCTCCATCGGCATATTTCCCTTGTGCCAGGGCATCTACGCTGTCCTTATCATACGTAAGGGCAAAATTGATCCTATGGTCACGCATTTTACCATTGACCTTAAGGGTAACCCTGTCGGCCCGGGCGGCGCCGTATGACACGTTCCGTCCTGCGATGTCAACGGCAACTTCACCTTCGTATCCGTCGGGCATACGTATCACTGCATTGAAAGATGAGCCCTGACGCTGCCGTATGATATATTCTTTCCCCTTGCTTTAATGACGCCTGCCGGTTCGTCATTGAGCCAGCGGGCCCATCCTTTCGCGAAAAGGCTCCCGGTGGCGTCGGGGAACGGTTTCGAGGCATCATCGATCCGTATTTCATAAGATAAGCGTTGTTGGACGATGCCGCTGGCTGTTACGAAAAACCCATTCCCTTTACGTTCAGCACATTGATCTTTACCGTTTTGTTCTGCAATGTTGCGTCAAGATTTCCCGATATGACCCTTCTCTGGAAATGGCTTTCCAGAAGGGTGGCCGCGAGTGACCCCTCCATCGGCAGGTTGTCGGGTATCTGCAAACGCCCTTCAACACAACGTTTAGGTTTCCCTGGAGACCCGGTCGTATCTTTGCTGGGTCCAGGTCTTTTCCTGTAAAATGTGCTGATAATACCACGCCCTGTTTTTGAGATACCTGAATCTTCCCGAGGACAGCGCCGCCGAGCAGTTTCCCCTGAACGTTTGTCATCTCTATGTGGTTAGTGTCACCATGGATGTTCCCCTCCAGCTCGATTTTCTTCCAGGATGCACCGGGGTTCTTCAAGATCTAATTTTCCCCGAAAGTCTTCCATAGTTCCGCTGATATCAAAGCTTCCCGAAAGGTCTGTGGCCACCTTTAACTCTGGCGTAAGGTCAAGTCCGATAATCTTTGCAGAGAGGTTAAATGCCGGTTTGTTTCCTGAAAGATCCAATATCCCGTCTGCCTCCACACTCCCTTTCCTGTCTTTTTCCGTAAGCTTTGCGCGGCTTATCCTGATGGCATGACGGGCAACGGCAACCCGGCATTCAAGATTGAAGCGTTCCCGCGCCCCAGTGGCAGCTTTCACTAATACTGGCCCGGCGATCTGCTCTTCGCCTTTTGATGTTGGAAGTCCCGCATCAAGGGATATGGTATCGATGCCGGCTACAGCTTTTTGCAGGAGTATCCTGAGGTGTGCCTGCAGGGCCGGCCTGGCAAGATCGATCATCCCAGAGCCCTTTACTGTGCCGGAGGAAGTTTTAACGTTTATTTCACTAACGTAAAGCGTGCCCTGGCGCCACAGGATCGTTGCAGAGAGATCGTTGAATGTCAAAGGCTCTTTGCCGGGAGTTATGTATTTTAGACTGTCAACGGTAAAATTGTTTATCCAGCCATGCATCATGGTAAGCCATCCCGGCACTTTTGGTAATGAGAGATCATAAGGGGTTTCTTCGTAGGGTTTTTGTCCGTGATTGATACACCACGGATGTCAAGGCTCGTGATCGATAATTTGCCGGTGATCAGGTAAAAGGGCTGCCATTTCAGATCAGCGGTATCGATGGTCATCTCTGTTTCCGGCAGGCGTAGTCTGAACCCTTCCACATGAAGTGAATACCCTAACCGGCCGGTGACCTTCTTTATCTCAACGGTATTAGGGAGAATACTTGCAATCCCTTTCAGCAGGAAAGAGGTGCCCCGACGGTGTAGACAGACCACAGAAAGGACCCTGCAAATATAAGAAGTGCGAACAACAACGCAAATATGATCAAGGGCCCTTTTCTCATAATCCCAACCCGATCGTTATATGAAGCCTGAAATCCGGGTCTCTTACCCCAATCTGACGGGCAATATCAAGCTTTATAGGGCCAATGGGGCTGTAGTAGCGCAGACCCATTCCGGCGCCCTGGGCAAGCTGCATATCCGAGAAACTATTGAAGGCGTTCCCCGTGTCATAGAATACGGCAAGGCCCCAGTCTTTCCCTATAGCGCGCTCCAATTCGATGCTGCCGGCGAAGAGATTCCTGCCGCCGATTACATCGCCATTGGCATCCTTCGGTCCCAGCGACTTATACCCGTATCCGCGGACGCTCTGATCACCGCCAGCAAAGAAGCGCAGGGCGATCGGCAGGTCCGCGTTTGGTTCATTCTGCGCTGTCGTGCCTATTTTTGCCCTGGTGAGCAGGGAGAACCTTGCGGGAAGGGGCACTATAAGACCACCTTCGGCTGACAGCTGGATCAGCCCTATGTCTGAACCAGGTACCTGATGGGTACCCTTCAGTTCCGTTAAGTACCTGTAGCCCCTGGACGGGCGGACCATGTTGTCATAGGAGATGCCTGACAGCCGGCAGCCCGGTAACAATGAGAAGGTGTTTGTCCCGTTCGTCGCCGGCGATGGAACGCTCTTTCAACAACTGGACAAAGAGGGAACCTGTCATTGATTTTCCAAGGGTCTTCGCCCGTTCGATTTCGGCTGTTATAGATTCGGTAAAAACTGCCGCTTGATCTTCACGTTTCATGTTAAAACTCAGCGATGAAAGACTCCGCGTATCTTTTTTGTCTGGTATGGTATAGCGTGTACCCAGTGCCTGGAGGGGCTCACTGATATCGATCTGAGATTCAAATTTGTGGCTTGTCCCGAAAAAATTGACATCCTCGTATTTTATTGTTCCCTTTGGCCCTATATCGGTCTCATAACCGAAGCCAAATTTCAATCGCTTTGGTTTTGAAGGCACAAGCCGAATTTCAACAGGAACACGGTGGTCTTGCGCTGTATCTTTCTCTGTAATGATTATAACCTCTTTGAAGCGGTTGGCATTGATGAGGTTGCGTTGTGTCAGGACCACCTTATATTGGGAGAAAATATCACCAGACCTGAATTCAAGGTACCGGCCAAAAAAGGCTTCCGGATACTGCGCCGCTCCGGAAAAATGTATTTCACCGAAATAATACGAGCCCCCGTCTCCATGACAAGTTCAATATCGGCCGCGAGCTCTTCAGGTGTTACTCGTATCGCATGGGTGATAAAATCAGCGTCAAGGTATCCAATCTCAATTGCTTTGGCCCGGATGTTCTTCTTTGCGGTTTCATAAATATCCTGTCGCAACACTGCTCCCTTGCGCAAAGGAAATGAGGCGGCAAGTTCCACAAGTTTTTCTTCATCTTTGCCCGGACCCTTAATGCTCACCCTGATACTGGTGACCCGCACGGGCTCTCCCGGTTCAATAAAAACCTTCACCTCGTACACACCTTCGATTGTCAGTGCAGATGATACGTTTATGGTGGGATTATAGAGCCCGAATGGTTCGATGGCCTCTTTGGCCTTTTGGGGTATTTGCTGTTCAAAACGTTTCAGCCATTTCTCATCGGCTATACCGTTTTTTACGAGACCGGCGGGCAAAGTAAGCGCTGTCCTGACGTTTTGAAATTCCAGGCCCTCTATCCCTTTAATCGAGACTATCACGGGTCCTTCAGCTTTAAGGGAAAAAGGAGCGAAGAAGAACATGAGGACAAGGACAAACATGAGGATGCAGTTCAAATGTCTTAGGTGTATTTTTTCTGAAAACGGCATTAAACTTCCCTTTTGCCCTATGCTGACCTTACATACTTTTATCTGTGGTCAGGGGTGTAAGGTTCAGGACCCTTTATCAATTATATAGCATGTTTCAGGATCCGCCAATAAACCGATCAGGTGTTGTGGTAGTTACTACAGAATTTGGCATGTTACACACCTCGGATAGTCAAAATGCGATTAATCACCAAGCGCTATTTCTCTATCTACTTTTAGTTTACATAACGTTTATTATTGATGCTTACGGAAATTGCCTATCGTATAGGTTCTCGGCGGCATTTGCTTTTTTTCGGGATGTGTTTCGCAAAGATGAAATGATTAGGAGAAGAGTTTGTATACGTATAGGTATATCATAAAAAAGATGTTCTTAAAATAGTTAATGATACCAAGATTTTAA
>CAWAUQ010000019.1:0-91085 GCA_963785225.1 uncultured delta proteobacterium | reverse complement strand
TCTTTAGTCTCAGAGCATTTTGAAATCAATTATCTTGGCTGTTCAATAAAGAGCTTTAAATACTTTTTAGAGTACAATACACAGGCAAAAGGGTCATGTTTAAATATTCTGTAAATTTCTTGGCTTTCTATATTGTATTTTTTATGAAGCAACGATATGATAATAAAAAATCGGAAATTACATAGTTGGTATATTAATTGTTATGCATTAATTATATCAATCTTAAATCATCAGGAGAAATCATGGATCATTCAAACGACACTCATCTTAAGTCCATCGGCTACATCCTATGGATCTTTGGTTTCACGGGCTCCCATCGATTTTACTACGGTAAACCCATTTCAGGAACCATTTGGTTCTTTACTTTAGGGCTCTTTTTTATCGGCTGGATTATTGATCTTTTTCTCATTCCGTCTATGGACCGTCAGGCCGATTTCAGGTACCGTAGTGGTAATCTCAACTACACGGTTGCATGGATTTTGCTGACATTTCTCGGATTATTCGGCATACACCGATTTTATATGGGAAAGTGGTTTACGGGGATAGTGTACTTGCTGTCGGGTGGCATATTCGGCATCGGGTATCTATATGATTATTGGACTCTGAATGATCAAGTCTCGCTGATAAATAGCAGGCCCTAACTTAACAATAGACAAGCAGGACACGGCTTCATTTTTTGACAGAAATTGATTAAATCCGAAGAATGAGTTTTTTTTGTAACGACTTTGCCGAAACAGTGTGTGCGATCATGGTGTTAAAAATCCTTGGGAGTTGATGTATGGAAGAATTCATACAAGCATTAGAAAAGAATATCGTGTGTGAAAATTGGTATGGGGCAATCTTCCTTGCCCTCACATTACCCGATATTTGCGGAAAGTTAGAGTATCCAGGAATGCCATCAACTAAAAGGTACCC
This sequence comes from uncultured delta proteobacterium, assembly GCA_963785225.1. Lineage (GTDB taxonomy): Bacteria > Desulfobacterota > Syntrophorhabdia > Syntrophorhabdales > Syntrophorhabdaceae > PNOF01. The sequence continues at coordinate 90,170 of CAWAUQ010000019.1, read as the reverse complement.
GGAATGGTTTAACCGCTACGTGCAGCCTAAGTATACCAATCAACACCACACTTTTTTATCTGGTAATGACTGCTACGCTTTGCGATGTGCACTACTACATGAAGGGGTTGAAGAAATAGGTGCTCAGCGAGCTCAAGACGCTCTTGATAGTTTTCATTTTACTATACCACGAGGTTCCGGCCTCGTTCACATGAATCAGAAAGGCCGCATACTACAGTTACAGATTGATGAGTTTTCTAAAGACATAATTGACGGTATCCGTCAGTGGTTATTGGATGTTGAGAGTGATGCGTCGAAGCAAGTAGAGCTTGGAAAGCTCATGAAGGTATACGACTCGTTCAATTTTTAACAACGAGCTAGAGCTTTTCGTTAATACTTTTATTTCACCCCGTAATCAATAATTTTTCCTGACAATCCCAATGCTCGACTCGTATGTGTTAAACGCATTTTTTGCCATTCGTTTTTTGAAAAAAAAGAAGAATGAAATCTTATCGATGTACTTCCAGAAAGCCTCAACCTGCGTATCTTCCCAAACGATGAAGATTTCAAATAGTAATTATTACATATTTGTAATTGCCAATTGTTAGTATGCCCTATATGATAAGATTGTATGGCATATTGTAAATCAAAGAGGAGGGACCAGAGATGTCAACTGCGGAAGTGTATTGGATTGGGGCATCTGGCAAGAAATATAGATATTGGCCTAAAGAGCTTCCATATTATTGCGACCCCGAGCAAAAGGGCAACTACATTTTTGCTAAAATAGTTGATGGGACATGGATTCCTATCTACATCGGCCAGGGAGACATAGGCGTTAGCGTAAACGACGAGGCACATTCCTGGTGTGCCATAACCAGAGGGGCCACGCATGTTCATGTTCACACAAAGCGTTCAGAGAAGGACCGCATCTTAGAAAAACAGGACCTATTGATAGCTCATCCATATGTATATGAACCCACGGGCTGTAATCAGAAAAATGAGGCATAGCAGCAGACCATTCGTTCAACTCCGGTTTCCCGGGCGGAATACTCCAACCTTATTCCAGTTTCACATCTCTGCCTGCCCGTCGACCCATTGTTATGTCCTGTAAAAGGGCTATACCTGTTTTTCGGACTGTCTTCTCTTGGGTCCTGAGTAATTACCGCTAATCCTCCGAATGGGATCATAAAAAACATTGACCCATCTTTGCTCTGATGGCCGGAAGAAACGTATGAGACCCTTGGTTGCAAGTAGCCTATCAAGGACACGAGGACCAACATAGTCATAGCGTAAATCCTGATATTGCACATGAAGAATCATCTTAATCTCCTTCTTTGTACAAAGCCTCTGTCTAACAGAATTATTGCAACTGTTGGAATATGTCAACAAAAAAGATATTTTTTTGATCTTCACTAATCCCTGGTGTCACTGACGAAGGGATGTGTTGTTCCAGCTAAAAGTGGCAAGAAGGCAGGCCATTGCTCAGGCTTCCTGATAAATAGAGATTATCCTATTTCTCATAACGTGGAGCATAGGTTTCAAAATGTTCCTTATGCTCTATCCAGTTATCAATGTCCTGCCTTGCAAATTCCCTTGACCTAATAAGCACGTTGTCAGCATTCTTTTCTTCTGCAAATCGAAGAAGAGGGAACATTAAACTCTAATAATCTGGAACAGCCATGTACATTCTCCTTCTTTCTTGGTGATCTTCATATTTGGGCCGTTTTACCCACACCAATGTTGACAAACCCTGTTTTTTACGACATCAATTATAAATGTGTTTATAATATCATTATTGAGTTTAATGCTATTACAATAAAGGGGATCTATGACGATTGAGAATTTTATAGGATGGTTATCTATTGATTTAATAGAGTTCAAAAAGTTTCGAACTCTTGGCGGTCGTTCCGAGTTTCGTGCAAAATACGACACTAACAACGGGTCAATATCAATAACAAACAGCAAACAAAGATCGTACACATTAAAGAATGATGCTATTGTTGAAATATTTGAGCGATGTAAGAATGCCCCTCTATCGCAAAGATATATGTCAAGTTATTACCTGCTACCACCGAATAAAGAGAAATACCTGAAAGGAGAATACACCACCGAATATTGGGTTGATCCTCCAGACAAAGTAGCAACACCGGCAATTCCAGCAGTGATTAAATATTGGGTTAATAATGATTTACTATGCGTCGAGTCCGTAAAATGACCCAAAGTCTGAATAAAGATTCAACACAAGAGTCGGGTTCCTTCTTTGTAATAAACCTTAATCAAGCTTATAACCTGCCTTGAATTAATCATCGTTACGCTAAACAACTGATTGTCTATTTCATATATTGCTGATAGAATGGAAATATATAAAATAACGCAGATCGTCTGCTACCTCTTGTTTTACAACTTATGGTAACTTTGCGAGAACATTTCTCGCGACATGACCTGGCAACGTTGGATCTTGCATGAGAACTCCTCTAAAAAACCTTCTCAAGACCGGTGAGACCATCCATAATGCCTATTGCACCGATAGCCGTTCAGACCTCTCTTTTTTCAAGTCCTTGAAGAATTCCCTCCAGCAAGATCCCGACTCCTTATCGCCGCCCTGGAGAGAAAGAACAAGTTTTGTTCCGTCTTCTCTACACCGATACCACAAGGACGGGACAATATCTATACCATCTTTGATCCTCATACGGAAATTAACACCGTCAATAAAGAGATATTTGATCTTTTCCCGAGAGAGTCACGACTGCGCCATTTCTCCACAGCAAGCTTTCAGTTCTGTCGATGCGTTGCTTACCTCTGTCGGGGAGAGAGATCTCCCGATGAGTCTTTTACTGAGAATGCTGATAATTGGGGGTCCCTGATGAGAGGTCTTCATCGTGCTTTAATCAGCTTAGCAATGCTATGTTTTCTTATTGTACCTTCACTGGTATCGTCTACTGAGTGGGTATCATATGCGAAATCACAATATGGATTTCATTATTACGACAAGGAAGGCATCACTTCTACTCCGGATAAACAAATTAAGAGAGCATGGGGTAAAATCATCTATTCTGAAATGGGCAGACACAGCTTCATTATAAATAGGAGAAACAATGGATTTGCATTGCCGCTTAACATTGAAAACCTCAGCCATAGTATTGATCAACACGGATTTAATTGTTCAACAAGAGAGTGGTTCTTGTTTTCAAGCACAGATTATGACCTCAACGACAAGATCTTGGAATCGATAGATTATGAAAAAATTCGAGGTGAGTATATAAAACACGGACTTGACTTACCGTCATATGCAAAATGGCAGTCAATAGAGCCTAATAGCGGATCAGAGACACTATTTAACGTAGTATGCAATAAACAGAAGAAAAAGTAGAAGATATAACTGTATGCTCTATGGAATGAGCATTAGAGTGTGCAGACTACGATAGGAGCCTTGCTCATGACCATTGATTGTTACCTGTTTGAAGGCTGCGGGTCGGAAGAAGCTCTTCGTAAAAATGTAAGTGACGCATTGGTTACTGAAAAGATTACAGCAAAGGTTAATTTTCACAAGATTGATGAGAAAAAAGCTATATCTATCGGACTATCCGGATCACCATTGGTATTTGTCGATGGAAAGGAGATACAACCACAAGGGACGATAGGGTTTTTTTGAAGGATGTTTAGCGATGAGTCTGGAAGACTTACCAATTCTCCGTCAGTCGAAACACTTCGGAAAGCAATTAAAAGCACTAATATGTAAACCCTGCCACGCAGAGCTAAACCGCACTTCTCTCTACCACATAAGATCAATTCCAATGCCGAATTCATGTTGACGGAAGATATTTTCATCCTGTCTCTTCAGAGATCTGACGGTATGATAGGATGGCCGATCGAACCGTAGGGGTGTGAGTCCGGGGACGGTTAATCGAACATTCGACTTGACACCCAGTGATCTATCAACCAGACTGTTTGCCGCGCCAAGCGGATCGGTCAAGACGAGGAGTAGATGATCAAACCATATAAGCTCTGTTTTGGACTTGATACTCGCCCTAATGGGTTCGAAGACAAACTTGCCGATTAGTAGTCCTCCCACAGGAGTGAGGATCAGATCCTGATATGATGGTTGCTCAAAAAAAGCCTCAATCCCATATTCAAACATTCCGGAGAGAAACGCTGAGTACCAGAATGAGCTAAACTCCCCGAAACCGCGCTCTCTGGCCCGGATGTAATAGGTAGCACCCCAATACGGGTGGCCTATATAGTTGATCCATGCTGCATCCTTATCCCATTTTGCGCTTTGTACGTTGTCTGCCCATTTGTTTACCGTGGCTTTTTTTTGTTCGTCAGTCCACGTTGTTACACTCTCTGGTGAAAGATAAAGGGCTCCAGCAACAACAACCTGATACCCCATAAAATATGCCGTATCTCGCCCGATTCCTTTCCAATTGCGAGACTGATCAGTGAGCACCTGCTTTTCCTGATTTGAAAGAGTTTTCTCTTCAGCCAGCGAGGTGAATACTAGATCGGAACCCATCTTTTCAGAGGAGGTATCATTGGAGGAGAAAGGAAATACTTTTTGATCTTCGATTAGACTGATTTCTTTGGACAGGGGCATCCTTGGGTAGATAGGCTCATCAGATTCGAAATAAGGATACCGGCGGCTGCCATTAATGTGTGGCATGTTTCTATTCAACAAATCTTGTTGTTTTTCAGAACCTCTATCCGAGAGATGGTGGATCAAAGAAAAATTCTCCTCGCACTTCCCTGTTATCCAAAGCGAAGGCCCTCCTTTATCCGGCTGCTGCGCTCCAACCCGACGATGTATCGCTGTGATGAGGTTTGGGTTTTGCGTCGTAAAAGTGTTCTCGGCACCGCCGGGCAGTGGCTTGTGGTGTGTCTCTATCGGAACTGCTGGCTCCTTTATGCCTGGCCCTATAGAGAAGATGATCTGGTCGCCGAGTGTCACGGGATACTCGGAGGCGTTATTTTCCGGAGGTTTAGATAGCGGGTTGCTCATCTGCCCGAAGGCAATGGACACGCTGAACGCCCGTAGGATAAAACAGAGCACCAAACAACCTACACATCGCCTCATGATAACTCCATGGCACTTCACCGATGTGTTAACGGTGAAGAGTGATCAGACTAGTTGTAAATCGTAATTGACATTGAAGCATAACCAGTCTGATGCAAGATAATCAACTATCTTCATTTTTTTTCTTTGTCCTGTCCCTTCGGGGACGTTTATCGTAATCAATAATAATCATTGGTGGGACATTTGTCTATGCGGCTTTGGTCTTATGTGGGGAGGCGGAGACACTGTTCCGGGCACGCAGTCTCTAATGGATATTCAACCTTGCTGGATTCCAATTGATAATGTTTTTCGCCCAAGGTAAGGTCGTGTGCAAGGCTCGTAGGTGGATGAAACACTCCCTGTTTTCCTGTACCCTTTGCTTTGCTTGTTCATTTTACAATTGAATGTTCTTCCCGCTAATGAGTGTTGAGGAAGAGCATTGTTCCAAGGTTCTTTTGGTGTTACTATTTGATTTAGAAAATACTGATGGTGCGGCTCAATAGGGTAGGTTGGAATCCAAGTTTCTTGGAAGATGCAATAAAACGGGGTAGTCTACAATACAGGATATGGATTAACTGTTGAGGTATATAAACACCCAGTAAGACCAGTTCCAAAGAAATGTTCCATCGTTTCCATCATCAATTTATGGGCGATGTGCCTTTGGAGTAGCCCCCATTTTAACAGGACTCATGCAACCAAAATAAGTTGTAGTAATAGCCATAGAGGTATTATTACAATTAAAGAAAGGAAGAGTATGAGTCCGACAGATATCACTACATCGGCAATAGATTATAGAAAAACTACTCTTAAATAACTGCCAAAGAGCTATCCCAGTTCACGTAGGACGGCTCAGGTTGCATCCTCCTATTTGATACGATAGAAATTACTATAAATATGCCAGAGATGCATTAGAATATTGAGGCGGGGGTGGAGTTGGGCTATTAAAATACCTGCAACTCCTGCATCAGTTATATTAGGAAGAACTGCAGATTAAGGCTTGAAACTTAGTATAGCAAGATGATGAACTGCCGGGTGATAAAGCATATGGATGTTAAGAGGAAATCTTATACATAGATTTCAAAGGTGCTCAGTGCTACGTTCGTGTTTTTTATCAGCCTACCCTGCCGGTTATAGCAATAGTTCTGGCTGCTCAAATCTCTAACGGGATCACGGTGGTCATTAGCCCGTCTTTCCTCGGATGGCCGGGATAGAGGTCGAAAAGTTTTGTTTGCAAATAACCTATCAAGGGTACGAGCATCAACATAACGATAGTTGAAATCCTTAAACTGTACCTGAAGAAGCATTTTGTACACCTTTTTTCATGTAAGCTTGTATTATTTTATAATACACCTCATAAAAGTATAAATTACTCCCAAGTTATAATGGGATTCCGCAAAGTCAGGATTTATCTGAAAGACCCGTTTAAAGGTCTCTATTGCCCGATACATACCTGACCTGATATAGGTAGCGCCAAGATTATTATAGGCTCCTGCACGATCAGGCTTTATCTGAATGGATTTTTCAAGGGTCTCCATCGTCTATCCTCAATGCGTGGTTAATGAGTTCTTCTGAACCGATTGCATCCAAATCAACATGTGCCGCAAATATATCCATATTGTTTTGATCTATTTACCGCATTCAACATCCAGCACCTAAGACAACTCCTGAATTCATGCGTCCTCCTTGCTTGGGTCCATGAGGTTAATTTGCAATAAGTATGCCATAGTGATACACCTTTGTTGGGTATTGGCATGACTCATCATGCTGCAAATAGATCAATAACAAGCAGTGAATACTAACAAAAAACGCAGCAATAGCCACAAATATTGTAGACCCAGTGGTGCATACGTGTTGCCTATCAAGACAAAAATCATAATATCAATAGGTTACACGGACATATCGCAGCGGCATAGTTCTTGTATATTCACTGGAAAGGACGCAAAGAGAGGAGTAAACATGAACACAGCATTGATACAGAAAACAGAAAATGTAACAGAACTTCAGCAGCCCGACTTCGAGATGCAACCATTACGTCAATACCTTGGTTTACTTCGGATGAACGTTAACCGGTATGAGTATCTCAAAAAGTCGGGAGTGCCAGATGCTATTTTATATATCGAAAAAGGTCTGATTGATCGACAAGTACTATTCTTATCAAGGGCTTGTGAGAAGCTATCAAAGTAGTGCCAGCAGTGGAACGGGCAGGATTTCTATGCTTATGGAAAACCTATTTAACAAAATAAATCATTAACAGTTATCAACTCCTTGCCTCACCATAAGCCTCTATCCAGAGACATATTGATAGCAACTAAGTGGCTTTACAATTAATATGTTTCGCTATATCATCTATAACTCCCAATAAGCATCCCAGTTTACGTAGGACGGCTCAGGTTACATCCTCCTATTTGATACAATAGAAAATACTGTAAGAATTGTCCTAAATGACACAGCATCTTGGGAAAAGGTCCATGTAGGAAGGATGAGAACGGGTTAAAGTTATTGAGAACACCAACAGTGTAGTAATAACAGGGAGATATTGACTATTACCAATAGCAACATTGAGATGCGCCACACAGTGCAAGGTCAAGATCAAATAGATAGATGTCTGATTTTTATTGGCAAACCTGGACCGTCATTCGGAAACCGACTGAAGCAGCCATTTCCGAGCCTCACTTTCCGAAGTGAAAACCTGCAACCTTCCAATCCCATTATCGGCTGAGAAGGCGATCAGGTTGGCGGTAGTAACGCGCCCAACCCGTGAAGTCACGATTGCCATGCGACCGCTGAAACGGCCTAACATTATTTTGAGTAAGAAAACGATACTCGACATCTCATCAGATGTTGGATCGAGTGCAATATCATTCACAACAAATATAAAGGAGTAATCCGTACCAATGGACTGATCCTCAAGCAGCCGTTGGGCAGAGTCAGCCGTCTCTTCCACTGACCCTTCTCCATCGCCCCTGACGACAACGAGCCGAATTCCGTGATCAATTATGTGTTCAAAAGGCATGTGCCCTTCTTCGTTCTACCATTTCAATGGCATCTTTTCCCGGTTCTAATGTTTGCTCCAACAGTTATAAAATCAAATTGTCCTGTGACCAAGTATTAAACCTATTTATAAGAAAAGCAAGTGGTCGCTATGAGCAGATACTATTTTTTTCTTATGAAAGAGCACTTATTTCACTAATTGCCTCATTGTCGATTGCAGAAGAAAGGATTGCACACTGCGGTCAGTAAGTATTGAGGGTAACTGGCCTATAGCTTAGGATTTAGAATAAAAAATATTGATTTATGAGGTAATCAATAAATGAAAGGAAAAAAATGGGTAAGATGAAGAAAAAAGTATATCGGAAACAGTGAAACAGTTATCAATAAGGCTGAAAAGACCTCTGATATAGAAAGAAGGATTTAAAGAGATAAGGACAGACAAACACAGGATGGTATGCATTACCCCATCGACCCAGAATAATTTGCCACCTGATTGCCATTGCATGAGGAAAAAACGAACTATACAAAAAATATACAATTTGAGGAGGATTGTGAATATTGATGCTTTGTAACGTGTTGATATTATATATGGGCCGTGGAGGATTCGAACCTCCGACCAATTGATTAAGAGTCAACTGCTCTACCGGACTGAGCTAACGGCCCATAGGACTGTTTTTTATATCACAGAACAGGGGCAAAATTCAAAATAATAATTTGTAATGTCTTTTTGCAGATTTTGGTTCTAATAGAATGAGAAATAAATCACAAAAATACGTTGACTATAGGGGTGCCCTTGTGATAGAAAAAAGAGACTGGTAAATACATAGTGATGACCGCGCAGAATAGCAAGAAAGACAACTTCACAACTCTTCTCCAATACAGTTCCGTTGGCCTTGAAATGGGGCTTTGTGTTGTTATCGGTATTACGCTTGGATATTTTCTTGACAAGTATTTCCAGACATCTCCCTATTTAACGATATTATTTATGTTTTTTGGCATTGCTGCTGCTATAAAAACAATTCTAAGGCTTATTAAACAGGTTGCTAAAGACGATGAAAGAAACAATGGTAAATGACATAGAGCGCATCAATGTAGCCATTCTTGTAATTGGCTCCGTACTTATCCTGCTGGTTATGAAGGATTTTCGACATTTTTTCAGTTTTGCCGTTGCCAGCGCCATTATGATCCTCAACTTCCGCATCCTCAGAAAGATCCTTGAGGGCGGTTTTCTTCAGTCTACGGGAAAGAAAAGGTCGCTTATCATTGCCCTTCCTTTCAAATTCCTCGCCCTTGCGGCAGCAGTTGTCACTGTTCTTATTTACGGAGACATCAATATCATCTTCTTTGTCGTGGGGTTGTCAACAGTGTTTATGTCAATAGTTATTGCGCAAATACATATTCTTATGAGCCCGATACTCAAAAGGAGGCAAAAAAATGGGGCATGATACATTTACGTGGGCCTCTCTCGTTCCCTTTCTAAAAGATCTCCCCTCTCACGTTTCCAGCGGTATTATTGTTTCTTTTATACTCCTCGTTATTGTTATATTCGGTTACCTGCAGTTGAAAAAGTCAGAGGACACCATTATCCCCGAATCGCGGCTTACCTTCAGGAACTTTGTGGAACTTATTGTGGAGGCATTATCGAACCTTGTCATGGCCAATATGGGACCACGTGGAAAAGAATTTGTGCTCCTCGTCGGAACGCTTGCGCTCTTTATCCTCTTTAATAATCTTTCCGGTCTTGTTCCTGGCTTTCTGCCGGCAACGGATAATGTGAATACAACCTTTGCCTGTTCACTCACCGTATTTGCAATGACTCATTATTTCGGGGTCCGTGAACACGGCATCAAGTATCTGAAACAATTTATGGGACCTCTGCTTTGGCTTGCGCCGATCATGATCCCTATTGAACTCATCGGACACTTGGCCCGTCCTCTTTCCTTGGGGCTCAGGCTTTTTGGGAATATATTCGGTGACCATATGGTAACATTAATGGCAATCTCGTTTCTTCCGGTAATTCTTCCTGTACCGGCCATGATACTTGGTTTATTCGTTGCACTTGTACAAACGTTTGTATTCATGCTGCTCTCCATGGCATATTTTGCCGGGGCGATTACGCATGAGGGACATTAATAAAAAATCAGGAAAGGGGTGAGATTTCATGAAGAGATTTCTAACAGTGTTTATGCTTCTCGGGATTTTTGTTGGATTTGCAGGTATTGCTTTTGCAGCCGGTGATGCACCAGCAGCAGGACTTGGCGACTCCGTAAAGCAGGCAGCAGCTCTTGCAGCCGGCCTGGGTCTTGGTATCGCAGCACTTGGCGGCGCACTAGGGCAGGGAAAAGGTCTTGCTGCAGCGCTTGAAGGTATTGCGAGAAACCCTGGAGCATCAGGGAAGATACTTACACCGATGCTCATCGGTCTTGCAATGATCGAATCGCTTGTTATTTATTCACTCGTTATTTCGTTTCTTTTACTCAACAAGCTTTAATGGTTACTGCGGGGCGGAAGCATAATTCCGCCCCTTAACAATTTCATAAGGTATGCATAAAGGTTAGCGGAGCAGAGAAGTGCTTTGTAATCTTTATAAGATTGTTACAGCTGTCCTATAAGACTTCTATGCAAATTTGAAGTGCTGTGAAACATCAAAAAAGTACTGCCATATACCTTTCTCTCTTCTTTTCTCTTCATTACAAAACAATGGTGTAGTGAATATAATGGGTATTATTTATTAAATGTGAGGTCTTCCCGTCTTTTCCATTTCCGATGAGAAAAGACAGCAAACCGATGTGCCTCGTCCCTCATTCTTACGATTTCTTTGAAAACAGGAGAGGCTTTTGACAGGGAGAGCGGATTTTTTCTGCCAGGCAGATAGATAAGGTCTGTCATGCTCTTCCGATGTTCACCTTTTGCGATAGAGATGATTTCTTTATCAATGTTATTTTCTTTTAAGACCTGTTTTGATGCTGCAAGCTGTCCTTTCCCTCCGTCAATGATGAAAAGGTCCGGCAAGGAGCCAAGGGCGAGATCATTTACTCTTCTCTTAAGTACCTCACTGATCATGGCCATGTCATCCATTGTTGAGGCCCCTCTGATATGGAAAACACGGTATGCCTTTTTCGAGGGCTTGAAATCTTCGAAGACAACCATGACACCTGTGGGGTTTTTGCCTTGAATGTGCGAGATATCGTATACCTCTATGCGGAGAGGGTTAGTTTTCAGGTGTAGTGACCGTCTGAATGCCTCGTCAAGGGCGAACGGTTCCGTTTCATGGAGATTTTCTATAGCGAGACGAACCATGTCCTGTGACTGACCTGTTTTTGGGTCCAAGAATCTTGAAAGCCCCTTTTTTGGACTCCTCAAGGTGTTTTTCCAGATAATCCATGTCCTCAATCTCTTCAGAGAGAATGATCTCGTCAGGGATGGGGTGCGCGCCATAATATTGAAAGAGAAATGTTGTTATAGTCTCATCCGGATGTTTCGGTGAAAAAAGGTTCTTTAAAATGCCGTCGGGATATAAGGACACCTCTTCTGAATGATGAGAAGCACTATCTTGATCCTCGTTTCTTCCTCTGCGAAAGCCCAGACGTCCCTGTTTTTTCCGAAATGTTCATGAACATGCTGTTTTTCAACCATACCTTTATGGCCTGGTGTCGCTCTTTGAGCGTCTGCGCCTCTTCAAAATTCCATGCCGAGACGGCCTTTGAGATCCTTTGTTTGATATCTTTGAGTATTTTTTCGTTTTTACCAAGGAGAAAATCCTTTAATTCCTCTATGATCTCTCCATATGCTCCGTGGATCAACATCAATTGCGCAAGGACCAAGACATTTTCCCAGTTCATAGAGCATACAGGCTCTTTTTCTCTTTCTGAATACGGTATCCTTGCATTTCCGGATCGGGTAAATGTCCTCGATGAGCTTGAGGACATCTTTTACTTCTTTTGCATGGGGATAGGGGCCGAAATAGAGGGAACCATCAGCAACTATTTTCCGCGTCAGAAAGAGAGCAGGATACTGGTCTTTGATGGTGAGTTTTAAAGAGATATAGGTTTTATTGTCTTTGAGGTTAATATTATACTTCGGGGTGTGTTCCTTGATGAGGTTATTTTCCAGAAGAAAGGCCTCTTTTTCACTGGCGGTGAGGACAAAGTCAATATGATCTATGTTTCAGACAAGCTGCTCTGTCTTTACATCTTTTTTTCCTTCCCTGACATAGCTCCTGACCCGTTCCTTGAGGTTCTTTGCCTTGCCGATATAGATAATATTATTATCACCGTCTCTGAACCGGTAAACACCGGGTGATTCAGGAAGATCATTGATATGCTCTTCGGTGATCACAGGGTAAGTTCCATCTGTTCTATTTTCAGAAGACGGTCTCTGAGTTCCTTCGCTTTCTCGAAATCCCATTTCTTCGCTGCTTCAGCAATCTCTTTTTTCAATCTCTTCACATATTTTTGAGCGTTGTTTCGGTTTAAGGTTTATTCCATCCAGCTCATCGATGGGTACTTCATAATAGTCTTTTTCATAGATAGAGGAGAGGACGTCGGTAATCGATTTTTTGATCCCTTCCGGTGTGATGCCGTGTTCGTTATTATATTCCAATCTGCACCTTGCGCCTTCTCTCTGTTTCGCTGTATGGCCTTACGCATTGATTCCGTTACGCGGTCACCGAACATGAGCACTTTCCCGTTCAGGTTCCGTGCTGCCCTCCCGCAGGTCTGGATGAGAGATGTTTCGGAACGCAGAAAGCCTTCTTTGTCGGCATCGAGGATGGCCACAAGGGCGACTTCCGGCAGATCAAGGCCTTCCCGGAGGAGGTTGACGCCAACAAGGACATCAAATTTTCCCATCCGTCAAATCCCTGACGATAGCAACCCTCTCCAGTGTATCGAATATCGGAATGAAGATATTTTGTTTTGATACCGCGGTCAAGGAGAAAATCTGTCAGGTCCTCGGCAAAACGTTTGGTCAGGGTCGTAATCAGCACCCTTTCTTTATTTTGTACGGTCTCTTCTATGTAAGGGAGGAGCGTATCGATCTGGTTTTTGGCCTCCTTGACGATGATCTCAGGGTCCATGAGCCCTGTGGGTCTGATGATCTGCTCCGCTACAAAGCCCTTTGCTTTCTGCAGTTCATACTGTGCTGGTGTTGCCGAGATATAGAGGACCTGTTTTTCGCGCGCCTCGAACTCTTCAAAGGTAAGGGGCCTGTTGTCGAGGGCTGAAGGGAGCCTGAAACCGAATTCAACGAGCGTTGTCTTCCGCGCCCGGTCTCCCCGGTACATGCCGACAAGCTGCGGTACTGTTACATGACTTTCATCGATCATGATGAGGGCGTTTCGGGGAAGATAATCCATGAGCGTCGGCGGCGGCTCCCCCGGTTTTCTTCCCGTAAAATGACGGGAATAGTTCTCGATGCCCGTGCAGTAACCCATCTCCGCCATCATCTCCAGATCGTAATTGGTCCTCATTTCAATACGCTGGGCCTCAAGAAGCTTATTCTGGCGCTTTGAAGGACTATCAGATGTTCGGCAAGTTCGGTTTTGATGGACCCAATGGCGCCGTCGATGGTTTCCTTGGGCATCACATAATGCGTGGTGGGGTAGATGGTACACCGTTTTAATTGCTGCAGGACTTTTCCCGTTAAAGGATCGATGGTAAAAAGAGCAGCAATTTTATCTTCCTCTACGGTTACCCGGAAGGCCCTTTCTTCCTCATAGGGCGGATATATATCAATATTGTCACCCCGAACGCGGAACTTACCCCGGTAAAAGTCCATATCATTTCGCTCATACTGGCACTGGATGAGTTTGTTGATGATGGCTGACCTCTCCATGCCCTGGCCTTCTTCGAGATATAGAAGCATCCCGTAATAGGCCTCAGGAGAGCCGAGCCCGTAAATGCAGGATACGCTTGCAACGATGATGACATCACTGTGATCAAAGAGGGCGTTTGTGGCAAGGAGTCTCAGCCGGTCAATTTCTTCATTGATCGATGAATCCTTTTCGATGAACGTGTCTGTGGCAGGCAGGTATGCTTCGGGCTGGTAATAGTCATAATAACTGACGAAAAAATGGACTTCATTTTCAGGAAAGAGTGTCTTAAATTCGGCAAAAAGTTGTGCCGCAAGGGTTTTATTGTGAGAAATAATGAGGGTAGGGCGCTGTACACGCTCTATCACATTGGCCATGGTAAAAGTCTTCCCTGATCCGGTGACGCCCAGGAGGACCTGATGCACTGCGCCAGCTTCAATGCGTTCGGCGATTTGTTGAATCGCTTCCGGCTGGTCACCGCTGGGCTGGTAGTCGCTTACGAGTCTGAATTGTTTCATGGTGCACTATTTTAATGCTCTTTTCGGTATAAGTAAATAGCATGCACCCTCTGCTTGGTACGAGATTTGTGGATGGGTTGCAGCATTTAATAATAAGCGTCACCTCGCGCCACGGCCTTGATTTGCATTATAACGTGGCAATGTATGCTGCAACCTTAACTGTGGCAACTGTTGCTTTGCTTATAGCCTTTGCGGTTTTTTCTATGCTTTTTCCCACTATATCAATCTCTTTCTTGGCTTTTATGGCTATTTCAGTCAATTTGGTTAATGCTTTAATCGCATCATCAAGTGCTTTTGTTCCGTCTTTCAGTGTCAGGTTGGCGAGTGCCGCTGCCTGAGCATCGAGCTTGTCGCGCTCTGTAAGGATTTGTTCTTTTTGTTTGAGATCGGGACAGACAAGCCAAAGGTCATCCAGTGTCTTTACTGCCGTATTCAGTTCTGATAATGTGCTCATTAAAACACTCCTTTTGTTTTTTATCTGTTGTTTCGTTGCAACCGGAGCGGACCACCCTGTGTCATATTTATTTATTATTCTTGCAAATGATACCCTTCCTGTCGTCAGCGACTATCTGTGTTTTACACGTAAGCATTAATTCCTCCAGGCTATTATAATGGTCCTGAACATCTTTCAAATTTCCTATTGCTGCAACGATCCTTTTGCCGGTGAAGCGATCTTCCTGAACTTCTTTCATGATGGTTGCATGTGCTTTTTTTACAGATTGCAGGGCGGTGATGGCTTGTTCGATGGCAGCGCTTGACGCCTGCATGGTCCTGTATTTTTGATAGATACCCTCCAGGGCTTTCTTCTTGTGCTCGAAGGTTGCTTTTGTAGCCGTTTCATTATAGTCGCTGATATAACCCGTGAGTTCGGTATACCTCATGGTGAAGAGTCTTTCCTGGATTGTACCCTTCAAGAGTTCCTGAATAATGACATCGCATATTGTTTGTATCGGTTTATCTGCGGCAATGATAATTGATTTGAGGGCCTCACCTCGTCGTTTTTCAACATAGAGACTGCCGATCTCAGCGATTATCCTCCCGATTGTCGCACTTGTCGTGTCGTCAATGAGATCAGCGCCCCGCATCTCTTTGTACTGGTTATTGAGACTGTGAAGGGAACCATATAGTTTTGCGGCCGCTGAGTCAATCTCATTACGATTTCCTGCCTTTGCCAAATCGGATAGTGCGGCCGCGTAAGAGCCCAGTGCTTTGTTGGATTTATAAATTGCATAGTCTTTCTTATCTGCTTCCATGATCAAGATTTGTTTGACCGGATTAAAACTATCTATCGTGATGGGTTTACTGTGTTGTGCTAATTTGGTTATTTCATTTTGAGTGTTGGCATCATTATATTCTTTAATAACGGCGTCGACTTTATCGGTAATTGCCTTAGTTGTGTCTCCGAATACCTCAATATTCCCCGTTGGTGTCGATGCACATCCAAGCAATGACAAAACAACCAGAAACAATAAGCCTGCACACTTCATTTTATCCTCCTCTTCGTTCTTTTAAGCCTAACTAAACGCTGAGTCCATTGTAATTTCCCTGTAGAAGAATATATTGACCGGGTCTATGTGTAAATAGTGTCATAAGTCTCGCAACGTTATGGACCACCATCAGGGAATGTTGTTTCAGTGCATTAACTTTTGTGATTTCCCCGCCAACCAATTTATTTTCCCGTAATTGTCGGCAGATATCAAGAACAAAATAGCAGATTGATGGACAATCGAAGACGGTCCGGACTACTCATTTTATGGAAGATTTGCCTGTAGAAAACTGCTGGAACTGCAATCAGTTCTCTGAGCAGGAGTGATGATCAGGGGCCGAAAATAGGGATTCTCCTTACTGTCATTCTTGCTGTTCAAAAGCAAGGTGATCCATCCCGGAAACTCTCTGTTGCCAGATCCATCCTCTGCCTTGCTGAAATACGTGTTCATTGAAGACAAAAGGATTTTTCTGCCGGAGCCACTCGACAAAGAGGGTCCTGGCTTGTTCCGGCACTTCGCCCCATTTGATCGCGTTAATGGGGAGCCTGGGGTCGCCGAGCTCTTTGTGACGGAGGATGAACCTCCGGGTTGTTTCCTGAACACGTCCGTTCATGGGTTTATGGAGGATAAGGGCGCCGATCTCTTTTTTGAAAGCGGACAATCTCCACCCCGGCCATGATAAAAGATCCCTGAAAAGCAGTACCAGCACATCATCAGGGAGTTGATTAATCTGATCGCGGCACCTGATGGCTGCGATCTCAACAAACTTCTGAAAAAAAGGCGATTCTGTTTCGAACCGCCATTCATCGAGGAAAGACTGAAGACTTTTACCTCTGCGAATAAGTTTATCAGCCGATACGAGAGGGGCTTTTCTACCGAGAACGGCATCTATATTTGCCTGCCATTTCAAAAGGACCTGGTTTGACCCCTTATACTGGTCTAGTAAATCTCTTATGATAGAGATGGATGGGCCTTCAAGGGAGAGACTATCCCATCTGCAATGACATGAACGGACAAGCCCGGCGAGGGAGCGCCAGCTCAGTTCTATAGCGGAATTCTCCACATAGTTGAGGAACCGTGTGTCCGTTGCGATTTCCGGCACCCAACAGAGATACTTCATTGCAGACACATCAAGGGTTTCCCTCTCTCCCGAAATAAACGCAGCCCATTCCTGCAGGTGTCGTTGAAGCGGCCAGGGACGGTGCACGACAGGGGCATCTATACTGTAGACAGCATTTTGGAGATTTTGAAGACGTGAGCCTGGAGGTACTTGGGTCAGACGCCGCACCGAGGTATCCAGGTTGCTCAGCACCTCCCGAATGATGATGTTCAGGTCTTCAAAAGAAACATATTCATCTTGTTGGATATGCGCCATAATTACTCCTTTTCCGATTGTAAGGCTATAAGAAGCGGTTTCTGTTCTATCGAACGGAACCGGAGCTTAAATACCACACGTCTGCTTGAAGAAGGGTTCTCTTCCCCTGAGGGACCCGTAATGAGATCGGCGCTGCCCCTTCCACTGGCAGACAGAAGTTGAAGAAAAGTAGCCTTTTCTTCCCTTCCGCCATTTTGGTCTAAAATATTGAGAGACGCACGGACCACTGACATTGATCGTTTCTGGCTTAAGTCCCAATTATGCCGCGCCGTCCCGGATGAATCTGTATGTCCTTCGACGACAATCGAATGTATCTCATTTGAAAACTGCGGTAGACAGACGATTCGGGATAGCTTAGGAATAAAAGCCTTTAAGAAGGATTCACCGGAGGGTGAAATATCTGCATGATTAAATTTGAAGGCCAGGAGGTCTTCCGGCACAAGAACGAGGAGGCCGAGAGGATCTTTCGGGTCTGATTTGACCTCTATACCACCTGACACAAAATCTTTCAGGGCTTTCTGCATCTCAGCAAGGACCGAATTCCTCGTTGTCTGACCTTCCTGCTGGGCATTGTTGAGGGATGCGCAGAAGAGCAGAATAAAAATCACTGCCAGGGAGGTCATGAGATCGGTGAATGAGTTAGACATACCTTTATCTTTTTCACGGTTCATCATGGCCTACCTCATACTCTGCGACGTAAAGGCCATTTTGGTCACGGCACTGTGCAGTTCATCCAGTTGTTCCCCCAGTTCGTCGATTGAGCCTGAAAGACGGCCACTGGCCTGCGAAATGAAGTTATCTGCTGTTGTAGTGAGCATGTTAAAATGTTTTTCCGTAACTGTCGAGTAGCCCCCGAGATGCCGGGCAATCTGAGAAAGAAGGTCCTTTGCGTGACCTTCAACTTTTTGAAAAACAGTCTCGTAATTGGTCATCGATGACTCGATCCGTTCCCAGACCACCTGCTGTTCTTTTGAGAACCCTTTAAGTGATTCCATCTGTTCTGAAGTTGAGGAGAGAAGACGGAGAGCCAGTTCCTGGCTATCGGCAACAGACTTTGTGATGTCGGCGAGTGATGATACATTGGCATTTACCTCTGTGGTAAGCTTTTCCAGGCCATCTGTCATTTTACCGTATTGCCCTATAGAGGTTGCGAACTGTCTCAGGGTGCCATCAAGGGCAGCCTTCAGATTATCGACTTTGGCCATTTCTGCGCTGTGACTTTCGAGGAGCAGCGCCAATTGCTCGGCGCTCCTTGCCGTCAGAGAGCCTGCTTGATCAAGAACTTCTTTTGCACTGCCAGATGATCTTTCAGAGGTCTTTTCAATCACCGCCGCCATTTGGGTGGAAAGCTCTGTCATCTTGCGGGACATGTCGCAGGTGATGGCAGCCAGTGCTTTCTCCATGTTTCCAACAGACGTTCCTGTGTGGTCCTGCAATTTATCCATAAGATCGCCGACAACACCGGTCATCTGTTCCATTTGAACGTTCTGGTTCTCCTTCTCGTTGGTTACCGTGCGTTTTGCCAGATCCATCAATTCGTTGAGGACATTTCCTGTCGAGCCGAATTGACTGTTCATGCCCTGAAGCAGGAGCGCGGTGGTTGCCAAAGATTCCGATATCTGTCCGAACTGGCCTTGGGTAGCGCCCGTGAGGGATTCATTGAATTGTGCAGCCATCCTTTCCATTGTTGGTCCGACTGCTTCAGCCAGACTCCGGTTAAAATCCAGGGTGAGTCCGGAACTCAGGTTTTTCAGGACTTTTGACTCTTCAGCAATTTCTTCGTGAAGATCGAGCAGTATTTGGGCAGATGTCAATCTGGGTAACATTCTTCTCAAGGTCAGGCAGAGAGAGGCAGCTCGTCTCTTTGCCGGATGGAAAAGGCCTTTCTCTGCGATGACAAGCGCTGTGGCGCAGGCTACAGCGACAACTGAGGATAAAAACTTTCCTGAAAGACCATGAATAAGAAGATCAAGCCCTTGAATTCGATTGTTTACCAGCCGCATATCCAGGAGGGCAACAAGGATAGCCAGAAAGGTAGCAAGAAGACCTATTCCTGTTATAATCGCAGGAGCATTCTTGTAATTGGGATTTTCCACAGTGACCGTGTCATTAAAGAGGTTCCCTATGTCTTCGCTTACCCAAAACCGTTCCTCTCCATTCTTGCCGGTCTTGCTCACCATAAAGGAGGAAATGGTTTGCCAGGGTATATTGAGGAGAGGAAGACCATTAAAGGATTTGTCTATAGCATCATAGAACCCCCGGGGAATTCCGTTGCTCTGTCTTTGTGGTTTCTCTGTCTGAATTGATTTGAGCCTCTTTTCAGCAATCGAAAATACACGCTGTCTGATTTTTGATTCCCGCCATTGTCGCAGGTAAACCCATAGGCAGTAGACGACAATACCAGCCGAGGCGACCCATGAAAAAGCGGGTGCGCTAAGACCGAAAAACTCCCACTGGATTTTTAAAAGATATATATTCATGAGATCTCCTTTTTACTATCGCAAATGAGCAATGATGACTCCTTTAGTTCCATGAAGAAAATATGCAATAACTGTACCGGCCTTAAAAAATAAATAAAACGAAGGACACCCTACCGCCTCTCTATGGAAACGGCAGATCATATGAATGAAGGCGACCCGGTATAAGCGTATTATTTTGCATTCTCATGAGTAGGATTGTCTTACAGATTAAAGTAGGAAAAAAATTCCCGATGAGGAACATATTGCCCTGCAAAGGCATTATATGATTCTTCGCAATTAACCTTTCTTGCAGTCTTATATTTGCCGGGATTTCTAACTGGACAAACAACAGATTGCGTATTATCATTGGGGTATAGAAACAATATATGAGGAGGCATTCTATGGGCTGGTTCAAAAAAACTCTTCTCTGGTGTGCCAGCGCCTTTATTATATTCACTCTTTTTGGTTTTTTTGCGGTTCCGCCGATACTGAAATCGGTTTTACTGAAAGAACTCTCCAAAAGTCTCAACCGGAGCGTGTCAATTGGCAAAATCTCTGTTAATCCTTTCACGCTAAGACTGAAAATCGAGAAGGTTCATGTTGCAGAAAAAGGGAGCATGGAGACATTTCTCTCTCTTGATGAAATGGAATCAAAAATATCCCCCGCCATCGTTAAGGGGAACATTGTTCTCCGCCGAATGTATCTGAAGAATCTCTATCTTAATATTATCCGCAACGAAGATGGGACATACAATATTTCAGACCTCATGGACAAAAAGACGTCACAGGATCCTGTTGCGGGAAGCCCAAAAAAATCAAAACCCATTACTTTTGCCTTCCGGGGTATTGTCATTGAAAATGGGAGCCTTGATTTTTTCGATGGCCCCCTGAAGAAGAAACATATTGTGAGAGAACTCAACCTCACCGTTCCCTTCATATCGAATATCCCCCGGGACATAAAAACCGATGTTCAGCCTGTTCTTTCTCTGAAAGTAAACGGCTCTCCCTATATAATCCGGGGCAAGACGAAACCTTTTGCAGATTCCCGCGAAACGAGCATCGATATTAATATCGATAACATTGATATCCCCTTTTACATGGCATATCTTCCTGTGGCATTGCCTTATAAAGTGGCCACAGGTAACCTCGATATAAAACTTCAGCTCACATACATCGATTATGAGAATAAAGAAGAACCGTTGTTTACTCTAAAGGGAGACACTGCGTTCACGAAGCTGACTGTTAATGACGCGACAAATAAGCCCATCCTCAGCCTCCCGGCATTGCATATCTCCCTGCACTCCGTTGAGCCTCTTGCCATGAGGGTCCGCCTCGCGAAAGTTTCAATGCAATCACCGGAAATAACGCTCAGACGCGATAAAGATGGGAATCTCAATATTCCCGGCATTGCCACGGAAAAACAAAAGGACAGAATGGACAAAAAGGCTGACCGTCCAGGAGAAGAGACAGAAAAGATTCGCGAGAAGGGGGAAGGAGATTCTCTGCAATTTCTTCTTGATGTATTTGAGCTTACCGACGGAAAAGTATTTTTTCAGGATTTTTCCTTCAATAAACCGGCGAGAGTTATTGTAGAACAGATGGAGTTGAAGGGGGAGAACATATCCCCCGCAAAGGATAGCAAGGGAAAGTTTTTTACTTCATTGGTGCTCAATAAAAAAGGGATGATAAATATCGGAGGGACATTCGGTATAAACCCTCTGACAGTCGAGGCGAAGACGATAATCAAGAATATTGATATTAGACCCTTTGAACCTTATTTCACTGATAAGATGAAGATTTCCGTTGTCAGTGGAAGCATCAACGCCAATGGCGATCTCTCCATAACCGGAAAGAACAAAGAAGATCCCCTTATCCGTTTTCGCGGTACAGCTTCCATAAACCGTTTTGCATCTGTCAATAAAGAGAACACTGATGACCTCTTCAGCTTGGAATCACTCTATCTAAGGAATATTGATTTTGAAACCAAGCCAACTAAACTGCTTGTAAAAGCTGTGGCTCTCACTGATTTTACTGCCCATATTATCGTTAATGCTGACAAGACGATTAATATTGAGGATATATTGGTGAAAGAAGATGCCTCTGAGGTAGTGGCTGCGCCAAAGACCGAAAAACTTGCCGGGGTAAAAAGTGACACTGCAAGGAAAGAACCGCCGCCGTATATAAAAATCGATACTGTAACCCTCCAGGGGGGCATGATAGATTTTCATGATTATTCGGTAGAGCCTTATTTTAGAAGAGAACTGAGCGAGATCGGAGGGAGAATATCGGGTCTTTCATCGAGTGCCGGAACTATGGCCGACGTGGAATTGAGGGGTAAATTTGATCGCTATGCCCCTCTTGAGATTGTCGGAAAAATAAACCCTCTCCGGGAAGACCTTTATGTAGATCTCAAGGCTAGTTTCAAGGATATGGACCTGAGCCCCGTAACACCCTATTCCGGTAAGTATATCGGATATATTGTCGATAAAGGGAAGCTTTCCTTTGATATCCAGTACCTCATAGAAAATAAGAAACTTGATTCAAAGAACAGCATCCTGATTGACCAGCTTACCCTCGGTAATAGTGTGGAAAGCCCTGATGCGACAAAACTTCCTGTGAGGCTGGCCATTGCTCTTCTAAAGGACAGGAGGGGTCAGATCAAACTTGATATCCCCGTAACGGGGAGTCTTGACGATCCTCAATTCAGCGTCTGGAGGATTGTCCTCAAAGTTCTCGTGAACCTCCTTGCCAAAGCGGCTACATCACCTTTTGCCCTCCTTGGTTCACTCTTCGGGGGAGGAGAAGAGCTGGGCTATGTGGAATTTGACTATGGGAGAGACGTCCTTTCGGAGGCAAATACCAAGAAACTGGATATGCTCACAAAGGCCCTCCAGGAGAAACCGGGATTGCGCCTCGATATAACAGGGCATGTCGATGTGGAGCGTGACAGGGAAGGGCTGAAGCAATATCTCCTTCAGAAGAAGGCGAGGGTACAGAAGTTGAAAGACCTGTTGAAAAAGAGTTCGGTAAATATTACCGTTGATGAGGTAAAGATAGAACCACAGGAGTATGAAAAATACCTCAGGTTGGCGTATAAGGCTGAAAAATTTCCCAAACCACGTAACGTAATAGGACTTGAAAAGACTATTCCTGTCGAGGAGATGGAGAAATTGATCCTAACCCATACAGAGGTAAAGAATGAAGACTTGAGGGCATTGGCTGATCAACGTGCCGGCAGGGTAAAGGCGGCAATTCTCGGGACCGGACTGGTAGACGCAGGCCGTTTGTTTATAGTGGAACCAAAATCACTGACGCCGGAAAAGAAGGAGAAGTTGAAAGAGAGCCGTGTCGACTTTACCTTAAAGTAACAGATGAAGTACGGAAAAAGACGCAGACGTTAAATAAATTTAAATCATTTCTCCTGTGGGCGCCAGATTGTCAACAGGAGGGAACCCTGTTTCTTTTCGGATTCTTTTTCTCTCGCATTGTTCGGATCTTTCTTTTGATTCGCAGTACATGATGACCCATGCTTTTTCGAACACTTCGACTTGTTTATTAAAATGCTTAAAAAAACCGCATTTTTCCAGGAAATCACATTTTTCCGCCATTATTGTCTCCTTTTTAACATGAGGGGTTGCAACTCTGGATCACCATAACTCATTTGACATGTTGAGGTATTTTTTTGCAACAGGAATTAAGAGATATTCGCTCCCGGATTACGTGCAATCCCTTACGGTATTGTTTTTTGAAAGGACCTCTACAAGTATCCTGCTTATATCTTCGTCTTTAAAAGGTTTATCAAGAAAAATATCAACAGTATGCTCACGCAATTTTTCCCGTTGTTCTTCACTCATAAAGCCACTGGCAATGATAACCTTTATATCTTTTCTCATGGAACGAAGTTCTCTGAGGACTTCGTCACCCTTCATCCCCGGCATGATCATATCGAGAATAACGACATCGATTTTATCACCGGCTTTCTTGAAGATTTTAAGGGCTTCGTCTCCATTGACGGCTTCAAATATTTTAGCACCTGTATCTGCAAGGGCTCCCCTCACAAGCTCTCTGATCATGACCTCATCATCGACAACAAGAATCGATTTATTTTTGAGAATATCTTTTTTGAATGCTATTCCCTCTATCTTTACTTTCGAGATGACACCGGAATGAAGGGGGATATAAAGGCTGAATTTTGTCCCCTTGTCTTTTTCACTCTCAACTTCGATGAATCCTCCATGTTCTTTAATAACCCGGTTAACAAGATAGAGGCCCATACCAATGTTGGAGCCACCTTGCTTGGTCGAAAAATAGGGTTCAAAAATCTTTAATTTCAACTCTTCATCGACACCCTTACCGGTATCTTCTATCTCAATAATGATAAATTCCTTATTCTCGATATGCCTTACACATTTTGTGCTTACCCTCAGAAGACCTTTGCCGTCCATGGCATCTTTTGCGTTGATAAAGAGATTGAGAAAAACATTCTGAAGCTCTGCCTCCTCTCCCTTGATTGATGGCAATGATGTTTCCAGGTTCTTTTCGATATTGACTTCCCTGAAACTTTCCTTCAAGAGAAACAGTACATCTTCAAGCAAATCATTAATATTCACAATGCCTGTTGATTTTTTCTGTCTTCGTGAAAAATTAAGCAGATGTTGTGTCAGTTTTGATGCACGTTGGGCTGAAAGCTCTATTGCCTCGGCATAGCGGCTGAGTTTCGAGTTGTTGGTGAGAAATTTTTTCATAAGCGACGCATATCCGAGAATGCCGGTTAGCATGTTATTGAAGTCGTGGGCAATACCGCCGGCAAGCATACCTATACTCTCCATCTTTTGTTTGAGAAGGTATTCTTCCTCACTGATTTTCTTTCCGATAACATCTTTAAAAATAATCCCTATCCATTCACCTTTGCGGATGTCTTCCTTGAGGGGAAAACTTTCAACCTTGAATATTTTGTAAGTATCACCAGACCTATATTCTATCTCTCCATAGCGGGCCCCTTCCTCTGTGGCAATATCATGGGTAACACCAGGGATAATGTTCTCAAGTCTTTCACCTACGAGGAGACCTCTTTTTGTCTCAAATTCACCTTTTGCTTTTTTGTTCGCATAACAGATGAACCCCTTTTTATCGACGAGTAAAAATGCATCGGGAAATTCTTCAAGGGCTATTTCAAGGGTTGCCTTTGCGTGCATCTCGCGGCGGCGTCCATTATCACTTAAAAGCAATGATTTGTTATAAATATCGCAGACAATCTCCAATTCACGATGGAGCTTCATCTCGATTTCCATGGAATACCGTTTGCCGAGTACTATATATCCGATAATCCTGAGGTCTTTTTTTAAAGGATATATATACAGAATGCCATACCCGAAGACATCGTCAATCAGTGATGATGCGCCAGCGCCATTGTTCAGCATGGCAATGCTCGTAAAATCGAGATCACTCAGGGTATCATCAATGCTGTAGAGTCCTTGACGAATGATGCCGTTGTCGTCCACCATGATCTTGCACATATCAAAAAAAGACTCTTCGACAAAGGCCTTGGGGATGTTGCTTACAAGCAGGCCATCTTCAACGCTGCTCATAATCCTCATGATGATGGAATAATTATTAATGGCCCTTTCGTAAAAGTCCCATTGCTGTTGCATTGATTCCGATTTAAGTTCTTCTCGTCTCATATTAGCCTAATGTTAAAAAATCCATTATCTTATCAACCTCTTGGGTGATAGTATCCTTCTCTTTTTCCAGGATTATTCCCTCGGAACTCGAAGGATCATGGGTAGAGTGTGCAAACCTGTTGGCTGCGTTTACCAGGCGAAAGATAGAACCGTATTGATCTGCATTCTGGTTTTCGTGATGGTGACGTATAACATTAATAAAATCAGCAGGAAACTTCCATTTAATTGCTATAACGCGACCTATTTCCTGATGGTCAATACCGAAAGTCTCCCTTTCCAGCGAAGCGATGTCCTGGCCGTTGCCGTTTAAGGCCTTAATTGTTTCCCCATAGTCAGGTAAGCAGACATAGAAGACAATCTTCCCAATATCATGGAGCAGAGATATGGTATAAACCTTTGCGGGATCTTCCACGAGCAACCTTTTGGAGAGCATCTTTGCGCTACAGGCGACCTGAATCGAATGTCTCCAGAGAGCAAAGAGGTCCTGTTCTTTTAACTTCAATTTCTTCAGGATATTCTCCATAAATATCAGACAGGTTACAATTCCCTGGACCTCTGCAAAACCGATTGTCAGCATGGCTCTCTGCAGGTCAAATATCTCAATACCCCGGCTGTAATAAGCTGAATTGGAAATACTTATGATTTTCGAAGATATCGCCTGGTCATATTGAACGACATTACCGAGATCGCTGAATGATGAATTATCATTTCCGAGGACATTGAAAACTTTTTCCACAATGCCATTGAGCGTAGGAATAACCTTCAAATCTGCTGCTTTGTTTACAAGTTCTTCTCTTGAGAAATTATTAGCTATAGTCATATAAGTATATTGTCGTTCATCTCAGGAAAAAATTAAGGGTTTTTCTCAAAAAAGCCAAAAATTAACATGATTTAATTGCGATTAAGTGATAATACCGGAACTTCAATCGAATTCATCTTGACTTTATAGGCTTTTTCTTCTATGCTGTTACAATTTTCGGAGGTGTGTAACATGGGATTAGGACTTATTGGTAAAAAATTAGGAATGTCACAAATCTTTGACGAACACGGGAATATTATACCCGTAACAGTGATCAAAGCGGGACCCTGTACTGTTGTCCAGAAAAAGACAACTATCAAAGAAGGATATAATGCCCTGCAGATTGGCTTTGACGAAATCGTGAAGGTCCAAAGAGTAAACAAACCGCTTTCAGGTCATTTTAAAAAGGCGAGTGTAACCCCGACGACAGTTTTGAAAGAGTTCAGAGTCACTGAAGAAGACATTAATGCAAACGAAATAGGTGCTGTTCATTCAGTAGAAATGTTTGAACCCGGTGATTTCGTGGATGTTGTTGGTACATCAAAAGGCAAAGGTTTCGCCGGTGTCATGAAGCGCCATAATTTTGGCGGCGCACCGGCTTCACATGGTGCTCATGAATATTTCAGACATGGTGGTTCCATCGGTCAGAACATGACACCAGGGCGGGTTATGAAGGGGAAAAAGATGCCCGGCCACATGGGCGCACAAAGGGTAACTGTGCAGAATTTGAAAATTATCGACGTGAGAGGCGATACGAACGTCCTCCTCATCGAAGGGGCAATCCCTGGTCCCACAACAGGTTATGTGGTCATCAAAAAGGCAGTTAAAAAACAGAAGTAACACCCCTTTCTTCGCGTTTCGCAAATCAGCACTTCATTAAAGAATGGCGGAAACAACACCGCCATTCTTTTTTTATATACTTTATGAAGGGCAGCCGACTTCTCTTTTCCATCCTAAGAATTACTTGCCACCCTTATATTTGTAAAATGAGAGTCGTCTTTCCTCTCTGTCCTCCTATCTCCTATCCGCTATTGACTGTCTGCTGCCTTTCTATTGACTTTATTCCTGCCAGACGA
Organism: uncultured delta proteobacterium; assembly: GCA_963785225.1. Classification (GTDB taxonomy): domain Bacteria; phylum Desulfobacterota; class Syntrophorhabdia; order Syntrophorhabdales; family Syntrophorhabdaceae; genus PNOF01. The sequence continues at coordinate 62,943 of CAWAUQ010000019.1, read as the reverse complement.
TAGATTATGCTATGTTCACGTTAGGCATTAAAGATTCTTTTGCTGCGGCCCACAAAATTGTCGGGTATAAAGGAAAGTGCGAAGAGCTTCACGGCCATAATTTTCTTGTTGAAGTTTTTATATCCGGAGAGCAACTCGGGGATGATGGGCTCCTTGTAGACTTTAAAATTCTAAAAGACTGTCTTAAGGATGTGCTCAATGATCTGGACCATAAATACATCAATGAAATCAAATTTTTTGCCGAAAGGGCGAGTTCGGCGGAATATATCGCAATGTATATATATGAAGCGTTTAAGGAACGCATAACCGGAAAAGACGTTTTACTTAAAGAGGTAAGGGTTTGGGAGTCAGAAAAGGCTTGGGCTGCATATGAGCGATAAAGTGGAAATGGCAGATGTCCAGAACATGTTTGACGATCGGGAAATTGAGATCGACAAGGTGGGTGTCAAGAATGTAAAATATCCGATTATCGTTCTTGATAAGGTAAATAGTATTCAAAATACCATTGCCACCATCGACATGTATGTTAATCTGCCACATCATTACAAGGGTACTCATATGAGCAGGTTTGTGGAGATCCTCCATGAAAACAAAAACATGATCAACATGAAAAATTTCCCGGATATTCTAAAGGAACTCAAAAATAGATTAGATGCAGAATCGGCGCATATGATTATCCGGTTTCCTTATTTTATTAAGAAAGAGGCGCCGATATCAAAAACGCAGAGCTATATGGAGTATCAGTGTGGTATCTGGGGTACTATGGACAATAAGGATATCATGAAAGAATTTGTTGTCTCCGTTTCGGTGCCCATTAATACACTCTGCCCCTGTTCCAAGGAGATAAGCAAATATGGCGCGCATAATCAGAGAGGCGTTGCGAAAGTTGACCTTAAGGTAAAGAAGTTTTTCTGGATAGAAGATATGATAAGTACTATAGAAAAATGTGCCAGTAGTGACATATACTCTATCCTTAAGAGAGAAGATGAAAAATATATTACCGAAAAGGCCTTCGAAAATCCAAAGTTTGTAGAGGATGTTGTGAGAGATATAGCGGATACGTTGTCGCAAGATACCAATGTCAGGTGGTTTGCAGTCGAAGCGGAAAATTTTGAGAGCATTCACAACCACAGTGCGTATGCCTATCTTGAAAAAAATAATTAAGGGAGGGAGTCTATGAAAAAATGTATCATTTTGTCTTTTGTGATGCTGTTGGTATTTGCCGGTTGCGCACTTTTTCAACGAAATGCTTCGGAAAGCTCTGCTAAGGCAAAACAGGAAGGACCCAACCAGATATTTTACGGTTTTCCTGATGTGCCGGTACCGAAGGAAATGACCATTATAAACGACAGAAGCTTTGTCTACGAAACTCCTAGTTTCAGAGCAGGAGTACTCTTTCTCAGCGGCAACGTTGATCTCCAGTCCCTGGAAAACTATTTCAAGATGAACATGGCAAAAAATGGATGGAGATATATCAATAGTTTCCGCTATAAAGATGTTGTTCTGAATTACACTAAAGACGATAAAACATGCACAATCAAGATGTCCAGAGGCGCTTTTGAGAGTGATGCGGAAATCTGGATAGGACCGGCAGACAAGGGAAGTATCCAAAAAACAAATGAGCCTGCTAAAATAGATAGATAAAAGTGTTCATAATGAGCATAAGGAGACCATAATTGATAGTCTCCTTATGCTTCACCATGTTTTAATAAGGCCACATTGTCTCCTCCAGAGAAGATAAATGAAAAAAATTTCGAGATTACTGCAATGATAAGAAACCTCCCCTATGTGGCATATTCAAAAGATTAATCCTGTAGAAAGGGTACTTAATGGTAAATATATAACCTTTGTCGGGGCCGGAGGTAAATCGTCTCTCATTGATTATCTTGCGAGACAGACACTCAAAATAAAGAAGACGGCAGTAGTTACTACCACAACGAAAATATATGCACAGGCGCCCTATCTGCTGCTTACAGGGAAAGCAGGGCAGAATGCTATCGCTTTGGACAATCCTGTCAGGGTCGGCAAATCTTTTGCAGATGGTAAACTCACCGCAGTAACCTTTGACGATATCCGTGAGTTGGGGAAAACCTTTGATATAGTTTTCATCGAAGCCGATGGAGCAAAAGGAAAACCCCTCAAATACCCGGCCCTGCACGAGCCGGTTATCCCGCCTTTTTCCGATGTGATATTTGTTGTTGCAGGACTCGACAGTCTTTGGAAGTCTATCAATGAAAAAGTCTTCAGATGGGAAATCCTGGCAGAGAAAAGTGGATTAGGTCGCGACGAAATAATTTCCCCTGAGCTTTTCAGACTTTTTTTTACCAGTGAAATGCTCCTCAAAGATGTGGAGAGGGAAATTTGTACTATTGTGCTCAACAAGTATGATGCGCTCGTTCAACGAAAGGCTGCCCTTGAAATTGCCAAAACGATTATAGAGCAAACAGGCGTTAAGAGCCTTATCGTTTCGAGCACGGTCTTTCAGATATTTTATGAGATAAGCCAGCTAAGCCCATGATATTCTGAGTATAGGAAAGAGAAAACCCTTAGGGGAAGAGGTTGGCGGTATACGATTTAGCTTGATTTTTATCGTGAGATTCTTTTAACTATCCCCTATATGGAAAAACCGGGCATTGTTTCGGTAACACTGGCAGATATTTATCTAAAACAGGGATATATCGAGAAATCTATAGAGATTCTTGAAAAACTTGTAAAAAAGGAACCAAACAATAGTTTTTATAAAAAAAAACTCTCTGCCCTGAAAAAAGAATTAAAGGCAAAGAACAAAGGCCAGGGGCTCAAAAGATTCCTGAATAAGAAAATGTGGTAATAAGCTTATGAGACAAAACAGGATTGAGAAAGTTCTCAGCATAATGGAAGAGATGGACCTTGACGCATGCGCTCTCAGAGGCATGGATAATATATTTTATCTTACAGGATTTCGGGGTTCTGAAGGGACACTGGTTATCACAAGGGGCGACGTGCTCCTGCTCACCGATTTCAGGTATATTACCCATGCAAAAGAAGTGACCAAGGATGTTCAGATTTTTGAAATCAGACAAAAAGAGAACACCCTTCGGAATATATGTGAAAAGTATGGGGTCAAGCGAATGGGCTTTGATAGCTTCCACATGTCTTACAACATATATGGATCATGGAAAGAAACTCTGCCTGATGTCGATCTTGTCGCCCTTGCAAATAACATAGAAAAGATACGAGAGATAAAGGAGCCTGCCGAAATTACCGGTATTCTGAAAGCCATAGGGATTGCAACAGATGCCTTTACGGAGACAGTGGAAAAAATTGTGCCCGGTATGACAGAAAAGGAGATTGCAAACGACCTTGACCATGCCATGAGAAGACTCGGGGCCGAATGCCCTTCTTTTCAGACAATTGTTGTGTCGGGACCTCGCGCAGCGCTTCCCCACGGAGAGCCATCAGACAAAAAGGTCCTCACGGGAGAAACAATCATTATCGATTTCGGCGCACAGGTGGATGGATATTGCAGTGATGAAACCTGTACGATTTCCCTGGGGGAACCGGGAGAAAAGATACAGGAGATATTTGCTATTGTCAGCCATGCGCAGAAGATTGTCCTTCAAGCCATGAAGGCTGGTATGGCAATAAAAGAGGTTGATACGCTTGCCCGTGGATACATTGAAGAGCAGGGATATGGTGATTTTTTCAGACATGGCCTTGGCCATGGGGTTGGTATTGCTGTTCATGAAGCGCCTGCAATAAACAGTGTCTCCGAGGAGTTTCTGAAAGAGAACATGGTCCTTACCGTAGAGCCGGGTATCTACCTGCCGAATATCGGCGGAGTACGCTTGGAGGACATGGTGCTCATCACCAGGGAGAATGCTCAAATCCTTACCCGTATCAGAAAAGACATCTTTGCTGTATAATATAATATTGAGCTGGCGCAACCATTAAGCACCAGTGAAAGAACAAAGCAGGAGGAAATAATGGTTATAAGCACATCAGAATTCAGGAAAGGTTTGAGGGTGCTCATGGAGAATGAGCCTTTTTTGATCGTAGATTTTCAACATGTAAACCCAGGTAAGGGCGGCGCTTTTGTGAGAACACGTTTGAAAAGTTTTATCTCCGGCAATGTCCTCGATAGAACATTCCGCTCAGGCGAAAAACTTGATGTCCCCGAAATGGAAGAGAAGCAGATGCAGTTTCTCTACAAAGAAGGCACCGATTACCACTTTATGAATGAAAATACTTATGAACAAATATTTATAGACGAAAAGAGCCTTGGCGATACAAAGAACTATCTGAAAGAAGGCATGGTTGTCATGATGCTCTTTTACCAGGAGAAAACGCTGGGAGTAGATATACAGAATTTTGTCGAACTCCTTATTACCCAGACAGAGCCGGGGGTAAAGGGCAATACTGCACAGAATGCCACTAAACCGGCTGTACTGGAGACAGGATATACCATTCAGGTCCCTCTTTTTGTTGAAGAAGGCGATACAGTAAGGATTGATACGAGAACCGGCGATTATATGGACAGAGTTTTAAAGTAGGTCATATATGCTGATTACATTTGAAGGAATTGAAGGGTGCGGGAAAACAACTCAGATAGCATTATTACATACCTATCTGGTCAAGAAAGGCTTCAATGTTATCATGACTCGTGAACCCGGCGGCACAACATTTGGTGAAACATTAAGAAAGATTTTTCTCCACACAAATATGGAGGTTTCTCCCCTTTCAGAGCTTCTCGTTTTTATGGCAATGAGGGCACAGCACGTCGAAGAACTTATACAGCCCGCCTTGAAGGAAGGTAAAGTTGTTCTCTGCGACAGGTTTATTGATGCATCATATGCCTATCAGGGTTATGGAAGGGGTATTGATCTGGGTATCATAGAAACCCTGAACCGGCTTGTTACAAAGGGAGTGCGGCCTAATCTCACGGTCCTTCTTGACTGTCCCGTCGAAAGTGGTCTTAAAAGAAAAGCAGAATCGGCCGATATGGACAGATTTGAAAAAGAGGAACTGGCTTTCCATAAGAAGATAAAAAAGGCATACGATAAAATGTCAAAAGCGGACCCGAAACGCTTTTTTGTAATTGACGGAAGCCTCGACATTGACGACGATACATAAAACCATCAGAAAAAAAGTGGTAGCTCTCCTGAAAAATTATGGGATTTGAAGATATTATCGGCCACGAAAAACCCAAAAACCTTCTCCGTATGTTTTTGGAACACAAAAATATTCCTCACGCCTTTCTGTTCTATGGTCAGGAAGGGATCGGGAAGAAACTGATCGCCAAGGAATTTATAAAATATCTTTTTTGCGAATCAGCTTCCGCCTGCGGAGAATGTCGTCCCTGTAAAAAGCTTCAGGGGGGCAATCACCCGGACTTTATTACCATTGAGGGTGAGGATTCTATAGGTATAGACCGGTCAAGAATGCTCAGTAAAGAAATTTACGAATATCCCTATGAAAGTGAAAAACGGGCAATTATCATCGACAAAGCTGAAAAACTTACCCATGAAGCGGCCAATGCGCTTTTAAAAACCCTTGAAGAACCTCCCCCCTTCAATCATTTTTTCCTCATTACCTCGGCAGAGCAGGAGGTCCCTATAACGATCCGTTCACGATGCACAAGGGTCTTCTTTACGCCCCTTCTCAGGGAACAATTGAAGCAGTTTTTTCTCATGAGAACAGGTGGAGATGAAGACCTGGCCGATCTTCTTGCCCGTATCTCCTATGGGAGTATTGGCTGCGGTCTTTTCTGGACAGAGGAGGAACACCTTCTGCTTCGGCGTATGATTGCAGAACTCGTTGCAGGAAAAAACAGGAGTTTTGTCAATGCGTCCCTTATAGCGGAAAAGATAGCCAAAACCAGCAGTGGGTTCGGCATCTATCTCGCATTTCTCCTCTCGCTCTTCCGGGATATGCTTGTCGTGAAACACTCACAAGATATTACTAAAATAGTGAATAAGGACCTGGAGGGTCTTTTAGATTGGCAGATAATAGATATAAAATGGGTAGAAAGTATGATAAAAAGAATTCAGGAAACCATGCGCATTATGCGTTATAATGTCAACAGATGGCTTGTTTTTGAAAATTTACTTTTTCATGTTATGAGGTAGAATAAATGAAAAGTTGTTATATAAGAGTCGACAGATTTACCGGTATCGCGGAACTGGAAGTGCCTGACGATATAAAAGTCGGTGATCATGTCTTAAGTGAACTCGATAAAGGGACATGTTTGGGTACAGTTCTCACAGAGCCCCTGGAAACAAGTAAAGAAGGGCTCAAAAAAATTACCCGGAAGGCAACGAGCGATGAAGTAAAAGAATATGATGTCCTGAAGGAAAAGGAACGCTATGCCTTTGATTTTTGTAAGCAGAAAATCCAGGAGATGAACCTTCCCATGAAACTCCTTACCACCGAATATCTCTTCGGTGGCACTAAACTGCTCTTCTATTTTATTTCAGAGAGCAGAGTTGACTTCAGAGAGCTTGTCAAGGAACTGGCAAAGGAATTTAAAATCAGGGTTGAGCTAAGGCAGGTAGGAGTCAGGGATGAGGCAAAGATTATCGGCGGACTGGGAAACTGCGGAAACACTGTCTGTTGCCGGCGATTTCTCCATAACTTTTCTATTGTCTCCATTAAAATGGTGAAAGAACAGAGCCTTGCCCTGAACCCCGCAAAGATTTCAGGTATATGTGGAAGGCTCATGTGCTGCCTTGCCTATGAATACGACACCTATGTCAACAGCAAGAAGAACTTCCCGAAAATCGGTAAACGGGTCAAGGTCCCCCAGGGAGAAGGGAAGGTGGTGAAGCACAATACGCTCAATTCCACGATCACGGTTCAAGTTGATGACGGGAAAGAAGTTACGCTCCCGCTGAGAGATATAACACTTCTATCGGAACAGGAGAGCAAAACACCCAATAACAACAATCAACCGCCGAAGGAGAAGCGATAGATAGACCGGTAATCAATCATCAAGCGAAGAGGCAGAGGTTTTTTAAGAGATTGATGCCAGTCGCCTTCTTCGGTCAGGTTATCGGTTATTGTTAGTATACCGGAGTGAAAGAATGGAAAAGACATACTACATAACCACCCCTATTTATTACATTAACGATGTACCTCATATTGGCCACGCCTACACCACGATTGCCGCAGACATTATGGCCCGTTATAAAAGGCTTCTCGGGTTTAAGGTATTTTTTCTGACTGGAACCGACGAGCATGGACAAAAGGTAGAGAAGGCAGCGGAGGCGCTCGGTGTCCATCCGAAAGAACATGCCGACAGGATGGTGGACCGTTTTACCGACCTCTGGCAGGCGCTTAATATTTCCAATACCGGCTTCATCAGGACCACGGAAGAACGTCACAAAAAGGTCGTCCGCCATATATTCCGGAAAGTCCTTGAAAAGGGCGATATCTATCTTGGAGAATACGAAGACTGGTATTGCGTTCCCTGTGAAGCATACTATACGGACCTGCAATTGAAAGACGGGACCTGTCCAGATTGTTCCAGGAAACCGGTAAAGCTAAAAGAAGAAAGTTATTTCTTTAAGCTCTCAAAATATGCTGGACCTCTTCTTGAACTCCTTGAAAAACAAAAAGATTTTATCCTGCCCGATATCCGTTATAATGAGGTCGCAAGTTTTGTAAAAGGGGGTCTTCGTGACCTGAGTGTGAGCCGGACAAGCTTTCAATGGGGTATCCCTGTGCCGGGCAATGACCGCCACATTGTCTATGTCTGGTTTGACGCGCTTACAAATTACCTGACAGGCGTCGGTTTCCTGGAAGATATGGAGACCTTTAATACATTCTGGCCATGTGATGCACATCTTATCGGCAAAGACATCCTCAGGTTCCACGGAGTCTACTGGCCGAGCTTTCTTATGTCTTATGGACTTACGCCGCCGAAGCATGTTGTTGCCCACGGCTGGTGGACAATAGAGGGACAGAAAATGTCCAAATCTCTGGGCAACGTCATTGATCCCCACGAGATTATCAAAACTTACGGTGTTGATGAATTCCGGTTCTTCCTATTCAGAGAAGTTCCCTTTGGTCTCGATGGTGATTTTTCAAAACATGCTATCGTCCACAGGATAAACGGAGACCTTGCCAATGACTTTGGCAATCTGACAAGCAGAAGCGTCACCATGATTGGAAAATTCCTTCAGGGAAAAATCTTGCAACCCGAAACAAAAGGCGGCATGGATGATTTTGTTGAAGAAAATACCATGAGGCTTATCGGTGAGTATCAGAAAGATATGGAGATATTTGCCTATCACAAGGCCCTCCAAAATACCTTTGAGATTGTATCGATCCTCAACAAATACATTGATTCGGAAGCGCCCTGGAAGCTTGCGAAAGAAGAAGACCCCCGTATCAAAACGGTCCTCTATAACATATGGAACAGCCTGCGTATCGTGGCTCTTCTTTTCTATCCGTTCATGCCCGAGAGATCACAACAGATCTGGAAGGCCATAGGGATCGGCAAACCTATTGAAAAAGTGAGTTTTGAAGAGGAAAAGAGGTTTTATCTTCCCGACGATATAGCGGCAATTGATAAGATTACCCCCATCTTCCCGCGAATAGAGGTATAAAAGTATGGCCTTTGTATCCCTCAAGGGGGCCCTGGGGAAGATTCTCAGACACCATAATATCAAGGACCTGGAAGAAATAAAGATCTTCAGCGCCTGGAGCGGTATTGTGGGGGAAAAGATGGCCAGTCATGCGCGACCCGTGAGGACCACTGACCGTATACTCTATGTTGAAGTAGATGACCCTCTCTGGCTCGCGCAGTTGAAATATATGAAACTCGATATTATTGATAAAATCGATACAAGCATCAGAGAAGGTCTTTTCAAGGATATACGTTTCTTCCTGAAGAACGCTTCATAAAACAGGGGTCTACCGGACAAATAATTTGATACCGGCTGTTAATTCACCGTCAAGGCCGACCTCATTTCCCCATTCATCGTAGACTTTTTTTCCTCTTTCAAGTTCTCTGTCAAGACCTGCTCCGATGAGGGCGTGGATGACTTTCATCCCCGGCAGAAGATCTATTGCTTTATTATTTACAAAGAGTTGCATTGCAGCTCACTTCCCTGATTCTGTCTTCAACAGCAGGATTGATCTTCTGCAGTGATGTAATATATTGAATGGCAGTATCTCTCAGCCATTTTCCGGCATTATTATACACAATGGCCGATCCTTTCATAGCGCCGCCCGTTCTGGAGAAGTCATCGGATGCTTTGACAGCCTCCCGGAATGCTTGATATCCGTCTCCACCGGCTGCGAGAAAGTCATTTGTTGCGACAATGTATATTTTGTCAGGTTCCAGAGGCTCATTGTTCACACGGATTGAGTTAACCCGGGAGCCGCTTTTGCCAGCTGGTGCATAGGTAAAAGAAATGCCCGAAACCTGGGGAAAACGGCCTTCTTTGAGCTCTACAGCAGACACTCCATGTTCTAAGGTTTCGCGAATCTGTTTTCCGCTCAGTTTTATAGAAACAATGTAATTATTGAAAGGCAGCACTGAATATACATCATTGACAGTGATTGCGCCTTTCTTAATACTTGTTCTGAGGCCTCCTCCGTTAATAATTGCTGCATCTGCACCGGATTCATGTTTCATCATATCGGAAACAAAATTTCCAAGATTTGTCTCCTTTGTGCGTACGTTTTCTCCATCGAGATCAACGAGGGCTTCACCGATTGTTTGTTTCATGAGTGTGTTCATCTGGGCCGAATATTTTTCAACAATACGGGCAACATCATCTTTCTTGCTCATGGAAGCGGGTTTTATCTCTTCGAGTTTGCCATCGGCTTCTACAATCTTTCCATCTTTTACGGTAAGATCTAAAACACCAAGGGCCAATCCATGTTCCCAGGATTGAACAATGATAGTATTTCCAACGAGGAGATGCTTGCCTGTTTTTGTGTGTGAATGTCCGCCGATGATGACATCAATACCTTTAACATTGCTTGCGAGCATCATGTCTGCGTTGTAGCCTATGTGCGTGAGGACAATAACAATATCAACCTTGTCCCGCACTTCTTTCACGTATTTATCAACGGTATCGGAAACGGGAAGAAAGGTAAGTCCTTCGACATTTTGCGGGTGCGTGAATGTCGGTGTGTCTTCTGTTACGACACCGATAATGGCCACTTTTAATCCGTTTATTTCTTTGATAACATAGGGCTTTAGGAAGGCGGCGAGACCCAGGACATTTGCGCCCAATATGGGGAATTTTGCTTCGAGGATTCTTTCTTTCAATGTATCCTGACCGAAATCGAATTCATGATTTCCCACAACCATGGCGTGGAAACCAATTGCATTCATGACTTCAATAGTTGGTCTTCCCTGAAAGAGATTGGCCCAGGTATTACCCTGTATCATATCACCGGCAGCGAGGATAAGGGATGGTTTTTCCTTTGCCCGTTTATCGGCAAGCCACGCCCAATAGGCAATTCCCCCATTTAGTTCATCAGAACCGAGGAGTTTATACGGTGTGGCAAATCCGTGGAAGTCGTTGATATGGAGAATTCGTAATTCCTGTGTTTGGGCGTAAACGGAGGAAAAAAGGAAAGACAAACAACAACAGATTCCCATAAAAAAGATGAGGGTATTTTTTCTCATTGTCATACTCTATTGGCCCCCGATGCATTTTTTAGTGTTTTTAGGAAACGAGCGTTCCATTTATGTTTTTTAATAGGCACTCTTAAACAATGATTGCCTGTATCGTCCATAAATTCATCAATAATGATGCGGTATCGAAAAAAAATCTCTTTCAGATTTTCCGGTTTATTTTTAAATTTGATAACAAAAAAAGGACATAAGGTGTCAACACAGGAGAGGTCATCAATGGAAGAGAATGTTTTTAAAAAAAATTGTTTTTCGTCGTTAATGAATTCGAGGGTCCTTTTCCTGTAAAAATGGTCCTTTAGTGAGGCTATTGCTGCATGGGCTGCCAGTGTGTTTATTTCTGCAGGAAAGATGTTTTTCCGGATGTTTTTCATCGTTTCAACATCGCCTATAGCATACCCTACCGGTAACCCGGCAAGCGCATAAAAGTCTGAGAAGTCCCTCAAAATGACCGTTCCTTTTGATCTTACCGCCTCTTTCACGGGCGAATAGATTTCCGTATAGTCCCGGTATGATTCCACCAGAATGAGGGTTTTGTTGGCCTTGTCTACTTCATGAATGAGTGTCAGGAGGTCTCCCGCAGCAAGCGCAGTACCGACCATGTCATGGGGATAGGGCATAATGAACGTGTCGGCCCCTTTCATTGCTTTGAGGATCTTTGCCAGATCCATTGAATAATCACTTTTTTCTTCAAGGGGTAATTGCTTGATAGTCATTTTACCGGCAGAGATAACTTCTTTAAATCTTTGAGAAACCGGTGACTGAATTAAAACTTTCTTTGCTTTTTGTGATTGCAGAATATCATGGAGGAGATGAGCCAAACCTTCTCCCAATATGATGTTATCTTCGGCTATTCCTTCTTTTTTACAGATGAGCGCTGCAAGATATCGTGTCTTTTTATCAGGGAAGACATCAAGGTGTTTTATCTGTTTTTTCAGGTTGTTTCTTGCTTTGCTTGAAGGACCGAGGGGATTTATACAGTTTGTAAAATCCATGAACCGTGTCAGTGAAAGCTGTTTATCCTCAGCGTAGTCGTAAATATCCATAGGGCTTGCTATAGTCTACTGCATTTCCTTGCCATGAACAATCCATTAACGAGAAAAAAAGCAATTACGGTCAATTCGACATGCTCCTGGGTGCAAAAGCCGGAGGATACACCAGTATGTGAGGATTTACGACGACGCTGCCAACAAAGATAGCGCATTGATTTAGGAATGGAATAACATCAGAAAAGGCAGTAGAGACCAATTGTGAGCGGTTGCTTATATATATTCAAGCTGGTTTCAGTATCCGCCTGTCATCGCGGCGCTATCCATTAACCTATAAGCGATGGTGGTTTGCAAACTTCAGAATCGGTATGTCATTGCCAGGAAGACCGTATTCACACTGTATGACGAGTTTGCGTAGGCCCCCGTGAGGTATCCGGTAGTTGGAGTACCGGCTGTGGGTAGGGTAACAATATACTGGTATCCGTTAAGCTGAGCGTCGCTGTATATATACCGGTCATAGACATAGCCTGCTTTTATAATCATTACATCGGACCAACTATATGCGGCAACGAATCTGAAGGAGTATTTCTGGTAGCTGTCCACATTGGGAATGTTAACGGGAAGATTGCCCCCGCCGGCAGGAAGTTGGAAAGCGGTCAGAAACTGGGCGTTGGTGCCATAGAATGTGAAATCATTATTCCCCTGGTTCCTGATGTAGTCTCCCTGAAGAGTGAATGTCAGTTTTTTCGGTATGGCATAAATTTCAGCCTTGGCGCCATAGCCATAGGTAATTTCTTCAAGAGTCGATTTCCACTGAGGTGATTGTGTTGTGGCGCTGGTCGTTGTTAACTGGTCAAGCGTGGCCTTTTCCGCGTCGAAGTAGGCTGAAAAACGCAGCAGCTTTCTGAAGGCATAATCTCCGCTGAAACTGAAGGCGTTCCTCTTGTCGCCGTTGACGCCGAAGAGGGTGTCATTGTATGTAGTTGTTTTATAATCGTATTCAAAACTCAGATTCAGGTTGTCAGTGGGAAATAGATCAACAGTCGCTTTGAACGTATCCCTGTCCTGTGCAGCATAAGAGTAAGTTCTGAAGAGAGAATTCCCGCTCTGGACGGTTCGGTAATCAGTACTCCGGGCTAGCCGCTCATAGCCTATCTTCGCCGATATGAAATCAAAGCCTGTCCATTTGAGATCAGCGAAATAGACATTATCTGTGTTGTAGGGGAGAACGCTTGCCGGGTCTGTATCACCAGGGTTAATCTCGTTCACAAACTTTCTGCGGGTTTCGATCCTTTTGTAACCCCCGTTGAGATGGAATTTTGCGGGAAGCCTGAAACCCAGATCTCCTCCATAGCTATAATTGGTGTATGATAATGGATGAGTTGCGACAAGACCTGTTCCGAAAACATCAGCAACAGCAGACGAAGTAGATCTGTTGTCTCTATCGTAATATTTATAGAAGAGCTTGCCCTCAAGGAAACGTAGCGGGTTTGTAGTGAACATCAGGCCGTAGTTTCTCGTATCTACCTTTCCATCGAAGGAGTAGTAACTGTTAGTTTCGGATCTTGTCCGTGTATCTCCCAGGTCCATACTAAATTTACTGTTCATGGGAAGCTTTACACTGCCCTTAAAGGTGAGTTTATGCATGTTGTTGTCAGCCGGTAGAGAAAAGAGACTCCCACCGTTGTTCGACGCAAGAGGTACCCCCAGATGGTTGGTAAAGAAGAGGTCCTGATTCTCATTGTCGAATTTGGAATAAGCATAGCTGAAGGAAAAAAAGAAGGGGTTTTTGGCGTATCCGCCCTCCAGTTTCATATTATTGGTCTGGTAGTTCACGGGCTCAGGAATCTCAGCGAAGCGATCTGTTCGGCTCGATGAGCCTAATAGGGTCCAGTTAGGTCTTATCCCTTCCTTTTCTTCATGGCTATAATTGACGTCAAAGAAAAAGGGCCTTGCCAGTTTGAGATCGAGCCCCGTATCATACTTCTTTCTCTTGGTGTAATAGTCGAATGTGCTTGACCATGCGTTGGAGTTTGTGCCCGCTGTTCCCCTGAGCGTATCGGATCCTACACCATTGTAAAAACTCCGTGCGCCTGTAGTAATATTGTGGATAGTCTCGTTGTAATCGAACCAATATTTGAATTTGCCGTAAGGGCCTCCCTCCAGCCTGTACTGTTGGGTATCATATCCCGGATCCGTGGACCTGAACTCCATGAAATAGCCGGGAGAATCATATTTGACATCTACGTCTCCAAAAACACCACCGGACCTGTCGTCGGAATACTCATGAAATTTTGCCTTACTGCCATTCACGTCAGAAACTTTCCCTGTGGCGCTGATAGAGCCTTCCCAGTTTTTCTCCTGTGAAGAGGCAGGTGAGTAAATCCCAAGATTCAGGATGACCATGAGGGTCGCTATAATAAGAAGTAGTCGTAGTCTCATTGGTATACCTCCTATCGAACCATAAAGGGACTTCTGTTACTGCCGTGAATGCTGCCGTGGCAGTTGATACAACCCTGTCCTGCGAAGCGGTTCCTGGCGGTTGCGCTTCCCCCGAAACTGTTCTGAAGATTGTAAGCACTATTGTTATGCCCGCTTGTGGAATGACAACCCTGACATAAACGGGGAGGTTTGCTCGTAAGAAGGTTCTCGTGGTTGCTGCCATGCGGTTGGTGACAGGTCATACAATTTTCAGCAACCGGAGGGTGCTCAAAGGCGTAGGGACCTCTTTTTTCTGTGTGGCATTTGTAGCAGAGGTCAGGGACAGAGTCGGCCTTAATCATCTTGGAGCCAAACCCGCCGTGTGAAGTGTGACAGTCGGTACACTTCACTTTACCCTCCTGGATAGGATGACGGGCCTGCCTGTTCAATTGGTTCCTCACGCCTTTATGACATGACAGACAAAGATTGGGCTGAGCCGTTTTGAGATTGTGGACAGCGCTGTTGTGGACAGTGTGACAATCGATGCAGGTGACATCGTTGCGTTTGTGGACCCCTAAATCGAAGAATGCGATTGATTTTGAGTTTTGATGACAAGCAAGGCAGACTTCTGATTTCTGCTTCGCTGTTTCTTTTTTGCCGAAGGTGATCAAATCCCTGGTAGTTCCTCCGCCTTCACGCACATGTGAGGCGCCGGAGCCATGACAGGACTCACACCCCTTTTCGGCTACAGGAGAATCCTTGATTGCCTTTTTCCAATGGGGGGTTTTGCTCATCGATTTGGTTTGTTCCACATGACATTCCTGGCAGACACCAGCTCCAGCATAACGGCCTTCATCCTTTTTGGCGGCCCCCATAGCGAAGAAGGCAGAGAAAAATAATATCAGCGTTACCGAGAGAACTGCGACATGTCTTTTCATTGCTACCCCTCCATGCAAGGATATTCGCTCTATTATTGTCTCCCGCTTTGCCTCGAAGAGTCGGAGTTATCTGGTGTGATAGCCACAGGTCCGAGGGGCTCATCCGTAGTGATAGTGGTTATCAGTTTCTCTGTCCTGGCATCGATTATCTTCAGGCCCCTTCCCGCGTCTGACACGAAAACTTTATCCATGGCTGCCGTTATGTCTGTCCTCAAGTGAAATGCGTAAGAATGATAGCCGATATCGATCTCTTTTAAGACGGTGTCGTTTTCCGTGTCAATGACATCAACGGTACTGACACTGTTTGCCACATAAGCTTTGTTTTTGTATGTGGCAAAGGACTGAACATAGACATCCTTTGATGAAAGAGGCACCACTTTGGTAATCTCATCAGTTCCGGTATCCAGAACTGCTACACCCTGGGAACCGCCGAGGTAGATCTTATCATTGCTGATCCTTTTGATGGCAACGGGTCCATAGCTGCTGATAGTGCCGAACTCGATAAACTTCGTCGGTTTTCCGGTCTTCAAGTCGATGACCTGTATCCCACCCGGTC
The DNA here is from genome assembly GCA_963785225.1 of uncultured delta proteobacterium. GTDB lineage: Bacteria > Desulfobacterota > Syntrophorhabdia > Syntrophorhabdales > Syntrophorhabdaceae > PNOF01. The sequence goes on along the minus strand of CAWAUQ010000019.1, from coordinate 47,406 downwards.
TTGACAGGCCTCCCGGAAAAGGCAGGTAGATCTTATCGTTGGCAATCTCCATAAACAGAGGGTTGTTCATGGGTATTGATTTCGGGTTGGTGAAGGGGATAGTCCTTATAATCTTAAGAGTTTTGGGATCTATGACTTGTATCGTATATCCGTACCGGTTTACCACATAGATATTTCCTCCATACTCAAGGAGGCCGGAAGGGGTCATGCCCGTCTTTATTGTTCCGATAAGGACGTCTGATAACGGATCAAAAACCCTCACCTCATTTATTCCCGTTGCTGTAATTTCAGAGCCCGGAATCGATACGAAAACCTTACCGTCTGCTACCGTAATATCATTGATGTTAGGAGGCAATACCTTACCCAGAGGTGTGGAAGTGAAAACATTGATGGTCTTTGAAAGACTGTTCTTTGATAAGTCGAAAACGAAGATTTTTGTCCCGTCCTGGGAAGATATATAGGCTTTCGCCCTTTGTGCCTCGCTTCCGGAAACTGCAGAAAAAAGCAATCCTAACGCGATAAGGAGAATAGCCAGGACTTTTACGGGTAAAGCAAGGTTACCCCTCTCCATGTCGACCTCCATTTCTGATGAGGGGAGTCTCAAGAGAGTTCTCATAATGCTCCCCTAAAAAACTAACTCCAATCAACAAACTGCGAAAAACACCTAGAAAACAGGATCTATTCAATAGTTAAGCAGAAAAGAGAATTTGTCAAGGAGGAGATGTATAAATTTTTTATTTATTCTTAGGTAATTTCTTGTCATAACAATCAACCGGTATTTTTTAGAGGAATAGAACACCGCCGGTTTATCCGCTAGATCACTGATCTTTTGATGTCCGGAGTCTCTTCCCAGGGAGGGAGTATTTTTGCAAGGACATAGAGGATAACGAAGGGAAGGATAAGAAATGCGAATGACACAAGCAGACCCTCCATTCCCCCGATCCCTATTTTATAGACAGTGAGTCCTCTGAAACTCTTGGAAAACAATTGACCGCCGATGACCACGTTCCAGCGTGTGGCAAAGATACCAAACTGCACAAGAACAGCAGATACGAAATAGATAAGCCTCTTGAGTTCCGGCGAAAAACGGAAGATCCTTACAGCAGAGAGGGAGATAAGCGGAAGGAGCATGCCCAGGAGTAACTGGATGACGATGAGGCTTATGAAGAGCCTCTGCGAGATCATTTCCCCGAGAATTTTGATGGATTCTTCCGATTGGTAAACACGCTGAACGAAGTCCAGTCCTTCAAGGGAAAAATCGACGAGCATCATGTAAAACAGGAAACTGGCCAGTTTGTCGAGGCATGCCATATCAAGCTTCCGGTGACTGAAAAGCGTAATGATCATATAGAGCAAGAGCATGAGGGCTATTCCTGACACTATGGCCGAGAAAAGAAATACGATTGGCATAAGCACGCTGGACCACCAGGGATTTGCTTTTACGGAACCGAATATAAACCCTACATATCCGTGGAGGAGAAAAGCAGAGGGTATGCCGATGACGGTAATCGCGTAAACAGCTTTTTTGTCGAAGGCCAGCGCCTGCGGTGAGATGTCCTTTGAATAAAGGGATAAGGATTTTGAAGAAGAGACGTTTTAAACCTTTTTCTTTTTCTGCCCGCAGGATAAGCTCTTTACGATGATCGAACCATATTTCAAGAAGCAGGACAGCCATCAGATACCATATATAGACAAAACCGAACATGGCCATTGCCGAGCTTGTGCTTGGTGTCAGAAACATTTCCAGAGAGCGCTCAGGGTGGCTGAGATGAGCTATAAGGGGCAAAGGCGCCACTATCAGAAAGGCAAGGGCAGTGAGAAGAGATAGGCGGTATGTGGGCTGCACCTCTTTTACGTTCAGGACTTTGACGAGAGACGCAAGAATGAAGGCTCCGGCAACAAGCCCCGTTATATAAGGATAAATGACGATAAGAAGATTCCAGTGCAGTTCGATCTCATTAGGGAAAATGAAGCCGGTAATCTGTTTAAGAAGGGGCCAGAGATCCTGGGCCGCCGTGGTCCATGTTATCTCACCTCCATGTCGAGGTTCGCGTAGAATACTTTCGGTTCTGTGTTGAGTTGTGGTTTCAGGACCATGATCTTATTCATCCTGACAAAGCGGCTGAGAGGGCTTGCTACCTTCGATAAGTCCCCGAATACTCTTGCTTCCGTGGGACAGACTTCAACACAGGCAGGGGCCAGGCCCTTCAATATCCTGTGATAGCAGAAGGTACACTTGTCTGCTGTTCCTGTTTTTGGATTGAGAAAACGCATTCCGTACGGACAGGCCTGGATGCAGTATCGGCATCCGATGCAGTATTTCTCATCTACCAGGATCACCCCATCCTCTGTTTTATATGTGGCGCCGACAGGGCAAACCTGAACGCAGGGAGGATTGTCGCATTGGTTGCATATCTTGGGGACAAAAAAAGTCCTGAGCACATTTTTTTCCTGGAGAGGATTTTTGAAACCATCCCTTCCGCCGTTTGGACTATCTACCGTCACTTCTCCATTTCCCGCTATCGCATACCGTTCAATCCATGTCCTGAAGTAGAAAGGGTCATCGGAGACATCGTTCTCTCTCTTGCAGGCATCAACACATCGACCGCAGCCAATGCATCGATCGACATTTATCCCCATACCGTACCGGTGGTCTTTCGGGTTGTATTTCTCCCCATACCATGCTTTATACTCGCCCTTGCCTTTCGCGAGGCCGGCTTTTCCGGGAATGAGCAGCAGTGAAATACCGCCCAGAATCATTTTGCAGAATTCCCGTCTCCCCGCTTTCATCGGATGAGTATCTTTTTTTGTCATTTAACGTGCCTCCGGCATGTGAGGATAATGGCATTGCCAGCAAAGATACTTTTCACCATGAGTAGCGCCGTCTATCCTGGAAATTTCCTGCGGAGCTGGAAGCTGGTTTTGTCATGGCATCTCAGACAAACCTGCCGGTTTTGCATCCTTTTCGGAGGATATTCCCTGGGTTGAGTATAATGCTGAGCAGGTGTTTCATGGCAACTTGTACAGCCAAGGTTGGAATGGTTGGACAAAGTAAGGACACGTTGAATCTTTGCGTGACATGCCTCGCATTTTTTTAACGGCTGTGGCGGTTTAGGGTCATGAGGCCGGTGGCAGGAAATGCATGGTTTCGTCGGGTTGTGAGAATCTGAAATGACCTGGGGAAATCCGGTTGGCCTTGTAGGGAGATATTCGTGGCACAACAGACAGAGCGTTCGCGTCCGTGTAACGGCCGGCTTGAGATTCTCCGGGATCCTGGATGTGGGCCACAGTCGGACCATGGCATGCTTCACAGGAAACCCCCCGGTGGTATCCCTGTTTCTTTGTTGCAACAATTTGATCATGGCATTCGGTACATGCCTCTGCTCCTGCGTACCGGATCTCTTTTTGCATGTTTGTTGTGATTGAGGAGGCGCGATAGTGGCCTAAGAGACCGAAATCAGATGGTACCAGTATCCATCTTGTGAGGAAATAGCCGACAATTATGATAAAAAAGGGTATGAGAAGGCGTCTGATCTGCTCAGGGATTCTGTGCCATAGAAGCATTATCTTATTCATCCTGCCTTCCTTATCTTTCAATCATATATACACGCCCTTACAAAAAAGTCAAGACCATTCATGTTAGATTATTTTATATCGATTGAGAAAGAAGCTGGCGTGTGGCCAGGTTGATCTCTTGACATAGAGCTTTCTTTGATTTACCATGAATATTAAGAAGAACTCTTCGGAGGTGTGAGAATGAATGTAAGAACTTATCCTGATAACCGGCGTGACTGGTCTTTGTCTGTATTTTTCTGCTTTGCTGTCGGCATTGTTTCCGCAGAGAAAAAGATGCCCGATACGGTGACGCTCAAACTCGAAGGAGCAAAATTGGCGCCGGTAACATTTTCTCATATCACACATACTCAGAAGGCAAAAATTAATTGCGCTGTTTGTCACCATAAGGATAAGGACCCGAAGGAAGCTCAAGCCTGCAGAACATGTCATCAGGTGGACGGAATAAAAGATAACGCTCCAATAATAAAAGATGCTTTCCATAAGACAATGCCAGACCTGCCATAAAGAAAGTGCGGCAAAAGGTGTAAAGGCTCCGACGAAATGCGCTGAGTGTCACAAGAAATAGCTGATTACCCTGGTGGGAAATCCGAACTCTGCTGTTAACTTTTGTTGGATACCGTCAGATTGATTGTGTAAATTTCTTATAAGAGATTAAACCAGTGTTAACGCCCCACCTTTGTTGATTTCCAGGACATATTGACCCATCCATAACAAACAGTCACGAGGTGAAATCCGGGGGTTCTTGTATTTTTACTATCGATGCTTATAGTATCCGATTATGTTGTTGATAAGCCTCGCCATGAAGTCATCAAAAAAACCTTTTACCAGTATCAGGTTCATTCTATCAAACGATCCGGCAATCATGAAGGATAGGCTCAAAGAGAAATTATCCGGATGGGAACTTCTTGCGGGTCTCCGCGAAGCAATGTGTCTACCATTATGCCTGCGATGTGAAAACCTTAGCATGCCGGGAGTTGAGTTTCTGGCTATTGAACCGTAAGATCCGGAATGGCGAGTTTCCGGGAAAGGAGTAATAGTATGGTGCTGATTGGTGAGAATCTCAACGTTATGTCGAAACAATTAGGCGAAGCATTTCAAAAACGCGATCCCGGACCGATCAGAAAGATGGTCGAAGCAGAAGTGGAAGCAGGCGTTGATGCGCTTGATCTCAATATCGGCCCCGCCCGAAAGGGTGGCCCCGAGTTTATGCAATGGCTCGTGAAGACGGTCCAAGAAGTGACTGATTTGATGATTTGCCTTGATACGTCTAACATGGAGGCCACCGAAGCGGGACTTCAGGTGTGCAGGAACAGGGCCCTTATCAACTCCGTTTCCGCCTGTCCGGAGAGGATGGCGGTGCTTGTTCCCATGGCGAAAAAATATGGCGCTGATTTTATCGGCCTCACGCTGGGCGCCGAAGGTATCCCCAGAGATGTTAATGAACGGGGATTCTACGCCGCAGAGATCTTAGCTGCAGCAGCAGAGAATGACATTCCGGAAGAAAAGATATGGTTTGACCCCATTGTGCTCCCTGTCATGGCCCAACAGACGCATCTTATCGGATGCATGGAATTCATCATAATGCTCAAAGACCTGGCGCCTCAGGCAAAATCAACCTGCGGGCTCTCAAATGTATCCAGTGGCGCTCCGTCTGCTCTTCGGGGTCTCCTCAACAGGACCTATTTTATTATGATCAAACGGAATGGAATTTATTCTGCAATCGTTGATGCTTTTGACAACGAACTGAACGCTTTAGCCAAGGGCAAGATGCCGGAGATGGAAGCCCTGGTAGGGAGGGTAATGGATGGAGAGGATGTAGATTTATCATCTCTTTCGAAAGAGGAAATTGAGTACGTAAAGACAACAAAGGTGCTTCTCGGACACGACCTGTATTCCGATTCCTGGCTGGAATTGTAAAGCCAATCAGATCTGTGGTATCGGACAGGAAATATAGTGAGCATGAATGATGGGTCATAGCATTCAACAATCAAAAAGGGGGTGAAGCATGCCATATGATGCGACTTCAATGGCTGATTGGGAGATTTCCGAAGCTGCTGAGGAACACATGAAATCTATATGGCAACTTCAGGAGGAGATGGGCCTTGCGAAGGACGAGATAATTCCTTACGGCAGGTTGGGAAGACTGAATTATATGAAGATCATGGACAGGGTCCATGACAGGCCTGACGGTAATTATGTCGAGGTAACCGCGATTACCCCCACTTCCTTGGGTGAAGGAAAAACAACTACATCTATGGGCCTTATTGAGGGACTGGGAAAACGTGGAAAGAACGTAGGCGGAGCATTCAGGCAGCCATCAGGCGGCCCGACGATGAACATTAAAGGGAGTGCCGCAGGTGGAGGTAATGCACAGGTTATACCGCTGACTGAATTTTCTCTGGGACTTACCGGTGACATAAATAACATTGTTAATGCCCACAACCTTGCCATGGTCGCTCTTACAGCCAGGATGCAGCATGAACGGAATTATACCGATGAAGAGCTTGCTGCAAGGAACCTTCACCGCCTTGAAGTAGATTCGAAAAATGTCCAGATGGGATGGGTAATGGATTTTTGCGCCCAGACGTTGAGAAATATTATTATCGGCATCGGCGGTAAAATGGATGGATTTACCATGCAGTCCCATTTTGACATAGCGGTAAGCTCAGAGCTTATGGCAATACTATCTGTTGCAAGAGACCTGAAAGATCTCCGGGAAAGGATCGGTAGGGTTACTGTGGCTTATGACAAGCGAGGAAAACCGGTGACCACGGAAGACCTGGAGGTGGCCGGTGCAATGTGTGCTTTTATGCGAGAAAGCATTAACCCGACATTGATGCAAACGGTAGAAGGCCAACCCGTCCTGGTCCATGCAGGCCCTTTTGCCAATATTGCAATAGGCCAATCGTCTATTATTGCAGACCGGGTCGGCCTCAAACTATTCGATTATCATGTTACAGAGAGCGGTTTTGCTGCAGATATAGGTTTTGAGAAATTCTGGAACGTAAAATGCCGGATCAGTGGTTTAAAACCCTGCGTATCTGTCATAACCGCAACGATCAGGGCATTAAAAATGCATGGAGGAGGCCCTAGAGTTACGCCGGGCGCTACGTTGCCACCGGAATATACAAAAGAGAATCTTGGGCTCCTTGAAAATGGTATCCCCAATTTGTTTCATCATATTCAAACGGTTAAAATGTCCGGCATGAAACCTGTGGTTTGTATTAATAGCTTCCATACTGACACTAAAGATGAGATTGCCCTTGTCCGCAGATTTGCAGAGGCAGAAGGAGCGCTTGTTGCTGTATCGGAACATTGGCTCAAAGGAGGAGAAGGAGCTCTGGAGTTAGCTGATGCTGTTATCGATGCCTGTAAAGAGAAAATTGATTTTAGATTCCTGTACCCCCTTGAAATGCCTTTTATGCAGCGCGTGGAAGAGATAGCGAAAAAAGTGTATGGTGCTGATGGTATCTTATGGATTCCCGAGGCAGAGGCAAAGGCAAGAAAACTTGAGGCTGATTCGGAAAAAAGAGATTACTATACTATGATGGTAAAAACCCACCTGAGTTTATCCCATAATCCTGACTGGAAAGGTGTGCCAAAGGGATGGAAACTGCCCATAAGGGATGTCCTTGTATTTTCAGGTGCAAAGTTCCTCTGTCCTGTGACGGGAACGATCAGTCTCATGCCGGGTACAAGCTCCAATCCGGCATACAGAAGGGTTGATGTAGATGTTGCAACAGGTAAGGTGACAGGGCTGTTTTAGCTAAGTCTTATCGGTATCACCGGGCTTCATATTGTGGGATTGGAGCTCGATGAGAAATGTAGTTACCCTTTATTTCTGCTTGCAATCCCTGTAATATTGGGGGAAAATATACGTGTGGATCAATTCTCCTGTTATCTGTCATGCATGAGGTGAAGTGGACGATAGGAAGGGGAGATAAGAAAGGGGGAAGCGATGGAAAAGGAATCCTCAACAGGGGCAAGCGGCTATAAATACGAAGGGGACTTTGTCGATGGCAAACGAACCGGCAAAGGAACTTTTACCTGGGCAAACGGCAATAAATACGAAGGGGATTTTGTCGATGGAAAAATCCACGGCAAAGGAACTTTTACAGATGTAAACGGCAACAAATATGAAGGGGACTTTGTCGATGGTAAATTCCACGGCAAAGGAACCACTACATGGTCAAACGGCAGTACCTACGTAGGGGACTTTGTCGATGGCAAACGAACCGGCAAAGGAACTTTTACAGATGTAAACGGCAACAAATATGAAGGTGACTTTGTCGATGGTAAATTCCACGGCAAAGGCGCCTTTTTGTCAAAATAGCAGACAATTTACAGGATTTTTCTCTATTTACCCTATCCTGCCAATTGTTGGGTAACGTTTTGTATCGTTGCGCATGAGGAAAGACCTGACCCATAGCTAGCCAGACCGGATTTTCCCCTATAGCTTCCCTGTTCGACTTGCCAATGACTTTATTACCGTGATATATCTATTGAAACAACAAGAGGAGACAAATATTCATGGATTTTACATACTATGGTGATTTGCTGGGCATCTCCGGCTATTACAGGCTCAACCCTAATGTGGCGAAAGATAAATTAAATCTGTTTTATGATATTACTTTTGAAAGCCTCTCAGGCTATTGCAAGGAAAACGACCATGCGACTGTCGCGATGTTTAGTGATAGTCTGCTGTTTTATGGCGATGATATCCACGCCGCTCTGGAACAGTTGCATTCCGTCTATGCAAGGTTAACCCATCAAGGGCTGCTTTTAAGGGGTGCCATCGTAAAAGGCAAACTGCAATATGAACCTCGCCTTACCTTTGAGAACTACGAGAAGAGGTTGCCACAGGATGATACCCTTGCGAGAGTAATGGGATTGGAAAGCACAACAAAAGGTGCGAGACTGTTGATCGAGAATCAACTTGCTGCCGAACTCCTTGAGCAATACCCGGAATGGCTCACGCAAGAGGGTTACATCATGAGTTTCAGCAACACACACTATGCAAGTGTCCCCGATAGCAGTATGCTGCGACGGATATCGCCAACCCCGGGACAAGACACCTATGAGTTTCTCTATTTTTGGCTTAACCCGGACCACAGGGCTTATCTGGGATTGGACCGGGAAGTCAGGGTCAGGGATTTGGAGATACTGAAGTCGATGACAAGCGAGTCCATCGGTGCTCATTACAAGGAAACGATAGAACTCCTGAAACGATGCAAAATACGTCAAAAAGTCACTGCGGAAAGGTTGAATTGTGAAGCCCTGCTTTAGTGAGATACCACCTCTCTTATCCGGTAAGGTGAAGTGACGGGAGATTTACTCCATCATTTCAATTGAGAAGGGCGATACCTTGCACAGAATTTCTGCTATGGGATGATTATTTCATCCCGCGGGTCACGTATCACCGCAAAGGGCTGTAGAGTATCCGCATCAACAATCAGTGGCGAATGTGCTTCCGATTCGAAGATGGCAATGCATCGGATGTAGAGATCACGTTTCTGGTCAGAAAGGTGCATAACGGGCAAAGAGCGTATATATTTAAAGACATTGTCCTTGACAATGCGAACTGTTAATCATAGTATTTGACCGATTTCCTCTGGGAGTCAGGTAATAATAGAAGGAGGATATATTAGGTAATGAAAAGTGAAATATTGCAGAAAATCGGCAATCATCTGGAGACGCTGGGATATCGAATCATATGGTTTGAAGAGCAAAGCGATTCGCCATATTTCCTTTGTAATCATGAATCGCATGACAAGATAAATTGGTTATGTGCTGACTTCCATGGTGGGGTACATATGCAGGCAAATTATGCCACTGGTGATAAGGCAAGGAAACAACCGGATGACTTTATGCGGGCTGTAAATAGTATAAGCGACAGACCTGGGCCGGTTTCCTACACCGTAGAGGATGGTGACACCAGTCTCAATATGAAAATGTTTGTAATGTTCTATGACGAGACTGCCTTTGGAGGTCAACTCGAACTTGCCAGTTTCCAGATACGCGCCCAGCTCAGCAGTGAAGAGATATCAGGGTTTATGTTGTAGATTCACCTGAGCAATCAAATCTTTCGGCTGGAGGAACCAGGGCGTAGAAAGGGCCTCAAGAAGGGAAAAGGGGCATCAAAAGCAGGCAACTCCCTCAAATGACAGAAGGCAAATAAAGGAGGTAGAATCGAGATGAAGAACGTTTTTGTTATGATCATTGCTGCGGCATTTGTTTTTTGCTTATCAAGTCAGTCTTTTGCGGAAACGATCACTAAGATCGCAGGCAACAAGATAACAATCATGAACGACAGGGGTAAAACAAAAACCATTGAAAGCAATGCGGAAGGTTTAAAGGTCGGTGACAAAGTAAAACTAATAACGAAAGACGGCCGAACGTGGCTGAACCCTCAACCCGAACCGCCAGCACCTGTTCGTCAAGATAAGCTGATTGGCGAAGGATCGCCAGTAATACCCCCATTGCCACCCCCAAAAAAGAGTGTCGATCAGATAAAATGATCTTTTATGAGCGGCCCGATCCTATAAAATGATTTGGGCCGCCGCTTTTTCTCTATGAAGTTGGATCGTCTATAACTTGCGTTACGTATTCAGATTACTCCCCCATTATGACATTTTCGTACAGTTGAATTGTCTATAGGATTTGGCAAATCATCAGTGGCAGGGAAGTATTTGCACTATTATGGACATTACAATGAAAAGGCCCGAATTGTTCAGTCTGGAGGGGGCTACAACCTCATGTTTCCACCTGCTGATAAACACGCATGGCAAACCGAGGGCTTACCCATAAATAAGACTGACAACTCAAGCCTTAAAGAGAGTCTCTCCACCGGTACCGCTCTCTTTGAACATCACCAGTCAAATGGTGGGTGGACCGCCTTCTGGTAGATGCTGATATAATTGTAGCAGACATTTTAAATTTGTCAACTGGGGAACCGGCCAAAGAAATTGAAGCGTTAGGCAAAGAAAAAGAGGGAATGGCAAAAGAAAAAATACCCTATCTGGCCAAGCGATTTTTTAATGCAAAAATACCCAGCAAAGTTCCGAAAAGAAAACACCTTATCATTGTCAACTTGACAAGTATGAAGACATGGACTACAATGTTGTTATGAAAACTATGCAGATCGGTGAGTTGAAGGCACAATTTTCGAAAGTCATGGAAAGTGTATTGCAGGGTGAAGAGGTGATAATCTCCCGTGGAAGAAAAAAGGAAAACATCGCCGTCATAGTACCCTTTTCTGAGTATAAGGAGAAGAACAGGATTAAGCTTGGTGCATTGAAGGGGAAAGCCACGTACAAGATCAAGAAGGGATACAAAATGACTGTCGAGGAGCTACTTGATACTTGAGCTATCTTGTTGATACCCATTACCTCCTCTGGTGTCTCTTTGACCCGAAGAAAATCGAAAAACGCATACTCGCGGTATTCAGGAATGAAGATGCTGTAAAATATGTCAGCAAAATAAGCTACTGGGAACTTTCACTCAAATATTCTTTAGGAAAGCTGGAACTGGCAGGAACATCGCCGGAGGAATTGCTCAAAGAAGCACAGTGGGCTGGTTTTCAGACGCTTGACATATCAGAAGATGAACTCGTTTCCTCATACCGGCTTCCCATGATAGAAAACCATAAAGATCCCTTTGACCGATTGCTGATTTGGCAGTGCATAAAAAACAATCTTACATTGATCACAGCAGACAAGAAGATAGCTGTATATAAACAGTGCGGCTTAAAGATCCTATGATAGGCACTGTCAGTTAAATAGAAAAAATCAAAATAGAAAAAACTCTTGCAATAGCACAGATAAATGAGGAAAATTGAGTATTCAACTCAACGTTTCAGGTCAGAAAGGCGCATACCGAGCAAAGTGTGTAAGGGGGAGCAATGACCTATGGGATTCGGCAAATAACTTTCAATCAGTGGCAGGGAAGTATTTACACTATTATGTATTACAATGAAAAGGCCCGAATTGTTCAGTCTGGAGGGGGCTACAACCTCATGTTTCCACCTGCTGATAAACACGCATGGCAAACCGAGGGCTTACCCATAAATAAGACCGACAACTCAAGCCTTAAAGAGAGTCTCTCCACCGGTACCGCTCTCTTTGAACATCACCGGTCAAATGGTGGGTGGACCGCCTTCCGGTAGATGCTAATATAATTGTAGCAGACATTTTAAATTTGTCAACTGAGGGACCAGCCAAAGTAATTGAAGCTTTAGGTAAAGATATAGGGAAGGAATGGCAAAAGAAAAATATCCTATCTGGCCAAGCTATTTATTAATGCAAAAACACCCCGCAAAGGTCCGAAAAGAAAACACTTGCAATAGCACGAATAAAAAAGGAAAATAGAATATTCAACTAAACGTTTCAGGTCAGAAAGGCGCATAATGCGCAAGTGTAAGGGGCAGCAAGCAATGACCTATTCTTCTATTTCTCAAGGGTGTCAAAGGGATATTGAAATATTGAAGGATGTACCTCTTACTCTCTCAACTGGCCAGAATCAGATGGCCGATGGCTGGAACATAGGAAGAGCTGATGGCAACCAGACGCTACTTCAAATCATCCGTTGAGGAGTTATATAAACTGTTCGAGTCGTCGAAAGGCGACCTGGCGGTGCTTAAAAATCTGCATGAAGAACTGGGGTATCGCAATACAAATCGCGCCAAGGTCCTGGCCAAGAAAGTGGCTGAGCAGCTTGCGGTTCCTGGCCAAGCCAAGGCAGCGAGCAAACTCGTAGCAGCAACGTTGACCAAGCTCGCACCGGAAGGCTCCATTACCGCAACAAATGCGGACAACAACATACCCGCTTCGCCATCATCCATGAATAACAGTAGTATCTGTTTTAACTATCCCCCCACCGCTCGGATTGAGGGGAAGCCGAGCCCATCAGCCAAGCCTGTAACGGTTCCCGACTTTAGTGATGTGGCACCCCAGTTTGCGCCCGAAGAGGAAACCAAACCGGGGCCGGACTCAGTGCTTGCCGCGTGGCTTACCTTGGAAGTTCTTACGCCTCAGGCGCTACCTGATGCACGCGAGCTTGCAGCAGCTGGGCGGACACTTGTACGCCTCAACGAGTATCTGGAACCATGGAAGGAGAAAAAATATCGGATGCGGGGAAAGGAGAGCGCCATTTACTGGATGGTGTATCTCGGCGAGCTCGACCTCGCGAAAGCGACGGGGGCAATACTCACTGTATATCCGGATGATGCCATAGACGAACGTGCAGATGTGCATGGCAATACCACGCTTGCTGTCATCGTGGTTAATAGCCAGGGTCAGCCGGTTGCGGACAAAACATTTCTGTCTAGTTTCGCGTGGGGCTATGGCCAGGTACGCGCCGGTCGGTTGAAAGGGCTGGCTCGTTTTGCAGAAGCTGATCGAGCGATCAAGGTGGAACTTGAAAAGCGACTCATCCGCCCAGACGAAGATGGCAAGATAATGCCCCTGACCAATTCAGATATTGTGCAGGCCATAGGTTGGCTTGTAAGGGTATTAAATCTACCCGATGAAGAAGTATCGCGACCGGGTGTCGCGATACGCGTGCCGCTGTGGGGCGCTTACAACGAGCCCCCGGAACCGGAGCTTCTTAATAGCTTCTTCATTGATGATTTGGTTAAGGCCCGAGCAGCATTTAGTAGTGGTCAGGTCGGGACCGCGCTTTTGGCCTTTATGGGGCAACTACCAGCTCGAGAGCGAAAAGACGTGTTGCGGGATAAGGGTATTGTCGTCAAAACCCTCGCGCCCTCCAGAATGCCTTCGGCCCGATGGCCCAGCCCGGGCCGCTTTCCATTGGTGTTGATGCAGCAGGCCGCCATTAACCATTCCGTGGCAGAGCTCGTCAGTGGTGGTATGGTAGCCATCAACGGGCCACCCGGTACTGGAAAAACCACCTTGTTGCGGGACATCGTGGCTAAAGTGGTGTTGGATCGGGCCATCGCGATGTCAAAGTTCGATAAGCCGGTTCAAGCTTTTTCGCATGTTGCCAGCATGAAGACCGGGCAGGCTTATACCCACTTGTATCAGCTCGACGAAAGCCTCATCGGGCATGAGATCGTGGTTGCTTCATCTAACAACAAGGCGGTTGAGAATATTAGCCGTGAGATTCCCTCCACAACGGCAATTTCTGATGATCTGAACCCACCGGCACGATACTTCCAGTCGATCTCCGATGCTGTTGCGGCTGGAAAAGATTCAATCACTGACGGCGTAACCTGGGGGTTAGCTGCTGCTGTGCTGGGCAATTCTGCAAATCGCTCTGCTTTTAGCCAGTCTTTCTATTGGCACGAGAAGCGTGGAATGGCGCTTTACCTGAAGGCCGTCTTGGGGGGAAAACTGCCCGACGGGCAAGGGGTTCTCGATGTCGTCACTATTGAGCAGCCACCCCGTAACGAAATCGAAGCGCTGGAACGCTGGCAAATCGCACGCCGAAACTTCCTCGCCAAACTGAAGAGCGTAGAGGCTTTGCAGAAGCAGGCACAAGCAGGATATGAGGCGGTACGTCAAAAACCGGAAGCTGCTAAACGGGCAGATGATGCCGCACATTATTTGCTTGCCGCCAAGCAGGCTCACATATCAGCCGAGGAAAAGGAAAAAATAGCTCAGCTCTTGCATGCGCAGGCTGCTGATGCTGAACGCAAAGCCGTGGAAGATCGTGCTGTGATTGATCGGTTGCGGCCTGGATTTTTTGCCCGATTGTTCTTCACGCAGTCTTATCGCAAGTGGCGAGCACAAATGGGAGTGGCACAGGAGATGCTCACAAAGGCACGGTCACAATTAAAGTTAGCCGCAGGCGTTGAGGAACAGACCGTGCTGGATGCAGGCGTTGCCAAGACAGAAGTCGGTATGGCTGAAATTGAGAAGAAAAAAGCCGACGCCAGTTTGGCTCAGATTATCGCAACAATATCGACGCTGCGCGCAAAGGTTGGGGCCAGTCTTGCAGACGATAAATTCTGGGCGCAAGAAGAAGATTGTTTGCAGCTTCGGTCTCCTTGGATATTCGAGGAATGGCAGAAGGCCCGTGATGCAATATTTGTAGAAGCTTTTGCACTACACCGCGCATTCATTGATGCTGCGGCTAAACCGCTGCGCCACAATCTGCGGGCAGCACTGGATGTTATGAAAGGGCGGGTTCTTAAAGAGCAACAGGAGATAGCGCGGCATTCACTTTGGGCCAGTCTATTCCTTGTTATTCCGGTTATTTCCACAACCTTTGCATCGACGGCTCGATTATTTGGCCCACTTGGTAGAGAACAACTTGGCTGGCTTTTGATCGATGAGGCGGGTCAGGCCTTACCACAGGCGGCAGTGGGCGCAGTATGGCGTGCAAAGCGGGTCATCGTGATTGGCGACCCATTGCAGATACAACCGGTGGTGACAACGTCGCCTAAACTTATCCGCTCAATATTCTCAGGGTTCGGCGTCAATACCGAAGAGTGGGCAGCCCCCGAAATGTCGGCCCAGACTCTTGCAGATCGGGTCAGTTGGTTTGGCACCAATATACTGACCGCCGATGGGGATATTTGGGTCGGCTCACCATTGCGTGTTCATCGGCGTTGCGAAAACCCTATGTTTAAAATCTCTAACCACGTAGCCTATGACGGCATGATGGTTTATGGAACACAGTCAGGCGTATCAAAGATAGGGAAAGTTCTCGGGGAAAGTTGTTGGATCAATGTAGATGGAAGTGCCGTAGAAAAGTGGTCAGAGATTGAGGGGAAACAGGCCCTTGCTCTGTTGCGAAAGCTATTGGATGAAGGGGTCAAGGACCCGGACATCTTCTTTATCACACCATTTAGAATCGTTGCTGATAGACTACGCGAAACTATTCGGAACACTCCTTCAATTGCGGAACGCTTGCCAGGAAAGGCATGGGATTGGACTAATGAGCGAGTTGGAACCATCCATACATTTCAAGGAAAGGAGGCTGATACCGTGGTCATTGTTCTCGGGGCACCCTTGGACACCTCTCTTGGAGCTCGTGGTTGGGCAGGGCATCCGCCTAACTTACTCAATGTTGCTGTGACGCGTGCGAAGCGTCGCCTCTATGTTATTGGCAATCGTGAAGCATGGAAAACTGCCGGTGCGTTCTCACATCTGGCTCAGATGCTATAAAAAAAGGGTTAGTTAGGGGCGTAGTCAACTTTCGTAACTTATTTAATTAAACATAACCTATACGTTTTGATGTAGAACCATCTTAAACACTCTTCTATGCTATCATTAAATGCTTGCATAAGATAGCATATTGTGCTATCTTATGCATATGAAAGCAAAACACCGCCGCACTCTTGGAGCGATCTTTGCTTTGCCCACGCGAGCGGGAATTGTTTTCTCAGATATAGAAGCCCTGGTGATTACCATGGATGGTAAAGTTCGCGAAGGCGAAGGCTCACGTGTGGTTTTTGAGTTGAAGGGGACCCGAAGATACCTTCACCGTCCTCACCCGGGTAAGGAAGCAAAAAAATATCAGGTCGAAGAACTGCGCGAGTGGTTCAAACATTTGGAGGTAGTACCATGAAGAATGTAATGACATATAAGGGGTACATGGCCCGTATCGAATTCGATCCAAGGGACAATATTTTTGTGGGGAAAATAATGGGGATCGAGGACAGTATTACTTTCCATGGGGAGGCCGTGAAGGAGCTCGAGGCTGATTTTCAGGCTGCCGTTGATCACTATGTAAAAGACTGTAAGGCCACCGGGCGTAAGCCATTGAAACCTGCTTCCGGCAAGCTTATGCTTCGTATTTCTCCTGAAATCCACGCCAGAGCCCTTACTGCAGCAAAAACCTCAGGGAGAAGTCTGAACCAATGGGCCGCGGAAGTCCTCGACAATGCCGCCCATATCCGCTGATCTGCCCCTTTGAGGGAACCCTGACCACCCAGTCGGGGAGTAAGTAACTTCCGTAACCTATTTTGTGGCCCACACATTATGAAAATTTCCTACCAATGAAAGCGCCTTATCCTCTGCGGAACGCGAGGCAACGTATGCTCCTCGACTATTGCCGGGACTTGCTCCCGGCGTGATGTGGACGACAGCTTGGAGGGGAAAGATGAATATGTGATGCACTGGTGTGTCGTGTTGGCCGGAGATAATACTCATGTATATCGGAGGCACACGGCACGGCAGGGCGCGCAGAGGCGCTTTCCCCTCCAAGCTGTCGATCTCGTCTCAACTTTTAAACTAGCCTTTGATTCAGATTTTACGATTGTCTATTTCTGTACTCTTTGTACCCGAACTGCTTTACCACTTCTGCTTCCCCCCCCTCCCGTACCACCGCTATATCGGGGAGATTGATGCCGTTGAAGGTTGTGCTTTTTACGATGCTGTAGAGCGCCATGTCGGTGAAAACCAGCTTGTCGCCCCTTTCCAGCGGCTTGTCGAAGGAATAGTCTCCCATCACATCCCCGGCAAGGCAGCTTGGCCCGGCGATTCTGTAGGTATGTTTCTTCTCTTCCGCCTGTCCCGACTCCATGATGTTCGGCCTGTAGGGCATGAGCAGCACATCGGGCATGTGCGTCTCCGCTGATGCGTCCATGATGGCGATCTCCGCCTCATTCTGCACGATATCCAGCACGGATGCGATTAAGACCCCGGCATTGAGGACGCTCGCCTCTCCCGGTTCCAGATATACCTGCACACCGTACTTCTTCTTGAAGGTGTTCACGAGCCTGATGAGCCGCTCAATATCGTAATCGTCACGGGTTATGTGGTGGCCGCCCCCGAAATTGACCCATTTCAGCCCCTTGATGTATGGTCCGTAAAGCTTTTCAAAGGATTTCAGGACGCTCTCAAGGACATCTGAATTCTGCTCGCACATGGCATGAAAATGCAGGCCATCTACAATGCCCTTGTGTTTCGGGAACTCCCTGTTAAAGATCTCCTGGATGATCCCCAGCCTCGAATTGGGTGAGCAGGGATTATACATCTCTGTTGCCACCTCAGCATATCCCGGATTGACCCTGAGGCCGATGTGGACACCACTTTTCCAGGCCATTTTCCCGTATTGCTCAAGTTGATAAAAGGAATTGAATATGATGGAATCGGAATATTTCAGTATCTGCCCGATTTCCTTGTCGGCGTATGCCGCGCCGAAGGTGTGGACCTCTTTTTTGAACTCTTCAAAACCGAGCCGCGCCTCATTGAGGCCGCTGGCGCAAGTGCCGTCCAGATATCTTGCCATCATGGGGAAGGTGGCAAATGAGGCATATGCCTTGAGTGCATGGAGTATCTTACAGCCCGTGCGGTCTTTTACATACTCGAGGATGCGCATATTTTCTTCGATAAGGGTTTCATCGATAAGATATACCGGTGTCGCAATGTCCCCGGCAGCAATTTCAAGAAACCGCTTGTTTGCTGCGGCAAAGTGTCTTTTCTTATTTTCTTTAATTAATTTTGTGAGTGTCTTTAGCCCGTCGGCGCTCAGTCTAGCGAGCACCTTTTGTCTCGCCTCACCGGACAGGTCGTGGTACGTACTTGCGGCACTGGTATCCTTAGCCGAAATCGCCCGAATTATTTCTTCAATGCGCTTATCGGCTGTCATATGTTATACCTTATCCGGCAGCGGCGCGCACTCAACTACCTGCCAGGGAAGGCCGTATTTGTTGAGGGCTTCCATGAACTTGTCAGGATCGAGCTGTTCCATGTTGTAGACGCCGACACCCTGCCAGACGCCTGTCATGACCATCATGGCCCCTATCATCGCGGGGACGCCCGTTGTATAGGCGATGGCCTGTGTGCCTGTCTCTTTGAAAGCATCTTCATGGTCACAGATATTGTAGATATAGCGGGTAATGGTCTTTCCGTCCTTTTTCCCGGTCATGATGTTGCCGATGACGGTCTTGCCCGTATATTTCGTACCCAGGGAAGCCGGTTCGGGGAGCAGGGCCTTGAGAAATTTGATGGGAACGACCTTACCACCTTCGTAGTCGACCTCGTCGATGCGCGTCATGCCCACGTTCTGTAGTACCCTCAGGTGGGTGAGGTAATTCTCGGAGAAGGTCATCCAGAATCTGGCCCGTTTCATGCCTTTAATATTGAGCACCAGCGACTCCAGTTCTTCATGGTAGAGGAGGTAGCTTTCCTTTGCCCCTGCTATGGGGTAATCAAAGCTGAAATGGATGCTGCCCTCATCGATAATGGCCGGTGTTTCGATCCACTTTCCGCCTTCCCAGTGGCGCACGAGCTGGGTCACTTCCCGGATATTGATCTCAGGGTTGAAGTTTGTGGCAAAGACATGGCCGTGGGTTCCGGCATTGCAGTCCAGTATGTCCAGATAATTGATCTCGTCGAAGAGGTGTTTGCTTGCATAGGCGGTAAAGACGTTGGTCACGCCGGGGTCGAAACCTGAGCCGAGGACGGCCATGATCCCCTTTTCCCTGAACCGCTCCTGATATGCCCACTGCCAGCTGTATTCAAAATGGGCCTCATCGAGGGGCTCATAGTTTGCGGTGTCGATGTAATGTGTCCCTGTGGCCAGGCAGGCATCCATGATGTGGAGGTCCTGATAGGGAAGGGCGAGATTGAGGACAAGGTAAGGCTGGAATTTAGTAATCAGTGCTGTCAGTTCCGGCACATTATCGGCATCGACCTGCGCTATCTGAATGTCCCTGTTATATCGTTTTTTGATATCGCTTTGAATGGCCTCACATTTGGAGAGGGTCCTGCTTGCGACCACTATTTCCTTGAAAACTTCCGGGACCTGCGCGCATTTGTGCACTGCTACGGTGGCCACGCCGCCTGCCCCGATTATCATTATTCTTCCACGGTTTTTTATATTATTCATAAAAGTTCTCCTGAGTAATAAACTGCTTGTGCCATATTTTACACTATTTTTATGTGATTTGGCTCTTTAAATCAAGAAACAAAGTAAATCGGCGCATCTGCCGCGCATTTCTTTTGTCGTAAGAGTGTTACTGTGTAAGCGATAGAGCGCCCGTTTCTTCATTAATCGCAAGGACACTGTCGCGAATATCTTTTGCAGTGAGGCGCTTCAGCAATTTGGTTGCCTCGCCCCGAGAGTCAAGTTCCGGGATGCCATGCTTTGAGAGTTTTACCGGGATGATAGTGCCTCCGGTAAATGCACCGGTTCGGGCGTCTATTTTGATGGTCAGGATAGCGCTGAGGCTATTCATGCCTTTCACGTTAAACAGCTTATAGGTCAGAAAATTACCGAGACTGTAGGCGATGAACTTACCTTTGTAAACCTCCAGCGCCCTCAACACATGAGGGCCGTGGCCCAATACCAGATCAGCGCCCGCGTCAATGACGGCCCGCGAGAATTGCATGACATTTCCTCTCTTTTCTCCGAGAAACTTTTCATTGGTGTTGAATATGTGTAATGCGGATTTGCCTTCGCCACCTCCATGAAAGGAAACAATAACGATATCGTTCTCTTCTTTCAATTTTTTAACGATCTCCTGTGCCATTTCGATGTCGTTTATGGAGTATGCATGATCGCTCAGGGTAAAGGAAAACCCGACGACGACGATACGCTTTCCCTTCGCCTGCAGACGGCCAAGCGTCTCTCCGCCGGTTGGCTCTATGCCATTTGATTTCAAAATATTGATTGTATTGTCCACGCCGGGGAGGCCGCAATCAAAGGTATGGTTATTGGCGATATTGACGACGTTGAACCCTGCCTCTTTGAGATAGTTGACATACCGTACAGGTGTTACGAATTCAAAGCACTGATACTTCTCTTTTTTACATTTCTTCGGAGTGCCATTATCGATGAGCGGGCCTTCGAGATTGCCGAAGATGATATCCCCCTGTTGTAGCTTCACTTTGACGCCATTAAATATGTTCTTTCCATCTTCAGGTGGAAGCATATTGGATGGATATGTTGAACCCATCATAATATCCCCGACAGCGACAATCGTGAGTTCATCCTCTCTGTTGGTATTCTGTTCTGCTGGTATCTCCGGTGTCTGGGCTTGAAGAAAACCTGTGAGCAGGATAAATGACAATGATAGTGCTTTGACTGTCAGGTATTTGTAGTATGAGCGCATTCAGCTACCTGGTAAAAAGACATTAAGAACATTGGATTTATTACCATTTTATCAATCAAATGGAAAGAATATTTGTTATGTGAAAAGAAGACTCACGGGAATATTTCTCTTTTCAAGTTCTTCTTTGAGTTTCGATCCCATTGCATGGAAGTAGCTCTCCCGCATGCAGTCTTCCAGACCGGAGTGTCGATAAATCGATACCACTTTTTTGGGATAATTGAGCCGGTCGATGAGGACGCTGTCGGCGAGGCCTGTAATCATGTCAATGATATGCTCAGGGTCCAGGGGGAGAATCGGTCCGAGGAATACGTATGTTTTTACCCCAACGTCATGGATTTTTTTTAGTGCTGCGATGCGCGATGCTATTGATGGAGAATGCGGCTCAAAAAGTTGCTTGATGTCCTCGTCGTCTGTTGCAATGGACATACCCACTTCAATGTCATGAAATTCCCGGAAAAGATCGATATCCCTGGTGCAGAGCGGTGATCGGGTCAATATCTGGACCGGCATCTGCCGCTCAAGGAGTAACTTAAGACACTCCCTTGTTATCTGATATGTTTTCTCAAGTGGTTGGTACGGATCAGTGACAGTGCCTATAAGGACACTCCCCTTTCGTGGTTTTTTCAATTGTTTACTGAGCACCTGCGGCGCATTTATTTTAACATCGACGAATTCACCCCATGGTTCCGGGTGTCCCGTAAATCGTTTCATGAAGCTTGCGTAACAATACTTGCAGCCGTGGGCACATCCGATATATGGATTAATGCAGAAGTCATATCCGCCTATCCCTGTTTTTGTAAGGATTGATTTTGAAGATATCTCCTGAACGCGCATAATATGTTCTGTATCCTAACACGGAAGGAGATCGCTTGTGAACATCGAAATGGTGTAGATGAAAGAGATAGTTGTGATACAACATGGTACATGATATGAAATGATTGAGATACCGAAAGTCTCATCTATCCTGAATGACATTTTATAACATTATCAGGATATTTGGTGAAAATATGCTGGAAAGGCTCTGACAAAAGCGATGTCTAGAGGTCCCTTTTATGGCCTGCAAGAATATCTTGACAAACCACTTTGTTATATTTAGAGTAGACGTTCATTATTGTTATTCAGCTTGATCATACATTTGTGTGAAAGCATCATGCGAGGTGATTGCTATGAAATCAGCAGTAAAATCTAAAGAAAAAGAAGATGGAACAGCAAAAAAAGGTCTTGAGGAGATGAATAATGTTCTCAGGGAACTTCTTGCCCGTGGGGAGGAAGATAAAAAACTCCTTGAGGAGAAGATTCAATCCAATGTGAAAGAGCTTGTCCTCCCATACCTTGCAAAGCTGAAAAATACGTCCCTTACGGCAGAACAGGCAACGTATCTTGAGATTGTCGAGACTACTGTTGCAAACGTTTTCTCGTCCTTCCTGCAGAGGGTGACTTCCAAACAATACCGTTTCACGCCAAAGGAAATCCAGGTGGCGACGCTCATCAGAGAAGGGAAGACAACGAAGGAGATAGCAGATATCATGAAAGTGACCCGGAGCGCCATCGGACTCCATCGTCACCACATCAGAAACAAGATGGGTCTTGGCAAGGCCAAAGTCAATCTGCGCTCATATCTGCTGTCATTGCAGTAAACTTCAGATCGCATATAATAATATTACAATGGGCTTATACCAGTGTCGCATGAATGACGCTGATGTAAGCCTCTTTGTATATATTTTCCCGGTTAATAACACTCCCGTATTTCCAGTATACGCTGTATGCCCACTGGCGATCACTGAGATTTAGCTTCACAGAGGGCCTCCTTCATACTATAATGAAGTCATTGTGAACAATTATCCTGAAATTGCCGATAAGCTCATGACCCTTGAAGAGGCTGTCACGCGTTTTGTCAAGGATGGCTGCCAGATGGCTCTGGGCGGTTTTACCGTCACCCGGAACCCTATGGCAATTGTTTACGAGATTGTCCGTCAGCGGATAAAGGATATCCACCTCGTTTGTCATTCAAACGGCCAGGCCCTCGATGTGCTCATCGGGGCAGGGTGCGTAAAGCGGCTTGAGATCGCATATGGCGGCAATGGCCGCTACGCCCCGACATGCATCCGTTTTCAAAAGGCCGTCGAGCGAGGGGAGATAGAATTTGAAGACTATTCAAATTACCAGATGAGCCTTCGCTTTCTTGCCGGCGCCCTTGGGATGCCTTTTATACCTACCAAATCAGGACTTGGTTCAGATTTACTTAATGAGGAAGGTTTTTCCCCTGAAGTGAGAGAAGAACCAAAAGTCGCCAATAAGAAATACGAGATCATGAGGAACCCTTTTAACGCAGAGGAGGAGAATGTGATTCTCCTCCCCGCTTTGACACCTGATGTGGCAATACTCCATGCCCAGTATGTCGGAGAAGACGGGACCGTAAGGATCAAGGGGCTGACCTTTGCCGATGCGGAACAGGCAAAGGCTGCCGACAGGGTTATTGTGACCTGCGAGGAGATTGTTCCCCGGTCATTCATCCGTCTTGACCCTGATCAGAATACGCTGCCGCCTTTTTTCATTGATGCCATTATAAAAGTACCCTACGGCGCTCACCCCACAGGATGTTTTGCCTTTTATGATTACGACCCTGCACACCTGAATCATTATAAGAAGGCAGCCGGTGATGACGACCTTTTCAGGGAATATCTTGACGAATGGGTTTATAGTGTCCGCTCCCATGAAGAATATATTGACCGAATCGGAGAAGAAAGACTACGTGCGATCAAGGCAGATCCGCTGCTTGGCTACACTGCGGGACTTGAAAGAAAATAGAGGGTGCGAACAGTGATGCAATACAGCGATAGCGAGATGATGGCCCTGGCAGCGGGCAGGTTTGTGAGCGACGGTGATATTATTTTTGCCGGAACCGGTGTTGCCATGCTGGCGGCGACAACGGCAAAGCGTATATACGCGCCGAAGGCAATTGTCTTCTTTGAAACAGGGGGTATTGATCCGGCGCTCAATGAGATCCCCATGGCTGTCGCAGACCTGCGTGTGATGTCCGGGACCTGCCTCAACTCAGGACTGATTGAGGCCTTCTCCATTGTGGGCCACAGAAGGCTCCGCACAATAGCCTTCCTCGGAGCAGCCCAGATAGATCGGTACGGTAACCTGAACACAACAATGATTGGCGATTATCATCGACCGAAAAAGAGATTTCCCGGAAGCGGCGGAGCTGCAGATGCTGCATCCCTCGCATCAGGTTTTATTGCCTTTATGAAACACGAAAAGAAACGTTTTGTGGAGAAGCTTGACTATGTGACCAGCGTCGGATGGTATCGGGGTGGAGACACGCGCCAAAAGCTCGGCTTGAAAAGGGGTGGCCCTGTTGCTGTGGTCACTGACCTTGGTGTGATGAAATTTCACACCGGCTCGAAGGTTATGTACCTTGCAGAATATTATCCCGGCATTACTATTGAACAGATCAGAGAAAATACCGGCTTTGCACTTGATACGTCAATGGCGCAGGAAACGAAAGCGCCGCTTGATAGCGAACTGCGTATCCTCAGAGAGGAGGTCGATCCCCAAAGGCTTATCTGCATGGCGCGCTGAATAGAGGACCGAGCCCCCCTTCGCTGTCGCTGCGGGGGACAGGTGACAACCGCTGCGCTGGGACGTCTGTCCCTGCAGGACTAGGACGAGGGGCGACAAGACTCAAGGATAACTGTAAACAAATTTGTGCTTGCTTCTTTTGGGCATTGCTTATACATTATGTAAATAATTGATCTATTCAGGAAAAATGTATGTATCCATTTGAAAAATATAAAGATGAAATTGAAAGAATATGCAGGACATACCGAGCGAAAAGTCTTGTCGCTTTTGGCAGTGCCATATCGGATGAATTCGACGATAACAGCGATATCGATTTTTTGTTAGAGTTGACTGATACGGAAAATGGGCTTTCAAGGTATATGAATATAAAGTTTGAGCTGGAAACTCTCTTTAATCGTTCCGTTGATATTGTAATGCCCAAAGCAATAAAGAACGGGCTTATCAAGACCTACATTTTTTCAAATATCAGGAAACTCTATGCAGCATGATCCGATCGTTGCCGTAGAAGATGCCATCAGAGCTTGTAAACTGATATTGGAGTTTACTGAAGGCATGAAGGAAAACGATTATTGTGCTGATCTGAAGACCAAGGCAGCGGTCGAAAGAGAATTCGAAATAATAGGAGAAGCATTGAATAGAATTAAAACTATTGCCCCAGTTCTCCTTGGGCATATCGATAATTGGAAGGAAATTATCGGCTTCAGAAATGTTATTGCTCATGGTTACGATGTTGTTGAAGACGAAATAGTCTGGGATTCGATTCAGAGAAACATACCGGTATTATTAGAACAACTTAAAAACATCAATAAATAATCTCTATAGTACCATCGGACATACGGATCAGGAAGATGATGATTGTCCGGTTGTCTGATCCGGCATTTATGTAGTGATATCCGCTGGATGTCGTAAAATGATTGATAATTTAAGCAGTTCCGTTTATAATAAGGCACTTATAAGGGTTTTTCTACACCCCCCTTTGCATATTTTGGAGGATGGAATGAAAGTTCAGGTTGAAACGCTTGATAGCGTTCGGAAAAAGGTGGAAGTGCTTCTTCCCGTGGAAACTGTTAATGGAATTAGAGAAGCTATCTATGATGAAGTAAAAAGACATGCAAAAATAAAAGGTTTCAGACCGGGTAAGATTCCGAGACCTATTATTACGCAATACTACAAAGATTATATTGACGAAGAAGCAAAGAAAAAGATGATTGAAAATACTATGTATGCAGCCCTCCTTGAAGCAAAGGTGGAACCTGTCATGGAACCCATAGTGGAGTTTCTGGAAAAAGAAGGTGAAACGGGCTACACGCTTGAATGTGAAGTAATGCCCGTAATAGAGCTTCCCGTATACAAAGGTATCGATGTCGAAGTCGAACAGGTTGCTGTGAGCGATGAAGATGTTGAGAAAAGAATCGAAGGTCTCCAGCAGATGCACGCTGAGATTGTCCCGAAAAGTGAAGGCGCGGCAGCGGAATCAGGTGATTTTGTGGTCATCAAGTACCAGGGATATCACAACGGAGAGCCTGTGAAGGAAGTAATGGCCGAGGCATATCCGCTTGAGCTGGGAAATGAGAGACTTATGCCTGAATTTGAAGCAGGGCTTGTCGGTATGAAAGAAAATGAGGAAAAGGATATAGAGATCCCCTTCCCGGAAGATTACCCCGACAAGAATATCGCCTCGAAGACGCTTACGTTTAAAGTGACGATAAAGGAGATCAAACAGAAAAGATTGCCTCCGATGAATGATGATTTTGCAAAAGACTTGAGTTATGAAAATGCCGATGCTCTGAGACAGGGGACAAAAGAAACCCTGATAAAAGAGAAGGAAAACAACAGACAGAGAGAGATTACACAGAAGATCATGGAAGCGCTGCTCAAAGACCTTGAAGTGCCTGTGCCGAAGCGGCTCCTGGAGAAAAGACTGGAAGGTATGATAGAAGAAACGGCATCACGATATCAGTCAGGCAAACTTTCCGAAGAAGAAATGGCTTCCATAAAAGAGAGGATGCGGGCAGAATTTGGGAAACGGGCAGAAGACAGGCTGAAGGTTGAAATACTTTTGGCGCAGATCGGTGAGAAAGAAGGTATCACTGCTGATGACAAAGACGTGGAAGAACAGATAAAAAAGATTGCAGAAGAAACAAATAAAACATACAATGAAGTTAAGAATATTTATGAACAGTATAACCTGATGGGTAGCTTGAAAAGCACCATTATAGAGGAGAAGACCATTAGTTTTCTGAAAGATAACGCGGTTATAAAGGAGAAAGCATGAACCTTGTGCCGATTGTTATAGAGAAGGACGGCAGAGGAGAGAGGGCTTATGATATCTATTCCCGCCTTCTCAGGGAAAGAATCGTTTTTCTCGGTACCGCTGTCGATGACTCTATTGCCAATGTGATCATTGCGCAGCTTCTATTCCTTGAATCAGAAGATCCTTCGAAGGAGATATATCTTTATATCAACAGTCCCGGAGGCCACATTACAAGCGGTCTTGCCATCTATGATACCATGCAGTATGTGAAGGCCCCTATTGTAACGACCTGTATCGGTCAGGCGGCGAGTATGGGCGCTGTGCTTCTGGCCGGTGGGGAAAAGGGCAAACGGTTCGCGCTCCCCCATTCAAGGATACTGATCCATCAGCCCCTCGGAGGTGTCCAGGGACAGGCGACTGATATTGATATCCAGGCAAAGGAAATCTTGCGGATGCGGGAAGAATTGAATAGAATACTTATGTTGCATACGGGTCAACCCATAGAAAAGGTAGAGAAAGACACGGAACGCGATTATTACATGAGCGCCGAACAGGCCGTAGAATACGGCATTATAGATCAAATACTCGAGAAGAGGTTGTAGCAATGATTAAAAAAACAAACGGGAGAACAATCAAATTGAATTGTTCCTTTTGCGGTAAAAGCCAGGATGAAGTCAAGAAACTCATTGCCGGTCCGATGGTCTATATTTGTGACGAATGTATCGAGCTCTGCAATGAAATCATTCAGGAAGAGGCCAAGAAGGAGCGTTTCGATTACATCAAGACCTCCATCCCGAAACCTCACGAAATCAGGAAGCTCCTCGATGATTATGTCATAGGTCAGGACCACGCAAAGAAAGTCCTTTCCGTTGCAGTTTACAACCATTACAAAAGGATCGAATCGAGAACACAGTTTGATGATATAGAAATACAGAAGAGCAATATCCTCCTCATCGGACCGACAGGTTCCGGAAAAACCTTGCTTGCGCAGACGCTTGCAAAATTGCTCCATGTGCCCTTCACCATTGCCGATGCAACGACACTTACGGAAGCAGGCTATGTCGGTGAGGATGTTGAGAATATTATCCTCTATCTCCTGCAATCTGCGGATTACAACGTAGAACGTGCCGAGAAAGGGATTGTATACATTGATGAGATTGATAAAATTGCAAGAAAGACTGACAGTCCGTCTATTACGAGAGATGTTTCGGGAGAAGGCGTCCAGCAGGCGCTCTTAAAGATCATAGAGGGAACAGTGGCCAATGTGCCTCCGAAAGGCGGGAGGAAACACCCGCAGCAGGATTACATCAAGGTTGATACGTCGAATATCCTCTTTATATGCGGAGGAGCTTTCCACAACATCGATAGCCTGATCGCATCGAGGATCGGCAAGAAGAGTATCGGATTTGGTGTTGATGTCCACGGTGGCAGGGACAAACAGTATTCAGACCTCATTCGGGAAATACAGCCGGAAGATCTCTTGAAGTACGGCCTTATTCCGGAATTCATAGGCAGACTCCCCATTACGGCGACTCTGGAAGAGTTGAGCGAAGAGAACCTTGTTGAAATTTTAAAGAGACCGAAAAATGCAATCGTGAAGCAGTACAAGAAGCTCTTTGACCTGGAGAATGTCAAGCTTACTTTTACTGAAGGATCACTCCGTGGTATTGCAAAAGATGCCATGAAAAAGAAGACCGGCGCCAGGGGCTTAAGGTCCATTATGGAAAAGGTCATGCTCGATGTGATGTATGAGATACCATCACTTTCCAATGTGAAGGAATGTGTTATAAGTGAAGAAGTTATCGTCAACCGTGAAAGACCTATACTGATTTATGAGGAAGAGGCGGAAATCGCGTGATAAAAGCGTGTCATTGGTTGACATTTGATTTTGAACCTGCTATAGTTACGAGCGTTGGGCGGATAGCTCAGCGGGAGAGCATCGGCCTTACAAGCCGAGGGTCGCAGGTTCAAAACCTGTTCCGCCTACCATATTTGCAAATTATGCGGGGTCGTAGTTAAGCCTGGTTATAACGCCGGCCTGTCACGCCGGAGGCCGCGAGTTCAATTCTCGTCGACCCCGCCATTGAATGAAACTGGAATGAATTTTATACTATGTATACATAATCATCAACCAGTCGGAAATATGGATTATATCCTTGAGGAGGCATATATGCGTGCATATATGCCTTTTTTCAATGTATTGAAAGAATTCCCCGATGTTAAAGTAAACCTCCATTTTTCCGGTTATCTCTTTTCCTGGCTCTGTGAGCATAAGCCCGACTATATCGACCTCCTCAAGACGCTCCGGAAAAGGGGCCAGCTTGAGATCATATCGGGTGGTATGTATGAACCGATACTTGCCTTTTTATCTGAAGAAGATGGAATCGCCCAGGTAGAGATGCACAGGGACTTGATTGAAGATGTGTTTCAGGCGAGGCCCAAAGGCGCCTGGCTGGCAGAAAGGGTTTATGAACCGCAGATCCCTAAAGTGCTGAATAAAGCTGGTATCTCATACACACTTGTCGATGATAATCATTTCAAATCAATTGGATTGTGCGATGAAGACCTCTATGGTTATTTCATTACCGAATTCGAGGGACATCAGTTATTTATTTTTCCTGGCCTTGAATTCCTCCGTTATGCGATCCCCTTTAAGCCTCTGAACGTTCTCGATAAATATTTCAGGACCGTCGAACAAGAAGGCGGCGACCTTGTTGTCTTTGGTGATGATGGTGAAAAATTCGGTCTCTGGCCGGGCACCTTTGACTCTGTCTACACGGAAAACTGGCTCCAGTCCTTTTTTCAATATCTGACAGAGAACAAATCCTGGTTGAAAACCGTTACCTTTAGTGAGTATATCGCTAAAAATCCTCCCAAAGAACGGATTTATCTTGATTGCGCGTCTTATAAAGAGATGGGAGAATGGAGCTTGCCTGCGAAGCTTGCGAAAGAGTATGGGGAGTTGCTCCATACAACAAATATCCCTTATGAGAAATTCTTGAAAGGCGGTTATTATAAATATTTTCTCATAAAGTATTCGGAAAGCAATGATATGCACAAAAAGATGTGCCGCTTGTCGAATAAGGCGAAGAAGAACCGGGAAGCAAAAAATCATATATTCATGGCCCAGGCAAACGACAGCTACTGGCATGGCGTTTTTGGCGGACTCTATCTGCCTCATCTCAGAGCATCGGTCTATAAACACCTGATTGATGCACAAAAACTTCTTGATCCTAAAAAGCCCTTTGTCGAAGGTTATATCGAGGATATCAATATCGATGGCCATGATGAGGCTGTCCTCGCAAATAATACCCTTGAAGCGGCATTCTTTCTGAGAGAAGGCGGCGTTCTCTACGGACTTGATTATAAGCCTTCCTCGGTAAATATCGCGGCCACCCTGAAGCGCAGATATGAAGGATATCATGAAAAGATAAAAGAAGCCCTATCGCCGAATGCCGCTGATGGCACGAAGACGATTCATGATATGGTCCTTGCAAAGGAAGAAGGTCTTGAGAAGTATCTCCAGTATGATTGGTACCGGCGAGCTTCTTTGGTTGATCATGTTATGGGGGAAGATGCTACCCTGGAGGCCTTTTACCAGAGCGCTTATTACGAGCCGGGTGATTTTGTAAAAGAGCCGTACGAGTCATCTTTACAAAAAACGAAGAAAGCTGTTACCCTTACCCTTCAACGTAATGGACATTTCTGGAGAAACGGCATACCACAACCGCTTTCCATTAAAAAAGATATACTTCTCAGAGAAAATGATGAAGAAATGGTTGTTACCTACCGGATAGAGGGCAATGTTCAGGAACGTTTTCTCGTCGGAATTGAGTTTAACTTTGCTTTTCTCGGAAGTGGCGGGGAGCGCTTTATAGAAACAGAGACCGGCCGGTATCCGCTCACCATCAAGGAAGTATTGGCACCCTCGCAAACCGTAATGTGCCATGACCCCTATCAGAATATTGATGTTTTGCTCCAGTGGGATATGCCGCAGGAAATCTGGACCTTCCCTGTTGAGGTGGTATCGCTTTCAGAGAGTGGTTTTGAGAGAAATTATCAGAGTACCATGATAATGCCTGTCTGGTCAGTTGATCTTTCACGGGGACCGCAGGAACTACAATTAAGTCTTCGCTTCCGGCAGGTCCGGAACACCTGAAATTTCTTCCGTATTCTTTGATAATAGTATAAAAGTATCTAAACCGATATTTGTTGAGGAGAGAGATTGAGGAGGAGACTGGTGTATTCAAATGATACACGGGGATGTATGGTAGTAATGAAGTCAAAGCGGATGAATAGATAAAGGCAATGAGTATAATATGGTTTCTGTAATTATTACCACTTATAACCGCCGGGTTTTTTTGAGAGAGGCCGTTCAGTCCGTGCTGAAACAGGACTATAGAGATAAAGAGGTCATTGTTGTTGATGATGGATCAACAGATTCCTCTCAGGACGAGATTGCAGCGCTTCCCGTCCGGTATATCCGAAAAGAAAATGGCGGGATCAGCAGCGCCCGGAATAAGGGCATTGAAGCCGCCCAGGGCAGCCACATCGCCTTCCTCGACGTAGATGATCTCTGGAAGAAAAAGAAACTCTCTACCCAGATGTCAATGATGCATGAAGGGGGCTACGATATTTCCTATACCGATGAAATATGGCTGAGGAACGGCAAGCATTTGAATCAGAAATTGCGACATAGAAAGTATTCCGGCAATATTTTTGAGAAGTGCCTTCCCCTCTGCATTATCAGTCCTTCTTCAGTGCTGGTAAAAAGGGATATTTTTGATAAAGTTGGTCTTTTTGATGAATCCATGCCTGTTTGTGAGGACTATGATATGTGGCTCCGGGTTACTTCGCAATACCCTGTTCTTTTTATTGAAAAACCGCTTATTATTAAACGTGGAGGTCACGAAGACCAGCTTTCAAGGCGATATCCGGCAATGGACAGCTTCAGGATACAGAGCATCGTAAAAATACTGGAAAGCGGCACATTGAGCGAATTAACGCGTAGTGCAGCCATAGATGAGCTTACGCAAAAATGTGCTGTTTATATAAAAGGGGCGACCAAGAGAGGAAAAGCCGAAGAGGTAGAATATTATCTGGGCCTTGCACGGCGATATGACGCTTGTTCGTTTTTATCTGCGTAAACAATAGGTTTTATTGAAAGAAGTTTATTGAACAGCATGTCTTGGCTTACTGCAACAGACGGTCAGAAATTTCCTGGACAGTGTTTGTGAGATGTTTGGCCATCTTGCCGAGTTTATCATCGGTCATAGATCCCGTAAAACCGATTATACAGACAGAGGCTACCGGGTAACTGTTTTCATACACAAGGGCCGCAATCGCCCTGATCCCCATGTGGTACTCTTCGAGATCCAGACTGTAGCCTGTGTCTTTTGTTTTCTTTATTTCTTCGAGAAATTGATCAATGTCGGTAATGCTGTGTTCCGTATACCTTGGGAGCCCCCGTTCTTTGAGTAAGTTTTTTGCCTCCGTATCGCTCATACCCGAAAGAAATGCCTTGCAGAAAGCCGCTGATGTAATAGGAAATTTTGTTCCCACCGGTGATGAAATCTTCAGTTTTTTACTTGTCTCTATTGTGTCGAGGACTTTTACGATGCCGTCTTCCCGTGCGCAGAGAAAGACCGTTTCATCAACAAGTTCAACAAGCTTTTCCAGGAAAGGCCGTGCGACTGTACTAAGCACATCACCCTGGAGCACCTTCTTGGATAGTTTAAATAATTCCTGACCTATAGTATAACGTTTGCTTGTTTTGCTTTTTGTAATAAAACCCATGTCCTGGAGTGCTTTCAGAATACCAAAAACAGTGCTTTTACTGTGTGATAATGTTGTAGAGATTTCGGTAACGCCCAGAGACTTATTGCTATCAACGATGAGCTTTAAAACTTCAAAGGTTTTTTTTATGACCGGTGCGTTGTACATGATTCAGTATGGTGAACATTATACATTAATCAGCATGTATTGTCAACGGTAATCACATTGAAAAGATTTACATAATGGTATTATTACCATGAATGGATTGAATTGTTTATGCTACTGAACAAATGAAAACAGTAATTTTTACGATCTTTGAAAAAATACGCTTTCCATTATTTTTCAAGCTCTTTACAGATAAAGCGGTTTCCCCAGGCCTCCAATGCCTCGAATGCGAGATGTAATTCCATTCCCAGGGGTGTTAATGAGTATTCAACCTTCGGCGGAACTACCGGATATACTTTTCGATTGATCAAACCGTCTTTTTCAAGTGCCCGCAGTTGTTGAGTAAGCATTGCCTGGGTTATCTTAGGCAATGAACGTTCCAGGTCAGAAAACCTCAGAATCTTACCTTTCAAATTCCAGAGAATAAGTATCTTCCATTTTCCACCAATAGCCTTCATAGCAGCCGTAACAGGGCATTTCCGGGCCAGTTCATCATAATCGGATACATGATCTTTTGTTATATCCATCAGGATGCCTCTCTAAGTATGGTTTACCATAGTACCTATGTTAATTATAGGTATTGACCATTTCATGGGTTTGTTTATAATATCACATCACGACTGTGTAACAAAATACATTTCCGGAGGTTCATATGAATACCGTATTTGAGTATCTGAAGGCTAATCCTGTTTTTCACATTGCCACCGCTGACGGAACAAAACCGAGAGTCCGGCCTTTTGGATTCAGCATGAAAAGAAATGGTGCGTTGTATTTCTGCACTAATAAAACCAAAGACGTTTACAAACAGTTGTTTCAGAATCCGGAAATCGAGATTTCTGATATGGGAAATAACGGAACATGGCTCCGGGTAAGAGGCCGAATAGCATTTGATGAAACCCGTGAAGCAAAAGCTCAGGTCTTTGAGGAATCTAAAGACCTTCTCAAAATCTATCCTAAGGGCGCCGACGACGAAACATTTGTAACCTTTTTCTTTACTGAAGCGGTTGCAACGCTGTTTTCTTTCACGGAAGCCCCGAAAAACATACCACTGCTTTAACGGTGACCCTATCAGGTGACTCCTGTGAAAGCCGGGGGCTCACCTGATAAGTTTGGCTCTTATGATGTGATCCCCATTTTACCTGAAGTTGAAAATATAGTGTATTAAAAACGGGTGTGATTTGTTATAATTGTTGTTCTTTGAATATGCTGAAAGAATACAGGGTAAAATTTCTACCCATAGAAAGATCATTCCCGGCGGAAGAGGGTCAAACCATACTTGAAACCGCTATGAAGGCCGGTGTCCATATTAACGCATCATGCGGTGGAAACGGCGTCTGCGGAAAATGCAAGGTAAAGGTCCTGGAGGGTGCTACCGCATCTGCGGTTTCAACAAAGATACACCCCGACGAATATGAAGCGGGGACACGATTGGCCTGTCAAACGACTATACATGGCGATATGGTTGTAGAAATCCCTTTTGAATCCCAGATTGATAAAAGCATACTGAAGAGGACCACTGAAGACACTCATATTTCATATGACTTTCAAAAGAAGGGACTTTTAGCAAAGACTCCTGTGAAACCGCTTCTGGCAAAGCGCTATATGGAACTACCCGCGCCCGTGCCGGAAGACAACATCTCTGATTTTGGCAGAATTGCCCGGGAGATAAGCGTCTTAATGCCTGAGTGCACTTGTTCGATGCCTCTTGAGGTGATAAAAAGGCTGGGTAGAGTGCTGCGTGAGAGTGAGTGGAAAATTACCGTGACAATGGCAATACGTGGCGGAAATTGTGAAATTATCCGTGTTGAGCCGGGAAACAGGACAACCGATATGTATGTCATAGCCATCGATGTCGGTACGACAACAGTGTGTGGTAGGCTGATTGATATAAGATAACAGTTCGAACTCGTAGCTTGCAGTCCAGGAAGAGAAGAGCGCACGAAGCGCTATCGTGTGGCAGAAGCGGCAGATTATAACGGCCAGATAAGCTACGGTGAGGATGTTATCTCGCGGATCATGTATGCACGGAAAAAAGGCGGGTTAAAAAAACTCCAGGCAATTATCGTAAAGACAATTAACGGTATTATTGATGAATTGCTTGCGGCAGGCGGCGTGAAAAATGATGAAATATCACTCATAGTTTTTGCCGGCAACACTACCATGTCCCATCTTTTGCTCGGGATTGACCCCACATATATTATGCTTGCGCCATACACTCCGGCAACGACGTCTTTCCCGCCTGTTGCTGCCCATGACCTTGGTATTGTGGTGGCAGAGCATGTGCGGGCCTACACGCTTCCCTGTGTTGCTTCCTATATCGGTGGAGATATTGTCGGAGGTGTCCTTGCATCGGGCATGCAGGAACAGGAAAAGATATCTCTCTTTATGGATATAGGGACCAACGGAGAATTGGTTCTTGGTAATAGGGACTGGCTTCTGACAGCATCCTGTTCCGCAGGTCCTTCATTTGAGGGAGGCGGTATTCAGTTCGGTATGCGTGCATCCCCCGGGGCTATAGAACAGGTGAGAATAAATCCGTCCACGTACGAGCCAATGGTCTTCACCATCGGAAAGGCAAAACCTGCAGGTATATGCGGCTCCGGGCTTATCGATATTGTGGCAGGACTCCTTGAAGCGGGCTTGATCGATCAAAGGGGAAAATTCAAGAAGGATGCCGGGACAAACCGGGTCCGGGAAGGTTCGGATGGACACGAATATGTTCTCTGTTTTGCGCCTGAGACAGCAATCGATAAAGATATAGTCATTACTGAAATTGACCTTGATAACCTTATCAGGACCAAGGCCGCCGTTTTTGCAGGATGTAAAGTATTGCTTAACAGCGCCGGTCTTGCTTTTTCAGATTTAGATATGGTTATTATTGCTGGAGGATTCGGTCATTATATCGATGTCGAAAAGGCGAAAGTAATAGGACTTCTGCCCGAATTGCCCGACAATAGGTTTTTGTTTATGGGTAATGGCTCTCTCCTGGGCGCGCACTTGGTTTGTCTCAACAGTGATGTCTGGGCAGAGGCACAAGTGGTCGCCAGGATGATGACCAATGTGGAGCTTTCAAATAACAACAGTTTTATGGACGAATTTATAGCGGCCATGTTCTTGCCGCATACAGACCAGAGCCTCTTCCCGGAGGTTATTGAGAGACTGAAGGGTGTATGAGATGCCAAAAGTAATTGCTGTTGCAGGAAAAGGCGGGGTAGGGAAGACGACACTCTGCGGGATGCTGGTGAGATATCTCGTTGAGGTCGTAAAGAATGGCCCCGTGCTCGCTGTTGACGCAGACCCTAATTCCAACCTGAATGAGGTTCTTGGTGTCACCGTCGGTGTAACAATAGGTGAAGCCAGAGAACTTATGAAAAAGGATGTACCGGCTGGCATGACAAAAGACGTATGGTTTGAATATAAAGTGCAGGAAGCGGTTATCGAAGCAAAAGGGTTTGACCTTCTTGTTATGGGAAGGCCCGAAGGACCCGGTTGTTATTGCGCGGCGAATAGCCTTGCCAAACAATCCATCGATGCCTTAAAGAGTAATTATGCCTATGTGGTTGTCGACAATGAAGCAGGAATGGAGCATATGAGCAGACTTGTGACTCAGGATATCGATGCGCTTTATGTCGTCTCCGACGCAACCCCAAGAGGCATATTGACAGCATCGAGGATACTGGGGCTTATCGGGGAACTAAAATTAAATATAAAGAATACCTGCATGGTGATAAACCGTTTAAGAGAAAAAGATGAACCCGCACTCCGGGTAATGGCGAAGGAAAAGGGTATGGAAGATACATCGACAGTAAGGAATGATGAAGAATTAGTTATAGCCGATGGGGAAGGGAAATCAATATTTCAACTTCCTGTAAACTCTGTTGCCCTTGCTGATGCATATGGGATATTTAACAGAATGTTCGATAGAGACAGGTAATAGATAAGGGAAAAAGCAAAGTGATTGACGGAGGATGTAATGGCCGATGAATATCAGTACGATGAAAAGGAAAACTTTGAAGGAAAAAAGGTAAAAGTGCTGGGTTCTACCTATGAGACAGGCAAGGCCGAAGGTTGTTCCGACTGGCGGGCCAAGCTTGAGACAAGGGATGAAAAAGTCAATTACCTCAAATCAGCCCTCAGATATTGGTACAGTAAAGATTGGTATGGAAGTGAAAAACGTAAGCAGGAAGCATGAAGGAGGCATAGATGGCTTTTGAGATTCCAAAGATAAAATATACGGGCACAATAAAAGAAGTTACTATCGGTACAGGACCAAGCGCAGTGAAGATTGGCGGAGAATCCTGTTATCCCTTTTATCTTTTTGAAGGTGAGATGCCCAATCCTCCGAAAGTCGCCTTTGAGGTCTGGGACTACCAGCCTGACGACTGGCAGGACTGGGCTATAGAGCCATACAGGGATGTCATCCATGATCCTCTTTTATGGGCGCAAAAATGCATAGATACTTACGGGGCCGAGATAATCGCTTTACAGCTAAAAAGCGCCGACCCGAACGGAATGGACCGCGATGTGGAAGAAGTCATTACCGCAGTGAAAAGGGTCGCTGATAATATTTCTGTGCCGCTCATCGTCTGGGGGACTGCAAATGACGAGAAAGACGCAGAACTGTTGCGGAGGGTAGCAGAAGCTTGCGAAGGAAAGAATGTTGCCGTAGGTCCGGTATCAGAGAAAAACTATAAACAGATCGGCGCCATGTCTATCGGATATGGTCAGGTAGTATTGGCTTCTTCACCTATCGATGTTAATCTTGCGAAGCAACTGAATATACTCCTCGGCAATCTGGGTGTTGTTGATGAAAAGATTGTCGTTGACCCCACAACGGGCGGGCTTGGATATGGCCTTGAATATACCTATTCTGTCATGGAGAGAGACAGGATGGCAGCGCTCACTCAGGAGGATGCAAAATTACAATTTCCTATTGCCTGTAATATTGCCCCTGAGGTCTGGAAAACGAGAGAGACGAGGCTCAAAAGGGATGACGAGCCGAAGCTGGGCGATGAGAAGAAACGTTCCGTGCTTATGGAATCTGTGACAGCCATGAGCCTGCTTATGGCAGGGGCCGATATCGTCATCATGAGGCACCCGGAGAGTGTTCATCTGATTAAAGAGATGATCAGGGAGTTAACGGCGTAAGGAGGAACTATGCCGGAAGAGAAAGAAAGAAGTATTGACGGGGCTACCATTGAGCTTATAGACAAAGCGGAGAGGGAACATATCAGCACTGTTTTCAGCCGTGCCGATGCGATGAAACCCTGTCCTATAGGGGTTGAAGAAAGCTGCTGTAAAGTGTGCGGCATGGGGCCATGCAGGCTTCCACGCTCCAGGAAAGATGAAGAAAAGGTGAGGGTAGGTGTCTGCGGCGCAACGATCGAAACGGTTGTGGCGAGAAATTTTGCCCGTAAAATTGCTGCCGGCACCGCATCACATTCTGATCATGCACGGGAAGTTGTCAGCACATTCCTGAAAACTGCCCGGGGCGAGACAATGGGTTTTGCTATTAAAGATGAAATAAAACTCCTTGAAGTGGCCCTTGATTTTGGGATTGAAATAGAAGGCAGACCGATGAAGGAAATTGCCATAGAGCTTGGAGAAAAGGCCCTTGCTGAATTCGGAAAACAGGATGGAGAGCTTGTTTACGTCAAGAAGGCGCCCCTCAAGCGTCAGGAGATCTGGAAGAAATATGGTGTTACCCCTCGCGGTATTGATCGTGAAGTGGTCGAGATGATGCACAGGACACATATGGGAGTTGATCAGGATTACAAACATATCCTCCTCCAGGCAACCCGAACTGCCCTTGCTGACGGCTGGGGCGGGTCAATGATCTCTACCGATCTTCAGGACATCATGTTCGGAACGCCGGTACCGGTGCTTGGCGCCATTAATCTCGGTGTTTTGAAAGAGGATCAGGTCAATGTCATTGTCCATGGACACGAACCGCTTTTACCGGAAATGCTCGTTGTGGCAAGCAGAGATCCGCAGTTGAAAGAGATGGCCATAAAGGCCGGCGCGAAAGGTATAAACCTGGCAGGCATGTGCTGCTCTGCAAACGAAGTCCTCATGCGGCACGGCATACCCTCGGCGGGCAATTTTCTCCAGCAGGAACTGGCCATCATTACCGGCGCCGTGGACCTCATGACTGTCGATGTGCAGTGTCAGATGCAAGGACTTCAGGGCGTGGCGGAATGTTTTCACACGAAACTCGTTACAACATCGGACAGGGCAATGATCGAAGGCGCTGCACATATCGAATTCCACCCGGAAAAAGGTCTCGATACGGCAAAACAGATCTTGAAGATGGCCATTGAAAACTTCCCTAATCGCAGACATGCTGTCTATATACCGAGCCATAGCCAGGATATGGTTGCCGGGTTTAGTCACGAAACAATCAATTATCTTCTGGGTGGGATTTTCAGGGCCAGTTACCGGCCGCTCAATGATAATATTGCTAATGGGCGAATACGGGGTGTTGCCGGTGTTGTCGGCTGCAATAATGTAAGAACGCCTCACGACTCGGCCCATATCGCCATGATAAAAGAATTGATAAAGAATGATGTCCTTGTTTTGACGACAGGCTGTGCTGCTATGGCCTGCGGTAAAGCGGGACTGCTTACGCCTGAGGCAGCGAAGGAATTTGCCGGTGCGGGGCTTGCCGAAGTCTGTGAGACCGTCGGTATTCCGCCGGTGCTCCATATGGGCGCCTGTGTCGATAATTCCCGTATCCTCATTGCTGCGACGGCCATGGTCAAAGAAGGCGGTCTCGGTGACGACTTGAGCGACCTCCCTGTGGCCGGCGCTGCCCCTGAGTGGATGAGCGAAAAGGCCCTTGCCATCGGCCAGTATTTTGTCGCCTCCGGGGTTTTTACCGTTTTCGGCACAACATGGCCGACGATGGGAAGTGAAAAGGTGACAAAGCACCTCTTCGAGGAATATGAAGAGATGTTTAAGGGCATGTGGGCATTTGAAATGGATCCCGTGAAAGCGGCGCAGCTTATGATTGATCATATCGATAAGAAGAGGAAGGCCCTTGGAATAGATAAGGCCCGTGACCGGGTCCTCTACGATATGGCGATGAGAAGGGCCCTCGACTAATGAGATAGTAGAATGAAAATGTATTACGTGAGAGATAAATAATGAAAAACACGATAAATGCAGAATTGAAAGAGGGGTGTATTGATGTCTAAGATCATTGCATCGGCTGCAATCAGAGGGGCCCATAAGATCTATAACATGGCTGAGCAGAAATACAGGGAAGCCCTTGAGAAATTTGGTCCCGGTCAGGAAGTCGGTTTTCCCAATACCGCCTACTATCTCCCCATTATCTATGCCATGACCGGCATAGGGATTTCAAAAATAGAAGATATGAAGCAGGTCCTTGATATCTGTAAAAGACTGATCCCCCCACCTGTGCGTGAAAACGTGCCGCTGCCGTACCTTGCGCCGGCGCTTGATGCTGGTATGGCAACATTTTTTGCTGAAGAGATTATTGAGGCTATCCGTTATCTTGAAGAGCCCGACCGATACGCGGCAAACAGCGAAGACCCCAATGATAAGACCATATGGCTCGGCGCTGCAAACGATGTGATTTTCAGAAAGAGGGGTGTGGAGTTTGTTGATGGCACAGCTCCGGGTTTTGCGGCCATTGTCGGGGCAGCCCCTGACGCGGCCACAGCGGCAAAGATTGCCCTTGAGCTTCAGGAAAAGAACCTCTATGTCTTCATGTGCGGCGAGAATGGTGGTAAACGTTTTGCCGAACAGTTGCAGGTTGCCGGTGTGCAGGTTGGCTGGCCCACCAGGCTTGCTTCCCTGGGACCGGACATTTATCAGGCCGTCTTTGCCATCGGTTTTGCCTGCCGTGTGGCCATGGCTTTTGGCGGGATAAAGCCGGGCGATTTCAGAAGAAACCTGATTTACAATAAAGACAGAACATATGCCTTTGTGCTTGCCCTCGGTGATGTTACCGATGAATGGTATGCAAATGCTGCAGGGGCCATCAACTGGGGTTTCCCGACCATTGCCGATACTCCTATCCCTCAAGTCTTGCCGACTGGTATCTGCACCTATGAACATGTGGTGTCCAATATACCTCATGATCAGATCGTTCAGAAAGCTGTAGAGGTGAGGGGTCTTAAGGTACAGGTCGCAAAAGTTCCTATACCTGTTCCTTACGGACCGGCATTTGAAGGCGAAAGGGTCCGTGGAGAAGATATATATCTTGAGGTTGGTGGCGGAAAGACTATTGCCGTTGAATGGACAACGTCAAAAAGGATGGAAGAGGTTGAAGACGGCAAGATCGAGATTATAGGACCTGATGTGGGTGAGGTCACGGCAGGTACGAGGCTTCATTTTGCCATGGTTGCCGAGGTAGCCGGCAGGAACTTCCAGGAGGATTTTGAGCCGATTCTGGAACGGCAGAACCATCATCTCATCAATCAGGCCCAGGGTATTATGCATATCGGTCAGAGGGACATTGCCTGGATCAGGATTTCAAAACAGGCTGTTGAAAAAGGGTTTACCCTGAAAGATATCGGAAAGATCATTCACGCGAAATATCATCAGGATTTCGGCGCTATTTTCGATAAGGTGCAGGTAAAGATATATACAGAGGAAGAAAAAGTCAGAGAGATTCTCGAGAAAGCACGGGCAACATATGCCCACAGGGACGCCCGCATTGAAGGCATGACGGACGAGAGCATCGATACGTTCTATTCCTGCATCCTCTGCCAGTCTTTTGCCCCCAGCCATGTCTGTATTGTCAGTCCTGAAAGGACCGGCCTCTGCGGCGCCTATAACTGGCTTGATTGCCGGGCTTCTTATGAAATCAATCCCGAAGGGCCAAATCAGCCTGTCGGTAAAGGTCACTGTATTGATGAAAAGCTGGGACAGTTCACAGGGTGCAATGATTATGTGAGAAAGGCATCCCGCCAGAAAGTAGAAAATGTAAGCTTCTATAGCCTTATGGTTGATCCCATGACAACCTGCGGGTGCTGTGAATGTATTGCTGCCATTCTGCCCATGTGTAACGGGATCATGACTGTGGACAGAGATTTCAATGATATGACCCCCTGTGGGATGAAGTTTACCACCCTTGCAGGTTCTATCGGTGGCGGGGCGCAGACGCCCGGTTTTCTCGGTCACAGCAAATACAATATCACC
This sequence comes from uncultured delta proteobacterium, assembly GCA_963785225.1. Classification (GTDB taxonomy): domain Bacteria; phylum Desulfobacterota; class Syntrophorhabdia; order Syntrophorhabdales; family Syntrophorhabdaceae; genus PNOF01. The sequence continues at coordinate 5,857 of CAWAUQ010000019.1, read as the reverse complement.
CAGAGGAAGTTTTTGAAGGGCGATGGCGGACTTTCCCGGATCGTATGGATGCCGAAGAGGTTGAAAGAGGAGATCCATGATCGCCTGCAAAAGAGAGGCGAAGAGCTCGGCATTCCCAATTTTCCTGACATGATTGCCGACGAAACAGTAGCAACGACCGAAGATGAAGTGATCGCATATATAACGGAAAAAGGCCATCCCTGTGTGGATATGGAACCGTTGATGTAAAAGTCAGTCGATAGCTTAGAAACAGTCGATAGCAGATAGCTTAGTATAAGGAGTGTTGAATGGGACTAACGGGAATTCAAATATTTAAGCTTCTCCCGAAAACAAATTGTGGAGAATGTAAATACCCTACATGCCTTGCCTTTGCCATGGCCCTTGCTGCAGGCAAGACAGAACTTGATCTCTGTCCTCATGTTTCACCGGATGCACGCGTGGAGCTTTCTGATGCCAGTGCCCCCCCTATCAGGCAGGTGGTAATAGGGAAAGGAGATTATGAGGTGAAAATAGGCGGAGAAACAGTTATGTTCCGCCATGAAAAGACCTTTTTTAACAAACCGGGCATTGCCATCTTTATAAGCGATACCATGGATGAGACTGAAGTGGATAAACGCTTTGCTAAGCTTGCCGACTATCAGTTCGAGCGTGTTGGCATCATAATGAGGCCGGAACTTGCAGCCCTTAAATTTACCGGAAACCGTGACAGTTATTTGGGTCTGGTTAAGAAAGCCTCTGAACAGCCCTATAGCATAATACTCATGGCAGAAGACCCGTCAGTTATGAAGGAGGCCCTTGAGATTGTAAAAGGCAGGAGGCCCCTTATCTATGCTGCAACAAACGAAAATTATGATGCCATGGGCAACCTCGCGAAAGAATACAGTTTGCCCCTTGCAGTGAAAGGCAAAGATATTGACGAAGTTATATTGCTCACAGAGAAGTTGACAGGTCTTGGTTTAAAAGACCTTATCATTGATACATCAACACGAACTATCAAAAAGAGTCTGCACGAACAAGTCGCAATACGGAGGGCAGCCCTCCTCAGTAAAGTAAAAGCCCTCGGGTTCCCGACTATCACCTTTCCCAATGAGATGGCAGACAATCTTATGAAAGAGACGGTCATTGCTTCCCTCTTTGTGGCAAAATATGCAGGCATTATCGTGCTCAGCGACTTTGAGGGCGAGAGTCTGTTTCCGCTCCTTCTTCAGAGGCTCAATATCTATACGGACCCGCAGCGGCCTATGACGACAAAAGAGGGCATATATCCCATCAATAATCCCGATGAATCATCACCCATACTTGTTACCTGTAATTTCTCGCTTACCTATTTTATCATCAGCGGTGAGATTGAAACGTCCCGTGTACCGAGTTGGCTCTGTGTCATGGATACGGAAGGACTTTCCGTTATGACCGCATGGGCTGCAGGAAAATTTGTCGGCGATCTCGTCGGGTCTTTTATTAAGAAAATTGGCATCGCTGAAAAGGTAAACCATAAAAAGCTTATTATTCCCGGTTATGCTGCGGCTATACTCGGAGATCTCGAAGAGGAGTTGCCAGGATGGGAGATCCTTGTGGGGCCCCGTGAATCTGCCCATTTGCCGGCATATTTAAAAATGAGAAAGTAGAAGAGTGGCGTAAATGTTGTGTTTTAAGTGGTAATGTACCTGTAAAACAAGCGTCCTTACCTCATTTAATCTTTCCGTGTTTTACCGACACAGATGTTGTTAACAGTCATGTGGAACCTTTACAGAAGGGCGTTAAGCATTATTATATGGCTAACGTTCGTGAAGGAGATACATAATCTTTCATGCAAGGAATATCAATGATACCTATAGGGGAAAATCTCAATGTCATGTCGAAGCGATTAGCGGAAGCTTTTCGTAACCGGAACCCTGAGTCGATCAGGAAGATGGTGGAGGCTGAAATGGAGGCCGGCATGGATATGCTTGATCTCAATAGATGTCCTGCTGCCTTGGACAAGGTGGATCACTGTCCCAGGGCCAGGAGGGACTTTACTAAATAGAGATCTCTTTCCTACTTGGTAGCACCCAGTAAATATTGAATACCAGCAAGGATTGAGCCAGACGCGGCCGTAACGATCAGAGAGACCGAAAAACCGAGGGGCAACCATCCTGTTTATAGAAAGACCCATCAGGACGATGCCCCCCTGTTCCCTGTTCTATGGTGTTATTGATTTGGCCGGCACCGGGTTCAAATCTACCAGTTGCGGCCAATCCCGCTTCAAACCGATACCCACATTATCCGGATAAACCCAACCGAAGGCGCCAAAGAGATCATGCGCGTTTATCCCTACCTTGCTTGAAAGCCATATGAGTGATGGTTCTTCATCAATCTGGTTCTTCACCGACAGCACAATATCGCCAACATCCGTATTAGAGAAGCTACACCCTGTTGCCAGCGACCCTGCGACGGGCCGGTAATGAATCCATCTCTTGAATTGAGGAGTGCCGGCGAGAAGGATCAATCGGACATATTTACCTGCCGGGATGTTTTGATAAGTTATGTTGAAATCGCTCTCGACAAAAGGTGGTTGGTCGGAGCTGGTATCGGGCATAAACAGAAAGCGAATATCCAGCGGAAAGGGGTTGATGTAGACGTCACCCTTGGAACATTCGTTCGGCTGATAGGTTTTGTGCCTGTATCTACCCATGTTCTGTATTTAGCATCCCCCCTTACTTGTGTGCCGCTTAGCAGGGTATGATCGAAATAGAAATACCCTGTGTTGTTGATTGCGGCTATATGGGTTGGTTCAAGGAGGTCCTTTTTTCCCCATGCAGTGAGTGTTCCGCCTGGAGTACGATATTGGATTTCAAAGGTCAGTTCTGTTATCCCCACAGGAACAGGCGAAGCTGTAAAATCGAACGTGACCTCTCTGGTGTCGTCTTTCCTATGGGAGCATCCAGGGTAACTGGGGCCGATGTTGAGGTTAGTGTTTCTCCCTGGAGAGGGGGATATATGGAGGGATCGAGATCTGCCCGATATCCAGATCCATTGTTGGAATAAACAACAGCCGTCAATTGTCCTCCCTGTGCCAGTCCTGCCGGATAGAATGATGACACCTTTGCCTTGATGCTCGTGAATTCCTGCTGTGTTTTTCCCGATTTAATCTCTCCGTCGGTAATAGCATAGACGAACCGGTCAGGAGGGGTTACCTCGATGATCTGCTGCGGATAAGTCATACCGACAGCAATACCTGTCTCTTTCTCTCCCCCGATGGTCCCTTTATAGACAACCTGCAAGCGCAGATCTATTGCGTTTACAGGGATGGGACTATCGCTGAAATCGAATGTGAACTGATCATATGCAGAATCGGAGTTGAAAGCCGGATATACCGTGTTGGGGTCAAAGGGATTCAGATCTTTCGGAGCAGACACTGCATAGAGGGTCTCGCCGGTAGGAGAGAGTTTGTATTGTGCAATCCCGATGATCTTGCCCGTTGTTTGGAGGGTAGCGTCCCCGATAGGCGTATCCGGGGATTCGTTCTTGAGCCACGCCCTGATTTTGACTACAGGTGTATCTACTTTATCAGCCGTTGCATGGATCAGTTCGATGCCTGGCCATACGGTGATGCCTTTAAAGAAATAGTCGATGAGGTCTGCGGAATATCCTATGGCACGGGGGACAAGAAAAGATGCGTAGTCTTTTGCGCACAGATTATCGATAACGAAAGACCTGCGGTATATAACGTTGCCTTCCATGTCCTTGAGGTGGTCTGTAAAGTAAGTAGGTCTTACGAAATGATCTAATTTCTGAGTTGTGCCGTTTCCAACTTCACCGTCACCTGTTTTCTTTATATACTTCACCTCAATTGTAGCCCCGTCCTTGTCCCTGATAGTTTCCGGGAGAGTACCGTTACTTTCGTACTCAGGCAAATTCGTGCTTGTTTTTGCCGGGATATGGATGATGATAGACATCGGTTACCGGCTTTGTTTCGGTGAAGATCGTGTCCATGCTTGCAAAGTTCATATTGGTATATTCTGCAAGACCCCGAGGAAGTGAAGACGATAGTGTATCAGGGTTCTGGCCGGTATATATATCATTATCCCAGAATTTGGCTACCATCTGGTTACTAAGTCCGCTTCTTTCAGGGGAGCGTGCTCGGACGAAGCCGGGTTGTTCTTGGACCCAGTACTCGTAAGTAGTCACTATAGTCCAGAAATTTGCCGCTGTAGTTTACCATATGTGACATGAAATCATCTCTTGTATGAGCCGGAACCGCCATATCCTGTAAGAGGTGGATGACCTGTCCCAGCGCCCGGAGAGATTTAGAGAAGTTATATTCCCTTGCCGTTTTTGTAATAGCTGCAGTATTATCCTTAAAATCCATTCCCGTAAGATATATATAGTAATATTCCCTTGCTGCATCCCAATCCCATTGGTTGGTGGTTTGTGATTTTGTCTGAGGTGACGAATATCCAGTAGCCCAGTGAGGATTGGATTTGGTATACCCAAATGGATAACTTGTGGGTGCACAAGCAGATTTGAAAAAAGATGGGAGATCCTTCACTCGGGATTCAACCCAATTCATTCGAGGATTATGAAAATGATTCGCAGCTATGCAACCGAACAATGATTCATCCTCAAGATAGGAACCATGCTGGAGCCATTCACTGAATGGTACGTTTGTTAATGACATTAGTCGTACCAATTAACAGGCCAAGTTTGTCTTGAACAAATGTCGAAGTTGTTAGAATTGAGTGTCTAATTGATTGCTGAGTTAGATCGCGATGAGTGACATCGTTATCAAATGCAAAAATATTCAAGGACCAGATAAAGGAAAATAGTATGCAATACAAGAAAAGCCTTATCATAATTATTTCTCCTTCTTTTTTTCTTCCAATTCTTTACGTAATTGTTTTGCCCATTCATCTAAGAGAAGATTTTCTTCTTTAATTGCTTCCTCAAAAGTGCTGGGTTTTTTCAACCAAAATGTAGCACCCGATAATGCTATAACAAACTTTGCATGCTCCAGTTTGTTATATCCCCTTTAAACTTCTCCATTTTTATGACCATGTTACTTTCAAGAGTAAAATCCTTCCTGTCCTCATGGGTGGGGAATATGGTGCTATTATTCCAGCAGACATAGCCCTTTTTTTAGATAGTGAGGATGTATTTGTGGCGAAAGCCAGTATAATTGGGTATCTTAAAGTAGCCCTTTGCATCTGAGGTTGTTTCATATCGTTTCTACTGAGGTCGTTCCACTCAGTCCAGGAAGGCCTATAGATGGTCTTGTCCAACTAATAAGCACCACTGAACCCCCTATAGGTTTGCCGGTTTGGGCATCGAAACCCATCCGTTTACGGTAGACCATATCGCACACCCATATGTGAGCAAGGCAAAATTACAACAGCTAAAATGATTTGAAGGATTCTTTTCTATAGTTCATAAGATAGCTCCTTTAGTTGATATGGATTTTTATCAGGTACTGCCATGTCCTGGAGAAGGTGGATCACCTGTCCCAGAGGCCCGGAGGGAGTGGGAAAAAAAAAAGTCGCTGAATTGCGTACTCGGAGCCATTATATTGCTATCAGAAGCCAATCCTGTCCAGGTATGTGTAGTAGAATTCTCTTGCCTCATCCCAATTCATTCATCGCCCGTGTTGTGAGTAATTCTTTTCCGTTTGAAAAAAATAATTGGTTCCATCATATTATTTGAATAGGGTGTGGAAACCGGAAGGTCTCTTCACCAGATATGTTCCAATCTCTGAATGGATTATGAAAATGGTTAGATGCGCGAATCTTCCAATAATCTTCTGCTAGGAACCGTACCGGAGCATTTTGTGATAGTTTGTTTGTTGATTATGGTGGATGTGCCGTTCACCAGACCAAGCTTATCC
>CAWAUQ010000018.1:0-13139 GCA_963785225.1 uncultured delta proteobacterium | reverse complement strand
AGTTGAGAAGATTACGATACTTTGAATCCTGATATACCCGTCGGAATGGTACTTATTATGGTTTTTTAGACCTGAGGCAATGATGGCGTAGCGCCAACCGTAGTTTCGGATTTCTACAGAACAGCCATAGCCAATCAACAGACGCCGCAACTCCTCCGGTTCGTAAAATTGGGCTGGTTCATTGAGAAGGGCCTCCAACCAGCAGATAAACCTTCCCATAATTTTTCTCGGATTGATGTCGAAGATAAACAACGTGCCTTTCCGATCCAGACAACGCATCATCCCGGCGATTGCCCGTTGAGGGTCATTCAGATGGTGGAGGGCATCACCGATGAGAATAGCACCGAATGCTTGATCGCAAAAGGGAAGTTCTTCGGCATTTCCCTCTATCTTGTAAGCATAGGCAGGCGTATATTTGAGCATACCACGGGCAGGATCGATGCAGACATGGATAAAGTCTTCCCGTACACCACGAACAAACTGTGTGAGGATACCGGTACCCGATCCGATGTCAAGCACCGCTGCTCCTGTCTTCATGGGAGTCAGGATATCAGCAAGATCATTTCTTGCCCTCGCAGGATAGATGAGGGGTGCAAAGAGCTTGAATATAAATCCGAGATGATTAAAGGGTATCATAGTGCACTTACTTAAGTATCGGTTATTTATGGCTATAAATCAACCATTGAAATAATTTATAATGAATATATATTCTCTTGACAAAAGTATTTAATGAATATATATTCATTATATGACATTGATATTATCAGATAAGCTTGATGCGAGGAGACTATAAATGCCAAGACCCCGGTGCAGAAGAAACATTGGGTATCTTCCCGAAGTTAAATATTTTAAACCTGCCGGGGTCAAGATTGGCGACTTGGAAGAGGTTATTCTCGGCCACGACGAGGTTGAGGCCATGCGCCTCAAGGACCTTATCGGTCTTCCTCAGGAAGAAGCTGCCAAAGAGATGAATGTTTCCCAGTCCACGTTTCACCGGCTTATATTATCTGCCCATCAGAAACTGGCCGAGACGGTTATTCACGGCAAGGCGTTGCGAATAGAAGGCGGGAATGTGGCAATATCAGAAGATGCGAGGCCTGTATGCGGATGGCGTAAACAGTGCCGGCAGGGGTGGAAGGCTGCAAGCCCTGAAGGCGATAAAACACTGGAAGATATTACAAAAGGAGAACCTATGATAGTTGCAGTGACAAGTATTGATGGCGCCTTGACCGGTATGGTCGATGAGCGTTTCGGAAGATCAAAAAAAATTGTTCTCTATGATTTACAGAGCAGCACCTTTGAGGTAATAGACAACATGAGCAATATGAACTCCCCTCAAGGCGCCGGGATACAAACTTCGCAGAACGTGCTGAAGGCAAAAGCCGATGCAGTCATAAGCGGCCACCTGGGGCCTAACGCTTTTCGTGTGCTTCAGGCAGCAGGCATCAAGGCATATACAACTTCTCAGATGACTGTGGGAGATGCCATTAGTGCCTTCAAAGCAGGCAAGCTTTCCATATTGGCCGGAGCTGATGTGGAAGGGCACTGGTAATTCAAAACAAGGAGGTATGTGTTATGCCAGGAGGAGACGGAACAGGACCACGCGGAAGGTGTGGTAAAGAGGAAGATATGGCAACAAATAATAGCCAGGGTAGTGGCTCGGGAAGAAGTTTAAGACAACGAAGTGGAGGAGGAATTGGACAGGGTAGCGCCGGAAAGGGTAGAAGGGGCGGTTGCGGAACCGGTCCCGGCGGTCAATGTATATGCCCCAAGTGCAAAACCATAGCACCCCACACACTGGGCACCCCATGCCTTGAGCAGGTCTGTCCCAATTGCGGCTCCAAGATGACGAGAGCCTGAGTATGCAATTGCCGGTCATGAAGATTGCCATCGCAAGCGGAAAAGGCGGTACAGGGAAAACGACGGTTGCCGTCAACCTTGCATCTTTTCTTGCTCAAGCGAATCAGCAGGTACAATACATCGACTGCGATGTGGAGGAGCCAAACGGACATCTCTTCTTGCGCCCTGAGATTCACCGAAAAACATCTGCTCAGGTGATGGTACCTATTGTTGATGAGAATAAGTGCACTTCCTGTGGGGAATGCGGCGCAAAATGCCAATATCATGCGATTGTAAACCTTCCTAAGGAAACACTTATCTTCCCGGAACTCTGCCACGGATGCGGCCTCTGCACACTCCTCTGTCCCGAGGGAGCGATTACAGAAGGCGAACGGGAGATCGGGTACATAGAAGAAGGATCGGGAGCGCGGAACATCGATTTCTTACAGGGTGTTCTGAGAATAGGTGAGCCCATGGCAGTCCCCCTGATCCGCATGGTAAAAAAGGAGGAGAAAGAAAACTGCCTCCGTATCATCGATGCGCCACCCGGCACATCCTGCCCCGTCATGGCAACCCTTGCCGATGCTGACGTTGTTGTCATGGTAACGGAACCTACGCCCTTCGGACTTCACGATCTGAAAATCGCTATCTCTGTTGCCCGCATTCTCAACATCCCCACAGGTATTGTCATAAACCGTTCCCAGGGCGAGTATGCGCCACTTGCGGAATACCTGAAGTCAAAGGGGCTTATGGTTCTCGCCGAAATTCCCGAAGACCGTGAAATTGCAGCGCGTTACTCCCGCGGTGAGATTATTATCGATGCCCTTCCCCAATACAGGGATTATATGGTTGATCTTGTAAGGAACATAGGGTTTCTTTCCGGAAAATATGGCCGGGAGGATATACGATGAAAACCTTAAGTGAAGTTGTTGTGGTCAGCGGAAAAGGGGGTACGGGAAAAACCTCCGTTATAGCCTCCCTGGCAAGGCTTATGACAGATAAGGTAGTCGCTGACTGCGATGTCGACGCCGCAAACCTTTCTCTTGTGCTTCACAGTCACGTCATTGAGGAAAGAGGGTTCACCGGGGGCAAAAAAGCTAATATCGTTCTGGACAAGTGTATACAATGCAACCGATGCCGTGAGATTTGCAGTTTCTCCGCAATAGGAGACAATTTTGTCGTTGACACCTTGGCCTGTGAAGGCTGCGGCGCCTGCTATTTTCTTTGTCCCGCTGAGGCCGTTGCTTTTGAATCCCACCGTGCCGGCGCCTGTTTTCTCTGTGAAACAGACAGTAAAGAACCCTTTGTGTATGCGGAACTTGTCGCCGGAGAGGACAACTCGGGAAAACTCGTCGCAATGGTCCGCGCTACCGCAAAAGAACAGGCAGAGACAAAGGGGATTTCCCGGATTCTCATAGACGGACCGCCCGGTATCGGATGTCCCGTCATCTCCTCCCTGACGGGCACTTCTTTGGCGGTTATTGTTACGGAGCCCACATCTTCAGGTATACATGACCTTGAAAGAATCCTGGCGCTTGCAGGTCACTTCCAGACGCCAACGGCAGTAGTTATTAACAAGAGCGATATCAACAGCACATTAAGCGATACAATAGAGACATACTGCCAGGAGAAAGGTGTGTCACTCCTCGGCCGCATTCCCTATGAAAAACACATATCCGAGGCACAGCGGGCAGGAAAGACTATCGTCGAGTACAGTCCGGAATCAAAAGCAAGCCATGCGATGCGTCACATAGCGGATCGCTTGGAATCTATTCTAAAAGGAGTCAACACATGACAGGATGTTCGCAGGAACCAAAAAATGATGAAATGGATGAATTGGTTTTACAGGAGCGTTTGAGCAAAATCAAGAGGACTATTATGGTCCTTTCCGGTAAAGGAGGAGTTGGCAAAAGCACAACGGCCGTCAATATTGCCCTCAGTCTCGCGAAACGGGGTTTCAGCGTGGGTCTTCTCGACGTCGATATTCATGGACCAAGCATACCGAAGCTACTGGGACTTGCCGGTAAAAAAGTGGGAGTTGTTGACGACGAAATTGTCCCCATTGACTGTTTTGACAAACTGAAGGTTATCTCCATGGGCTTTCTTATCAGCTGATGATGATACGCCCATCATCTGGAGAGGGCCACTCAAATATACTATGATCCACGATTTTCTTCAGCGTGTCCGGTGGGGTACCCTCGATTATCTCATTATCGATGCGCCTCCGGGCACCGGCGATGAACCACTCTCGATAGCTCAACTCATTAAAGAAAGGGCCAGTGCTGTCATTGTCACAACACCGCAGCAGGTATCCACTATCGACGTAGCCAAGTGTATCACTTTTTGCAACCAATTGAGCCTCCCCATAGCCGGTATTCTTGAGAATATGAGCGGCTTTGTCTGTCCCGATTGCGGCAAAGAGACCCATATATTTTCCAGCGGAGGAGGGTTAGAGCTTGCTTCGCGATTTAATGTGCCATTTCTGGGGACAATCCCCATTGATCCGGCAATCGTCACGAGCGGCGACGCGGGGGAACCATACGTACTTTTCTATGATAAAACAGAAACGGCAAAACGTTTCAACGGGGTTGTAGATAAAATAATAGCCGCAGAGACCGATATGTGCACCCAGGAGCCAGCATGCGGCACCTGCTGCTGTCAGACGAAGAGCAATACAGCTCCGGAACAAATACAATAGGAGGAGTTATGAAAATTGCAGTACCTACAAATGAAGGGAAGTTATGTCAGCATTTTGGTCATTGTGAAGCCTTTGCGTTCATTCTTATCGATGACAACAAGACAATCGTGAACGAAACGTATGTTACCCCGCCACCCCACGAACCAGGGCTTTTGCCGCCGTGGATCGCGCAGCAGGGCGTCAATTGTGTAATCGCCGGCGGAATGGGTGCCAGGGCACAGCAGCTCTTTGCAGATCAGGGCGTGCAGGTCATTACAGGCGCTCAGGGTGAACTCCCAAAAGAGATCGTGTGCGAATTATCTCAAGGGTGTCCTCCTTACCGGTGCCAATACCTGCGACCACTGAGGATAACAGTATGCGCTGCAGAGAGATTGAACAACTGACCGTTACCTTTGTGACGGACAATTATTGCGATACCGTCCGGCGGGACGCCTCCATCGGAAAAATATTCAGGACTGCCCCCGGACGTGCCATTCAAGCTGAACACGGTCTTTCCTATGTTATTGAGACCATCACAGAGGGTGTTTCCGGCATGTTCATGTTCGATTTCGGGGTAAGTCAGCAAGCCATTGTAAATAATCTCTCATTACTTGGCATCAATGTAGCCTCCATGGAGGCGCTCTGTTTAAGTCACGGCCACTTTGACCACTGGGGAGGCCTTGCAGGGTTCCTGAAAGTCTATCTCCAGGACCTGCCTGCAGGCACGCCTCTCTATGTGGGCGAAGAAGCCTTTGCGCAGCGGTTCTCACGGAGACCCTCCGACGAGGAACTGCATGATCTCGGCAGTCTCGACCGTGAGGCAATCGAAGGGCTGAAGAAGATAGCTATCATTGATGTCAAAGACCCTGTTGAGATAATCCTCGGCGCCTGCCTCACCGGAAGAATAGAGAGGACAACACCTTACGAAAAAGTGGCGCCTACCCTTTTTGTCATGCGGGAAGGCAGCATTCAGGAGGACGACTTCAGAGGGGAACTGGCTGTTGTGTGCAACATCAAAGGAAAGGGGCTTGTTGTAATTTCCGGATGCGCCCATGTCGGGATCATCAATACGGTGCGCCACGCACAAAAGATGACGGGCATCGACAAGGTCCATGCCGTGATAGGAGGTTTTCACCTGGTCAATACAGAACCTGTAATCATTGAGAAAACCATTGCCGATATAAAAGCCATCGGCCCTGATTACATTATCCCAACCCATTGCACAGGTTTCGAGGCAATGACAGCCTTCCAGAAAGAAATGCCTGAACAGTTTATTCTGAATACCGCAGGGGCACGATATACCTTCAGTTCCTGAAATGAAGGGGCGGATATGCTGATAAAAAATATTGAGGAAATATTAAGAATAGGCCATTGAGACATAAGTCGGGAGAGGAGGTAGTGTGATGAAAAACTTGAGGATTGTCATTAAAGGCGCAGGTGAAATGGCGAGCGGTATCGCCCATAGGCTCTATATGGCAAACATCAAGAACATACTGCTGACTGAAATACCCGAACCCGTTACCGTTCGCAGGACCGTGGCATTCTCTGAAGCTATCTACGAGGGACATATGAAGGTGGAAGGGGTTGACGCAGAACGCCTCACAGATACCACTGAACTCTATGATCTGTGGAAGCAAAATAAAATTGGCGTGATGGTTGATCCGCAGTGGAAAATCATAGGTGATCTTAAGCCTCACGTGGTGATTGACGCAATCATGGCAAAACGCAACATAGGCACCAAGAAAGGGGAAGCGCCGCTTGTCATCGGCGTGGGACCCGGTTTTGTGGCACCCTACGATGTCCACGTTGTAGTAGAGAGCAACAGAGGTCATAATCTTGGGAAAGCCATATACGTGGGTTCTGCAGAGCCTCACACCGGTATACCCGGTTCTACCATGGGATACACAACAGAACGTGTGCTCCGTGCGCCGCATGATGGTATAGTAAAGCATGCCAAACAAATCGGGGATAGAGCGGAGAATGGGGATATCGTCCTGTATGTAGATAAAACCCCCGTATATGCAGGTATCAGCGGCTTGCTCAGGGGTCTCATACGGGAAACACATGTTGTGGCACACGAAAAGATAGGCGACATTGACCCAAGAGGGGTTAAAGAATATTGCTATACCATTACGGAAAAAGCGCGGGCCATCGGTGGAGGAGTGCTGGAAGCAATAATGAACAGATATAGTTGATGAGATCATGAAGATGAATATATACGAAATTATTTGTGACTATCTGGACAAAGGCAAGACCGGCGTATTGGCCACAGTCATTGTGCTGAAACCCCGCAGGAAATAGCTATCAGTATTATGGCAGAGTTGGTAAAAGTCAAAAACCAGAGCAACAAGGATTAATCAACAGGAGGAAAAGGCAACATGAGTGAATACAGCATGAAGGTAATTGAACATTTCAAAAACCCGAAAAACGTGGGGAGCATAGAAGAAGCGGACGGTATTGGAGAGATCGGTGATCCTGATTGTGGTGACTTCATGAAGGTCTACATCAGAGTCGAAAATAACATTGTTACTGACGTAAAATACCAGATAAAGGGCTGCCCTGCTTCCATTGCCTGCGCGAGCGCCATGACTGAACTTGCTATCGGGCGCAACCTTGATGATGCTATGATGCTCAGTGATACGGAAATCATCGATGCCCTGAACGGATTGCCGGACCATAAACTGCATTGTTCGAACCTGGGAGCTTCCGGGTTAAAAAAGGCCGTCATGGATCATTTCGAAAAGTTTATTGCCAAGGGTACCCTCATCTGAAGGAGACATCGGCAAAAGCGTGCTAGTGATTAGGAGGAGACATGTATTATCGGTTTGATGGAAAAGAACCCATTATCAATGACGGCTCCTATGTGAGTGAGACGGCAATCATCATCGGAGACGTTGTGATAGGAAAGAACTGCTATATCGGCCATGGCGCTATTCTGAGGGGAGATTACGGGACAATTAGAGTTGGCAACGGGGCCGTGATCGAAGAGGGTGTCATCATACACGCCCCCCCGCAGGAGTTCTGTAAAATTGGCATAGGTGTTATCCTTGGTCACGGAGCTATCGTCCATGCCGCTTCGATCGGTGACTACGCAGGGGCAGGTATGGGAGCTATTCTCAGTGTTCGTTCCGAGATCAGCGGGGGATCCTTTGCAGCGGAAGGAGCCATTGTTAAACAGGGACAGCAAATACCGGGGTCTATCATTGTTGCCGGAAACCCGGCCAAAAAGGTACGTGATGTGTCCCAGAAGGATAGAGATCTTTGGGATTATACGAGAAAGCTTTATGGAGACCTGGCACAGAAATACCTTGCTATTGGCATGGAAAGGATCGATTTGCCATAAGCACATATTCCAGAAGAACCCCGGGGGTTCGAGGAGGGTGAAATGAAAAGATACATTGTTTTTCTATTTATTTTAAGCTTTAGCGTTGTGTTAACTGCAACAACAGGAATAGCCGTCGAAGTAAATCCGGTAATATCCACAGCCTGGCTTCAGGAAAACATCGACAACCCCTCAATGGTTGTAATAGACATCAGGAAGGTGGAAGAATACAAGGAAGGTCATATCCCTGGTTCTATAAGCCTCACCTTCAACGCATGGCGGACAATGGAAGATAATCTTGGCTGCCAGCTTCCCCAGAAGGACGAACTGGCAGACATTGTTTGTTCTATCGGTGCCGGAAAGAATACTCATATAATAATTGTCGGGAAAACCGATACGGACATAGATCATGTGAATACTACAAGGGTTGCCTGGACTCTTAAATACGCAGGTATCCGAAAGCTATCCATCCTTCAGGGGGGGTACAACAAATGGGTCAACGAAAACAAGCCCGTAACTGATAAAGTAACGAAGAGGACTAAAGGCATGTTAGGGTGTGAATGGAACGACCGCGTACTCGCAACCAGAAAAGATGTGGCCGCCTCTTGTGCAGGGAATCCGGCGGTAACTATCGTCGATACCCGGCCCGCAGGGCAGTTTGCGGGGCAGACAGCCTGTCCCACGGTAAAAAGAAAAGGACATATCCCTGGTGCGGTTAATCTGCCCTATTCTCTCGTATTCACCAAAGACGGGATGTTTGAGAACAAAGGGCATCTGCAAGCCATAGCCTCTCAACATATGGGAGAGAATAGAGACCGGGAGATCATAGTGGTCTGCTCTAATGGCCAGTTCGCCTCGGCCTGGTGGTTCGCGCTCAGCGAAATACTCGAATATAAGGACGTGAGAATTTATGACGGGTCCATGGAGGACTGGTGCTGCGACCTGACGTCGCCACTCAGTGGGGTCCCAGCAGGGCAATGATTCCAGGAGGGCAGTTGAAAAGCTTATTTATGGTTATTCGTAACGGAACGGTGTTGAATTGAAGAGTTCATCGGCAGGAAGCTTTCAATACATTTATGGGCCTGTCCCTTCGTGGCGATTGGGAAGCTCCCTGGGAATCGATCTGTTATCACAAAAGGAAAAAATATGCAGTTATGATTGTCTGTACTGCCAGTTGGGACAATCAAAAACCCTTACGGCAACTCGACAGACCTATGTCTCTGAGGACGATATCATAAAAGAATTGGATATGCTACCGCATGATATTTCCATAGACTATCTCACCATATCCGGAAGAGGAGAACCCACTCTGGCAAAAAACCTTGGGGACATGATCAAACTCCTGAAAACGGTGCGGAAAGAACCGGTTGCCGTTATCACCAATTCCTCCTTGATAGGGAGACAGGATGTCCGGGAAGAGCTCTCTTATGCTGATTTCGTCATTGCCAAGCTCGATGCCTGCTCACAGAAGTCTTTTATGGAAGTCAACAAACCACTCCCGGAGATGAAGTTTGAAAATATTGCCGAGGGAATGGAAATATTCAGAAAACATTTTGTAGGAAAAATAGCCCTCCAGATTATGTTCATACAAGAAAATATAAAATATGCTGGTGAGATTGCCGAAATAGCCAAAAAGATTAGTCCCGACGAGGTACAAATTAATACCCCCTTGAGACCCTGCGCAATTGATCCTATTGGAAGAAAAGAATTGTCTGAAATAAAAAACCTTTTTTGCGGCCTCAATGCCATTTCTGTTTATGAAAGCACGAAAAGGTATGTCAAACCTATCAGCAACAGGGACACTTTGAAAAGAAGAGGAAAAACCTAAAAATGGAGATTAAGATATATTTTGACGGTAAAACGTCAGGTGTAACAAAATACTATAGGAACTCAGGAGGTGTGTAATGAAAAAACTATCAGGAATTGTGGTGGTTCTAAGCCTACTTTTTGTGACCGTTGCGTTTGCTCAGGGAGGCCCGGGGAAAGGCTTAAAATGGAGTGGAAGTGGTGGATGGGGTCTCGGTTCACCGTATCAGGGACTCTACAACCCTTCTACGGTCGAAATCATGACGGGAACCATTGAGTCTATCGATAGGATTGCTCCGGCGAAAGGGATGTCCTATGGTGTGCACGTTTCGTTAAAAACAGAGAAAGAAACTATACCGGTCCACCTTGGACCAGCCTGGTACATCGAGAGGCTTGACACAAAACTAGAGAAGGGCGACACGATAGATGTGAAAGGGTCAAGGATTACCCTTAACGAGAAACCGGCAATCATTGCTGCTGAGATAAAAAAGGGACAAAACGCACTGGTACTCAGAGACAGCTCCGGCATACCTGTCTGGGCAGGCTGGAGAAGGTGATAAGAAGGCATCCTACTTTGTATTTTTGTTGACAGCGGTAGTGTATTTGCAGTAATTTATAGCGTTAGATACTATTGTATATAACGAAGTTTATGGTGCGTAGTCGCAAAGTGAAAGAAATAATTGCCTAATGATCGGTCAACGGGAAAAACCCACATACCCTCTAAACTAATAAATTCAAGGGGCATCAAATATGGAATTCTATGAAACTTTACAGACTGAATTAAAAAAACTGGCTGGGGATGAGTTGGATGAAACAGTTCACGTCGTGTCTGCCAGGACGTTGTCAGCCAAGGAGGCCATTGGCAATCCTGAAAGAAAGGATTTCCCTCTCCTAAAGGGTAAAGAAGTAATGATCGAAGCCAGTTTCAAGGGTTCCAGGGGGCATGCATACACGAATATGCCCGGCGATTTTTCCGGTCTTCTTAGTAATGTCGTTCAGATGCCCTTGGCAACTAATTTCGACAGGGCCGTGCTTGTAGCGTCCCTGAATGCAGTTATGCGTTCTCATGGATTGATTACAAACACGATTCACTGTACTGACAACGAACCGGAAAAATGCGCTCAGCAACTGTCCGACACAATATTGAGTCGCTTTGGTCATCCGAAAATTGCATTCATTGGCTTTCAACCGGCTATGATAGCCCACTTGTCAGAATCATTCAAACTGAGGGTTGTCGACCTTGATGAAGATAACATCGGAAAATACAAATTCAATATATTTATTGAAGGTCCCGATGATACAGAAGACGTCCTGTCGTGGAGCGATGTTATTTTAGCTACCGGCTCTACCTCCGTAAATACAACAATTACCCGATTCCTTGGCACGAAGCCGGTCATATTCTATGGGGTGACAATTGCCGGTATAGCCAAAATGTATGGTTTTGAAAGGTATTGTCCATGCGCACATTGACAGGAGGATTTATGCGGAGAATAACGATATTCCTGGTTATCATTTTGATAGCATTCTCATTTGTTTCAGAACAAACATATGCTGCTGATAAAGATGAACTTATAGTGTTTTGCGGCGCAGCATTTAAACGGCCCATTGAAGATGTTGTAGAATTATTCCAGACGAAAACAGGGACAAAGGTGAATGTGGTATACGCCGGTATCGGCACACTGTTCAGTCAGATGCTTTTTACAAAGCAGGGTGATATTTTTGTGGCTCCTTCGCCTGATATTATGGAAAAAGCAATTGCAAAGGGACTGCTTATCAAAGGTTCTGTGAAGAGTCTTGGTTACATGGTCCCCTGCATCAATGTCATTAAGGGTAATCCTAAAAATATTAAGGCACTACAAGACCTTGAGCGCCCTGGTCTCAAGATTGCTATTGGCAACCCTGAGCTTGTATATATAGGCGCCCTTGCAGTTGAAGTCATTGAAAAAAACCTGTCTAAGGAAGAGAAAAGTAGTGTTCGGGCAAACATTGTGACCTTTGCAGAGGATTTCAATAAGCTCTCTACCTATCTTATCCTTAAGCAGCTTGATGCTATTGTCGGCTTCCATTATCTTGAAGGCTGGTATCCGGATAAGGTTGAGACCATAAAACTAAAACCCGATCAGATACAGCGGATAGGTTCCGGTAAAATAGGTGCCCTTACTCATTCGAACAAAAAAGAGCTTTCACAGAAATTCATCGATTTTGTTACATCTGACGAAGCAAAAAAGATATTTCAAAAATATAAATACTTCGGATCTCCCGATGAAGCATTCGCCTGGATCGGCGAAAAGAAACCCGTTGGTGGAGAATACCTCGTTCCTAAAGAGTGGATTAAGAAATGACATTTCAATCAAAAGCAGCTACTTGATGTCATGGTGAGGTCTACTCTAAGGTTTATCGAGCCAGGAATAATAATTGCCCGATAAGTAAATAGCTGCCAGAGGGTTATGACCTGTTACCCTGTCTTTCACCGCCAGCACGGTCGTGGGCCCTTCGGCATATTTAAAAAAGAGGGAATCATGGCCGACACAAAGCCCGAGCAAGACATTAAAATCCGTCTTGGCATCATTAACTACATATGCCTGAAAAATAGGATTGCACATAGGCTCAAAATCGCCGATATAAATCTTTTCGTTTTCCTGAATCCCGATCTCTTCTTTGGGCACACCTCCTGCCTTGCACATGACGGATACGACCTCAAAACCACGGTTCTCGAATATCCGGGAAACAATTTCACTTTCTTTTGCTAGTCCACCACAAAAAACAAGCCCCAGTTTTTTGTAGCCCATCTTTTCTGCAAATTCACATATTTCAAGAATTCGTGGCTTCACCGGATGCATGATGTAGGGTTTTTTATTACGGCCCGCATAGCATTCCCCTTCCTGAATTGATGTATTACGTGCAAATTCGTGAGTGCCTTTTGCGCGATACTCTTCCATTGCCCGGGAAAGGAGGCTCTTTTTGGAAGTCGTAGGGCATCCCTTTGTGCTCTTCCCCCTACCTGTCACAGTCGTGCAGGCTCTCTCTCGCATGGGCGATGAACATTTTGCACATTGGGCATAGTTGAGTTGTTTCATTGTGGCACCTCTTCTTCCCTGACAATCTCGGTTTTTATAATGGTCAAAAGCTCCTGGAGGGCAGGCAGCACATCAGTCCTGAAGCGCCCTGCGACACAGACATTCATGATATCATCGCCGATACGAAGCTCTCCCTCGTTAATCCATACCCTGATGTCGGCAATGCCGTCTCTTTTTTTGAATGTGGCCACTGTGGATTCCAGTTTGGCCTTGTCGTAGGAAAGCTTCATGGCTTTCACTGGTTTTCCGTCCTTAGCCGTTGCCCGCACGATCCCGTTATGCGCAAGGATCATCCCTAACGACCGGGGATCACATTCTTTTTTAATTTCCTTCATCCACCTGTCAATCATAGACCCTCCATTGCTTTTTTTCTATTATTGCATAAACACCTTCAAGATGCCATATGCACGAGAAGAAT
>CAWAUQ010000017.1:0-78899 GCA_963785225.1 uncultured delta proteobacterium | reverse complement strand
CGGTACCATCATCGAAAAGCTAAGCAAATGGATGCAGGTAATTTCGGGAGCAGCTCTTCTCTTTATCATGTTCCTGACCGTAGCAGATGTATGTTTGAGAAATCTCTTCCAGAAACCCATTGTAGGCACCTTTGAGATCGTCGGTCTCGGTGGAGCCGTCATTATAGGTTTTGCAATTCCCATCACTTCATTTATGAGAGGACATATCTTTGTAGACTTTTTTGTCCAGAGGTTCTCCAAGGGTGTACAGGCCATCTTTAATGTCGTCACTCGTCTTGTGAGTATTGCCATATTCGTCCTCATCGCCTGGAACCTTTTCATCTACGCAGGAAGTTTGTATGCTTCCGGGGAAGTCACCCTGACCCGGCAGCTTCCCTTTTATCCCATCGCCTATGGTCTGGCAGGGTGTTGTATTATGCAGTGCCTCGTTCTGCTTGTCGATCTCCAGAAGATTTTTGGAGGCACCTATGAATGAGATTACTGTCGGAATCATTGGCCTTGGTGTAGTGCTTGTCCTCTTCCTTACGGGGATCGAACTGGGTTTTGCCATGATCCTCATCGGCTTTCTCGGTTTCGGGTATCTTATTTCCTGGTCAGCGGCATTGAACCTCCTTGCCAAAGACTTTTTCGATGTCCTCAATACGTACAGCTTTACCGTCATCCCCCTCTTTGTCTTAATGGGGCAGATTGCCTTCAACTCAGGCATTGCAAAACGTCTCTTCGATTCGGCCCATAAGTTTATCGGACACATCCCCGGTGGACTGGCAATGGCAACAGTCGTAGGGGCAACAGCCTTTAAATCCATCTGCGGATCATCGCCTGCAACGGCTGCAACATTCGCCTTGGTCGCTGTCCCGGAAATGGACCGTTACGGGTATGCGAAGAAACTTTCAACAGGTATCGTGGCATCAGTAGGTACCTTAGGCGTTCTGCTTCCGCCCAGTGTCACCCTTATCATCTTCGGTATCATTACCGACCAGTCGATAGGAAGGCTCTTTCTTGCCGGTATCTTCCCCGGTCTCCTCGTTGCCCTTTTCTTTATCGTCATCATCTACATCTGGGCTAAAATGTATCCCGAAGTAGCTCCCAGGAGCCCCAAGTTCTCCTGGGCTGAGAGAATGAAATCTGTCCCGGAAGTCCTCTGGGTTGTATTCATATTCCTCCTTGTTGTCGGCGGTATCCTGGGTGCGGTAAAGGCCTGGATCTTCGTGGGTTTCTTTTTCCTTGTTATTATTTATGGTATCTGGAAAGGTCTCAATATACTCTGGCTGAAAATACTTCTCATGATCGGCCTTGGCGCACTGGCGGCATTCGGCATGTATGAGGCAGGTCGTGAGGATTTACGGTTCACCCCCTCTGAAGCCGGCAGTATCGGCACCTTTCTGGTCCTCGTCCTCTGTTTTGCCAAGAAGGACATTAACCTCTCCGGTCTCTGGAAGTCTGTCCTGGAATCGGGAAGAACGGCCTGTATGGTTATCTTCCTCATCGCCGGTTCAACGGTGCTCGGTCACTTTATCGCTGTGACGAGAATCCCCATGGTCGCCGCAGACTGGATTGTGGGTCTGCCTTTGCCTACATGGGGTATCATGATCCTCATCGCTTTTGTCTATCTCATCGGTGGTTCCTTCATCGATGACCTGGCCTTCATGGTCCTTGCGACACCTATCTTTTATCCGGCCATAGCGAAGCTCGGCTATGATCCGCTCTGGTTCGGCATCATCATCGGTGTTACCGTTATGGTTGGTGTCGTCATACCGCCCGTGGCCATCAATGTTTTTGTCGTTAAACAGATTACCAAAACACCTTTCGGTGTTATCTATGCCGGCGTCTATCCGTTTCTCATCAGTATTGTCGTCGCTACAATACTCTTATTCCTTTTCCCCGGTATTGCCACCTGGCTTCCGGGTGTGTTGATGCCGGGATAAGGTAAGCAGAGTAAGAACAAGGAGGTGACTGACCGGGCATACAGATGATGTGGTAAGGTAGTAAGGTTTCAGTAAAGAGAGAAAAAATAAAAGGAGAATTTTTATGAAACGTTTAACGGGATTCATGATTATAGCGTTCTTTGTTTTTGGTGTCTTCGTCTCTTTCCCGTGTATCGCATCGGCCCAGAAAGTTATTTCCCTTAACTACTCGGTCTTTTTCCCTGCGCCTCACGCGAACACCGTTCTTGCCGAACAGTGGAGCAGAGAGATTGAGAAGCGCACAGCCGGCAAAGTGAAGATAACCGTTTTCCCCGGAGGCACCCTTACCCCCGCAGCACAGACATATGACAACGTGGTCAAGGGCATTGCAGATATCGGTTTCAGCGTATTTGCCTATACCATGGGAAAATTCCCCCTCATGGAAGTCATCGACCTTCCTCTGGGGTATAAGAGCGGTTCACAGGCAACAAAGCTTATTAACGCTTTTTACGCCAAGTTCCAGCCAAAAGAGCTTGGTGAAACCAAGGTGCTCATCTTAAGCGCCCACGGTCCCGGCATTGTCCACTCAAAGAAACCGGTGAATAAGCTTGAAGATTTAAAAGGCATGAAGATCCGGGCAACAGGACTTGCAGCAAAAGTAGTAACCGCCCTCGGCGCTGCTCCCGTTGGCGCAACGATGCCTGAGACATATGACGCCCTCCGTACCGGCGTTGTCGATGGTTCCATGGCGCCTGATGAAGCATTGAAGGGATGGAAGTGGGGCGAAGTTGTCAGCTACACAACCTATAATTACGGTTCCGCTTACACAACTGCCATGTTTGTTGTTATGAACAAGGCAAAATGGAATTCACTCCCGCCGGACGTTCAGAAGGTCTTCGATGAAGTAAGCAAAGAATGGACCGACAAACAGGGCGCCGTATGGGATAAAATCGACAAGGAAGGTATCGAATTTGCCAAGGCAAAAGGGGTCAAGTTTATAAACCTTTCTAAAGAAGAAGATGCTCGCTGGGCAGAGAAGGTAAACCCTCTTCTCAATGCATATGCGACTGGCGCAAAGGCAAAAGGACTGCCGGGCGACGAAGCCCTGAAGTTCTGTGTTGATTTTCTTAAGAAGAACTAACAGGGTATTTAGAGATACAAAAGGGGCCCCTTCTTCGGGGCCCCTTTTCCTTTCAAAACAGCCGGTCAGGAAACCAGGTCAATAAAATTCTGTAGGAGCTTCAGTCCTATGCTCTGGCTTTTTTCCGGGTGGAACTGGCAGGCAAAAATATTCTCTTTTTCTACGGAAGAAGCAAAGTTCCCCTCCGTATTCTGTCGTTGTCGCCACAACCCCTTCTTCCTCGGGGAAACAATAGTATGAATGGACAAAATAAAAGTATTCGCTGCTTTCGATGCCTTGCAGGATTTTGCTTGTCTTTACGATTTCGATGCTATTCCATCCCATATGGGGTATCTTTAATGTCACCAGTGAAACGCGGCACTGTTCCTTTTATAACACCCATACCAGCCACTCCGGGGGCCTCTTCACTCGATTCAAAGAGCACCTGCATACCGAGGCAGATGCCGAGGTATTGTTTTCCTCCATGGATTGTTTCTTTGATAAAAGCAAGGAGCTCGTGTTTTTCGAGGTTTTCTATGCATTTGCCGAAGGCGCCGACACCGGGAAGGATGATTGCCCGCTGATCTTTCTATGGTACTCTTGTCCCTCGTAACAACCGCGTCCGCGCCAAGGCTTCGCAAGGGCGTTGGTAACGCTTCTTAAATTTCCCATACCATAATCTATTATCGCTATCACTTTTATGCCTGCTCTTTGTTTTTTGTCTTTTACCTTTATATTTTCAGAGCACTCCTTTTGTAGAAAGCACTCCTTTGATGCGTTCGTCTTTTGTAACTGCTTCCCTGAGCGCCCGCCCGAAGGCCTTGAATATGGCCTCTGTTTTGTGGTGCAGATTGCTCCCGTAAAGGAGATTCACGTGGATGCATATCTTGGCTTCGTTGACAAAACCCTGAAAAAACTCTTTTACCACATCGGCATCAAAATCCACCGGTCCTCCCTGTAAGCTTTCCCTTCCATACAAGTGTCGGCCTGCCCACCCAGGTCACAGGCAAACATGCAGAGAGATTCGTCCATGGGAATAACGGCATAACCGTATCGCTTAATGCCGTCAAAATCATGAAGGGCCTCTCTCAATGCCTTACCCATGGCAATCCCTACATCTTCAACGGTATGGTGATAATCTATTTCAATGTCCCCTTTTGCCTGTACTTCCAGGTTGAAAAGCCCGTGTTTTGCGAAAGAGGCTCAGCATGTGGTCGAAAAAGGGGATGCCCGTTGATATGGTATAGGTCCCGTCACCGTCGAGGGCCCATTGTATTGTTATGGCTGTTTCTTTTGTCTTTCTTTCCACTCTGGCTTTTCTTTCCATTCGCCCCCCTACATAATTACCTTGTTCAGCGGGTACTCTACAATCCCCTGCGCGCCGACCCTTTTCAGATCCGGTATGATGTCCCTTACCATCTTTTCATCGAGGATCACCTCGATGGCCACCCAGTCTTTATCGGAAAGATTGGAGACCGTTGGGGTATGGAGTGACGGAAGTATGCCGGTGACTTTCTTCAAGCTTTTTGGCGGGAACATTCATTTTGAGGCCTACCTTTTCCTCGGCAATGAGAGCCCCCTTCAAAAGAATGACGATGTTCTCCATTTTGCGTCTTTTCCATGGGTCTTTCCATGCTTTTTGTTCGCTATCAAAACTGTTTCAGATTCAAGGATCGTGTCGATGATCCTCAGGTTGTTGGCCTTGATCGACGCGCCTGTTTCCGTCACTTCAACGATTGCATCGGCAAGCAGCGGCGGTTTTACTTCTGTTGCGCCCCAGGAAAACTCTATGGGTGCGTCTATACCTTTCTTTTTAAGGTATCGTTTTGTAAAGCTAACGAGCTCGGTGGCAATCTTTTTCCCCTTCAGGTCTTCTATTCGTTTGATTTTCGAATTCAGCGGGTACCGCCACAACCCACTTGACCCCCCTGAAGCCGACTTTTCCATATTTCAGCCTTGCCAGTTCCACCACCTTTGCGTCCTGTTCGAGCACCCAGTCCCAGCCGGTAATTCCCATATCGAGTATTCCGTCTTCAACGTATCGCGCCATCTCTTGAGCTCGTATGACAAGCCCTTCCAGTTCGGGGTCGTCGATTGAGGGAACGTAGGACCGCTCCAGGAGCTTTATGTTGTAGCCCGCATTTTTAAAAAGCCTGAAGGTTGTTTCCTGCAAGCTCCCCTTCGGTAGTCCTATTTTCAATTTCATTTTAGAGCTCCTTTCTTGCCTTGATCGCTTCACCATGTGCGAAATAAGCCTTCTATCCGGGAAAGTCGTATGGCGCTGTCGCCATATTTTTCAATAAACGATTTATCTATTGTAACAACTACCTTTCTCTTTGTAAACCGGTCAACGCTAAAGACCGCCGGTAAACCTTCCTGCGCCGCCTGTCGGCAATACATGGTTTGTGCCGATATAGTAATCCCCCATGGCCACCGTAGTATAGGGACCGACATAGATGATGCCCGGGATAGTATATTTTTTCCGCTGTCCTTCTCGTTGCCGACAAGCTCCATGTGCTCCGGGGCAATACGGTTGATCGCTTCGATTGCTTTTTCCTGCTTCTTATAATGGACAAGAAAACCCGTTATTTGCAAGGGCTTTTTCTACAACATGTCCTTTCTCTCGTTTTGAGAAATTAACCGTTTCATCTAGTCTTCTATCTCTTTCAGGTGGTCTCTTGATGGTGAAAAGAGGCCAACCATTGCCATTTCGTCGTGTTCTGCCTGAGAAAACATGTCCCAGGAAAGCGCTTTCGGAGAAAACGGCTTCTGTGCAAAGAATAATAAGCTCCGTTGGGCCCGCAAGCATGTCAATTCCCACGCTTCCGTAGACATCCCGTTTCGCTTCCTCCACATAGGCATTGCCGGGTCCCACGATGATGTCAACCTTCGGTATTGGACCGATACCGTAAGCGAAGGCATAGATCGCCTGTGCCCCTCCCAGGCGATATATGTTTTTTATACCAAGCAGGGTGGCCGCCGCAGATATGTACGGATTAATCTTCCCGCCCGCCGTGGGGGTAGTCACGAATATTTCTTTTACCCCTGCAAGCCGGGCCGGTACAACGCCCATGATAAGTGATGAGGGGTATGCCGCTGTTCCGCCGGGCACATAAACCATTGCCCGTTCAAGAGGGACAAACTCTTCTCTCACAACAAGCCCTTTTCTCTTAAAGATCCTGCCTTCCCTTTCTGGTTCTTATGATAGGAGGTAACATTCTCTATCATCCCCTTAAGGACCTTGCATGTCCGCCGGCAGATACCAAGGATGCGCTCTCACGGATTTCTTCTCGGAGAAGTTTAAAGGGATAATCTTCTTCCCATCTGTCCCATTTCCGGGAAAACTCAAGGAGGGCCTTTTCTTTTTTCAGGAAAAGTTCTTTCTTGATTGTTTCTACTGCACCGCGGACGTTCTGTTTCTTTTTTTCTCTTCCTTCAAGAATGTAAGAGATGAATGCATCATATTCTTTCTCAAGGTCCCAGATTCTCATCTTTCCTCCTTGTGATTTTTGCGCCTAGTCGCCCGGAGCTTTTCTTCTATTTTTTCATATCCCCGGTCTATATGGTATATTCTCGAAACCTCTGTAGCCCCGTATGCCGCAAGGCCGGCTATGATGAGTGACGCGCTGGCACGCAAGTCCGTTGCCATCACCTTGGCTCCGGAGAGTGTTTCTACGCCTTTCACAATGGCCGTATTGCCTATTACCCGTATATCTGCGCCCATTCTCCTGAGTTCCGCCACGTGCATCATTCTGTTTTCAAATATGGTTTCTGTTATAGCGCTGACCCCTTTTGAAATAGTCATAGGGGCCATGATCTGGGCCTGCATGTCCGTGGGAAAGCCTGGATAGGGGATTGTTTTCACATCCACAGACTGTGGTCGTTTTTTTGTCATCGATGCCTTTATGGTGCTCCCATCACAGATAATTTCCATACCTGTTTCTCGGAATTTGTCTATGACAGTCTTTATGTGTTCCGGCACACAGTCCTCTATGGTTATGTTGCCCCGCGTTATACAGCAGGCGGCAAGAAAAGTCCCGGTCTCAATCCTGTCGGGAATAACTTCGTAAGAACAGGGTCTTAGTTCCTTTACGCCCTGTATTCTTATAATTTCCGTTCCTTCACCATCGATGGTGGCGCCCATTTTTTTTAACATCCGCGCGAGGTCGACAACTTCAGGCTCACGGGCAGCATTTTCAATAATCGTTTCACCCTTTGCAATTGAGGCCGCCATGAGTATGTTCTCTGTTCCTCCCACCGTCACCGTATCAAAGGTTATTCGTCCACCCTTGAGCGTTTTAGCGGTAACCTCGACATATCCTTCCCGGATTTTTACGTCGCAACCGAGCGCCGCAAGCCCTTTCAGGTGCAAGTCGATGGGTCTTTCTCCGATGGCGCACCCACCGGGATAAGAAACTGTTGCCCGCTTGAGTCCGCCAGTAAGGGAGCCCAAAACCAGTTGCGATGCCCGCATTTCCTTTACCAGCTCGTAGGGGGCAACATGGTTCTCTACCCCTGTCGTGTCTATTAGCAGCGTGTCCTGCGTCGGTCCACTCAATTTTTCCGCCCAGTATGCTGAGGAGCTTTATCATGGTTGCAACATCTTTCAACCGGGGAATATTGCTTATTGTATATTGACCTTTTTGCAGAATGGTGGCGGCAATGAGGGGCAGGGCGGCATTCTTGGAACCGCTTATTTTAACTGTACCCTTAAGTCTTTCTCCGCCTTCTATGACAAATTTATCCATGATCCGACAAGAACCCTTTCCTCTCCAGAATAGTCGTGTTTTACCGTCACCCCGAATCCTGATGATTCAAGGATGTTTTTTACTATATTTGCCTGCCTTGTTCCACCTATTTCACAGATCAGATAACCTTTGTTTCGTAAATAAAGGTGTGCATTTCTGCAGGAATGCCTGATAGATCTCAATACCGTCTTTTCCGCCATAGAGCGCTCTTCTCGGCTCAAAATTTTTTACGTCCGGCATGAGCGCATCCCATTCCTCGCTTCCAACATAAGGAAGGTTGGCAAGAATCATATCAAATTTTATACCTTCTTTTACACCCCCAAAGAGGTTTGAACAGAGAAAGGATGCCCTTTCAAGCACCCCCAGTGTCCGGGCATTTTTTCTGGCCACCACGAGAGCTTCTTTGGAGATATCAACACAGAAAACATGTTTCTCGGCTCTCTGGGCGATTGTTAGCCCTATTGCGCCGGAGCCGGTTCCCATATCAAGGATATTTTCCATATGTCTTTTGTTTGTCCAGAGTATTCGCAGGGCTTCTTCGACAAGAATTTCTGTCTCCGGCCTTGGAACAAGAACGTTTTTATCTACAAAAAATTCCTGTGAATAAAATTCTTTCTTCTCTGTGATATATGCGAGGGGTTTTCCGTCTTTTCTCTCATTAATATATCTTTCTATGTCCCGGAATCGTGTGTCCTCTATCTCTTTTGTCATGCTGGCAAGGATCTCCTCTTTGGTTGTTGCATAAACATAGGAGATGATGCTGAGCACCTCCGTCATGGAAATTTGTCTTTCCCGTAAAATGACATCCCTGACGTTCAACAAGCCTATCCTTTCTTCAGCGACTCGGATTGAAAATGGGCAATAAGGGGGGATACGATATCGTTCAGTTTGCCGTTAAGGATATCCTGCAATTTGTGGAGGGTGAGCCCTGTCCGGTGGTCTGTCACCCGCCCCTGAGGAAAATTATATGTCCTGATACGCTCGCTGCGATCACCGGTACCCACCTGTTTTCTTCTCTCGTCGTGATATTTCCTGTTCCTTTTCGCTTTCCATCTTTTCTTTCAGGCGGGCCCGGAGCACCCTCATGGCCTTTGCCTTGTTTTTGTGTTGCGATTTTTCGTCCTGACAGGTGACAACTGTGCCCGTTGGTATGTGTGTAATGCGCACCGCCGAATCGGTTGTGTTTACGTGCTGTCCGCCAGGTCCGCTGCTTCGAAAAACGTCAATGCGTATCTCATCGGGATTATATGGAAACCTCGAGCTCTTCCGGTTCGGGCAACACCGCCACGGTTACTGTCGATGTATGGATCCGTCCCTTGCGCTTCCGTATCAGGGACCCGTTGCACCCGGTGCACTCCACTTTCGTATTGGAGCATGTTGTAGGCTTCTTTACCCTCAATAACCATAATAACTTCACGAAAACCACCGAGATCGGATATGCTTGAACTCATGAGCTCTGTTTTCCATCGCATAGTTTCAGCATATCTCATATACATGGTAAAAAGGTCCCTTGCAAAGAGGGCCGCTTCTTCGCCGCCTGTGCCGGCCCTGATTTCGAGAAATATACTTTTTGCCTGTTTTTCGTGCTTTTTGAGGAGCTTTTCCCGAAGCAGCAACTCCAGCGCGCCTGCTTCTTCTTCAATAATTGCCACTTCTTCCCGGGCGAGGGCCTTCATCTCCTCGTCCTGTTCAGTTCCGAGAGTTCCCTGGTTTTATCGCACTCTTCTTTCTTTTTTTTCCAGTCCCGATAAAGGTCTACTACTTCTTTGATGTTCTGCCCGCTCCTTGGCAAATTTTTTGTATTCTTCCATGTTGGCGAGCGTCTCCGGCCTTGCCATTTCGGACTCAATTTCTTCGTACCTTTTCTCAAGTTCGGCCAGTCTTTCAAACATTACTGTGTCTTTTTGCCATACCTTTTCTCAAATTTTTCTACCTGGCCGGCAGAGTCAAGGCGCTTTTCTTTGCCGGTAAAAACCGGGTGGCATTTTGCGCAGATTTCTACGGTGATCTTGTCCCTTACCGAGAGGGTTTCAAATGTGTTCCCGCAGGAGCACTTTACCATGGTTTTCTTTAACTCCGGATGAATACCTTTTTTCATTTCAACCTCCTTTGCTCATTGAATTGAGAAAATCTTTATTGGATTCGGTGTCTGACAGCTTTTCCAGAAGAAACTCCATGGCCTCTACGGGGTTCATGGGCTGCAGCACCTTTCTTAAAAGCCATATTCTTGAAAGGTCGCTATTATCCGAGGAGCAACTCTTCTTTTCTTGTGCCCGATTTGTTGATATCAATGGCAGGGAAGACCCTCTTTTCTGCGAGCTTTCTATCGAGATAAATCTCCGAGTTTCCTGTTCCCTTAAATTCTTCAAAAATTACCTCGTCCATTCTGCTCCCCGTATCTATAAGGGCAGTGGCAACTATTGTAAGGCTCCCCCCTTCCTCTATATTTTTTGCAGCGCCGAAAAACCTTCTCGGTTTTTGCATGGCCGAGGCATCAATACCGCCGGAGAGGATCTTTCCGCTTGACGGCACAACCGTATTATATGCCCTGGCAAGCCTTGTTATGCTGTCGAGAAGTATAACCACATCTTTTTTGTGTTCCACAAGTCTTTTTGCCTTTTCTATGACAATTTCCGCCACCTGAACGTGCCTTGTTGCCGGCTCATCAAAGGTGGAGCTTATAACCTCTCCCTTTACCGACCTCGTCATGTCCGTCACTTCTTCCGGTCTTTCATCAATGAGGAGAACAATGAGATATATCTCTTTGTGGTTTTCGGTAATGCTGTTTGCGATGGACTGCAGCAGCATTGTCTTTCCTGTTCTTGGCGGCGCCACAATGAGGGCCCTCTGTCCTTTTCCGATGGGAGTGAAGAGGTCCATGACCCTTGTCGAAAGGCTGTTGTGTGTTGTTTCCAGAATGACCCGCTCGTCGGGATAAATGGGCGTCAGGTTGTCAAATATGATCTTGTCTCTTACAACGCTGGGGTCATCATAATTGATGGATTCGACCTTGAGGAGCGCAAAATATTTCTCATTATCCTTGGGGGGCCTGATCTGTCCCGATGTTGTGTCGCCGGTCCTTAGTCCGAATTTCTTTATCTGCGACGGTGAAACATATATATCATCAGGACCGGGTAGATAATTCGAGTCTGTTGACCTTAAGAAACCAAACCCTTCCGAGAGAATTTCCAGAACTCCTTCTCCATAGACCGATTCGTTCTTGTCCATGTATGCCTGCAGTATCGAAAATATGAGTTCCTGTTTTCTCAGTCCCGACGCGTTCTCTACATTCAGTCTCGCGGGCCATGTGGGTCAGCTCGCCTATTTTTTTACTTTTCAATTCATTAAGATGCATCTACTGTTACCTCCCATTCTTTTATCCTTCTCAGCAACCCTTCTATCTCTTTCTCAAGGTCCTCTTTTGTTCCGTTATTGAATATAACAAAGTCGGCTCTTTTTTCTTTTTCTTTAAGGGGGATCTGGTTAGATATTCTTCTGTCCATATCTTCCTCGGAAAGTCCCCTTTTCTTCAGCCGCTCTTTAATTTTTTCCATAGTCTGCTGAAACAACCATTATTTTATCAAGACTTTTGTGAAGGCCTGTTTCATAAAGTAGCGGCCCGTCAATCATCACGAATCTTACTTCCTGTCCTCTTTATTGTGTCTATCTCTTTCCGCATTTCTTCCATTACCCTCGGGTGTATTATGCTTTCCAGTTTCTCGCAGTTTTTCTTTGTTTGCAAAAACAGCTCTCTTCAATCTTTCTACGACGACAGCTTTCCATCTTTTATATATTCTTTACCGAGGCCGGTTATTATATCCTCTTGAACCTCTTTGAGTGTGATTGCTTTCTTTGCGAGGCCATCAAGGTCTATTACTGTGATCCCCTTTTTCTTTCAGCAAGTTTGAAGCGTTGTTTTTCCACTTCCAATAATGCCTGTAATTCCTATGATTATCATATATCGAGGTTTCTGACATTGAGGGCATTTTCCTCTATGAAGAGTCTTCTTGTTTCTATGTTATTTCCCATAAGTACCGTAAAAACCTGGTCCGCCTCTACCGCATCTTCAATGGCCACCCTCACAAGGCTTCTTTTTTCGGGGTTCATTGTTGTTTCCCAGAGCTGTTCCGGGTTCATTTCGCCAAGACCTTTATATCGCTGCATGCTTATTCCTTCTTTTCCTTTTTCAATGATATATTTGAGAAATTCTGATGCGCGGAGGGCTGTCTGCTTTTTGCTCCCCGTTTGGAAATGTTTACGCCTTCCTCATAAAAGTGTTCGTATCTGTTTATATGCGTTATATGCATCCATATAGTCGCCCTGTGTGCATGTTTCATAGTTTACAAGCATCGTTTTTTGGTCCCGCTTCATCCTCTGTTTTTGTGGACAGCGCATAGAGGTTGTGTTCTTTGTCCATTTTTATTTCAACAGTATAACCTATCTTTTCGAGGTGTTTTTGTAGTACCTCCATTTTTTCGCGGCTGCGCAAAGTCTTCTCTTTTAGAGATGTCGGAAGCCATGAGTGCCAGCATTACTGTCTCTGTCGAAGCCGTCATATTGTGCGTTTCTCAGATAGCGCTCCACAATTTTCAGTTTTTCTATTTTTTCTGCAAGCTCGACTCCCTCTATCTTTTGCCGTCTACAAAACATTTTGTTTTTTCCATGCCTCTCTGGTAAAATTGTTCTTTTCAAATTCTTCCTCGTCTTTTGCGTACGTTTCCTTGTTGCCCTGTTTTATTTTATAGAGTGGCGGCTGTGCTATATAAAGATAACCGTCTGTGATGAGGTTCGGCATCTGTCTGTAAAAAAAGGTAAGGAGAAGTGTTCTGATGTGGGAGCCATCCACGTCCGCATCTGTCATGATGATTACCTTGTGATATCTCAGTCTTCCCTTATTGTCCTGGTGTGTGCCGAGCGCAAGATACATGGATTTTATTTCCGTGTTGGTGAGTATTTTTTCTTCTCTTGATTTTTCCACATTGAGTATTTTTCCTCTGAGGGGGAGTATTGCCTGTATCTTTCTGTTTCTTCCCTGTTTTGCGGAACCGCCTGCGGAATCTCCCTCAACAATAAACAGTTCGCAGAGTTCCGGGTCGCTTTCCTGACAGTCTGCCAACTTTCCCGGGCAGTAAACCATTTTCTATAAGGCTTTTATTTTTAACGAGTTCTTTTGCTTTTTTTGCTGCTTCTCTGGCACGGCGCGCTTCCAGAGCTTTATTTATTATGGTCTTTGCAATTGCGGGGTTCATTTCAAGATATTCTGCTATCTTTTCATTCAGGAGTGATTCTACAATACCCTTTACCTCGCTGTTGCCCAGCTTTGCTTTTGTCTGTCCTTCAAACTGAGGGTTCTGTACTTTTATACTTATTACCGCAACCATCCCTTCTTTTATGTCGTCTCCGGTAAGGTTTTCTTTTATTTTTCCGCTGCATATTGTTTTGTATAAAATTATTTATGCATCTGGTGAGTGCGGCCCTGAAACCCGCTACGTGTGTACCGCCCTCTTGTGTATTAACATTATTTACAAAACTGTAAATATTCTCGTTATAGCTATCGTTATACTGTATTGCCACTTCTATAAGATCTATGTTCTGTTTTGCGCTTGTTATAAATATGGGTTCTTCAAAAAGAACTGTTTTGTTGGTATTAAGATATTTTACGAAAGCTTTTATTCCGCCTTCATATTTAATGTCCTGTCTTCTTTCCTTTTCTCTCATCTATAAAAATTATATGATATGCCGTTGTTGAGAAATGAAACTTCTCTCATTCTGTGCATAATTATGTCAGGAGCTGAACTCTACTGTTTCAAAAAGTCGTGTCGTCCGCTTTAAATCTACTTTTGTACCTGTTCCTTCTGTTTCCCCTGTTACCGTCAAGATCCGTCATTCTGTTTCCTCGCTCATATCGCTGAAAATAGACCTTTCCGCCTCTTCTTACCTCAACTTCAAGATATTCGGAAAGTGCATTTACAACTGAAAGACCTACACCGTGAAGTCCGGCAGAATATTTATATGTATCCTTATCAAATTTCCCGCCGGCATGAAGTTTTGTGAGCACCACTTCGAGGGCCGACATATTTTCTTCGCTGTGTTTTCCTACGGGTATTCCTCTTCCGTTATCTTCCACTGTAACACTATTGTCCCTGTGTATGGTAATCGTTATTCTGTTGCAATATCCTTCGAGTGCTTCGTCCACACTGTTATCAACAAGCTCGTAAACAAGGTGGTGAAGCCCTCCACCCCTGTGTTTCCTATATACATTGACGGTACTTTTCTTACTGCATCAAGACCGCCTAAGTATTTTTATGCTTTCTGCACCATATTCTGTCATTTTTTCTTTCCTTTTTATATTCTTATTGGCATTACTATATTTTTATATTCTTCTGCCGTCTTCTCCTCTGAAAAAAACCGCGCCATATGTCTTTGGCGCTGCATATTGTCATTGTTTCGCCGAAGGTTGTGTTACCACATCCATAAGAAACCTCACATTAAAATTCATGTTTGTTTCTTCGCCTGTCATATATAATGTCTATTATCTTCTTTTGCCTTTCCTATGTCTGATTCTGCTTCTATTATCATACTTTTATCGTGAAAGCGTCATTTTTATCGGTTCTGATCTTCCTATTATTGACGATACCTTTTTCATTCCCTTTAAAAATTCTTCTCTTCAAACTGTTGCAATATTTGTATTTCCTGCAGGCAAAACATTTTCATAATCAGGAAAACTTCCTTCTATTATTCTTGATATTAGTCTTTATTTTATCTGTGCTTAACTGAACATGTTTTTCATCTATGGATATTTTTACTTCATCTTCATCATCTATTACTTTTTCTATTTCCGCCACTGATCTTTTTGGTATGGTTATCCCTCTGAAATCCCTTTACGTCCTTCATTTTTTTCTGATACAGCGCCATTCTAAAACCATCTGTTCCTACTACTACTATTTCACCGTCTATCCCTTTCATATACATTCCGGTTAAAATATATCTTGTTTCATCAAGCGATACTGCAAAACCGACTTTTTCTATCATTTCAATCAGTTGTTTTCCTTTTATTAAAAACTCCTCTTTTACTTCTATTTCTTTTGTTTCCGGAAATTCTTCAGGATCCTGCAAACTCAATATAATTTCGGTTTTCTTTTGATTTATTGTCATAATATTTTCTTCAATATTTATTGTAATATCTCCACTGTCCAGTTCTTTTAATATCTCTAAAAATTTTCTTCCGTGCACCACTACCTTTTTTTCTTCTCTGCTGACACAATCAATGTATGTTATTGCACTTACTTCCAGATCGGTAGAATATACTGTTGTCTTTTCTTTACCAAAATGTATGAGAATATTTGAAAGATATAGGCATAAGAGATCTTTTTTCTGTTATACTTACAACTCTTAGAGATGGGATGTAAAATAATATTTTTATCTATTATTATTTTCATATATAATAACTCCTTGTAATAAGTAAGTGTTGTTAACATGTGGAAAAGCACATAAACTATCTGAAATATAAGAAAAATAATAAAAAAGAAGATGTTTAAAAGAAATAGATAATTGTGGATTCATGTTGACTTAATCCTCTGTTCTATCTTTTCAACAGCACTTTTCAACTCCTGTTTTAATCTTCATTTCGCTCTCTAACTTTTTTAATGGAATGGATAATAGTGGCATGATCCTTACCTCCAAATTTTTCTCCAATACCAACAAGGGAAAGGTCTGTCATTTTTCTGGAAAGGTAAATTGCAACCTGTCTGGGAAGCATAATAGAACGAACACGCTTTTCCGATTTTATATCA
This sequence comes from uncultured delta proteobacterium, assembly GCA_963785225.1. Classification (GTDB taxonomy): domain Bacteria; phylum Desulfobacterota; class Syntrophorhabdia; order Syntrophorhabdales; family Syntrophorhabdaceae; genus PNOF01. The sequence goes on along the minus strand of CAWAUQ010000017.1, from coordinate 63,334 downwards.
GAAATATTGATTGAAAATGTGCAGAAACCTCTTTTAAAATCATATCAACAGTAATTTCTTTTTCACGTTCTTTTATAATATGACCCATAACATCTTTTACAAGATCAATGGTAATACTGGAACCATTGATAGAAGCATAAGCACCAACACGGATAAGGGTGCCCTCAAGGGAACGAATGCTGTCCTCAGAATTAGAGGCAATAAAAAATGCAACATCAAGAGGAAGATCAATATTTTCACTCTCCGCTTTTTTATTAAGAATAGCCACCTTTGTTTCAATATCGGGCAGATTGTATGTCCGCAACAAGACCCCATTCAAACCTGGACTTTAAGACGTTCTTCAAAATTTTCAATATCCCGGGGAAATTTATCGCTGGTTACAATAATTTGTTTCATATTGTCATAAAGGGTATTAAAAGTATGAAAAAATTCTGCCTGTGTTCTTTCTTTACCGGCAATAAATTGTATGTCATCAATAAGAAGAACATCCATTTTTCTGAATCTATTTCTAAATTCTTCCATTTTTTCGATAACGGATGGAATTAATAAGTTCATTTGTAAATGTTTCTGCAGTTATGTAACAAATACGGTCAGGATTAACATTTCCGTGTTTGATAAGAAAATTTCCAATAGCATTGAGAAGATGTGTTTTACCAAGACCGACACCGCCATATATGAAGAAGCGGATTGTATGTCTTTCCCGGATTTGTAGCAACAGCAAGACAAGCAGCATTTGCAAACTGATTGCTTGAACCGACAACAAAATTTTCAAAGGTATATTTTGGATTGAATTGATTATATGAAGACTGTTTTCTTAAGACAACACCCTTTCTTTTCATCGGACACGCCACTGTTTATTTCTTCCTTTTTAAGGACATATTCTATTTTTAAATTCTCTTCTGTAATGTCTTTCATAAGGGCAATCATTATAGATTCAAAATTTTCTGCTACCCAATCCTTAAAAAAGCGTTTGGAACCACAACAAAGCAGGTATTATTTTTATAATCGAGAAATTTAAGTGGTTCTATCCACGTTTTATAGCTATCCTCGCTGATAACACTGGCAATCTTTGGTTTTATTTGTGAAAGGATATCAAGCATGTTCTAAAGATTTCAACAATTTATTTCACATATGTGGAAAACTTTATCGTGTCCTTGATTGGTTTAAAATCTGATAATAATATAACAGATAAAATAATTCAACTATTTTTTACTGGTTAACAATTACAAGTGTACCGGAGAAAAGAAAGAAGTCAAGGCACATAAAAGTAGTGTTGCCGACAAAAACAAATTCGGTTACAATGGTCTGTGCAAAAAAAGCTAACCACGGGTATAATCAGTATTTTTGCAGCAATTTGTTTTTGCCATATAACCGTCCAGCGCAGAGTCCAATACAGGAGGGGAAGAAAAGGGCAAAAGAAGAAAACAAGGACAATGGTTGTCTATTTTTTCAGTCAATATTGCTCTATACTGCGAAGCAATGGACCGCGCTGTCCTGGGCGACAAAGAGATAAGCTGCATGCACTCAAAAAGAGATTTTATTTACCTCAGGATAGACGCAGAAAAAAACCCCGACATAACGAGAAAAAATGGTATAAGGGGTTATCCCACAACAATTGTTAATGGAAAGTACACGGAAAAACAATTGACACAGATACCTGGATACATTGAAAAAAAACGATTTAAACTAATCCTGTCATACTTGAAGGGAAAACATTACAAAACAATGAGTCTCCGAGAATTTCTCACAACAGCGGAGTCACGTTAAATAAATTTATAGAACCGATCTGAAAAAAAGGAAACGTTTCCGCCAATAATTAGCATCAACACCATCAACCGCAACACCACGTGACTTAGAAGCATGAACAAACTCATTTCTGTTAATCATGATGCCAACATGCCAACCCCGGTCTATCTTGAAAAAAATAAGGTCCCCCGGCTGGACGCTATCACGGGAAACATCATAGCCGGCCCCACCCTGACCCTCTGCGGTGACTGGAAGTAAAACGCGGTGCTGCTTAAAAACATAATATACAAAACCGCTGCAATCAAAAGAATCCGGCCCCCGTGCGCCACCCTTGTACGGTTTTCCCTGCAAATTAAGAGCGGTCAAAAGAATGTCTCCTCGCGCTGTGTCCGTTGTTTCGTAAAGACGCACCTTTTTTGGGGTGCAGGCAGTGAGGATAACAAAAGAAAGAGAAAAAACAAGCAGTCCCAGCGTAACAGATCTTTTCATAATACATATCAGCAGGACCTCCGGATGATTTCAACAACTTCAATAAACATTTTTGCCCGGGCAGTACCGTGGCAGAAGCAGGACTCTCCATCAGAACAAAGACCTATAGGCGTGCCACTTCATCAAACATGCCCTGTCACCATCTCCGTCACCAACAGCAGAAGCCTCTTCTCTCCTCACACCAAGGTCTCGGAGGATATTTCTTACAATACGATCTTTTTGATTGTACTCAACATTAATTTTTATATCGCCCGTGAGAAGACCCGCCTGTGAGGTAAGCTCGTTGGAGATTGCCATATCGATAGACAAGATCTTCTCTGACGCGGTTCACAAGAAAAGAAAGACCGCTGGATATAATTACCGTAAATACCCCTGATTTTTTTAAGAGAGCAACGGCCTCCACAACCCCGGCTCTGATAAGGAATTTCGCTTATTATTTCGTTAAACCTGGAAACAGACAGGCCCCTCCAGAGAAGAGCATCCCTCCTGCAGAACTCTTTGTAATCAATTTTTCCTTCCTGAAAAAGGCCTGATAAGCGTCAGCGTTTTTTGTCCAGAGATTAAGTCTGCGATGGAGATATTCCCAACTGCTCTTTGTTTTGGTTAATGTGCCGTCGCAGTCAAAAAAAACAACCTTTATGGGCATGAGTTTTTATATCATCAACAGATAAAAAAATCTATTTTTAAAAGACTTTCCATCTCATAGATTATACTATGCGCAAGAATGAGTAGACTTGGGAACAGACGATACAGAGAAGGATTTTATGATGGAGCAATTGAAGCGAACACGCTCTCTGGCAAAATTCTGGCAGACAATACCGCGGCAGACGTGTAGCCGATATTGCTATGGGAAACGGCAGAAACGCCCTGTTTCTGGCAGAAAAAGGATATTTTGTTGCAGGTCTTGAGAGATCTACAGAAGCCATAAAGATAGCAAAAAACAGATGGCAGAAAGAAACCTGCACATATGGCCCGTTTTGGGCGACGCAGCGCACTTGCCATTCAGAAAGAACTCCCTTGACGGCATAATCATTTTTTATTTTCTGATGAGAGGATATTATGAAAGAATGAAGGCCCTTCTGAAAAAAGATGGTATATTTATGTATGAAACCTTTTTGAAGCGACAGAACGAGTATTGACAGACCCAGAAATGCCGACTATCTGCTGGACGACGGGGAGTTGATCGGCTATTTCGATGGTTTTGAAATCTTGTTTTATGAAGAAACTATAATTGAGACAGCCGGAAAAAGAAAGGTTGTTGCAAGGGCTGTGGGAAGAAAAAAATGATTGTAGAATGGAATGCAGAGAGACCGAAGAAAAAGATAACAGAGCTTATCGTAAAGACCCTTAACGAAGGAGGCATCATTGCATATCCCACCGACACACACTATGGGATGGGCTGTGACCTCTTCAATATAAAAGCAATCAGAAAACTTTATGCCATGAAAAGACTCGACAACAAAAGGGCCTTGAGTATTATTTGCAGGGACCTGAAGGATGTAAGCAACTATGCAGTAATGAGCAATTTCTCCTTTGAAATCCTGAAAAGATATCTGCCCGGCCCCTATACGTTTGTGCTCAAGGCGAAAAGATTAATACCAAAACTACTCATGACAGACAGAAAAGAAGTAGGGGTAAGAATACCGGCACACCCGGTGCCCGTAGCCATAGCGGGCCTTCGGAAAGGCCGATTATTAATACAAGCGCAAAAATTTCCGGAGAGGAGGTTTTCACAGACCCCCGGCATATAGAAAAAACTTTCAAAGGGAACATTGATGTTATAATCGATGGCGGCATTATTATAAGCGAACCCTCGACGATGGTTCGTCTTGTCGATGATGTTGCCGAGGTGTTGCGAGAAGGCAAGGGCCCCTTTAAATGACATTTTAGCCGGGATTGGGAGAATCGTCAATAGTGTCTCCCAACTATCGGTTTTCGGATGGAAACTAGATATGTGCCGGCAACCCCGTTAAAATGTGTTTGAACTACCTCTTCAGATTATAATCCTTAAAACTTAAGGCTTTCAAGTGCTTGGCCTTCTTTTTGGTTTACAAAATAATATCTTTGATATATAACTGCAACGTGATGGACAATGCAAAAAGTTATTCCGACTATCGGCTCCATCAGAGAGATAGGCAAAATACTGGGGGGCCGCTCAGAAAACAAAAGAGACATACGGGATATAGCTAAAAGCATGGTTGAATGGGGCAGAGTGGGGCGCATGCTCGACCTCGGATGCGGATATGGATGGTTTGAAGATGCACTCGAAGTAAAAATCGACCTCATTGCCGGCATTGATAGTCTTGAAGAAAATGGCCCTCCCTTTATCGGATCGGCAAAGAGGGTGGCGCAGGAGGTGGTCTTTAAACAGCTTGTGTTGCCGGCGCCTATTGATTTTCCTTCAGACTGTTTTGATCTTATCGTATCGGCCTATTCCCTTTATTTTTTCCCGGGAATTTTATCGGAAGTAAAGAGGCTTCTTCGAAAGGAAGGACTTTTTGTTGTCATTACGCATAGTGAGTCCATGCTCGAGGAAGGAGAGAAACACTTTAATTTTAGTAACTTAAGAAATGTTATCGAAAATTTTTCTGCAGAAAACGGAGAAGACATACTGAAAAAATATTTCAGCTCGGTAACTTTCGTTGATTATAAAAACAGCCTTCTGTTTCGAGCGGGGTAACGAGGAAGAACTGTCGCTGTATATAGATTTCAAACGGGAATTTATCAGAGAAGATGTAGACCCCGATCTCGTAAAAGAAACGATGCTCCGGGAACTTTCGCAAAAAGGCGAGGTCTGCCTCAATAAGAATGATAGAATATTTTTGGCGAGAAAATGAAAATAAAAGTGTTTTGTAATTTTTGTGGAAAAGAACTCAACAGAGATTTTCTTGATGGTAAAGAAAGGCAGATTTGCCAGGGTTGCAGTGAGGTATATTATGAAAACCCTCTTCCTGTTGCATCGGTAATACTTTCGAACAAAGACAGAGAAGTCCTGCTTGTAAAAAGGGCCAGAGAGCCCTTTCAAGGGATGTGGTGTTTCCCCATCGGTTTCGCAGAGACAGGCGAGAGCATAGAAGACGCTGCCCTGAGAGAACTTGAAGAGGAAACGGGCCTTACGGGAAAAATTGCACAACTTGTCGATGTGAGCTCCCACTTAAACCATTTCTATGGCGAACTCCTCATCATTACCTTTGAAGCAGAGTGGGTGGCGGGTGTGGAGACGGCAGGAGATGATGCCTCGGAATGCAGATATTTTCCTATTATGAATTTGCCCAAGCTTGCCTTTGATTCTCAGGAAAGGGCCATACAGAAATACAGAGAACTCAAAAGAGACCTCTGGAGCATCCGGGATTCTTTTGAAACATTTGTGGGGGGTGCCCTTGGAGATAAAATTGCCTATCCGGGAAACCTTCTTTCCGATGAACTGATAAAGGCTGTTGAGAACAATTCAAGAAAAATTATACAGTTGTGGCTCGATGATATTATGACGAACCCATCGACAGGATCTTATCACGCCTTTGACCGAAAAGATCTTTTTGAAAGAGCAATATTTATAATCGGAGACTTTAAGTTCTGGCTAAAAGGCGAAAGAGGCGAAAACGAATTCAAATCGTTTTATGTTAATCTTGGAAAAAAGCGCAGAGAAGAGGGGGTCCTCCTTGAAGATCTTGTAAGCTCTTTAAGTCTTCTCAAGAAGCACATATGGATGTTTACCTATTCTTTCGGTGTTTGGGAAAAGGCGGTTGATATCTACCGGATGTTTGAGCTTGGCGAAAGGCTGGTATATTTTTTTGATAAAGCAGCCTACCATGCGGTAACAGGGTATACACAGGCTGCAAGAAAAAGGAAAAACAGCTAGACAGAATGTTGTCTTACACATTGCGTTTGATAGCTTTAATAAAAGACCCCTTGACTTAAACATTTTTTTTGAGATAACATGAGAAAAACTCCTACGGGGTGTACCATGAGACAGGAAGGACAGGCTTTCATCATTGTTTTGCTGGTTGCCTTTTTTTGTGTTGTTGCAACGGGTGTTGCGAAGGCAGAAAAGAAAATGCCGGACACGGCGGTACTCAAGCTTGAAGGCGCCAAGCTGGGGCCGGTAACATTCTCTCACATTACCCACAGTGGGAAGGCAAAGATTGACTGCGCTGTCTGTCATCACAAAGATAAAAATCCAAAAGAGCCGGAAAAGTGTGAAGCATGCCATTTGTTAAAAGAAGTAAAAGAAAAGGCCCCGCCCACAAAAAATGCTTTTCATACAAAGTGTCAGACCTGCCATAAAGAAAATGTTGCAAAAGGGGGAAGCGCTCCGGTTAAATGTAATGACTGCCATAAAAAATAATAGAGAAGCGGGAGAAGACGAACAGAAGAAGGACAAAGCGGGAGCGCTCTACGATTTTTTTGTCTCTATACGTTTTTCCATGTTTATCCTTGTCCTTATTGCCGCAGGATCAATTCTTGGGACCTTCATAAAACAAGGCGCCGACGAGAGCGAATATCTTACTCTATATACTGAAACAACTTACAAGGTCATCAAGTTTTTTGGATTAGACGATGCCTACCATTCGTTCTGGTTTAAGGCCCTCATCGTACTTTTTGCCATAAACCTCACCCTTTGTACCCTGCAGAGGCTTGTTCGTTTCATCAAAGAAAAACGCCAACCCGGCATGCTCGATTTTGACAGATTATCAAGGATGGAGCTTAATCTCCGGGTAGACAACACAAAAAAAGAAGAGGCAATAAGCATACTGAAAAAATCTTACAGACTCATCAGAGAAGAGGGTCCGGGCCTTATACTGGAAAAGGGAACACTTTCCCGGTTGGGTGTCTTCATTATCCACGGAAGTATCATTACTGTTCTTATCGGCAGTTTCATCGGCCTTGTTTTCGGATACAAAGGCTTTCTTATCCTCAGGGTTGGCGAAATAAAAGATCATGTGACGGCAAGGGCGGGAAACCACGAAGAGAAAGCCCTTGGTTTTGCACTCAAGTGCAAGGACTTTAAGGCCAGTTATTATCCGGGGGGGCAGCCAAAAGATTATGTGAGCACCATAGAGGTAATAGAAGACGGAAAAAAGGTGCAGGAAAAAAAGATACGGGTAAACGACCCCCTTTACTATAAGGGTATGCGTTTTTATCAATCGAGTTATGGGAAAAGAGACCTCTTTCATGTTTCATGTTGCGACGAAGAGGTGTGCTTACGGAACAGGAGCCTTTTGAGGAAAAAGGAATCTTGCTCTTATGGTGGTCAGGTTTGTCGAAGACAGTACATAATTTTGGGCCCGGTGTTCAAATTGCCTACCTCGAAGGAGACCAACCGCAGTCAAAATGGTTTCTTTATGAATGTGGATAAAATGAAGTCACAGTTGATTCAGGGTGTCAATGTAAGGCTTAATGAAATACGGGAAGAGCCGTATACCGGCCTTGAAGTGGTACGGGACCCAGGTGTGTTTGTTGTTTGGGCGGGGTTTGCGTTGATGCTTTTTGGATTATATGTGAATTTCTTTATCTATTACCGGAGAGTTTATGTGGCCGGCAACACGGACGGGATTATCATTGCGGGATATGCGTTGAAAAACAAAGAAGCTTTCGGAAAAGAATTTGAAGGACTGAAAGAGGACATATATGGCAGCGCACCATAAAATACTCGGTATTGTCACCCTACTTTATCTTCTGTCTTTTTTTCAATGCACTGCGTCTATTTTGCGTGGAGGAAAGAAACGGATTCTTTCGCTCATGCGGATCATCCTTTATGTAGCATTTGGGCTGCACACGGCGGGTATTGCCTTGCGGTGGATAGAATCATATCGGTTGAACATGGGACACGTGCCGCTCTCGAACTTTTACGAGTCCCTTATATTTTATGCGTGGTGCATTATGGGCTTGTTGATACTTATGAGAAAAAGGCTTTCCACCCAAGCATAACCCTTTGCGCATCGCTTATCGCCCTTTTTCTCATGGGCTTTGCGTCAATTTCCCCATCTGTTGAAAAAAAGATAGAGCCCCTTGTTCCTGCCCTGCAAAGCAATTGGCTCCATATTCACGTGGCCACCTGTTTTATCGCATACGCGGCCTTTGCAATATCATTTATTGCCGGCACGCTTTATCTGGTCGGGCAAAAAGGACCAATGCCACCGAGAGATGATTTTGGAGGAAATAAATTATAAGAGTATAATTATTGGCTTTCCGATGCTTACTTCTGGTATACTTACGGGGGCTGTATGGGCCAACTATGCATGGGGCTCTTATTGGAGTTGGGACCCAAAAGAAACGTGGTCGCTCATAACATGGATCATATACGCCCTTTTTCTGCATGCAAGAACGACGAGAGGATGGAAAGGCAAGGCAAGCGCTATTGTATCCATTGTGGGTTTCATGAGTGTTATGGTTACCTATTTTGTGGTAAATTTTATATTATCGGGACTACATAGTTACGCCACATGAAAAAGAAAAAAATAAAAAGCCTGGTATTGTTCGGAAACGGCATAAACTGCGAGAATGAAACCGCGTATGCGAACAAGCTCGCGGGGTTTGACGCAGATATTATGCATATAGATGAGATGATGAAAAACCCGAAAAGCATTCACAAGTATGCTTTTATTAATTTTCCCGGGGGTTTTCTTGATGGTGACGATCTGGGCTCTGCCAAGGCACAGGCAGTGAAGTGGAAATATCAGACGATTAAGGGCTCTCAGGGGAAGGTTCCTTGACGAACTCGGTAAATTTATTTCACGAGGGTAAAGATTATCATCGGAATATGCAACGGATTTCAGCTATTGGTAAAAACCGGGCTTTTGCCGGGAATGGAAGGCGAATGCGGAAAGCAAACAACGACGCTTACCGCAAATGATTCCGGAAAATTTGAAGACAGGTGGGTGAACCTGAAGAGTCAACAAACTTTCTCATTGCATATTTACGAAAGATATGGATAAAATTTATCTTCCTGTAAGACATGGCGAAGGAAAATGCGTGTTGATACGACGGAAAACAGGGCACGCATGATTGAAAAGGGCCACATAGTCATGCAATACTCTGATGAAGCGGGCATTGTTACAGAGGCGTATCCGGATAACCCGAATGGTTCCATCGATGGAGTTGCAGGGCTTTGTGATCAAACGGGAAGAATATTCGGCCTTATGCCCCACCCGGAGGCCTTTGTTCATTACACGCAACACCCGAGATGGACAAGAGAAGCCCTTGAAATTGAGGGCGATGGCCTGAAAATATTTAAAAATGCATATAAATACATTTTAGAAAATGAACAGGGAGGGTTTTGATGAATAAGATGGATATCATTAACAAGCTCGCATCCGATATAAACGTCAATCAAAAGATCGCAAAAATAGCCGTAGACACGATCATTGACAGTATAAAAAAAGCCATAACAAAAGATGAAGCGTTGAAATACGGGGGTTCGGGAGTTTTACGCTGAGAGAATACAAAGCATACAGAGGAAGAAACCCGAAAAGCGGCGAAACAGTTAATGTCGAACCAAAAAAACTGCCCTACTTTAAAGTCGGGAAAGAATTAAAAGAAATGGTATGGAAAGAAGAACCAGAAAAATAATTAAAAATGTCCCCAGTACGGAATTAACAAGCGTTTCATAAGCCGTTGTCATTTGAACAATAGAGGCTGATGGTTCCCCGGTTTTTACGTGGGGATAGAGGGGTTGCCTTTTCAATTCCATAATAACCGCCTTTACCGAACTCGGTAAGGCCCTTTAAATCATACCCGCCCTCAAGAACAAAAAGCGCCTTACCACTGCAATGTTTTTTGGCAATATCGAGAAGTATCCGTGACATGGCCGCATAAGCCGGCTTTCAGTAACGGCCATTCCCCCGAGAGGATCCATTGTGATATGTATCAAAACCGGCAGAAACAAGAACCATTTCAGGCGCAAAGACGTCTGAGTACGGGAACAGAACGTCCCTGAAGGCGTAAAGATAATCTTCGTCGCCCATACCATGGACATGGGAATGTTTACGGTATATCCAGCCCCTCCCCTTCCCGATCTCTTCAAACCATCCGGTTCCGGGATAGTGCGGGATAGAGGTGGGTGGAGAAATAGAGGACGATTTGTCCGAATAGAAGCTGTGTTGTGTGCCGTTACCGTGGTGGATATCGAAATCGACAATGAGAATATTTTTCAGATTATATTTTTGTTCCAGATACCGTGCCGCTATGGCAATGTTATTAAAAATACAAAAACCCATTGCCTTTGATCGTTCAGCATGGTGCCCGGGGGGCCTTACAAGGGCAAACCCGGTATTTACCTGTGAAGATTGAATGGCGTCGGCAAGTTCAAAAACCCCTCCGACAGCCATGCAAGCCGCTTCATATGTTTTGGAGATGCAACAGTGTCGCCGTCAAGGTATGTCTGGGATTTGCCGCTTGTTTGTGCTATGGAATCTATGTAGGAAAGTTCGTGGTTAAGGGCGATCTCTTCATGTGTTGCCATCCGGGGAGGTATGTATGTTAGACCTTCCTGGTCAATGTGTTTCAAGCATTGCGTAAATATGTTCAAGCCTTTTGGGGTTTTCCGGGTGATAGTCATCGGTGATGTGTTCCAGATATATATTGTCTTTTACGATGCCAACGGGCATAAAGCCCTCCTCGCTCTCAGAGAATAGTAACTTTTGAATAAAAAAGCAAGAAATCTGTTGAACAAAAAAGAATGACTGAATTACGGAAAATACGGAGAGAAACAAGGAATAGCGCCACGTTTCACGTGAAACATGTTTAAAAAAAGCCCTATGATTCATTTTCTTTCAACATGGCGATGGGCTTAAATTATAAAAATGAAGTATTACGGGTTTGTTTGTCTTTTATCAATCCTATAGCAACTCCCACGGCCATTTTTTGCCTGCCCCTTCATTTCAGAGGCAATTTCTGTGACTTCACCATAGTGGGTAAAAGAGCGCTGAGAGTTGCTTGTAATGCCTATAGACAATGAAATGATGGGAAACTTTTTTATGTTACCCTGACGGTCACGCGATTCGACGTGGCCCCTTTCCCTGTCTTCCACTTCGTATAACGTCGGAATAATCCTGTCAAATGCATCAATAATCTCTTTTGCGACATCCTCAACAAAATTAACAGAGATAATAAAAATAAAATCATCACCGCCTATATGACCTATAAAACTATCAGCCGGCTGTTTGTTTTTTACGATATTGAGGATTAACCTGCCCGTAATCCGGATCACCTCATCGCCACGGGTGAACCCGTAATAGTCGTTAAATGGCTTAAAATGGTCGAGATCCGCATAAGCAAGGGCAAAAACTTCTCCACCATCGATCCTGCTCTGGATCTCTCTGTTAATAGAAATGTTACCGGGAAGTTTTGTGAGGGGATTAACCTCAACAGACCTTTCAGCCCTTATAATAGAGAGGGCAACGCGAGAGGAACACTCTTTTTCTAGAACCGATTTATATATATAGTCTTCAACAAGGAGGGTCTCCCACTGGGGAATGTCCCCTGCATCATCAATAACCATAAGGACAGGGAGCTGATGAAAAATTGGATCACCCTTAAGATTATTCAATACGCCGACGGTAAAGGAGTCTCCCTCGTGAATGTCTATGATGACAAGGTCTGGTATTGAGTTGTAAATATAATCGATAGCGGAGCGAATATTATGAAATGAAAGAATTCTGTAAGCTTTGTTGAGGATCCGCTCAATTATGCTTGACAGCGCGGTGTCCTGAGAAATTACAACGATAGTTTTCTCACTCATAGGGAGAGATCTTCAGTCATTTGGAAAGAATCCTCTGCCTCAAGTAAAATCTCCTTGATGTCAGATTCGGAAAGAGCAAGCGCATCCCATGCGCCAGGATTTACGGACAGATAAGACGGTCGCCGGCGAACCCGAAGCCACGTGCTTTAACAAGGATATCTGCAAGATGAACAATTGCGGCACCCAATGGACGCCCTCTTTGAGAGATGTGGTTTATGATGATATTCTATGATGTCAATAAGGTTAGGGGGGAATCTCCACTTTTGCGCCATCCAGGCCCCCACGCTGGCATGGGTTGTGTTGAAATGATCTTTTTCCGAGTTGTTAATGGGAATACTGTTTATTTCAGTATCATTCATGGCCTTTTGATATTCTTCAGGATACTGAAGGATGAGCAGGACCTTTCCGATATCGTGAAGAAGTCCGTCCACGGAAAGTTCATCGGGTTCCTTGAGACCTTTTTTAACGGCAATAAGCCGCGATACGATTGCTGTTCCCAGGGAATGTTCCCAGAGGCCAAGCATTGTTTTTTGCATCAATTCAAAAACAGAGACACCGAGGAGAAGACCCCTTACAACGGTAAGCCCAAGGAGAATGACCGCCTGGTTTACTGATGAGATTCTTCCCGGAAACCCGTAAACAGGCGAGTTGACCATTTTAAGGACCTTTATCGTGAGAGCTGGGTCGCTGGATATAAAGTTGCTGATTTCATTAAGGGAGACCTTCGGATTTTCAATTACGACGAGTAGTTTCTTCAGTACCTTCGGAATTGTCGGGAGGGCATTGATGTTTTCAATTTTTTCTCTGAGGGCGCGAACATCGATGTTAGCCATAAAGACCTTCAATGTGCTCTCTGAATATCTTCTTCAACAAATCCATACGAGGCTCACTCTCCGCTATTCTAAAGCGCTCATCGAGGCCAGCCAGCATTACTTCCATTGGCACAGAAGGTTTTGACATGCCGTGTATATAGACTCCATCAACATCCATACCTTTAATCCGGGAAATAAGATCATCAGTGAGTTCTGTGTTTTCACCTATGAGCACCATGCCGCTTGAATTTACAACGGGTTTGGCTAGTTTCATGCCGGATTCGAGCTTATCGGGAGCGATTTTCGACAAAATAACACTTCCTTTAACATATATCGGACAATACTAAAAAAACATTACAGCAGGAACATACTTACACGTTGCTTATTCTACAGTGTTTTTAACCAATCTTCAAGCCTATCACAACCAATATTTAATCTCTCCATGCTGTTGGTATAGGAAAACCGTATATGAGTGCCGGCCCTGAAAAGACCAAAATCGTAACCGGGTGTAAGGGCCACTCCTGCTTCTACCAATGCCCTTTCCACAAAATCCATACTATCTATCCCCCACCGCTCAATGCCTGCGTAAACATAGAAAGCCCCGTCGGGATACTGGGGGATAGAAAAACCAAGATTTCGTAACCGGGGCACAATAAAATCACGCCTCTCTTTGTAAGTTTTTCTCATGGCATCGATCTCTTCGGTGTTATCAAATGCCGAAAGAGCAGAGTATTGTGAGATAGAAGGAGGAGAAATGAATAGATTTTGAGCGCATTTCTGAACAGATCTGATAAGGTTTTCGGGTATGACCATCCAGCCGAGTCTGAAGCCGGTCATTGCATAAGTTTTCGAGAAACCGTTTATTACTATGATGTTATCGGAAATAGAAAGGGCTGTCTCTTGGTTTTTTGTCGTAGTATAATCCTGAATATATTTCATCAACAACAAAAACGCGGTCGCGTGATGAGAGGTATTCATGAAGGGAGAGCAGCGTCTCTTCCCGGTAAATAACACCTGTCGGATTAGAGGGGTTGGCAATGACAAGCATGTCCGGCAGATTTTCTGTACTCTGCAGGCCTTCAACGGTTATTTCGAAACGGGAGTCTTCAGAGACGGGAATGTGCAGAGTTGCTGCACCCATGAAAAGGGCAATGTTTTTGTAGCAGGGATACCCGGGGTCGGCAATTGCAAGAAGGCTGCCGCGTTCAAGGAGAATCCCGAATAACAAAAGCAGCGCGCCCGATGTGCCGTTTGTAACAATAATGCGCTCAGGTGGAATGCTGACCCCCTCTGCATTGAGGTAGTGCTGTGCCAGTTTTGCCCTCAGTTCGGGCAGGCCAAGACTGTGGGTATAAAAGGTGCGATTATCCATAACAGCCCGCACTGCTTCGTTCTTTATGTGAGACGGAGTTGGAAAGCCAGGTTCACCTACCTCCATGTGGACAATGTCTGCCCCCTTTGCTTCCAATGCACGGGATTTTTCAAGGAGCTCCATGACATAAAAAGGAGAGATATTTTGGGCCCTTTGCGAAAGTTTCATGAACGTTTCCTTAATACGTAACTGCTATTACCCAACTTTGGCAATGTACCAGAATATACCACACCTGTCAATCCGATGGTTCCATGCAGCTGTGGTAGAGGAGGTTCATTGCGGGGGAAAGGGAAAAGAGGAAAAATCGTTGACTTAATAAAACATATATGTTCATAATTTAAAAAGAAAATTATTCCTGATCGCAGAGCGTGCATGTGATAAAAGCAGACAATGAAATCACTCACTCGACAGAAAAGGTACAAGGGATCACAAGACCTATTATAAAAAATGATGAAGAGAACGTTTCTTTAAAATAAAAAGAGGTAATATTTTTATGATAGTGCGCAATTTTAATGATAAAGAAGTGCTTGAGACAACATATATAGCCCATGGAGGGGCTGTTGCGAGAATGGTCCTGACCAGCCAGTTTATGAAGGCCATCGAATTTCTGGCGTATGCCATACTGCCGCCGGGTAACACCATAGAAGAACACGTTGATCCTGTCGAGGAGATTTATCTCATTTTCAGGGGAGGCGGCCTCATGAAGGTGGGGGAAGAAACGAGAGAGGTTAAAGAAGGAGACGCAGTATGGATACCCGTTGGAGAACCGCATAGTCTCGAAAATACCAGTAACGAAGAAACCTTTATCCTGGTGGTGGCAGCTTATCCGTAATGAAGAGAATAGTTAAGGGGGTAACGATACAGACGATAATATATACACACAGGAGAAGAGCTGGTCGTCGCAGGGGCGACCCCGAATAATGCAAGCATACTATGGAAATTAAACCAGGACTTACTGTCAATATTATTATCAATATCGATTATCGAAAAGAAATAGTTGAAACAAAGAATTCAATTATTCACGATATCATAGAAAACAGGATAATAGTGGCCCAACCTGACCCGCCCATCTCAAGGACACATATAAAAGAAACAATCTATGTAACATATCTCGAAAAAGAACAAGGAAGGCCTATACGGTATGGTTTTCCAGCAAAAATAGTAGATTTTATAAAAGATTATGAACTTACCTCACAACAGACAACGCAAGCAATAGAGTTGCAGAAAGAGAGCAAGCCGGAGCCCTATAATTTAAGGATGTTTTACCGGTTAGAACCGCCCGGTAATTGTGGTATCGATATTTTTATAGAAGGCAACAGAATGACTATATTGGATATTTCCATAGGGGGGGCAAGTTTCAGCCACAACAAGGTACATCACTTTAAAGAAAAGGAAGAGGTAAAGATTGTTCTGGTCGTTGGTGAAAGAATTTATCAGATAGACTCACAGGTAGTACGAATCAAAGAACCGGAAAATGAAAGGGTGAAGAAGAGCCTTGAATTTGTATCTATACAATTTCTCAATGTCGATGGTCACATCAAAAACGAACTCGGAAGAAAGATTCGTGATGTTGAAAGAGACCTCCGCTACAAAGAAATAGAACACAAGGCGACATAGAGGTTTTTAAGCGTCTAGGCAATTTGAATGTTTCACGTGAAACAAATATGGTATCGGCATAATTATCCTGTGTATGCCTGGGATTTTTTATAGAGACCTTCGAGTTCCTTCAGAATATTTTTTCGTTTATCTTCCGTTGTCTCCCGAATGAGACTTTACCGGGGGATTCCCAATACAAGAGAATTCCGGGGCATAACAGCGCTAGTCGTAATGACTCTTCCTGTTCCTATAATAGAACCCTGAAAAACGATAGCTTCATCAAGGATGATTGCACCAATTCCGACTAGCGTATTGCTCGTTATGGTTGATCTGTGAATAATTGCCCTATGGCCTATAAGGGAGTCTTCTTCTATAAGAACGAAACAACCATCAGGGGCTTCGATAATGACATGGTCTAATACTGCTGCATGCTTTCCGATGTGTATGGGGGCGCTGTCTACCCTGATAACGGTCATTGGTCAGATAGTCGCACTCTCCTCAATGGCAACATCTCCGGTTATGCGGGCGGAAATATATACAAAGGTCTTGGGGTGAATGAGGGGGGTTCCCTCAAAGGGCGTTACGTTATTCATACCGAACATGGTCTAAAAAAATTAATATAAATGTGCTCTTTATACAGCATAGAACTATGCGCCGTATTCATCGAGATAGCGTTCGATATATTCAGCAACCTTACTTGCGGGCTGATAGACGCCAAAGTGCCCTTCGCAGAGAATGTCGGCATTGAGCGCAATAAGCTTTTTCATTGATTGTTCCCAGTGAGACATGTTTGCGCCGGATTCTGCCAGAAAAGGACCATGGATGTCCTGGCCAAAGAGGATTCGTTTACCGTCCTTGTCCAGGTAAACAGAAATAGAACCCGGGGTGTGGCCGGGAGTATGTAGACAAAGAACACCATGAGCGCCGAATTGAAGCAACTCTTCTTCGCGGATCAATTTATGATCAACAGGAAGAGGCGCGAAGGGGACCCCATACCAGACAGCACCCGTTGAGCTGATATCACCGCCTTCAACCGCACCAGCATCGAGGGTGTGGATGATGATGCGAGCGCCATAGCGTTTCCGCAGTTGGTGAGCCCCGCCAACATGGTCTATGTGGCTGTGAGTGAGGATTATCGTAGAGAGTTTTTCAGGATCAAGTCCTAGTCCTTCAATATTTTTTATAATGGCATTGACGCTCGCCCCTGCGCCTGTATCGATAAGCACGAGTTCGCCGAAATCGAGAAGGTATACAGAACAATCTTTCGGATCTGTCATATCTGAATTTCCGACTAGATAGATATCTTTTGTGATTTCTTTTGGTTTCATACAATAAATCCTTTTCTTACATACAGAAGTAAAACATATTAATTCCTTGAAAGAGTGTAAAGTGACAGAACAATTTTATCAAGATATTTTATGAATTATACGTCGAAAAAAGGTTTATAGGCGAAGATATCAGAGTAGGAAACAGGTTTATTCCGTAATCTTTTTGCAACCCATACTTGACAGGATAAGGGCTACATTGTATCATCAAGAAAAACTATAGAGGTGCTGCTTATGAAAATAAAATGGTATGGTCATTCAGCTTTTTGTTTATCAACCGACAGCGGCGCCAGGATTATTATTGATCCCTATGAATCGCAGGCATTCGGTGGCGCAATTGCTTATGGAAACATAACAGAAGAAGCGGACATTGTTCTTACAAGCCACGAACACGATGATCACAACTATACCAAGGACATAAAGGGGAAATTTATTCATATTAAAGAAAGGGGGGCTTACGAAGAAAAGGGTGTGAAAATAAGGGCAATAGATTCTTTTCACGATACTTCTGGAGGACGGGAAAGAGGAAAAAACCTCATTTTTCTCATTGCTGCCGATGATATAACCATTGCTCACCTCGGTGATTTAGGCCACATACTTGAAGGCGATATACTGCAGAAGATCGGCAAAATCGATGTTCTCTTGTTACCCGTTGGGGGTTTTTATACCATTGATGCGAAAGAGGCAACAAAGGTGATGAATGACTTAAAGCCCCTTCTTGTCATACCTATGCACTTTAAAACAGCTAAATGCGGTCTGCCGATTGGAGGTGTGGATCAATTCATAAAAGACAAAAAGAAAGTGAGGCAGGCCAATGCTTCCGAGATTATCATTACAAAGGCTACACTGCCCGTTGAAAAAGAAATAGTTGTTATGAACTATGCCTTATAGGGGGACATAACAATGAGAAAGTATTTATGCTGAGAAAGCTCTACACAAAGAAGGATATAGCCGGTGCAGTGAAGCGTCTGGCTCGATCAATAGAAAAGGATTTTCCCGGTGAAGAGATCCTCTTTGTCTGTCTCCTTAAAGGTTCTTTTATGTTTACATCAGACCTTGTGAGAAGTATACGGAACCCCTCAAAGGTGGATTTCATGAGAGTTTCTTCGTATGGCAAGGCGATGAGATCAGGGGGGAAGGTAACGGTCACGAAAGACCTGGAAGAAGAGATTGAGGGGAAGAATGTTGTTATTGTTGAAGATATCATTGATTCCGGCCTTACTTTAAAATCAATAAGTGATATACTGAAGAGAAGAAACCCCAAGGCTTTTAAGATTTGTTCGCTCATCGATAAAAAAGCGAGGCGAGAAGTTGCCATAGAGGGAGACTATGTAGGTTTTACCATAGAAGACGGTTTTGTTGTGGGCTATGGGATTGATTATGCGGAACAGTACAGGAATTATCCAGAGATATATGTCGTCGAGGAATAAGGGATCGAAAAGTATTAAAGCCGGTAAGTGTATGATAATTTTACCTTAGAACTATTGTAGGTTTGTTGCGCACACCGAAGCATAGACTCTGGGCGGGAGAGGGACTAAATAATTTCAATGAGTTCAATGAGTTCAATGGGCGGGGGCGGTCCGTTAATAAAGAGTGTTTCTAAAAAGTTTCACGTGAAACATATTTGTGTATCAGGAGAAAAGGAAGAAGGATGCCGTGGTGAAGAAGCGACTGCACAATGAGGAGAAAAATAATCAAGCGCATACCAAAGAGCTAGCAAGCCTTCGGCAGACAGTTGCACGCCTTGAAGCCTCCCGTGCACGATTCAAGCGGATGGAAGAGGCCCAACGGGAAAGCGAACAACGCTACCGTTCGCTTGTTAAACAATCATCAGACGGTGTTTATCTCGTTGATCCGAAAACAGCCCGTATTATTGAAGCAAACACACAATTCCTTAAAATGCTTGGTTATAGCGAGAAGGAAATAACGGAACTAACTCTCTATGATATCGTGATGCTAAGCAAAAAAAACATAAGTTATAATACAAAAAGAATCCTTCAGGATAAGCAATTTGTCTTTGGACTCCGAAAATATCGGAAGAAGGGTGGAGATCTGATAGATGTAGAGATTAATTCTACGGTGGTCAATTATAGTGATGCCCACGTTATAATGATTAATGTCCGGGATGTCACGGAGAGAAAGAAGTCAGAAAACGAATTAGCCCAACAGTCAGCAATATTGAAGGAACAGGCGGAACTCCTCGATATAGCAGAAGACTCAATCATTGTGAGAAATATGAAGAACCGGATTGTTTTTTGGAATCGAGGAGCAGAAAAAAAATTCGGTTGGACAGCAATGGAAACGATAGGAATGGTCACCCACCATCTCTTAAAAACAAAATTTCCTCGTTCATTCAGAGAAATCATGAAAGAGTTTTTGAAAAAAGGGTATTGGGATGGTGAACTTGTCCACACAAATAAAGAAGGTCGGTATGTTGTTGTAGAAAGTAAGTGGGCATTGAGAAAGGATAAGAAAGGCAAGCCGATTGCAATTATGGAGATAAACAATGATATTACAGAGCGGAAGAGGGCAGAAACCGCTCTCCAGAAGGCAAAAGACGAACTTGAGGTGCGGGTTGCCGAAAGAACAAAAGAATTACAGGAGGCAAATGTCCGCTTAACCCAGGAGTTAAACAGGAGAAAGCAAATAGAGGGTATGCTGCGCATGGGTGCGGAGAGATATAAAAATCTTTTTGAAAATTCTCCTATTGGTATTTATCGTATAAACCCTGCAGGTCTAATCCTCATGGCGAATCCTACTTTAATCCGTATGATGGGGTATTCCTCTTTTGATGAACTGAATAGAGGCAGAAAAAAGACAAAGGGTTTTGAACCGACGTATCTTAGTAAAAAAATCAAGGACCGCCTTGAACGGGAGGGAAGGGTAAGAGGTTTTGAAGCAGTATGGAAATTGCCAGATAAATCAATCATGTATGTTCGGGAAAACGCAAAAGCGATAAAGACCGTTGATGGGAAAACCCAGTATTATGAAGGTACCGTTGAGGACATCAGCGAGCGAAAAAAGGCGGAGGAAAAGATTCAGCATCACCAGAAACAACTCAGGTCCCTTGCCTCCGAACTTTCCCTTGCCGAAGAGCGCGAAAGACGACGTATAGCAACGCTTCTCCACGACCACATCGGGCAACTTCTCGCTGTTTCAAAGATAAAGCTCGGCGCTTTGCTGGAGCACGCGGGAAAAGATACTTTTAGAGAAAATCTCAACGAGATACGGGAGCATATTGAGCAGGCGATTAAGTATACCCGTTCACTCACCCTTAAGCTGAGCCCCCCGATACTCTATGAACTCGGTCTTGAACCAGCCTTGGAATGGCTTACAGAGCAGTTAGAGGAACAAAATGGTATCCGGTGTACTTTTGAAAACGATGGGCGCGAGAAGCCATTGAACGAGGAAATCCGTGTGTTTCTATTTACCGCTGTCCGCGAACTTCTTGTAAATGTTGCCAAGCATGCCTGTGCTCAACAGGTAAAAGTCACAGTGAGACGTTCCAGTGAGACGATTTCTATCCATGTTGCCGATGACGGAATAGGGTTTGGCGTTTCGAAGAAAGGCCCCTCTGTTGATGTAAACAAAGGGTTTGGATTATTTAGCATACGTGAACGGTTACAACACCTTGGGGGACACGTGGAGGTAAGATCGCAGAAAAACCGGGGAACAAGAATTGCCCTTACGGCGCCCCTCAAAAATGAATATGAAACAAAGGGGGAAAAAGCGATATGAATATAAAAATACTTCTCGCCGACGACCACAAAATCATTCGGGAAGGCCTTCGCGCACTCATTGAAAAGCAATCAGATATGGAGGTTGCCGCAGAAGCGCAAGATGGGTTGGAAACAGTAAAGCTTGCTCGAAAATTATCCCCCGATATTGTTATTATGGATATAGGGATGCCGGGAATAAACGGTATTGATGCAACCCGTCAAATAGTCGCAGAAGATAATAATATCAAAGTGATAGCACTATCGATGCATTCCGACAGAAGATTTGTCCTGCAGATGCTTAAGGCCGGCGCATCGGGATATCTCCTCAAGGACAGCGCATTTGAAGAGCTTGTTATTGCCATCCACACAATTATGAAAAAACAGCCCTATCTGAGCCCGAAGGTAACCGACGTGGTGGTTAAGGAATACCTCCATAACCTCTCGAAAAATGAATCTACTGCCTTTTCGATCCTCACTGTCCGCGAACGGGAAGTGCTCCAACTGATTGCCGAAGGCAAAAGCACAAAACAGATAGCCTCAATTCTGAATATAAGCGTAAAAACAATCGAGACGCATCGACAGCAGGTTATGGAAAAAGTAGGTGTACACAGTATTGCCGAGCTCACCAAATATGCCATCAGAGAAGGTCTTACCTCCCTCGAAGGTTAATTCCTCCGGGGTTTATTCTCCGATAAAACTGCTCCATACATCTTTTATTTCATTCAGAAGAAACAAATCAGACCCTACGTGAATTACGCAAAGCCCACGTTCTATGAAGACGTGAAGGGACATCGTGTAATCATAAGAAACAGCGTGACGTAGCGTCAATACAATCCGGCATTTGGCAGCGTGTGATGCAGCTTGATTAATCGATATTTCTTAAAAAAACCATCTGAATATGTTTATGCTGGACAGATATTCGTCAGAATGGTTTATATTATTTACAAAATCGTTCTATCGGCCTACATGGGCCGGACGTTATTTCAGGAGGTGTCTGTGGTTGTCCGGAAAGAGAAGAAAAATAGTCTATTATTGCGCGAAGAATGCATCCTGGTCATTATTGATATTCAGGATAAGCTGATGCCCGCCATAGCGGAAAAGGAAAAAGTAGTATCAAATGCCATAAAGCTTGCTCAGTTCTGCCGCATAACCGGAATTCCTGTTTTCATCACCGAACAGGAAAAACTGGGAGGTACCGTTGCCTTATTAAAAAACGAATTGCCGGGCGTAGAGCCTTTTCATAAGATCCATTTTAATTGTTTTGCCGCCCATGACTTTGATACAGAAATCAAGAAGACAGGAAAAAAAACACTCATTCTCGCAGGCGTAGAAGCGCATATCTGTGTTGCACAGACCGCTTTGTATGCTGCGCCCTTCTATACTGTGCACGTGGTAAGTGACGCAACATCTTCACGCCTTATGGAAAATCACGAGGTTGCCCTCGACCGTATGCGGAATGCCGGTACAATCATAACCACTACGGAAATGTTTATATATGAAATATTACAAAAAGCAGGTACAGAAGAATTTAAAAAGGTCTTGCCTCTGGTAAAATAAAAAACGTGCGGGTTTTCGTAAGGTTCAAAATTACTCACACAAATGGCGAGTAATTGCGCATGGTTTCATTCAGATAATTGTTGGTAGGGCCGATTTACCGGTTAATATTATTGTTTAACGAAAATAAGGTCTGTAGGGGAAAAACTACCACCTTTTTTGGTTTTGGTCCAGCTTGCATCTACCCCAAAAAGTTCAACAACTTCCAGCTCTCCCTTAAGAGCCCCCTTTGTTGTTCCCATTGGCGCTTTTGTCTTGGAGTCGATAATTTTTTCTCCCTGAGAGTAGACTTCAAGGACCCGCCCTTTTTCCAGGCCGGATAATCTTCCTGCATTAATGTAAATCTTTCCTTCTTCAATAGAAGCTATTCGTGCGTGCCAATCTAAAGATAGTACAGACCTTAAGAGGTCCTCAGCTATCATCTCAATAGCAAGATCAATGGCTTTAATTTTTGCTTTTTCAGTGCTGAGATCACCTTTTTCTCTGGAAAGAAACACTGGGTTTCTGCCGGAAAGCTGCTTCAGCAGGATGCCCGTGTCGGTGTTAAGGATATCGACGCTCAGTTTAGACATAGCAAAAGAAGCTTCCTTTTCGTCTTTACCTTCTATCCTGGAAGTACTTGTATAAACATCTGAAAGGGTGCTTTTTAACACAGCCTGGATACCAAAAACTTCATTGAGTATTTTCATGTTAGCAGGATCAGTAACGGAACCTTTTATATTTGTTGTCGTCGGATCAACGCAAATAATTGTGCCTGTATTTTCCAACCGTGATATAAGCCTTCTCGTTGCAAGCTCGCCGAGGTGTTCATTTTTGTAATTTGTCTGGTCATCGGCAAGGAGGACTATAACACGCCTTTTCATGCGTGGAGAGGGGTACTCGAAAGCAACGGCAGACGTTCCCCCCGATCCAACTGGGAGAGAGCCCATCTGAACCGGATAAGCCATTTGAGGGGCAATATTCTTCTTTTTCAACTCTTCTTCAAGTTTGGCTATTCTCTGCTCCATTGCCGTTCTTTCTTTCTTGGCTGGAGCAGAAGCTCTTTCAACGATAGAATCAACAAGTCCGGGCGAATACTGATCTTTTCGTATCCATACGTTTTCCGGTTCATAGGGAGTAAACATAAACTTTCTGTTGCGGGTATAAATATATTCAACACCGTCTATAACCTTGATATCGCCAGGTTTCGGGTCTTTTACTTCGTCTATATTGACGGCTTGTGCTTGATCAGATTTTTTCTGAGAGCTTTTCTGATCTGCTTTTGCAGCCTCATCCTTCTTTTTGGTAAAGGGGATATAACTGCAAGACGACACAACAATTGCTGCCAATAATATAATAGTAATTTTTCGCATGCAGTGATTATAAGATATCAATACAAATAAAGTCAAATATTTAAGAAATTTAATACGAAAGCAGGCTTCAGACGGGCTTATTCCAACACACTATCAGTGTAGATGAATTGCTTGCAGGAGAATATGTCTAGTTGGAGTGGCAGATGGATTGGAAGAAAGAGGCCGACTTGGAAAGATAATGGTATTAAGAAGTTAAAATGGAGATGGTGGGACTTGAACCCACGGCCCCCTCGTTGCGAACGAGGTGCTCTCCCACTGAGCTACACCCCCGGTGTTCATAATAGTATTTCATGTTCATCGTAATATCAAGGATTTTATAGCGACTTCCCGCAATACCAATAGTCTCCTCGCAGTGCGGGGAGATAAAACACAAAAACTAAGTTTTGGTTCTTTCACTGCCATCTTTATAAAATTGAGTAAGCCAAACAACTATTCAAGATGCAGGATATTTTTTATCGTCTGTTTCAATTCCTCGGTATCTGCCGATTTAACAACATATCCGTCAGAGACCCAACTCGAAAAGTCTTGTTTGAATTCCCCATATGCGGAACAAAGAATTACGGGCTGATCCTTGTTTATGTTTTTTATCGCATTGAGGGTTTGTATACCGTCCATTCCGGGCATCTTTATATCCATCACCACGATGTCAAAATTCGCATTTTTAAGCTTTTCCAACGCCTCAAAACCATTAGACGCTATTTCGACCGTATAGCCTTCGTCTTCAAGTTCTTCTTTAAAAAGCAGCCTTATGTTTTCTTCATCATCGACTACCAAAACCCTTAGATTTTTCATAAAAACTCCTCTCGTGTACTGTTATTTTTTAAGGGGAGATATACGGTAAACATTACCCCCCTTCCCACTGTATTTTCAACATCTATATGGCCATGGTGATTAGCAATGATTTTGTGAGAAATGGCCAACCCAAGGCCTGTCCCCTTCTCTTTTGTTGTAAAGAAGGGATTGAAGACATTGTCGAGAATTCCCGGGCTGATACCGCCACCGGTATCAGCGAATGAAACGCTAAGGAAGGGCTGATTGTTGTAAGGGACCCGCCTTGTTGTAATTGTTATTTTACCGTGGCCCTGCATAGCTTCATAGGCGTTCATGAGAATATTGATGAATACCTGCTTTAATTGGTGGCTGTCACAAGGTATTACCGGCAGAGTACGGTCAAAGTCTTTCGTAATCTGAATCTGTTCCCAGGAATTGTCTGTTGAGAGAAGATAGAGAATTTCATCAAGAAAATCACTTATGTAACATTCATCAGATAAAGACGGATTCTCTCTCACATAGTTGAGAATTTCATTCAGGATTGTTTCGAGACGGTCCACTTCTTTGAGGATGATATTAATATATTTATCTTCTGTAGGCTCGTGTTGTGACCGTTTTGCAAGCCGTTTTGTAAATCCCCCTATGATGACAAGAGGATTTTTTATCTCATGAGCAATATTGGCTGTCATCTCGCCGAGGCTCCGGAATTTTTCCTGTTCAATAAGCCGTTTCTGGGCATCGGTGAGTTCTCTGACAACGTTTCTCAGCCTTGTATTCAGAAGAGTATTTTCTAATCCGCTCGAAATGTAGTTTGCTATGGTGTTTATTATATATTGGCCATCTTCTTCGAGGGTATGGGGTTGTGTTGTTTTTTCCCCGCAAATGGTAATAGTTCCCAGGACCCGGTTCTTTGAGGCTATGGGTGCAGAATAAAGGGTGAATTTAAAAGCGCCTTCAAACTGATCGAGGGCAGAATTTCTCAGAGACGTAGGCCGAAGAAGTTTGATTGCCGATTGCTCCAGTTGTTCGATATAATCCTGGACCGAGGAATCGATAATACCATAGGTAAATCGCTGGGATTCAAGTTTAAGAAAGGCATATTCGAGTTTAATTGTTACAAAAGTTGCGTTCAGTGATTTCGCTATGATAAGGGCAATGTTTTTAATGAGTTCATGATGTTCAACGTTTGAGATGAGGACCTTTCCAAGCTCCGAGAGCATGGCAAGTTCGCTAATCCTTTTCTTTGATGAAAGAATAAGCTCGAAAGAACGCAGTATTCCGCCTATCTCCCTGGAGAGAATAGAGAGGAGGATCTTTTCGGGGTCCTGAAGGGATTCTTTTGATACTGAACAGAGAACAAGGACCCCGTAAATGTAGCTATCATCTGCAAGAGGCAGGAACGAAAATGTCCGGTAGTTTTCAAGGACCCCATCCAACTCGGGGTAAAAAAGACAGCCGAATCTGGGAGAGATATCCTTTATCGAAAAATATTGGGGCGTTCTTTTTTGTGCTACGCTTCCGATAATGCCTTCGCCGACATGACACCGGTACTGACTAAGCATTTTGAAGAGCACACTCTTGGGATTCATAAATCTACAGGTTAGTCTCTTATCCTTGTCAAAAGTATACACAAGGACTTCTTCAAATTGCATATCCTGCGAAATAATATTCAGTATGGATGTTAACCGGGAAGTGAGATCAAGGTTTGAGTGGGAGATCTCAATAATCTTCCCGAGAAGATCAATGGGATTCATGCTTTGCGACTGCTTTATTGTAAAGTTCCCTGTACTCTTTTGCCGATTTATCCCAGGAAAAGTCCTCTGTCATGCATCTATTAACCAGAGCGCGCCATGCGCCTTGATTTTGGTATACAGCCACAGCTCTCTTAATTGCGTCAAGCATAGCCTCTTTTGAGTAATCGTGAAATTTAAAGCCTGTGCCAATACCAGGTGACTTTGTGTAGTCAATAATCGTATCTTCAAGGCCGCCAACACCCCTGACAATAGGTACCGTGCCATATTTCAGGCTGTAGAGCTGATTGAGACCGCACGGTTCATATTGAGAAGGCATGAGAAACATGTCGGCGCCCGCTTCGATAAGGTGTGCCAGCTTATTGTCATAAGCGATCTTAACGGCAAATGATTTAGGGAATTCTTTTCCTAACTGGGTAAACAGGTCGTGATACTTTCTCTCACCGGTACCGAGGATAACATACTGTGTTCCCTGTGATAATATCTCTCCCAGAGAAGAGGCAATGAGATCAAAGCCTTTCTGATCGGCGAGGCGTGATATTGTGGCAATAAGAGGGGTGTTTTCCTGGCGCGGCAGTCCGTATGCCTCCTGGAGAGAGCTCTTGCATATCTTTTTGTTGTCCGGTTTTTCCGCATTATATTGTGCCGGAAGGTGCTGATCTTTATCGGGGTTCCATTCCTCGTAATCAATGCCATTTACAATACCGAAGAGGTCTTTTTTTCTCGTCTGCAGGATACCGTCGAGACCGCAACCGAATTCCGGGGTCTGTATTTCGTTACTGTACTGTTTGCTCACGGTGTTGAGAATATCTGAAAAGACGATGCCCCCCTTCAGAAAGTTTATATGTCCGAAAAATTCGAGGCATTCCGGAGTAAAATACTCCCAGCCCACATTTAAAAGGTGCATATCGTAGTGCCAGAAGATACCCTGATACCCTAAGTTGTGAATAGTGAGCAGCGTGGCGACCTTTTGCAGCTCAGGGTCATCTTTACAGAGCGTCTTGAGAAACACCGGCGAGAGGGCCGTTTCCCAGTCATTGCAGTGAAGCACATCAGGCACAAAACCGGTTACCTTCATTGCCTCCAGAATACTTTTGGCAAAAAATATAAACCGTTCGGCGTTGTCGAGATAGTCGCCGTCAGGGGTGCTGTAAAGATAGTCCCTGTAATAATATTCATCTTTTTCGACAAGGTAGGCTGTAATTCCGTCGTATTCGGTTTCCACGATTTCAGCGTCAACAAAGGATTGAGATATCTGGCAGGTGATCTTATAATTTTTGTACTTCATGGGAAAACCAAGCTCTTCTATACCCTTGTGTTTCGGAAGAATTACCCGCGCTTCAATGCCAAGTTTTTTCAAGGCCTTCGGCAAGGCGCCAGTGACATCGGCAAGACCGCCCGTTTTGATAAAAGGATAAATTTCCGGAGAAGCAATCAATACTTTCATATTACCCCCTATAGTTGTGTTTCCTTAAGGTACGCAGTCGCTTCTTCTGGAGGTGTAGGATTAATATAAAAACCCGTTCCCCACTCGAACCCAGCCATTTTTGTGAGCCGGGGAATCAATTCGATATGCCAGTGGTAGTGAGGTATTTCCCCGCTTCCCGATGGAGCGGTATGGATAACATAATTATAGGGCGGCGCATTGAGTACCTTGACGTATTTTTTAAGAATGGTAGAAAGCTGCTTCAGCAAGTAGAATAATAACTGTCCCCCCTGTCATGATCGGCAAAAATAGCTTCATGCTTTTTCGGTAATATCCATGTTTCAAAGGGAAAACGGGCCGCATATGGCGAAAGGGCAATGAACTGTTCATTCTCAAAGACGACACGGACATTATCCTCTTTTTCCTGAGCTAATAATGTCGCAGAAGATACACCTGTCTTTAAACTTATAATAGGTGAGTCCGCCATTCATTTCTTCCACAACCCTCCGGGGAACGATTGGCAGTGCAATAAGCTGGGAATGGGAATGATCCAGTGAAGCGCCGGCAACAGATCCATGGTTTTTAAAAACCATGATGTACTTGAACCGCCGGTCTTTGGAAAGATCAAGGATCCTTTCCCTGTAAGCGACGAAGACGTCCTGAATGCGTTCTACGGGCAGGTCCGATAGGGTCTCGCCGTGGTTCGGTGTTTCAACGATAACTTCATGGGCTCCGATGCCATTCATTTTGTCATACAATCCACGGCCTTCTTTGTCAAGATCCCCTTCGATTCTCAAGGCGGGAAACTTATTGGGAACAACCCGAAGTGTCCAGTCAGAAGGGGCAGAATGCAAACCAGGCGACTTTATT
Organism: uncultured delta proteobacterium; assembly: GCA_963785225.1. Taxonomy (GTDB): domain Bacteria; phylum Desulfobacterota; class Syntrophorhabdia; order Syntrophorhabdales; family Syntrophorhabdaceae; genus PNOF01. Next base: position 34,812 of record CAWAUQ010000017.1, on the reverse strand, counting down.
GCTGTAGACTTCGGGGGGTGTCATGCCTTCATTGCCGGGACACAAAGGGCATACGGCGGTCTTTGACGGGGGCGTTTCTTCAATAAAAAAAACGGGCCTTTTACCCCGTTCAGTGGAAATAATAACCCACCGGTCGATAATGGGGTCTTTTCTCAGTTCAGGCATATATTACGACCTGCTTGTGATGTTTTGACATGGCTTGTGTTGCGTGATATGAAATATTTCTGTGATTCCGCTTAAAGATAATGTCCCTACGCGCACTCTACCAATTATAACAGCGAGCCTTATCTTTGTAAATATATTAATTTTTCTGTGGCAAAGGTTTGTGCTGCAAGGTCCGGCAAGTGAAGCGCTCTATGGGTATTATGGATTTGTGCCCCATGAGTTCATGGTTTCCGTCATGACCCGCAGTGGGACTCTTATCCCCTATAATATTATGACGATTTTTACATTCTATGTTTCTCCATGGCGGTTTTCTTCACCTCGCCGGAAACATGCTCTACCTGTGGATTTTTGGAAACAATATTGAAGACGCCATGGGCCATGTGAAGTTTATCGTTTTTTATTTGTTTTCCGGTCTTGCCGCCGCCATGGTTCCAGGTTTTTTATGATCCGTCTTCCACCATCCCCATGATCGGCGCAAGTGGGGCAATATCAGGCGTGCTCGGCGCATATCTGGTTCTGTATCCCTATGCGCGGATAAAAACGCTCCTCATCATTATCATATTTATCAAGATTGTTGAGCTTCCCGCCATGTTACTTTTAACCATATGGTTTTTCATGCAGGTCCTTTATTCAACAAGCACAGAAGGTGTTGCCTGGTATGCCCATATCGGCGGATTTATTTTCGGTCTTCTGCGGTAAAAGTTTTTGCCAGGAAATCAACCGGCAAATCCAGGCGGGTCAAAAAGCCCTCACGTGCACAATTATGAAACAATTAAAAGCCCTTCTCATTAATCCCTACATCTATGATTTTGCAGCATACAACTTCTGGTCAAGTCCGCTGGGACTTCTCTATGTGGGAAGTATTCTCAGGAAGAATGGGTTTGAGATTGGCCTTATTGACTGCATGAAGGTTCAGGAAGAGAAACGCAAAGAGGACGGAAGGGCGCCCTTTTTCAAGGAGAAAGTGACAAAGCCTGCCGCCCTGAAAGGACATCAAAAGAAACTTCAGGCGGTATGGCATTTCGCCGCAGGAATTAATAAAGCGACTTTCAGAGGTGGAGAAACCGGACCTTATTCTTGTTACATCTATCATGACATACTGGTATCCTGGCACAGAAGAAGTTGTCGGAATAGCGAAAGAAGCCTTTCCCAAAGGCAAAAATTATTGTAGGCGGTATATACCCGACTCTTATGTGATGATTTGGCCCGCGAAACGCTTAAAAGTGCAGATTTGATTGTGAAAAACAATGAAATGGGACAGTTTTATGCTTTTATTGAAGAAGTTTATTCGGTTTCACTTTCATACAAACCCTCTATGGATGATCTTGATGCGCTTCCTTTCCCCTGTTATGATTTATATGACAGAACGGCCTTTGTTCCCTTCTTACCTCTCTCGGATGTGCCTTCAAATGTACCTATTGCGCAACACCATACATGTATCCGCAGACCATACGGAGAAGCACCGAGTCTGTTATTAACGAGATCTGCTTCTGGCACAGTCGGGGAGTGAAGAAGTATGTTCTCTACGACGACAGTTTTTTGTACAAAAAAGAACGATACGCCAAACCTCTCTTGAAAAGCATAGGACAGCTTCCATTCAAGTTGGATATATATAATCCTAATGCCATCAATGCTGCCTTTATTGATGAAGAACTGGCACTGTTGCTCGTAAGCGCAGGTTTTCGGGAAGTGAGGATCGGTCTTGAATCAATCAACCCAGCCGTGCAGAAAGAAACAGGAGGAAAAGTAAATTCCGGAAGCTTTGAAAAGGCTTTGAGTGCCCTCAGGAAGGCTGGCTTCAGCGGGGAGGATATACACGTTTACATACTGGCCGGACTTCCTTTTCAGAAATGGGAGGATGTAAAAGACACCATTGATTATGTCTTCCAATCAGGGGCAAGACCGTATATCGCGGAATATACACCCATACCCCACACTGCCATGTTTGAACAATACTATGCTGACTCACGATATCCGATAATGGAAAATGCTCTCTATCAGAATAATGCCCTTTTTCCCTTTGCCTGGGATGGTTTTACCGAGGAACGGCTTACTTTTTTAAAGCGCTATCTTCGGAGGCCATGTAGTGAACCATAAGACAAATTTGCTTATATCCTACTTGCTAAGATATTTTGTAATTTCTGGTAGCCCGGAAAATCACCGTCAACAAAATCAGCGCCTATTTCTTTTGTGTTTTCTGTCCCATCGAGAATCCTTTTAATTGTGCATTTCATTTTAATGGGCGTTTTTTCAGTAGGTATGGTAAAAATCGTGTCGAATTGACCTTCTTGCAGTACATCATATTCCTGGGGGACAGAAATCGCAATCCACCAAGTGAAAGATCAAAGATAATACCGGTCTGCAATGTCGATTCTTTTGAACCCCTCTTGTAAACAAAGGCCGGGAGAGAAACTTCTCTTCTTCCATAAATACGTTTCTCGTTTTTCAAGCTTCGCAGTTCTTTTTTTTCCTTTAAATAATTATAGAGTACTGTTTCAATGATTGAAGATAAGGATCTTCTTTCGCCACCAGCCACCTTTTCCAGGGAAGCCCGAAGATCTTCGCTAGTACGAAAACATATTGTTACATCTTTTCTCATTTTTTGCACTCCTTTATTGTTGGCATTATTCACCTCAATTTGTGTCCCCACCACGTATTACGCAATGTTATTTAAGTATAACATATTCTTAAAAAAAACAATGTCTTTAAAAGACGCAACAGTTCACGGGTTGTTCAAGGGAAGAGTAGTCCCCTGAAAAACTTTTTAACATATAAACATAAGGCCAAACCAAATAAAACACTTCATGAAAAAGTGTTTTTGTGATAATATTTTAGGTAAAATTCAGGTTTTTATAAAAAATTTGCGTGCAGGAAAGAAAAGAAAAAATTGCATTCGCAATCTCTTGGATAGCATTGCATGGGCGGTAGCTTGTAAAGATTACTTCCGATTTATGACTGGAGAATAAATTAAAAAAGTTTTGTTACTATCCTAGGGAGGAGAAACATGAAAATATTTATAACAGGTGGAGCGGGATACATTGGAAGTCATATTGTAAAACTTCTCGGTGAAAAAGGACACGATATTCTTGTTTTTGACAATCTTTCAACGGGCCACGAATGGGCCGTCCTCTTTGGAAAGCTCGTGCAGGGAGACCTTGAGGATAAAGCGCTTGTAAGCGAAACACTGAAATCCTTCAAACCTGACGCGGTAATTCATTTTGCCGCATCCATCCAGGTTGAAGAATCAATGCGATTGCCCCTTATGTATTATCAGAACAATGTCGCAAACACCCTGAACCTTCTGGAGGCAATGACAGAAAATAATGTAAAGTATCTCATCTATTCATCAACGGCGGCCACATACGGTATGCCGGAAAATATGCCTGTCAATGAGGAAACGCCTCTTGCTCCCATAAACCCTTATGGGGCTTCAAAAATGATGATCGAAAGGGTTTTGAAGGATCTTCTGCGGCATCACGGGATTTCCAGTACATCGCGCTCCGGTATTTTAATGTTGCCGGCGCCGATGCTGAAGGGAGGATTGGTCAGGCATATAAGGAAGCGACACACCTTATCACAAGGTCCCTGAAAGACCGCAAAAGGTGAATTCAAAAAGCTATTGATCTACGGCAATGATTACCCGACGCCTGACGGGACTTGTGTCCGTGACTATATACACGTTGATGATCTTGCCATGGCACATCTTGCAGGCCCTTGTGTATCTTATGGATACGGAGAAATCCGATATAATGAATTGTGGATATGGCCACGGGTTTTCTGTGAGAGAAGTTGTCGAAACAGCGAAAAAAGTCACCGGCATTGATTTCTCCGTTCAGGACGCGCCGAGAAGGGCAGGCGATCCGCCGGCGCTCACCGCCGACAGTACGAAGCTGAAAAAACTTACAGGCTGGAAACCGGCCCATGACGATCTTGAGTTTATCATTAAAACCGCATGGGAATGGGAAAAAAACTGTGAAAACTGTTCAATGTTAAAGGTTCAAGGTTGAAAAGACTGCGCCACAATCACGGAGATAAGCTAGAACCTTAACGTTCATTGTTTTGTTTTAACTTTAAATTGAACTTGACGTTTAGTCTAAGGAGTTAATATGAAAAAAGCATTGATTACAGGTATTACCGGGCAGGATGGTTCATATCTTGCGGAACTTCTCCTCTCAAAAGGTTATGAAGTGCACGGTCTTATCCGTCGCGCCAGCACCTTCAATACGGACAGAATAGACCATCTCTACCGCGATGTCCACGATCCGGACGCGAAGCTCTTTTTGTACTATGGCGATTTAAGTGTATCTGGACAATTAACAGACCTCCTCCACGATATAACAGCCCGAAGAGATCTACCACCTTGGCGCCCAGAGCCACGTAAGAGTCAGTTTTGATATGCCGGAATACACGGGAGATGTTACGGGCCTTGGGACCATTAGACTCCTTGAAGCAATACGCAAGACAGGAATCAAAACGAAATTTTATCAGGCATCTTCCAGCGAAATGTTTGGCGCCGCGCCGCCTCCTCAAAGCGAAAACACACCTTTTCAGCCCCAGAGTCCCTATGCCGCCGCCAAAGTTTACGCCTATTATGTAGCCAAAAACTATCGTCAAGCATATAATATCTTTGCCACCAACGGGATACTCTTTAACCATGAATCACCTCGTCGCGGTGAAACTTTTGTGACACGCAAGATTACCCGTGCCGCGACACGTATAAAGCTTGGGCTCCAGAAAAAGCTCTATCTCGGCAACCTTGATGCAAAGAGGGACTGGGGATTTGCCGGTGATTATGTTGAAGCCATGTGGCTCATGCTCCAGCAGGAAAAACCCGATGATTATGTAATAGCAACCGGAGAAACCCATTCGGTGCGTGAATTCGCGGAAAAGGTTTTTGAAAAACTTGATCTTGATTATAAGGAATATGTTGATGTTGACCAGAAAGTACTTTCGTCCCTCAGAGGTGGATGTCCTTCTCGGCGATGCTTCAAAAGCGCGAAAAGCCCTTGGCTGGACCCCGAAAGTCGGTTTTGAGCAGCTTATTGATATGATGATCGAAGCCGACATGGAAATTGCACGAAAAGAAAAAACCCTTGTAGACGCAGGTCATACAGTGGATGCCCGCATAGCATAAAGATCTTTGAAGCTTTTTTGCAGACTTGTAGTTTATTAAAAACACAGATAAAATGGAGTTTATTTTGAGTTCTGATATGCGAAATAAAAAAATTACCATTACAGGTGGAAAGGGCTTCCTGGGCAAACACCTCATTGATACCCTCAAGAAGCATGGTTGCAAAGATATCGCAATTGCCGATCTGCCAGAATACAACCTTGTCCGGTTAAGCGATATCAGAAAAATGTACCGGGAAACAAAACCGGATATTGTAATCCACCTTGCCGCAAAAGTCGGTGGCATTGGTTTTAATAGCGAGAACCCTGCGTCACTTTTTTATGAAAACGCTATGATGGGGACACAACTTCTCCATGAGGGCTACGTAAAAGGTATTGACAAGTTTGTTGCTCTCGGGACGATCTGTGCCTATCCAAAATTTACCCCTGTTCCTTTCCATGAGGACCAGATATGGGACGGCTATCCCGAAGAAACGAACGCACCTTATGGTCTTGCGAAGAAGATGATGCTTGTTCAGTCACAGGCTTATCGACAGCAATATGGGTTCAATTCGATATTTCTGCTCCCTGTCAACCTTTATGGTCCTGGTGATAATTTCGATTTTAAATCCTCACACGTGATCCCTGCGTTAATCAGGAAGTTTTACCTTGCAGAGCTTCTTGCACGAAGAGACTATGACGGCATCCTCCATGATTGCGCCCTCTTCGGCAACACGCCTAAAAAGCCGATTTCCGCAGAGATCATCCGGCAGCATCTCGCCGCTTTCGGGATTGCAATTCCGAACCCCGAACTCCGAACTCCGAACTCACCGCCATGGTCACAGGCAGTGACAGTACAAATCTGGGGTACGGGGAAGGCAACGCGGGAGTTCTTTTATGTAGAGGATGCGGCAGAAGCGATAACAATGGCTGCTGAGAAATATAACAAAAGCGAGCCCGTCAACATCGGCGCAGGTTTTGAGATTTCTATTAAAGACCTCGTTTATCTGCTAATCGAATTGATGGAATTCAAGGGCACAATGCTCTTTGATACAGAAAAACCGGACGGTCAGCCCCGTAGAATGCTTGATACGACTAGGGCCTATAAAGAATTTTCTTTCAAAGCAAAAACAGCGCTGAAAGAAGGACTCGAAAAGACTATCAAATGGTATCGTAACGTCCACCAGAAACCGTGAATACTGATAGGAAGAATTGAGATGCAGGAAGCCATTAAGGAATGAATCATAATCAACTTAATGCGGGCAACAAGATACTGACCGAGATAAATTCCCGGTTAAAGGAGACTGGTGGGCCTTCCGAAAAAGTAATTGATGTCAGCGGTGATATTGTTAGAAAGACCACGATATAGTCTTCTATAGCGACAAAGAAGAAGAAACCTTCTCGCTTCTCATGTGCCTTCTGTAGTCGATCAACCACTCCCTATTATTCTTTATGAAACGACTTATCATACTCATCATCATAATCGCCGCGTTAGTGACAGCCATCGCATATGCGCCGTACTACCTTGTGTATGCTGAGAAGCCGGAAAAATCCGATTCTATTGTGCTCCTTTTGGGTTCCAAATTTACACCTAGAAAAGAGGAGGCATTCAAACTCATTGAAGACGGATATGCCCGGTATCTCATTATTCCTGCATATGGCAAGGTGTCCGACGCGGGATTATTCACGGGTCAGCCGGGTGAGCCAAAACCTCGGCCAGATACGGCTAAAGCTCGTGGGAGTGCTGCCCATGCCCTCGGTTACCCGAAATACTTTGAAGACACCCATGTCGAAGTGCTGGAAGCGAAAAAAATGATAGATAAAGCAGGGTTCAAATCGGTAATATTTGTGAGTTCTCCCTATCATATGAGAAGAATCAGCATTATTGCGAAACAGGTATTCGGAAAAAAAGACTATCGGTTAACCTTTGTCCCCAGCCGTTTCGAAGAGTATAAAGGCAGTCTGTGGTTTCTCAATAAGCGTGATTTTAAATTTGTTACAGGAGAATATTCGAAAATAGCATGGTTTATGGTCTACCGGTTTTTTCCTAAAGATAATATAGATAAGAGCTAATGAGAAAGACAGAAATTTCTGATGCTGGTTTGTTGATTATGGTATTAGGATGATCCAATTGGGGAGAAGCCTGGCCAATAGTATAAAAAAGTCACTGAAACTGATTCTGCAAGTGAAGCTTACAAGCTTTGATCTGAACCGTTATAATACGAGGATGCGGACAAATCAGGCCCAGTCGTAGAAGCTAGTTTGTATAGAAATAAAAAAGGCAGAGCGAAACTCTGCCTTTTTTATTTTCCTGTCATTACAAGTGAGCGGAAAATCCTTTAATAATAAACCACCCTGTAGCTTGCTGCAGGGTGGTTTATTTACTAACCTTGAAAAGAAACAAATTGGGACCTTTGATGCAAAGAAAACGAAGCGGAAAGGCCTTGTCGATATTGGCATGCTTCAAACTCTTGCCAGGGAGCATGACCCTGACTGGTTACTAGATGAATATGGCCATATTATCATTGACGAATGTCATCATGTCCCCGCGGTATCTTTCGAGTCGGTCCTCAAACGGATTCAGGCAAGACATTTCCTTGGGCTTACCGCGACCCCTTACCGTAAAGATGGGCTCGAAAGAATCATCACCATGCAATGTGGGCCGGTGTTGCACACCATGGAAGAAACCAAAGAACAATCTCTGATTGCCCGCGAGGTCATCCTGCGCGAGACGGCTTTCCGGATGAAAAATGTAGCGGATACCCAGACCGCCCTCCACGAAGTCTGGCAGGCACTGGTGACTGACAAGGACCGACTTCAACTTGTTGCGTCCGATGTTGTGGCCGCATTGGAGGAGAATCGTTTTCCTCTCATTCTTTCCGATAGGAAGGACCATCTTGAGTTGCTTATGACTGAAATTACCGCAATGGGAGCAGGTAAAAACATTGTTGGCTTTCTTGTTACCAGTGACACGGGAAAGCGTATGAGAAATAGAATGATGGAAGAGATTAAAATAACAAGAGAGAACGGAGGATTTCCATTCCTCTTGTCGACCGGATCTCTTATTGGAGAAGGATTCGATTTGCCGGAGCTCTGCACCCTGGTGTTGGCCATGCCGTTATCGTTTAAGGGACGTCTTGTACAATACGCCGGACGTCTCCATCGGGAGAGTACCGGAAAAAACAATGTCAGGATTTACGATTATATTGACGTTAACCTCGGGCTTGGTATCACCATGTTACGGAAAAGAATGGTTACATACCGGAAAATGGGCTACAAAGTTGAAATTCCATCCGACTCTCGTCTCAACGACATTGTGAGTCAAAAAACAAGACCCCGACCAGATATGTTGGTATAGTGTTGATGCAGATGGTGGTCTAAGCGAACATATCACAAGATACATCCAGGATCAACGTCAGGAAATGCTTACCAGCAGCCTTTTTCCGAGTACGGCTGCAACCCTCTCAAGGGTTGACAATTTGATGTCTTCTGCGTGGTTCTCAATCCTGGAAATTGCCGTCTTTTTGGTCTTGAGTCTTTGGGCCAGCTCTTCCTGGGTGAGACCTGCCGATTCACGGGCCTGACGGAGCACGACGCCAATTTTGAACTGCTCATACCCCTCGTCATACCCCTCGTCAAACTTGCCATCTTTTTTCTTTCTCTGATCTATGTATTGCTTCAGATCACTCATGGCTTGTTCTCCTCTTTAAATAATCTCTTCTGTATGCTTCTGTTTTTTCTATTTCTTGCCTGGGTGTTTTCTGTGTCTTTTTTATCAATCCGTGGGTTAAGACAATGATTGAGTTTTCAGTAGAGAAACAGAATACGCGATACGTATTGGAGCCGAACTGAATTCTGCACTCCCAGATATTTTCTGTCCCGACAAGCTTCTTGAGATATGAAGAAGGTACAATATCTAAATCTTCCAGCAAACTCAAAACCCACGTTATCTTTTGGGCCACCTTTCCGGGAAGCGAATCAAGAAAATCCCTTACCGGGCACCTTCCGTCACTTGTTGTATAAAACGTGACGATTTTCCTCACTTCTGTATGTTAACACGCATGTTAACTATTGTCAAGATCATCCACGAAACCCTGATAAGCATTTATTTCATTGCGGTGGAGATCTTCCTCTTTATTTTTCTATTCCGTGTTGTGTGTGCTGCCTGACCCCCCTCTTATGAAAGACAAAATTCCTACCAACAGAACAATCACAACCACAAATCCATCATAAACCGCGATGTTTCCAGATATCATGAATGCAACAACCATGAATAGAGGAAACCTGTAAAGAAGACACAAAATTTGTGGTGCGCTGAAACTATTTGGTCAACCTGCTGGAGATTTCAGGACAGTAAAGCGGGCATAAAGATGGTGTTGCCATTTTTTTCGAAGTAATCCTTTGTCAGGACAAAAGAGTGTTTCGCCGGGTGATCTTTCTGAAACTCACGTATCCCCGACGGTATCCCGGGACGGCTGAAGGAAGAATATTTGACTTCAACTGGTGTTGCCTCATTGCCTTCTGTGATGATGAAGTCTACCTCATTTTTTGAAATGGTCCTCCAGAAATGAATCTCCTGGAGTACAGATATGTTCTTGATAATGTTGCTGAACACGCCGTTTTCTGCCAGAGCGCCGCTGTCGGGCCTGTCATCAGGATGGGCGGTATTTCTGAGGATAATATTCCTCAAGCCAGTGTCAATGAAGAAGACCTTCTGCATTTTGCTGATTTCCTTTCGCGGATTCCGCGAGTATGGAGAGACCATCTTGATGATAAAAGTATTTTCAAGAAGGAAGAGATATCGTTCGAGTGTGTTACGGGCAATTTTGACTGTTGTGGATAGTTCGTTAAGATTGACGAGATTTCCGGTTTGAAGCGCCAGTGCCTTGAGCAAATTGTTGAAGCCCGTGACGTTGTCTATCCTCATAATGTCCTTTATGTCTTTCTTGACATAGGAATTATAGATATCGGTGAGATAGACGGCCTTTGCGGTATAATCGGCTTCAAGCACGGCTCCCGGATAACCGCCATAAATGAGGTACTCATTGAAGTGGCGGGCAAGGTCGTCCATGAAGAAGCGGGATGGAAGATCACTCACTGAACCACCGGGGTCCATATGCCTCATGTCGCTTTTCATAAGGGTGTCGAGGAGTTTATCCTCGCCCTTGAACAAAAGCGTTTCGGAAAAATCGAGAGGGTACAGTTCAAAAACCGTTTTCCTGCCTGCAAGAGAATCACTGAATTTTCGTCTGATCTCTAGCGTCGATGAACCGGAAACAATCATTTTGAAGTTCTTCTGGTGGTCGGCGATGAGCTTCAGGAAATTGGCGGGGTTTTCCATATACTGGATCTCATCGACAAAGATGTAATTTGCAGCATCAATATCGACCCCTGATGCTTTCAGGTAAGCAGTGAATTCCTTAACGCCTCCATTGAAAACATCAAGCATAGCCAGATCTTCGAGGTCAAAATAATGAATTTTGCCTTCGTCTATGCCTTTTTCTTTCAGGGTTTCCATCATGAGGTACATTATGGATGTTTTCCCGGTCTGACGAGCGCCCACAAGAAGGATAATTCCAGGCTTGTCGAGGTATGGAATGACCTCCGTAAGGATCTTTCTCGGAAAGAGTTTCCGGGTAGTGTTTGTTTTCATATCAATATATAATTTATATGGTCCTATTAATATTATTAAGTATTATTACTATGAAATGATTCAATCGTCAAGATTAATTTAAAACCACCCCGCAACAAGAAGAGTAACGTACATACCGGCATGCGCCGAGGTGAACTCCTTGCTCTCACCTGGAAGGATGTTGACTTCGCGAGGAGGCTTGTCAGGGTTGAAAAATCAAAGTACGGCGAGAAGCGGGTGATACCCATGTCTCAGACGCTATACGATGTGCTGAAAGCGGTCAAGGTGAGAGACATATAAGGTAAGGTATTTCTTATTGCTGTGCGAACTCTGAGAGCAGCCTACCGACAGGCATTGAAGAAGGCGGCCATTCAGGATTTCCGGTTTCACGATCTGCGGCATACCTTTGCCACCCGGCTCGTACAAAATGGCGTGGATCTTTACAAGGTGAAGGAACTCCTCGGGCACAAAACCCTTGCGATGACCACACGGTATGCACACCATTACCCCGAAAGTCTTAGAGCGAGTGTGGAAGTTTTGGATGTTTGCTACAATTTTGCTACATTTGAGGTCGGGAGTAATTGACAAGTGAGCGAAAACCCAGTAAAATCAGGCAGGCGAGAGTGGCGGAACTGGCAGACGCACTGGACTTAGGATCCAGCGGGTTAAACCGTAGGGGTTCAACTCCCCTCTCTCGCATTTAAGTAATATCAGCATTCTTCAAGATTTTCCACCGAGTGACACGCTCCAGTTGATTTTTTCGTTGTCGATAAAAAAGGTACTTCTGAAAACAGCTAACACCGGCCCTGATTGTTGAGGTCCGCTACAGTGCTCTCTTCCGATCTGCTTCGCATTCCCCCGGAGTTCACTCTTAGAGCATGCTTTCATCCGCGCTTGACGATGAAAATACCCACTGACCTTTCAGGACAGAGAGTAATTTTCACCTGCACTCAATACCCACCTTTTTTGAAGAAAAAACAACGCCACCCTTCCATTTAGCACTCTTCCCCCCCGTGAGGTAAGAAATGCAGAATGAGAGAGCCCGTGAAGATCCTTACATGGGCGTTCAGTTCCATTGTTACTCAGACCCCTAATCCATAACCGTATGTTTCTGCACGTTTGCTCCCGGTGGTTCATCCAAACATTTTAGAGTCTTTATTGTTTCGACGGCCAGGCCAAGCACTTTTGCCTTGCGTCTGCGTCATTTGGAATGTCTCGACTCGACCAATACATGCTTCCCATTAAGAAAAACATCATACCTGGAGATGCCGCTTCTAAAACTGCGTTGGCTTTTTCCATATCGCATATATTGAGGTTTCAGGTCGAGAAAGTGTTGTTCGCCTCCAGCCAGAGTTACCTCAAACTCCACAGCGTAGTCATCTTCAGGTAAACCAAAATATATGGTATGTTTTCCGGGAGCAAGCCTTACCTTTTTTTCAAGACTATATCTTATACCTGGACTCCCTTCTGGGATCTCTTTGCCTTTCTCATCGTAGCGGGCCGTTTCCTCTTTCACTCCACCCGCTTTCCATACGACCCCCTGTCCATCGATATTGCATACAAAAGGATAGTTTGGTGTGCCGTGAAGAGAATCCCTGGACTCCAGAATATAATATCCTTCAAGGTGTGTTTTGATATGTGTTCGAATCAATAGATCTACAGTATTCACGGCAGGTATACTCCCCTCTGTAATTTCCCGGAACACATCCGATCTTATGCTTTCTGCCTTTGCCTTGATTTTTTTTGATGTCGTTCCGCAGCTTACAACAAACAGAACGAGAATAATGATTATGGCATATTTCATCAATGATTTCATTGCAATTCTCCTCTTGGTACAGCGGCTTCATTGTTTCTTCAGGTTCATATCGGGAGCGATTCCCTCAAATTGCTTCACCGCCTCTTTCGTTTGTTCTAATCTTAACAATATCATCAACGGGATAAATAAATATTTTGCCGTCTCCCGGATTACCGGTGTGCGCGTTTGCTTGAATGGTGTTTACAACTGCTTCTATCATCTCATCGGGTACGACAACTTCTATTTTGACTTTGTGGACATATTCGATAAGCCCGTCAAGAATCTTTTCCTTTGCATCTTTTGCTTTTGATTTCCCAAACTCCCTGATGTCGGAAATGGTAACTCCCGGCAGATTTTGAATTTTCTGGAGTTCGGAAACAACATCCAGCAATTTGAAGGGGCGAAATATTGCTTTTATCTCTTTCATTTTTATCTCCTCCTTTATGATGGGCAGAGAAGTCTTTCCTTCGCTGTCCGGCGTTGATTTACATTTCAGTCTCAGTTTGCTTCTTCTCGAACCAGCCATACATGGAAGGAATGAGCAACAGCGTCAAAAGTGTGGATGTTATCAATCCCCCTACTACGACAGTTGCCAGCGGTTTTTGGATTTCAGAGCCCGCTCCACCGGCGTAAAGCATAGGTATCAGGCTGAATATGGCAATAGATGCGGTCATCAGCACAGGACGTAATCTGTCAGCGCTGCCTTTGAGAATCGCCTCCGTCAGCTCCTAGTCCTTCCTCATCGCGCAATTGGGAAATACGGGATACCAGAACAACTCCGTTTAGCACCGCAACCCCGAAGAGCACGATAAACCCGACTGAAGCCGGAACCGACAAGTATAAGCCGGAAATCCACAGCGAGAAGACCCCGCCGATTAAAGCAAAAGGCAGATTAAGAATTACCAGAAGCGCCAGTTTTATTGATCTGAATGTTGCAAAGAGGAGAAGCAGAATCAACCCGATTGCGATGGGTCCGATTATCATCATCTTAGCCATGGCCCGCTGCTGGTTTTCAAACTGTCCTCCCCAGGTGATATAGTAGCCTGAGGGCAGTTTCACGTTTTCCGCTATCTTTTGTTTTGCTTCCGCGACAAAACCTCCAATGTCCCTTCCTTCTATGTTCATCTCGATTCCAATTCTTCGTAAACCGTCCTCCCTGCTTATCTGTGCCGGCCCTTCCGTGAGAGAGATCTTTGCCAGTTGACTGAGGGGAATATTCGAGCCGCTACTCGTCGGCACCAGAATGCTCCCGATAGTTTCAACCGAGTTTCTGCTTTCCTCCGGCAGACGGACGGTAATATCAAAACTCCTGTTCTCCTCATAGAACTTGGATGCGGATTTGCCGGCAATCGCAATTTCAACCATGTTTTGAATATCGCTTATGTTCAATCCATAGCGTGCAATTTTCGGTCTGTCTATTTCGATGGTGAGATAGGGCTGGCCAGTCACCTTTTCCGTAAGCAAATCGGTTGCGCCTTCAATTTTGGAAAGCACCCGCGCTATTTCGTCAGCTTTCGATTTCAGTATCTCGATGTCCTCGCCAAAAAGCCTGAGAATAAGCTGGGCGCGCGTTCCGGCCACAAGCTCATCGATTCTGCATTGGATGGGCTGGCTAAAACCAAATCCTATTCCAGGAATCGTCTCTATGGCCTCTCTCATTTTGCCTGTCAATTCCTCCCGGTTGAGATCGCTTTTCCATTCATTTCTCGGCTTCAAAACCCCCACATAGCCGGTCTTATCAACACCCCGCGTGTCCAGGGCTACCCCGGTTTGTCCCGTTCGCGAAACCACCGTTTCCAATTCCGGGAACGTCTTCAGCTTTTCACCGATGAGTTTGATTTATCTCCATCGCCTTATCCAGTGAAACACCGGGCAGAAGAGATACATCCATATCAAAAGCCCCTTCATCCATGGTCGGTATGAATTCCGTTCCCAACCGTGGAATAATGATAAGAGACAAAATAAGAAAGCAGCCGGCGATAGCTAGAACCAGTTTTCTCTTCTTCATGCTGTACTTGAGCACGGGCAAATACAAGTTCTTTATAGGCCTCATGATGAAGCTCTCTTTTTCCGGTTGCGGTTTCAGGATCATTGAACATAAGACCGGAATGACAAAGATCGAAAGGACCAGGGATGAGAGAAGGGCAATGGCAACCGTCATTGCAAGGGGTCCGAACATCTTCCCTTCAATCCCTTCCAGGGCAAGAATGGGAATGAACGTGATCGCTATGATCAGTTCGCCGAGGATGCTCGGCTTTCTTACTTCAAGGACCGCCTTCAGCACGGTAGTAAGGGTTTTAGCTCCATGCCCGCCCTCGCTCAGATGCCTCTGGACGTTCTCCACCTGAATGATGGTTGCATCTATGATCATGCCGATCGAAATCGCCAATCCGCCAAGAGACATCAAGTTGGCGCTCAATCCGACTATCTTCATGACAATAAATGTGGACAGCAAAGAAAGCGGGAGGGCGATCAATACAACAAAAGAAGCCCTGAAGCTTCTCAGCAGAAGATAAAGAACGATCAGTACAAGAAAGGCGCCTTCAAGCAGCGCTTTATTGACTGTGGCCACACTTGCATTCACGATGTCGGATCGATCGTAATAGGGAGCGATCTTGATTCCCTTCGGAAGAATATTGTTCTCGTTTATTTCTTTGACCTTTTTCTTGACACCGTTCGACCACTTCGCGGCTGTTCTCTCCCCGAAGCATCATGACAATTCCACCGACCGCCTCGTCCTTTCCGTTTATCATGGCGGCGCCTTGCCGTACGGCCTCGCCGATCCTTACTTCAGCAACATCTTTCAGATATGTCGGCGTACCTCCGTGGGATTTCAGAACGATATTCTCAATGTCGGCCGTATTCTTTATCAGCCCGACTCCTCGAACAATATACTGATCCGAATGTTTTTCGATTACATTTCCGCCGGCATTCTGATTATTCTTTTCGATCGCAGCATATACCTGGTCGACAGAAATACCGTGTTTCAAGAGCCTGTCGGGAGAAACAATTACCTGATACTGCTTGAAATAACCGCCGAAAGAATTTATTTCATTTACCCCCGGAACACTTTTTAGCAAGGGGTTGACCGTCCATTCCTGAATCGTTCTCAAATCCGTCAAATATTCTATTTTCTTCTGCGGATCATCGGGCATTTTGCCATCGAGAGTAAACTGATATATCTCCCCCATTGCCGTCGCAATGGGTCCCATGGTGACTTCGACGCCCTTGGGAACACGTCTCCTTCGCTTCGGCCAATCTCTCAAACACCAGTTGCCGGGCAAAGTAAATATCGACATTGTCTTCAAAGACAATGGTCACCAGAGAAAGACCGAACTTGGTAACGGAGCGCATCTGTTTGACTTTCGGCAACCCGCGCATGGACATTTCAATGGGATAGGTTACCGAACGCTCGATCTCTAGGGCGGAAAGTCCGTTTGCATGGCCTACGACTTCCACCTGGATGTTTGTTACATCCGGGAAAGCATCAATGGGAAGTTTGATATAGGAATAGAACCCCAAATGCCACGAGGAGCAGTGAAAAGAATATGACCGTCCCTTTCTGCCTCAGCACTAATGCAATAATTCTTTCCAACATATTATTCTCCCTCTCCAATTGGCTTTCATCGTCGCACCCCTCTATTCAGCCTGGAGGGTTTCTTTCTTGAGTTCCGATTTGAGCGTGAAGACCCCCTTGGTGACCACCATGTCTCCTTCTTTCAGCCCCTCCTTGATTTCGATCTTTTCCCCAGAAGCCTCGCCGATGGAAACCCGTCTCACTGTGAATTTGCCATCCCCCTCCTGCACGAACACATACCGCTCTGAGCCATCAAGAAAGACCGATTCTTCAGGGATGACAATGATTTTCTTTTCAGTACCATCCTTGAGGTTGAGTTGCACCGTCGCAAACATTCCCGGCTTCAGCAAGCCTGCCTTGTTGTCGACCACCACACGCGCACGCACAGCCCTGGTTTTCTCGTCAATCAGGTCTGCCAGATAGACGATCTTTCCCTGAAATTGCCTGTCCGGGAATGCAGTAACGGAAATTTTGACCTGAGTGCCCCCAGTAACCCTTGACAGGTCCTTTTCGTAAATATCGATAAGAGCCCAGAGGGTTGACAGGTCAGCAACAGTAAAGAGCGCTTTGTCGGGGCTTACCGTCTCACCTTGAGCCACGGATTTTTCAATGACAGTCCCTCCTACCAAAGATGAGATAGGTATCAGAGGACGTCCATTACCACCATTAGTCTTTTGTGACTCTACCGCAAAGATGTCTGTTCCCAAAAGGCGAAACCGTTCTTTTGAAAAGGTAAGATCGGCCTCGGCCTCACTCAATTCCTGCCTTGCTTTATGCACATCCTTTTCCGGAGCAACTTTTTTCTCAAAAAGTGTTTCCTCCCGTTGAAGATTCCTTGAGGCAAGCCCATGCCTGCTCTTTGTTTTTGCATATTCCGACCATATCTGATCAAGTTCAACGCTATCCATGAAAGCTAGGGCTTGACCAGCCTTCACTTTGTCCCCTTGGGACACCAAAAGCCTTGCTATCCTTCCGGTTACCCTTGAACTTACCCTGGAAGTCTTATCAGCGTTCAACTCTATGGTCGCTGTGGCAGTAAGCTGTGCCGGTGCTGAAGCAGGAACAACTTTTGAAACTTCGATGCCAAATGTTTTTACCTTCTCGGGCGAAAGCAGAACACCGCCGGATTCCTTTCCTTCCTCGCCTTTCGCTTCTGTAGCAGCCGTTTTTTCGCTCACCGATGACCCTTTCCTGTTGCATCCGGTAAAGCAAAGGGTAACTCCGATGAATAACGTCACAAACAATAGTGAAAATAGTCTATTTCTCAACCCTACTTCATCTATCATTTCAAATCACCTCCTATTGCTTTATCTATGGCGTATATCGCACGTTGCGCTTGTAATATTGCATCAAGATAGGCAAACTGGATGCCCATAGTATCTTTCTGTGCGGTTCTTAGATCGAAAAACCCGATCTTGCCTTCTTTATAGGCAAGGTTTAAGAGATTCAGGTTTTCAAGGGCTTTGCTGATTATTTCCTTCTTAAAAATAGTCAATTCCTGGAGGGATGATACAACACCTGCATAAGCATCCTCTATCTCTCTCCCAATTGTTTTGTTAAGTCCTGCCCGTCTTATTTTGGCTTGAGACGCCCTGGCTGTTGCTTCCTTCCTTTCTGCCTGCTTTCTGTCAAATAATGGTATGGATAAGGATATCATAGCCCCTTTTTCATATTTCTGTTCATCCCGATCGTAAAATCCACCGAGAATCACGTTCGGTATAGCTTCCCTTTTAGCGAGATCGATGAGTCGCTCTGTCCGGTCAACCTCCAGACCGGCGGCCCGTATATCAGGTCTTAGCGCAATAGCCCGTTCTCTGAGAGTGTCTATGTCAGGCAAAGAAATCGTGTCCGAAGAGATCTCCCCCTCTACCTTGAAGCTGGCCTCCGGCTTCATCCCCATTAAGCCTTGTAGCGCTATCAGCGTAACCTTTGCTTCCTTTTCCACCGAGAGAAGGTCTTTTCTCGCCTTGCTGAATTCTACCTCGGCAAGGTTCACTTCAAGTCCTGAGACACTACCGGCTTGATACTTTACTTTAGTCAGCTCCAACAGTTCTTCCTGCAGCTTTACCATTTCTCTTGTAAGCTCCGTCTTCTTTCCTAAAATAAGCGCTTGAGAGAAAACGTCTTTTATGTCATGGGTTAGAATTCTTTCGCCGTCTCTGATATCAAAAGCGATTTTTGAGAGGTTCTTCTTCGTTACATCTGTCCTGACCCCTCTCTGGCCTGCTATCTCGAATTCCTGGGAAAGTTTCAGACCGTAATTGGTAAACTTTCCACCGCCATCTTCAAGGGCTTTATCTTTCTTTGACATGCTGCCTTCGATAGAGGGATTGGAAGGAAGTAACAGGCTTGCTTTCTCTAATTGCCCTTTTATTACGTCTGTTTCGATCCGCAGGATTTGAAGCCCAGGATTATTACTGAGCCCTCTCTTTACTGCTTCGTCCATGGTAACTGCCTGGGCGAAGGCGCTAAATAATGTAATGAACACGGTAAAAACAAATGTTCTTAACATAGTAATCTTTCTCCTTTGATCATCAATACAGCATGGATAAGCTTACGAATCCGTAAGACCGAGCATATTGGTGTATACGTAGTAATGTCGTATTCGTATGCTATGGGGTAGTTACAGGTTTTTTGGGGGCTTATAAATTGAAGAAAAACTTTCTAATGGCATTAATTTCACAGATTCGAGTACACGAAAGATCGAGGGAAGTGAGGTGTTTTCGTTGTATGCAACAGACAAACCCAGCACATTAAAGCAAATAACGCAATACTCCCGGCCTTCTTCCTTATCTGATACGTTGTTATCTTTTTCACCAACTGGGACGTTCAGATGGATAAGCTTTATATTACGGACATGTGTTTCTTCGCTGTCCATTGATCCACCAATGGGGTGATTGCCATATGCTACGCTATCCGCAAGAGGAACAACTATATTTACGAAAATAAGAAAAACTAGTAACCAACGTTTTAGTGTGCTGGAAATATTCAACATATCTCGTTTCTCTATATCATTTTTATCGAAATAAGGCAACCTATTGACTTCCCCGGTGCATCCCTCGAACATAACTGAGATTCAGGACCATAGCATATTACAGTGCACGCCTCTATAATTGCCTTGTTTGTCCTGAGTATGAATATATCTATCTTGGCAGGCCACCCCGAGATACAGCCAATAACCCATCATCTGAGAAGCTTAACGCATTTGCGATCACCAAAAGTCCACTCACCGTTCAGAAGGAACCCCGGCACAAGACCAATGCGCAAAAGTCATGTCGCAATATTGCTATTGCACCAGACAATTACCCCCTGTAGGGCTTTTTCTCTGAATGGATCATTTTCCGGTATTCTTTCCAGATAACTTATGGCTACACCTGCAAAAGCCATTGCGTCGATTACAGGATGCGCTTCTATGTGTTTGATTACCGTGACGGCAAATTCCATATGCTTTGCCGTTATTTTTCCTTCCGGTGCAGTTTCGAGGGCTTTTTGATAAGCTTCCCGCTGTTGATCGGGGGGAAGAGAGGTAAGAGGGCGAAGGTGGGATTCGCGAATGGTACCTATTGGAGTTTCCACAATTGTGGAAAGATTCTTCTCTGCTCTGGCTGCTGCAAGCTGGTAATAGAGATAGGTCTGTTTCTCCTTGAATTCCCCCGTAACGCAGGCCCTCCAGCTTTCATACCCCAGGGCTTTCCACCCTTGCCTCTCGTAGAGATCAAGAAGCAGGGCACGGGTGTTTCTGAGGTTGGTATTGATGTTGTCGATACAGATACGGGCTTCTTCTGCCGTCATTTTTATTTGCATAATGTCAGACACGACCTAGCACCTCCTCATCACGAATGTTGTCTGCATGTCTTCAATGTTTAGCATTCCAATATATCATCCTATATGTACAAAAGATATACTATTACCGTAAACAATTCTACTAGATAAAAATTATTTGTCAATAGGCATTCCAGCGAATATGCTCATTGACTTTTCTCCCCCCTTACGATAATGTTTAGCTATTAAAATTTAATAACCTGTTCATGAGGGGGTAGAGATGTCGAGCATCAATAAAGTCATACTGGTGGGCAGACTGGGAGGAGACCCGGAGCTTCGCTATACCGCAGATGGCGTTCCGGTTGCGACTTTTAATGTTGCAACATCGGAGACATATAAAGACAGGGGTGGCACAAAGCAGGAAAAAACCGAGTGGCATCGGGTAGTTGCATGGCGCAAACTGGGAGAGATATCGGGTGAATACCTGAAAAAGGGCAAACTTGTTTATATTGAAGGAAAAATTCAGTCACGCGAATACGAAGGAAAAGATGGCATTAAACGGAAAACCTTTGAGATTGTTGCATCGGAGATGAAGATGCTGGGCAGTACCGGTGAAGCCAGACAGACCAGTGAAGAGAGAAAACCTTACGGGGCAACCCCGCCGCGTCATGCTGCTGCCGAGGACGATTTTGTGCCCGAAATTGAAGAAGACGATGTGCCCATGTAAGGAAGGAAGATGTTTTTTTGATTTAGCAATCCAGCTACGTTAGGATGGTTTTCAAAGAATTTGCAGCGTGGCGAACAATAGAAAAAGAAATCTTGGTGGGAGTGGCATTACGTATGCCATTCACTTTACGTTCTTCTTGATTTTCATTTTGCTTAAATATCAGGTTTTTATGAAAATATTAAAAGGTAAGTGTATGTATCAAAGATGCCTATTACCTGGACATATATGTATGGTAATCTTCGGCCTCATCTTTTGCGCACTTCCATTCAACTGTGCTGCAAATATGGATAACCGGTTTACTCAATGTGTTGGAATCGACAATAATGCAGAAAGACTGGAATGCTTTGATAAACTTACCGGGCGAAAAACGCCGGTTACGGAAACAATGCCTGTGGTGTTAGAAAAAAGACCTCAACCCGTTGCCTCTGCGCAGGCGGAAGCAGTGTCTGAAAAAGATGCGGGAACAAAACCGTCGGTTATGTCAAGACACTGGGAACTTGACCCGTCGAGCCGGAAAGATCCCTTTGTGATAAGGCTCCATCGCCCCAACTATATACTTCCGATGACGTATAATTCCTCTCCAAATCCCGACAGCACGCTGGACACCGATCGGCATGCCGAGGCGCAGAACACAGAGGCAAAGTTTCAGTTAAGCTTCAAGGTAAAGCTCTGGGAAGATGTATTAGGTAAGGACGTTGATCTATGGTTTGCTTACACCCAGCTTTCCTTCTGGCAGGTCTATAATGAAGTATTTTCTGCACCATTTCGGGAAAGCAACTACGAACCGGAACTACTTCTCAACTTTCGTACTGATTATAATTTCCTCGGCCTCAGAGGCCGCATAATCAATATAGGTATTAATCATCAGTCAAATGGCCGTTCCCAATTTATTTCAAGGAGTTGGAACCGTATCGTGGCGAACATTGGTTTTGAGAGAAAAGACTTCAACCTGCTCCTCAAAACATGGTACAGGATACCTGAAAGCGCAGACAAGGATGATAACAGACAAATCCTGAAGTATACAGGATATGGTGAGATCTGGGGAACCTACTATTGGAAGAAACACCGTTTTGGCGCAATGCTTCGCAATAATATGCGCATGGGTGATAATAAAGGCGCCCTACAACTCGATTGGAGCTTTCCCTTTCCTTTTATGAAAAATGATCGTTTCAGCGGCTATGTCCAGTATTTTAATGGTTATGGGGAAAGTCTCCTCGATTACGACAAGAGCATCAATCGCATCGGGATCGGGATTATGCTCAGCGACTGGAATTAGAATAGCCGGACGGTTTTAGGAAACAGCTCTCTGAGAAACTCCAGGTTTGTGGGGTTTTACGTAAGGTCTATCAATGATAGCCCGGAATTTGAGCGGCGCCCTGCCCCGAAGCGCCTGTTTGTGTGTCTTGTTCTTCATTTATCTCTATCTGTGGTGTTTTAATAACCTCTTCGTAATCGGGTATGACGATACCGCGCTTCACCATGATATCGTAAATGATCTTTGCCCGGCGCTCCGTATATTTCGATGTCCCGTCAACCTTAAACCGTATCGGGTTTGGTAGTATGGCTGCAAGCTTTGCTGCTTCTTCGGCAGTGAGAAGGGCTGCCGGTTTTCCGAAATAATGCCGGGAAGCCATTTCTGCGCCGAATACCCCGTCTCCCCATTCAACAACATTAATGTAAAGCTCCAGAATCCTTCGTTTAGAAAGGGTACGTTCAACCCTCCAGGTGATGATTGCCTCTTTAAATTTTCGCACAGGGTTTTTTGCCGGAGTGAGATAAAGGTTCTTTACAAGCTGCTGGCTGATGGTGCTTCCGCCGAATTTGAATTTCCCTTTTTCTATATTTTTCTCAAGGGCTTTTTGAATAGCGTCCATATCGAAGCCATGATGTGACCAGAATTTGTCATCTTCCGCTATGAGGATTGCTTTTACGAGATAGGGTGAAACATTGGGGAGGGGGACCCATCTTTTCTGGATATTTACTTTTTTGCCTTTTGCTTGCCACTGGTTTTCGCGATATTTCATGAAGGAAGTCTTCTTCGGGTTCTCTTTTTTTAATTTCGATACATCGGGATAGACAAAGAAGAAGGCGACAAAACCGATGATCGTCATGAGGGTAAGAAAAAACATAACCTTTATGAACTTCACAAGACCCCCCGATGATTTATGTCTTTTTGTCATCAATTACACCCCTGACTATTATGCATTATTTCTGATTATCAAAGCTCTTCACACCAATGATCCGCTGTTTTGATGTTTGGCGAGTGACTATTAACATAATAGAATTTCTGTAAAAAGACAACAGATTGAGCAAAAGGAATAGCATAAAGCTCGCATTGCAGACCCTGAAACGGTAATATTGCATAAAGGATATAAGATTTCTCACAATTATTTGAAAGAACCGGCAAAACTGTTGTATATTTTGATAAGCAGTTATAATAACGATCTTCACGAATCTAAAGAGGTGCATTGTGGATTATGGTGATTATGAAAGCGTCATGGGGCTTGAAGTGCATGCCCATCTTTTAACGGATAGTAAAATATTCTGCGGATGTTCAACGGCCTTCGGGGCCGAACCGAACAGCCATACCTGCCCGACCTGCATGGGTTTGCCGGGAGCGCTGCCGGTCCTCAACAAAAAAGTAGTCGATTTTGCCATTAAGGTGGGCCTTGCGCTCCATTGCGACATCAGCAACAAAAGTATCTTTGCCCGGAAAAATTACTTTTATCCTGATCTCCCCAAGGGCTATCAGATTTCTCAATATGAAGAACCCATCTGCACTGACGGCTATCTCAATATTTACACAAATGGCGAGAAAAAACGTATCAGGGTCAACCGGGTACACATGGAAGAAGACGCGGGAAAGCTTGTTCATGAAAACACCATTGAAAATAGCGCTTACAGCATGGTCGATTATAACAGGTCGAGCACACCTCTTCTCGAAATCGTCACGAGCCCGACATTGCCACACCCGAAGAGGCAGTAACGTATCTCAAGATGCTCCGCGATATTCTTCTCTATCTTGAAATATGTGATGGGAACATGGAAGAAGGCAGTTTCAGGTGTGATGCCAACGTGTCGGTCCGTAAAAAAGGTTCCCCTGTGCTGGGTACAAGGACGGAGATGAAAAACCTCAATTCCTTCCGGCATGTCGAAAAATCCCTTGATTACGAGATCAACCGGCAGATAGAGCTCATCAAGAAAGGCGGTCAGGTTGTACAGGAAACGAGACTTTTCAATGCCGATGAGGGTGTTACGTATTCCATGAGAGGGAAGGAAGAGGCCCACGACTACCGTTACTTTCCCGAGCCGGACCTCCTGCCCCTCATTGTTGATGACAAATGGATCGAAGAGGTAAGAGAAACACTGCCGGAACTGCCCATGGAAAAGATGGAACGGTTCATAGACGAATATAATCTTCCCAAATATGATGTAGAAATCCTCGCATCAGACAAGGAACTTGCCCATTATTTTGAGGAGACCATAAAACTCTTCCCTGAACCAAAAACAGTGAGTAACTGGATCATGACGGAACTTTTACGGGAGCTCAAAGACGGAAATATCTCGCCCAAAGGATTCGCCGCTTCCGCCAGCGTATCTTGCGGAACTCCTGACGCTGGTGAAGGATGGAACGATCAGCATTAAAATTGCGAAAGAAATCTTTCCGGAAATCTATAAGACAGGCGTTGCCCCGAAAAAACTCGTAGCAGAAAAAGGGCTCCTCCAGATCTCTGATGAAAGCGCTATCATGAAAACCATTGATGAAGTGATCGCCCGGTCGCCGAAGGAATTAGCTGACTTCAGGGCAGGTAAAGAGAAACTGCTCGGTTTTTTCGTTGGACAGGTGATGAAAGAGACAAAAGGACAGGCAAACCCGAAGCTGCTCAATGAGTTGCTTCTGAAGCGTCTCAAGGGTGAGTGAGGATTACCATGACTGATCATATTTACTGGAAAAATGGGGCGCTCTATCTGCTCGATCAGAGGGCGCTCCCTTTCAAGAAAACCTATGTTTCGCTGCCGACAGCTCAAGGATGTTGTAGAAGCTATCAACAATATGACCGTCCGGGGAGCACCGCTTACTTGGTATTGTTGCAGCTTACGGGGTAGCCATCGGTATTCAGGAAATTATACAATCGAGAAAATCGGTAAAAGATGTTGATGTGACAAGGATTGTGAAAAAGTTGGGCGATACAAGGCCAACTGCGGTAAACCTCTTCTGGGCATTGAAGAAGATGGGTGAGGCATACGGGAAATACAAAAATAACAGCGACTTTCTTGAGGCCATGCTTGAAGAAGCAATCTCCATTCACGTAAATGACATTGAAAATAACCGCATGCTCTCTCTCTTTGGCGCGGAGCTTATCGACGATGGTGACACGATCCTCACTCACTGCAATGCGGGCGCCCTCGCAACGGGGGGATACGGTACTGCCCTTGGGGTTATCAGGGCGGCCCACGAATCAGGAAAGAAAATCAGGGTCATTGCCACAGAGACGAGACCTTACATGCAGGGTGCAAGGCTCACTGTCTGGGAACTCATGAAAGAAAAGATACCCGTGGAGCTCGTTCCCGAAAACCACGTTGGGCTACTTTGTTCAAATAGGGGGATTGATAAGGTGATTGTCGGCGCAGATCGTATTGCCTGCAATGGCGATACGGCAAATAAGATCGGCACCTTCATGCTCGCCCTCTGTGCGCACCAGCATAAAATCCCTTTCTTTGTTGCAGCCCCGGTTTCCACTTTTGATAAAAATATTGAAAACGGCACACATATTGCCATCGAAGAAAGAGACGGCAGGGAAGTAAAATATCTCGGCAATAAATTACTCACCGTAAAAGAGGTAAAAGCGCGGTATTACGGGTTTGATGTTACACCGGAAAAATTTATTACCAATTTTATTACCGAGAAAGGCATCATCGAGAAACCCTTTAAAAAGTACATAAAGTTGCTCTTTGATACGCCGGCTGCCGCTGTCCTCCCGCAGAAAGAGTCACATTCTTCAGGGACATAGGCACATGGAACTATCCGGACCCGCAAGCGGACGGAGGGCTCGCAATATTCTCAGGAAAGCCAGGGCTCATCCGGCGGCGAAGATCATCACACTCCTTACCGATTTTGGTCTCAAAGACCCTTACGTAGGAATTCTGAAGGGGGTTATCCATACCATTGCAGGGGCTCACGTCTCCCCCTCCACTGGCAAAGCCATCGGAGTCTCCCCCTCTCGCTCACTTTGTGAGCTACGGACTACTTCTGCTTTAGAGGACCACACCTCGCTCCGTAATGATCAGGGCGTGACCATTATTGATATCACCCATGATGTTGAAGCGCAGGATGTCCGGGAAGGGGCCTTTTTCATTGAAGAATACTACCGGTTCTTCCCGGTGGGTACGGTCCATGTTGCCATAGTTGACCCTACTGTGGGAAGCAACAGACGTTCCATTATCCTGAGCAAGGATCAGCATTTCTTTGTCGGACCCGATAACGGTATCTTTACACTCATTATGGGTGATGACCCGGAAGTGTATCTTATCGAGAACCCCAGTTTTATGTTGAAAGATATCAGTTCAACCTTCCACGGGAGAGATATCTTTGCCCCGGCAGCAGCATACCTGTCAAAGGGGGTCCGGCCTTCCGCTTTTGGAGAACATATAAACGATCCTCTGCGACTGCAAAATGTGTTTCCCAGGGTAGGGAGGAATACCCTGAAAGGTGAAGTTGTCAGATTTGACCATTTCGGAAATGCAATCACGAACATCAAGGTCGAATATTTGACGGATTTCCTTCGCGGACGTCCTTTTAAGGTCCGCATTGCCGGGATTACTTTCACAACTATTAACAAAAGCTACTACGAAGATACAGTAACCTGTCTCATCGGGAGCTCAGGTTACCTCGAATTCGGTTTTTTTAAAGGCAGCTTCGCAGGGATGACACAGATCGGAAAAAGCGAGCAGGTTACCGTCAAGTGTTAATCTTTAATTTTGACAAAAATCAGGAATGATGAAGCAGGCTTTGAAAAAGTTCTGTGTTCCAACAGATTCAGGTTTCCAATCCCCGTGTCAGTTTTTTGAGTAAGAGAAGGAAGTTTTTTGTGAGAAAAGGGTTCAGGGTGTTGCCTGACATATCTGCCATCTGCTCGGTGATGATTTTCATTTCTACGGAATCCCGATAGGCGCGTTTTGATCTGAGAGCGTCAAAAAAATCTGATATTGTGGTCATTTGACTACAGATATTTTGTCGCCAGTTACTGGATACTTCAGGATAGCCCGAGTTGTCATAGCTCATGTGGTGTTCATAAGCGACAATGGTTGCCAATGGTGGGATTCCGGGTTTATCAAGAAGGTATTCTGCCCCTCTCTGTGGATGTTTTCTGATTAGTTTCCATTCCGTATCTGTGAGTGTTTCTTGCTTATTCAAGACCTCTTCAGGCACAAATATCTTACCAATATCGTGGAGCATTGCAGCTATTCCAATAGCATGAAGCATGTCGTCCTTAATTTTTAATGTCATTGCCTGTGCGAGAGTGAGGATGCAAACGTTTGTTGAATGGGTAAAAGTATATTCGTCAAGGACACGCAAAGGCGAGAAGGTGAGGAGCGTAGAGGACCCCTGTTTGATAGCGTTAATAATATCGGTAACGGTTCGTTTAATCTCTAAATCCGGAAGGCTTTGATTTCTTTTAACGGCATCATAGACATCAACCATCAAGTCAAGATCTTCTTTATTGATAGCTTCAAAATGATGAGCAATCCGGAGAGCACCCGATACATCTTCATCAACGGTCTTCGTTCGCGTTCCTTCTGTTTCGTTTTCCGTTGTTTCATAAGCCCCATCATCCTTCCCACCATCGGTTTTATACCCCAGACCTACCTTGCCGAAACGGATGTGAGGGAAGAGTGTGTTATCGATTGATGGTGTGGGACTTGCGGTGAGCATTTCTATGAAGGAAGTTATTTCTTCCAGGGTTATTCCCTGATGGATACGAAGGTGGTGGATTCCCCGGCTTTTAAAAAAATAGATAAAACGATTGATATAGACTGAATCTTCCAGGGGCTCTTTGTTTATAACAACTCTATCATCAATGAATAAGAGAGGCAGGGTCTGATCATTGCCGATTGCTTCCAAAAGATGGCTATAAGCAGTACTGATAGAAGAGACTGATAATTGGTGAGAAATCGTATATTGGTGCGCATGGGTAAGGGCGGGAAGAAAGGCTCGAAGGAAACTGTGTATGGCTTCTTTTTTATGTGGGTTCATACTTTATCGGCCTTAAGTGTTTTGATTACCAAAAGGGCCTGATCGGCCTGTATCCTGGATCTCCCGCGAGCAATATTTATCAATATGGGGGACACTTCTCCAGCAGGATATTTTCCAAGGGACTCTATGATTACAAGCTTAAGGAGATTAGATTTCCGGTAAGAAAAGAATGAGAAGGATTTCAGGACGCCCTGAAGAATAGGGAGAATGGAGGGGTCTCCAATATTTGCAAGGGCATGCACCGATGCTTTTTTAATTTCAAGACTGGTTTTTCCAAGACCTCTCATTTTCAGAAATCCGGCCAGTTTCTGGGTAATCTCGCTATTTTGTGTCATGCCTGCAAGCTCTATGGCTTTCAAGCATCTGTCCACATCAGAAGAGTTCATCTCTTGCAAGAGTATCCTGTCGGCCTTTGGGTCTCCGAGTGCAAGAAGGGTGTGCAACAATTCCTGTCTTACCCTTGTGTGGGAATGGTCAAACAGACTGCGGATGGAGTTAAGGACCGAGGGATCTTTAAAGTGGCGAAGAATAACAAGCAAGTTCCGGATAAAATACCAGCGTTTGTCGCTCAGTCTTTTTATGACCTGATCTTTGACGGTAACACCAAGCCCTTTGAGGAGGTCCAGATAATAGAGGCGCAAAGTTCTACTTTCTTCTTCAGCAAGACTGTCCAGGAGGGGCTCGATAAAGGGTGGGCCGATAAGCATAATTAACTTTGTAATGTAGAGATACTTTTCCTTGCCCGATTGTCCGGCGATCCTTAAAACTTCACAAGCAAAGTCTCTGTCAGAAAAAACTTCTATGAGTTCCTTTGACGGTATCTCTTTATCGTTTTGGGAGTAAACCATTTTTTTACCAACCGTCTCCAGGATATTTAAGACGGCTTGGAAATCGCCACTCCTAATCAGTGAATTACAATGATCTTTAAGGCTTTGTATCAGAACAGCGGGGAGCGACTCACCGTCACTATAGGTAAGAATAATATTCACAATAACAGATAGCAAGCTTGTCTGAATACTCCGGTCAGTCAGGGTTTTTTCCAGTTGAGGGACCTCAGAAAGCTCCGGTGCCGAGATGTTTTCTTCAATTATAACGTCACGAAGTATCTTCTGGTAATCCAGAGGGATAAACCGGTCAGCTTCGTCTTCCTTAAAAATAACCTTAAGCTTGTCAACAAGTTCATCTCTGGAATGATTGTTGAGGAGTTTGTCTACCGCTTCAATGTCTAAATTTGTTGATATTTTCGCAAGTCTTTGCGTCACCCTTAAAATATTTGGAGGGATATAGAGCCCTTGGCTTGTGTGTTTTTCAAGGGCGTCCAGAATTATTTCATCGGGAAGGCCTGAAAGTATACTGTCTGCCGAAACATTGTCATCAGGAAGGGAACCGAAGAAGCTTTCCATAAAACTCTGCCGGAGATCATCATTGAGAGACCTTATAAATTTAAAAAGTCTTTTTGATAATTCTTCATTGCCCGTTAGCTGAATCAGATCAAGGTGCTTCATGGCTGCTTTAAACGAAAAATCAAGTTCCCCGTGCATGTTCGGTTCATGGCTGAGATGTCGGTCGTTGAGCATCATGGCGAGCATCTCCGGTTCGATATCAGTCCAGGATTTGCCGCTTTTACCATGGGCATCAAGGGTTTCCTCAAAGAACCCCTTGACAAAACTTTCCCAGAACAGGGATGTTTGAAGGTCTTCTTTGTTTTTTTCGGTCTTTTCAAGGCCCTCTTGCGTCTGAAACAGACCATAATCAATCAGTCTGATCTGAATGTGCTGTATGTTGGCTTTCGAGAGAAGCGCATTGATTCCACCCAGTTGATATACGTCATTCCTTTTTTGTGAAATGATGGAGTCAAAATCCATCATCTCCTTTGAGACAAGCCCTTTTCTGAGGATCAACCCAACGATGCCATGTTCAAATAGCGTCTGTGCAAAACGTTGGAAAATTGGGTTCTTCTGGTCCAGAACGGTTGATCCCAAGATGACTGTATTTTTTGCTATTTTAAAAATTAACTGGCCCTGCGATTCAAAGATCCCCTGGAGAATATTTTCCACTCTCTGGAATGATTCAACAACAAAAGGGTGCCCCTCAGGATATGCAATGAGTTTACTTGCAGCCATATTCATGGCATGGATGAGACCGGATATAACCTTTATGTCAATCCCGCCCCGGGAGTTTCCCTGATCTTTATCGGTTTCAGGTACCATCTGACAACCTCAGCCCAACAGCTTTTGTCTTTTGTATACATCTATCAAAAAGTAATTGATTTTACAAGTATTTTATTGGGTTCTTCAGAATAAGTCTAAAATAGTAAGGCAAAATGAAACTGTCAACTTTAAAGATTATTCTCCGATGGGGGAGCCTCTCCAAGTACAATACCTTCTGTCAGGGAAAGGGCCTTCTGTTTTCCCAACTCATCGATCTTTCTAAGCGGTTTTTCAAGCATATTGCTTCTCGTGGTCACGAGGGCATCGTATTCTTTTTTTGTTTGATCAATACGTTCACCCATGAGCTTGAATTTGTCCTTAAAGGACGTCCACTGTTTGGAAAATTCCATGAGAAGCTTAAGAATCTCTGAGGCAGTTCTTTCGAGATTAAAATTTTCTATGGCCTGTCTGATTACAGAAAGAACTGCGTAGAGTGTGAAAGGCGAACAGAGTATAACTTTCTGTTTTAATGCTTCATCCATAATAGTCGGATCAGTTTCATGAATGAAACCAAACACTTGTTCATTGGGTATGAAGATCAAAACATAATCGACGGTGTTTTCTACAGGGTTTATGTACTCCCGACCAGTCACCTGCTTGATCATGATCTTTGTGTTTTTCAGAAGCTCCTCGCGAAAGCGCTTTTTGTCGTGCTCTGCTTCAGCATGAAGATAATGCAGATAATTATCGAGAGGAAATTTAACATCCATATTGATCTTTAGACTGTTGGGTAAGAGAAAAGTATAATCCGGTCTTCCCGATGAATGCTCCAAAGTTTTTTGCCTGGTATAATTAATACCCTCCACCATACCAATAAGGTGGATGATATCTTCTGCCATCCTCTCACCCCATTCACCTCTTTTCTTTGAACTCGCAAGCGCATTACCAAGATGCTCAGTGGTATCTTTCAACTTAGCCGTGACCTCTTCATGCTTTCTGATAAGCGTTGAAACTTCGGTGATTTTTTCACCACTTACCTTGCCTACCTCTTCTATCTTTCTCTGCACCTCTGTTAATGTCTTCCCTATTGCGTCGATGTTCTGATCGATAAGTTCTTTTTTACTTTCCAGTTCTTTTTTGCTTTCGACGGTTTGGGATTTCATTTTTTCTTCAGCGAGCTTGATAAACTCATCAGCATATTTTTTAAACTCGTCGCTATTTTTTGTAAGCGCATCAAGAGAAAGGGCTTTAAAGGTTTCGCTCAGTTCACTCCTGACTTTTTCAAAGCGTTCCATCTCTTCCTTGAGTTGTTTTTCAGATACCTCGAGCTTCGTCAGCGCCTCAACCTTAGCCTCTTTTTCATTACTCACTTCGTCTCTTAGCTTTTCAACTTCTTCATCTTTTTGCCGGTTTTGCTGGCGGAGTTCTCCAATGATTGCCTCGGCAGAGCTAGCTCTGTTTTCAATCGCTGCATTCTTCCTGTGGAAATGCGATGTTGCAAGAAACCAGAAAATAGCGCCACCTGTTACAACCCCCATTATGAAAAAAACAACTGTCCAGACTGATATCATTGAACCACCCCTGATTGACTGTAAAAATTATGGTATCACATTTCAGCTTCGGTGAATAGTATTTCGAAGCATACTGTGCAAAATCAATGCTGTCATGAGAGCAAATCCTGCGAAACTGTTTGACAAGAGCGTGGCTTACTGCTATAAAATACGCTACGGGGCTGTAGCTCAGCTGGGAGAGTGCTTGACTGGCAGTCAAGAGGTCGAGGGTTCGATCCCCTTCAGCTCCACCAATTCTTTCAATGAGTTGCAAATCCCAGCGAAATTAACCCTCCTTAAATTGTATAGTTTTTGTCTAGTTCGTTTTTTCCTTACTCAATAGAAATTAAGTGGTAAATTATTCTGAGTGAATACATACATATGTTCAGCCAAATATCTTCACCCTCTTTTCATTAGTTGACTTCAATGCTTTTCAGATAGTATTCACATCTCTCTTCTGTGCTTGATGAAACGGATTCTGCACAGAGAAAATAGCTATAAGTGGTAATCTTTGTGGAATAATGCTTAAAAAGAAAGGGCTATTTCCGACCCTGTTTTCCAATCGCTCTATCACATCACGATTATTTACAATGAATGACTCTGACCAAATCCTTTCCTTCAATGGCAATCCCGCCAAGTGTCTTACCCTTGAGAATACCCTCAGTATCCCCACAGTTGAATCCTGCTATCTCTATATAGAAATGGCAGATCAGGGCATCTTTTAAACCGTTTCGTTTGCCATCTTTTGGTCTGTGGTTACAGAAGGCCAAGCTCTGTTCACCTCCAGTGGCTCCGAAGGTGAGGGAATCCCGGTCTATCTGACTCGGAGCATCAAAACCCTCTGCGGAGAGAATGGCAACAGGGATTATTCCGTGACCTTTCTTGTAGTTTATAGGGTTGCGTTTGCTCCATGGTCTGATATCAATAATCACGTCAAGCATCGCAGGGGTACCGACATTACCGGAATGAACAGCTATAGCTGAGAAGTTAGTGGTAAGATTTTTGTTGGCGTGACCTTGCTCACCAGTATTGAAGTTGAAGGCGAACGCGTTACCGACGTATTGCATCGTAACCGAACTTGACCAGTAAATGACTGGCTTAAGGTTGGCAAAAGGCTCCGTATTTGTCAACGGTCCATATGCGGCGTTATTGAGTTCTTCATAGTAGAGGTGCCCCAATTCGCTCCCAACGACTCCATACCCATGATAAGGATAACTGCCATCTTCATTGAACGCTGAGGGAAGCCGCCAACCGGTCACTCCTCCTGCCGTCAGGCTTTCAGCCCAGGCCATTGCCTGATCCCAGCTCATGGCTGAGACGTTTGGATTGTACCACGTGATGTTACGATCCGTGTCATAGACGAGATTATTACCATTGTTTTGAAGAGTTGCGCTGGCAAGAGTTGAGAATCCGAAAACCGCTAAGAAGATGCCGATAAAGCATATCTTTTTCATTGTGTTTAACCCCCTCATTTTAAGAGTTGTGGTTAAACCTGGCAACCCGGGCTATCTTTATTGATGGATAAACTCACTATGCATTCCTAAAGACCCTTGGCTTTCCGTTCCCGAGAATATGGTCTGGCTTTATCAGGTTAATTTGTATGTAAGACATATGGCAACATATTGTCAAGTAGATATTTATCTCAATTCAATACACTCTTTCCTGAACTAAACGAAACTAAGACTCGAACAATTATGCCAACTTAGACCTGGCAGTCATTTACGCACCAAGGCACATATTAGACGGTATATATTTTCGTACAATTTTCTCAAAAATAACTTCAAGGGCAATTGTCTGACTCCAAATTACCCCTTGACAGGATTTTGCCCATTGATATATATGATATGTGACACACGGTAAGTTGGCTACCCATTATCGTGTCCTCTGCGGCATAGCAAGCATCTATCAGAAAAGCGATAGGTTGGTAGAGATAAATGAAGCTTAAGATTGAATTCTATACTGATAGCACAGAACCAGGAGGGAAGGGGAGAAAGGTTATGAAAAAAGTCTTAATGGTAGCACTCGTCTTACTAATCGGCCTCGCTTTTGTGTCCTCAGGTTGTGTACAGTCTAAGGATGCCCCGGACAAGGTAACAGTGAAGAAGGAAATCCCAGACAAAGTAACAGCGAAGAAGGAAATCCCGCACAAGGTAACAGCGAAGAAGGAAATCCCGGAGATAGAGCCAGGGGAGTTGAAGATAGCAGCTGAGAAGATAGTGGCAGAGAGGGAAGCAGTGGTAAAAGTAGCAGCTGAGAAAGTAGCAGCAGAAAAGGAAGCAGCTGAGAAGATAGCAGCAGAAAAGGAAGCAGCTGAGAAAAGGAAGCAGCTGAGAAGATAGCAGCAGAAAAGGAAGCAGCTGAGAAGATAGCAGCAGAAAAGGAAGCAGCAGAAAAGGAAGCAGCTGAGAAGATAGTGGCAGAGAGGGAAGCAGTGGTAAAAGTAGCAGCAGAAAAAGTAGCAGCAGAAAAGGAAGTAAAGGTTTCAGGGTTTGTGGGGCAAGTAACAATGATTGATACAAACCTGATCCAAGTAAAGGGCAGAAAGTCAGCAGTAACCTTCAATGCGAGCAACCCTGAACTCGTGGGTTACAAGGTTATCGGTGATGTGATGGCTGGTGACACAGTGGCAGCAAGGTACACTAAAGATGGCATTATCATCACAAAGCTTAAGGCGGCAGCCCCGGAGAAGGCAGCAGTGAAGAAGGCAGCAGTGAAGAAGGCAGCAGTGAAGAAGGCAGCAGTGAAGTTGAGACCAAAAGCTTCAGGGTTTGTGGGGCAAGTAACAATGATTGATACAAACCTGATCCAAGTAAAGGGCAGAAAGTCAGCAGTAACCTTCAATGCGAGCAACCCTGAACTCGTGGGTTACAAGGTTATCGGTGATGTGATGGCTGGTGACACAGTGGCAGCAAGGTACACTAAAGATGGCATTATCATCACGAAGCTTAAGGGGGCAGCGCGGAGAAGGTAACCCTGAGAAAGCAGCAAGATAAGCAACATTAAATCAAATAGTTACATAAAGCGTTCAGCTAAACATCTTCATCTCTTTTCATTAGTTAACTTCAATACCGGTAACGTGCCCAATAGGGT
>CAWAUQ010000016.1:0-24094 GCA_963785225.1 uncultured delta proteobacterium | reverse complement strand
TGGATTTAAGTAGCCTCCTGGACGAAAGCCAGTTGCCCCTGTTGGTGACTCACGTTCACCACTCCCCCCTACTGTAGCTGACGTCCATTTCTTTCCTCCACCAAGCTCAATATCCTGCTGACCTATACTACCTAGATAATTAGCTCCCCACTGTATTCCGAGTTCCTTCGAAAAATTTGTTGTTGCCTGTACAATTTTACAATCTATTTGTATCTGCCTTGGCTTTCTATCATGCTCCTTTACTATTTTCGCTATATTCGCAATATTTTCTTTTGTATCCCGTATGATTAGTGCATTATTCCATGGGACCTGAGTGATTTTTCCAAATTCTGATAAAAATCCTCTCTCCTCGTTGTACCAGCTGCTCCAGCACTACTCGCCCTTAACATTTTTTCCACTTCAGCAGGTTCTGCATAACTAAGATAAATTGTCTCTGTTATAAATTCTTCACCCATTTTCTGTCTATCAAGCCTTTCTTTCCGGATCTCTTTCTGCATCCTTGCTTTTTCTATCGTCATCAAACTCTTTTATGTCATAATTCTTATTATATTATCAGATTCAACTTTTTTCAAGCCACTTGTAGATGTAACAATATCCAATGCCTCATCCCAGTATACATCCTCCAACTTCATAGTAACTTTGCCTTTGACAGCTTCAGAAATAATCACATTTTTACCTGATACTTCAGAAAGGCTTCTTATAACATTTCTCACATCAGCATCTATATAATCAAATGAAACTTTCGGTGTTGGTTTTTTGGCAGCCTGGCTAAAGCACAATAAAGGAATCAACAAAAGAAAAAGAAAAGAAAGAATCATTATTTTTTTACTCATATTTCACCTTTTCATTTTTTAATTGGGAGATCAACCACAACTTTCTTTATTTCCCCTTTCAATTTATAAGCAAACACGACATTGCTATTTGAAATATCAGCCACCCACATCTTTTGATTGAGAGGATCTCCCTTTCTGAAAAAAATTCCTTTTCCCTGTTTATCTTCCATCATTGCCATCATGCCTTTATCGCTTTTCAAAACACCAACAAGTCTTAATTCTTCAAGCTGATATCCATTGCATCTGCTGTACTTTTCTTATCTTTTATAACCTTACTTCCCGTTTCACTTTTTCCTTTAACAATAATACCGGTTCAAAAGGATCTCTTCTTCCTTCTGATTTATACTCAAAATCACCTATATCAAATTTAATTCCCTCTTTCTTTGTCTGGTTCCCTGATTCTTTTGATCTTTCTTTTCTTCCACTGCAAATGATACTGTCGATACAAAACTACAAGAGTAACTACCAATAATTATACAACTATCTCTAAACAACTTAATCACCTTTTTCCCTGCCTTTTTATCATCTTTTATTTGTGGTTTGGGTGTTTCTTCAGATAAACATAGGCATTCGCACTGCACGAACCCTCTAAAACAATATTTTTTGGTGTACCTTTTGCTTCCAGAGAAAAGTTTGTTATATTTACAAGCCGTTCCATCTTCCTGATACCATCAAAGAAAAATGCCACACTATGAAAAGGACCACTGAACTTTATTTCAAAAGGAAGCTCTGAATAAAATTCCTTATTCTTTCTCTTTTGGTTCAAAATATTTTATCTTTAATCTTGTCTCCTCGCTGACGCTTGTAATATTCCTCAACAGATTCGGTATGTCTTTTGTTTCCGGCAGTTGTCTTAATACATCCTGTAATTGTTCCTGCATTTGCTGCATATTCTTTCCGATGCTTTTCCAGATTGTTTTTCAATTCTTTTAATGTATTCAATTCTTTCTGCAATTCACTGTATTCTTTCGAAAAGCCTCGTCCTTTCCTCCCATTTCGGCTTTGCAACAAAATAAACAAGACCTCCAAGCACAACGCAACTAAACAAGTATAAATATTGTTTTATATACTGCTGGTATTTTTTCTATTTTTCTTACCAGTCCTTTTGTCTCGAACCCTACTTTCATATCGACATATTCCCTGTAATAATAAATTTCTTTATAGTGAGCCCTTCTTCACTAACATCCTGAACGTTTTTCAGTTCAACATTTGTAATATATGGCATCTTTGAAAGAGATTCTATAAAATCAGAGATGGATTCGTTTACAAATGAACGGCCATCTATTTCAAATTTGTTCTCTGTCTTTTTAAATGCTCTTAATCCATACTCCTTCTTTTATAATTGATGAAATATCATAGAGCGATCTTGCGGCAAGTGCGCGACCAGATTTTAGTTGATTTAATGTCTGAATTCTTCTCTCTATCTCTTTTTTTGCTCTTGTATTTGCTTATATTCCTGTGCAATAGGTTGCAGACTGATCAATTTCCTTTTTTACTGTTTGCTATATTTGTTTTATGTTCTTTTATCTCATTGGTAACTATAATAGTAATAATACCAAATCCGATACAGACCACAATAAGAGCCAAATACAAGATCACGAATATCTTTTGTTAATGTGCTGGCTTTTTTTCTTTTAAATGGCAATAAATTAATTTTTATCATATCACTATATCCGTAATTCTCGTTGATAGATAAAACGGAACTGCCATAAATTCCTTCAGGTTCTCATACATCTCATTCTGTGCATCACCCGACTGGGCCAACAAGAAGGGATCAATCACTTCAACCTGAATACCTGAATCTTCAACGATCTTTTCTTTCAATCCCGGAAGCAAGGAAGAGCCTCCCGTAACATAAATTTTTCCAATATTTTCTTTCGGTTTTGTGGCAAGATAAAACCTGACAGTCTTATTTATCTCAGAAGCAATATTGAAAATAAAATCTTCAAAAAGGTAAACAATATTACTGTCTGCTGATAGTTTCTTCTCTTCCGCACTCTTATAATTCAATCGTGCCGATTTCTGGATGAGGTTCGTAAGATATTTACCACCTACAAGTATTTCTCTTGTAAACTCTATATCCTCTCCGTTCAGGATCGCTATATTCGTCACAGACGCGCCGATATCGACAATCACCACAGAGTGTTCTTTCGGACTATAAATCTGTTCCACAAGATTTGAAATATCAAAAATATCGACATCCACTATCTGGAGACTTAAATCGGCCATATTGAATGCCGTAACATAGGCATCGACAATTTCTTTTTTTGCTGCAACTATCTTTACATTCATCATACTCTGTTTTTCAGCATCTACACCCATTACATAATAGTTATAATAAATATCCCGCATAGGGAATGGAATAGCATTCTCGACTTCCATACCAATAGTTCTTTCAAGTTCTTCTTCCTGGAGAAATGGTATTGTAATTTTCTTTGAAATTACCGAATAGCTTGACAATGCACAGGCAACATTCCTGGACTTTATTTTATTTTCCTCAAAAATCCTTTTAATTCATTTGCCAGAAAATCTATATCCACAATATGACCATCGCTGAGCAAATCCTGATCATAGGTCTTTAAAACAACTTTCTCTACTGTAAAAAAACCTTTTGTTTTTTAAGAGCACATAATTTAATCGTTGTAGTGCCGATATCAATGCCAACAAGTTCATTAACCTGTTTCTCAAAAAAACTACCCAGAAGAGGTACCTTCGTAACCATTGAAGAAAATACTTCTCTTCATTTTATACTGTTTTTCTTCATCTAAGGGTTTTATTGCTTCAGTGGCTTCCTGCACAGCGCCAATATGGCATTTGTAGTTGCGCTTCTTCGGTATGTTCCTCGTATATTCAGTGCCTATCCTGTTTCTTCTTTTTGCTTCAATATATTCGCTCAGTCTTCTCTGGTTCTTTACGGTTTCAAATCGTTCAGACGGTTCAAAGCTTATCATATTCGTCGCCAGCATAACCGACAAGATAAGAATTGTCAAAGGCAAGAATGAAAACAGGGAACCGAAAAGTAATATGGTCATCCCATAGAACCAGTAGCTCTTGCCAAGTCGTTCGGCAATACTTCCCCATATATTTACAAAACAATATATATTAAGTATTGGTATGAAAAGACCCACAAAATTCCACAGAGGAACATCAGCACATTTATAGATAAGATACCCATTATATATCGGCACACAATATCCCCAGAAACTGCCGATCTGAAATTTCTTGCCGATGCGATATAGTGTATAGCTTATTAAAAACCAGATAAGCAACAACAATAATAAACGTAATAATGAATAATGACGCAAAGAAATCCATTATATCCCTTTCCGCTCAACCTTTATATGTTTTATTATATCAATAATTATCTGGTCCGTCTCAATAATACCGTTTAAATTCAAATCATTCCCCCTTCAGACAATAACTTCTCAAAGCCGTCTCCGGCATTGATGTCTTCAAATAACACTAATTTATTCAATGTGTTATATGAATTCATATATATAATTCTTAAAGGCATTGATTCTATCATCTTGAAAACTCTAACAGAACACCTATTTATTGTCAAGACTTTTTTTAAGGTTAGCATCAATATGCTCCTTTACGATTTAAGATTGATCTGAATGTCTTTAATATTATTACCATATCAAACCACAATGACCAGTTAAGCATGTACAAATAATCCAGTTTAACTCTCTTCGCGTAGTCTATTTCGCTTCTGCCACTCACTTGCCAGAGACCGGTTATACCAGGCCTGATATTCTCATAAATTTCATTGTATTCCAGATAATATTTATTTATCGCTTCAATAGTATCAGGCCTTGGGCCAACAATTGACATATCTCCCCGTATAACATCCAAAAGTTGCGGGAGTTCATCAAGAGATGTTTTTCGTAAAAAGTTTCCAATTTTTGTCACTCGTGGATCATGCTCTATTTTATTTCGTTCTTCAAGATCAATAACAGCTTCAGGGTGCTCTTGAATAAATTCTTCCAATATCTTTTTCTCCATCAATCCTCATTGTCCTGAATTTGACCATTTCAAATTCATCCATTTTTTTCCCGCATCTCTTGTGTCTGAAATAAACAGGACCAGGAGAATCAAGTTTAATGAGCAATGGGACAATAAGAAACAGAGGAGAAAACACTATCAAGGCAAGAGTGGCTATAACAAGATCAAAAGTCTCGTTTGAGAAAAACCTTATTTCTCAATAAGAGGCCATTTGTTGTGGTAA
Source organism: uncultured delta proteobacterium (assembly GCA_963785225.1). Classification (GTDB taxonomy): domain Bacteria; phylum Desulfobacterota; class Syntrophorhabdia; order Syntrophorhabdales; family Syntrophorhabdaceae; genus PNOF01. The sequence goes on along the minus strand of CAWAUQ010000016.1, from coordinate 19,033 downwards.
TTAACGCAATATTTTTATCCAGAAAAGTTTTGATTTCTGTATTCATGAAAGACAGTCCGGACATTTCTGAAACAATGATCAAATCTTTAGCGTCGGGTTTCAATTTCTTCACTGTTTCATCATTGGCATATTCTATGGGCAGAAATAAGGCATCTATTTTTTTTGCCTTTGAAGAATTGTTTTCTGTATTATCCATAATTTTATAACCGGAATACCATTCTTTGTTTAAGAAAGCTTTCAGTGTATTCACGTACCCTTGATATTTCTTTTTCAAATATCAACGCGTGTTCACGTAAATCCATTATTTTGTATAAAACAAATTTAAGGACACCTCTGGAAATGAGAATAAATAGCAACATAAACGCGAAACTAACGGTGATAATAATCCTCGAAACTGTTTCAGCTTCTTTTTGCATTGAAAAAACAACCCACACAATTAAAAATGACATGAAAAGACTTTTTAAGATGACGAGGAAATCATCCCAAAAACTTATAATCACGCCATAGCCTCTGTGATATCCGATTGACCCTACAATGATAAAGGGGATCCACCATTTGCTTAAATAAAGAGAAAGCCCGTGATTCAATGGAACTAAATCAATAAAGGTGCCGGACAAGTTTCGCATATAATATGCTAATACGATTGATACATAAATAACAATGACATCCGTCATGATTATAAATAATTTATTTAAATATCTGCTTTTAACCATTCTAACTAATTATCCTTTTGTTTAAGAATATGCGGAAACTTATTGTTGTTTAAGCCTAATTTATAACCAGTATATTTACACATGGCTTCAAGCATCGCGTAAAGTATCCATAGATATTTTTTTTGTTTAAACAAGAATTTAATTTCTTCTTTCAAAAATGTAATTCCTTCTTTGTTGGATCCCGCATAACGCATAAACCATGGGTTTCTTTGAAAGAAACTCCTGCCTGATAATATCTTCGGAATTGCTGCACCAATGAATAATCATGGGAATGTATCACCTTCGCTTCAGGAACATAGGCTATTTTATATCCCCGTTCAATCAATTTCGCGGCAAACAACATATCTTCAAACATGATGACATTTTCCGGGAATCCTCCTATTTCTTCAAATTCTTTTCTCCGTATCGCCGAAAAAACATTACTGAAAAAAAAAGTCTTAATACCCATTTCAGGTATTTGTTCTCTTCCTCTTAATTATCGGTTCTTCAGGATAATTATAAAGTCTTGCAAATTTTTCAGTGGGATGCTTCTTCTCTGGGGATTTGCCTGCCATAAACAGCCGCGATTGAATCCACTTCAAGCGGTTTTATGAGATTCTCAATACAAAATTGGTCTAATGGGAGAGCATCTTGTGTCATGAAAATAATAATATCACCATGGGAATGTAACGCTCCTAAATTTCTTGTTCCACCATGGTTGAATTCCTGCTGCTTAATAACCAAAACATGAGCACCTGATGATGCGGCAATATCAACCGTATCATCAGGTGATGATGAGTCAATAACAATCAATTCGGTGTTGACTGTTTGCCTCTTGAGACTTGTGAGGAGTTTATTGATAGAAATTCCCGCTTTATAGGTAGGTATTATTACGCTTACCATTCACCTGTCCTTACATAAATAATATCTGTCTTGAAAACAACATTCAAAACTTTATGAGAACTCTTTAAAAGAACGTATTACGACAAAAACTAAATATTATCCTTCATTATTAGCCACAGAAAAACCTTTTGAGTTTCTTTATGATAAAAGATCTATTAAAAACCGGTGTCATTTCTCTTAGCAGATCTCTAGTATTTATTTTCTTGGTTTTCATAATTCCCTTACGCTTTCTCAGCATTTTTGGAAAAAATCGCATTGCATCCATCTTTGCCCTAAAAAATAGACTAAAATGACGGTGTTTAATGCCGAAATAAATTAATTCTGCAATTAACCCAATTATAAATTCAGGAAAGCAAATAATAAAGGCAGTCAAGGGGATATTTTTAATCCTTACAAACTCACTATTTCTTAGTGTATGATAAATCTGCATTTCACTCATATATCCTATCGATGATGTTACTTTATGATACACAACTGCGGTGGGAATGAAAGTGGTTTTCCATCCTGCCAACTTTGCTCTGAGATTAAGATCCGTATCTTCATGAATCAAAAAAAATCATCATCAAAAAAACCAATCTCATCGAGCATTGATTTACGATATAAAACTGCCCCTCCACATGCCCCAAATATATATGATCTTTGATCGAATTTTGCGACAGGCTCACCTTCACCTCGCTTAAAACCTTTAAGCGATCTTGCGTAACCATCCCCCGCACTATCGATGGCACCGCCTCCATACAAAATCAGTTTTGAGGCGCAAATACCCGTTTTAGGATCCGACAACATGGCATGATACAATTCCTGGAGCCAACTTTCCCGAGGCTCTGTGTCATTGTTCAATAATGCGATAAATTTCCCCGATGCGTATTTAAGCCCTTCAATATTACCACCGGCAAATCCAAGATTTCTATTAAGCGCAACAACATTTGTGCGGGACCCAATAGGACTCTCACTTAGAAACGAGTTAATCACTTCCAAGGAATTGTCTGTAGAACCGTTCTCAACAATAATAATCTCAAAATCCTGAAAAGTCTGATTTTCTAATGCATGAAGGCAATTGGCGATCAGCCCTGCTCCGTTATAATTAACAATAATTAAGCTAACCATAGCGTTATGGCATTCCTATTAAGAAGTTTGCCTTTTCGTACATAAGATTTGGATTGTAATAGGGATCACTTTTCCTTAAGACGCGTCGCCATTTTTTCTGATACAATTTTCTCTCTCGCCTTTCTCTCTTTATCTCCATGGAAGAGCTTGGATATCTACGGGTCTTATATTCATAATGATAGAGCTCGGCAAAGGGTGTCCAAAGGATCAAATAACCTTTGGCGCGAAGCCTCAGACAGAAATCAACATCGTTATACGCCACAACCAATGAGTCGTCAAATCCGGTAACTTCATTAAACACTTCTCTCCTTGTCATGAGGCACGCTCCAGTAACAGCACTAACATTGCGAATGGTTTTCAGATTTCCAAAATATCCTGAAGATCCCATCTCAAAGCCTTTAAAGGCATGATCCGCCACCCCTCCGATTGATACGACAACACCAGCGTGTTGTATTGTGCCATCAGGATAATAGAGTTTTGCTCCAACAGCGCCAATATCTCTCCTTAAAGCATGCTCGAGCATTCGCTCGAGCCAGTCAGGATTGATAACCTCTGTATCATTGTTCAAAAAAAGAACCACCTCACCATCAGTAATACTTACCGCAAAATTGTTAATTGCCGAATAATTAAAAGGCATTTTCCATTCTACAATTCTGATCATACTTTTTTTAGTAAGCTTCTCATATAGGTCAAGGGTCTCTTTCTCAATACTTCCATTTTCTACTATACATATTTCGTAGTTGGTGTAGGTCGACATTGTGATGATAGATTGGACGCATTTCTCCAGATCGAGGTGATGGTCCCTATTCGGAATAACTATTGATATCTTTGTCTTCTGGTTAAAAGAATACATCACTTTATGTGTGCCCGGCAAGAGACCCTCTTCTACATTTCCCTCTAAGCCAATTCTCCGCAAATGTTCTTCAATGCCACCGCTACCGTATTTATCATACGCAAGAGATTCTGTCCCACTTTGAATATGGTAGAGAACTTTTGGGATATGCACTATTTTTTTCGCTTTTTCGGTTACCCTCAGAATCAGATCATAGCTGTCTATGCTATTCCCGTTCCTATTTAATTGCTCTAAACTGGCCAGTAATTCTTTCTTTATCAAAAAAAAATGACCTATGTAGTTGCAACTTCTCAACAAATCTGGACTCCAGTCTGGTTTAAAGTACGGATCAGAACGAAACTCTTTAATATTCGCAGCCACATCATGGTCCGAATACAAACAATCAAAAGCAGGACTTTTATTTATTATCGATACCATCTCGTGCAACGCGAAGGGTGCAAAACAATCTGTTGGTCGTATAAGACCAAAATAATCACCCTTCAATGATGTTATAAATTGACCAAAATTATTACAATTATTGGCAGTGATTGGACAACACACAATCTTCACTCGCTGGTCTTCGTATCCAACTCCATCTTGTTCTTGAGACGTAATAACAACCAGTTCCCAATCTCTATATGTTTGTGCTAAAAGAGACTGTATCAAACTATCAAGCAATTCTCGATCGTCCCCATCCTTTGTTACAGTTACCAGCGTTATTTTTGTCGATACTTTAAATATCTTTTTGCCTTGTCTCACCAAATCATATTTCGAGGGTTCATTTAGCTTAATCCAATATCGATACATATCTGTTTTATCGTAACCACTTATTTTTAGTATCAGCTTACGAATAAATGCCTTGGGTCCTCTATATTTCAAATAATTAACAGCAAAACGAAAGCTTCCCAACCAGTTAAATCGGGTCAGACTATTATGATTATCCAATTTAATACCCATACTCATTATTTATGTTTTTAATGCAAAAAAACAATTCATCGCTACCTAGCATTAACCGGATAGATAATCGTATTGACCTCTGCTGTCAATAATGGACACGAAACTGTATCATGCCTCATATCTCGCGGATTACTTTGAGTTGATCAATCATAAATTTTTCCATCTATGAGACTTTAACATCTTCCCTAATTGATCCATTGCAGTCTTACTCATGCCCACCTTGGGGAAAAACCGGTCTCTTAATTCATAATACTTAAAAAGTAGCTTCCAACCTCTCCCTGAACAAAGGTTTTCAATAAACTCATCCTTCGCTTGCGTAATAACTTTGTTGCTAATAGCATCCTTAAACTGCCGAGTCTCTCGTAGGGATAGGACAAAATGCTCTATCAAATCTAAATCCAGGTTTGAACTTCCGCCGCCGGATCGATTTTCAATTACACTACTATAGATATCTATCAAATTATTAATTCGATTGTATGCATCATATTCGCCCAAGGCAAGTTCTCTGAGTGTATTGACAGATTTAGGTTCATATCGTTTTATTTCGTCCTTAAGTTCCTGAACGCTAAATTGTTTCTTATGCAGTCTCCCAGAAAAATTATATTTTTTAAGTTCGTGAAAGTTATCGGGTGTAACCATACCCTCACCCCCACAATAGTCATACACGATTGGGACACGCCCACACAGCATGGCCTCCATTATGCCCCTACCAAGGGAAAATACGATATCTGCCTCGTTCATTTCAAATGGCAATCGATCTTGTTCAACGATCTCGTAGCTCTGACCGACGAATTTGCAGCTAATGCCAAGATCATCACAGGCGGATCTGATAGTATCTTCGTGCACTTTATCGATTCTATTACTCAGAATGAGTGCCTTCGCTGGTTTTTGACGGATTCCTTCAAACTGACGGAATTTTTGTGAATCAATGATGTTTCTAAAGATTACTATTTTGTGAGGATCGACCCCCCATAAAACCAATTGGTCCCTAACCTCTTCACTGACAGCCATAAAACCGGCTATGTTGATTTCTAAGCAAGGTGGCCTCTCCAAAAAAGGCAGAACGCCATGTGAAAGAAAAAAAATGGGGGTATCCGGAAAAAAATAACGTATTTCAATAGCGTTAATATTGTGATGTACATGAGCTATATCGAATATTTCATTGCTTATTTCCGCCAGATCATCGACAACCCGCGCTCCAACTGATTTCAGCCCTAATGCTACTTTGCCCAAATATTTGCTATATACGGTAATATCGTGGCCCCGTCTTTTCAGAAAATCCACAAGGACAAAGGTAAAAACATCGCTTCCGGTGTAGTCCCACAACTGGTGATTTGTTACCAAGATCCTCAATGATTAGACCATATCCTTTATGCCTGAGATTTCAAATACCAATTCGAAATTGTATTTGCATCCCCAACCATTTTGAGTCTGTGATTTTCGACCCACATCACTCTGTCGCATATCCGCTCAACATTTGCTATAGAGTGCGATACAAAGATTATAGTAATGCCTTTTCGTTTGAATTCATCCATTTTTGCGTAACATTTTTTTTGAAACTCAAAATCACCTACCGCCAATATCTCATCTACTAAAAGAATTTCTGGGTCAAGGTGAGCAATAACGGAAAATCCAAGTCTCGCAAGCATACCGCTTGAATAGATCCTTATCGGTTGGTCTATAAAATCCTGAAGTTCTGAAAAATCAATAATCTCATCCATTCTCCGTATCACATCATTTCTCGTAAGTCCCATAAGAACACCGTTCAGCATGATATTTTCTTTGCCGGAAAGATCAGGATGAAACCCTGCACCCAGTTCAAGAAGAGGAGAGACTCTCCCGTTCACAACAATTCTCCCTTCTGATGGCCAAAGAACCCCTGCCATAAGACCTAATATCGTACTTTTTCCTGCCCCATTTCTGCCTATAACGCCAAAGGTTTCGCCCCTCTTCACGTCAAAAGAGAGGTCATGGAATACTTCATATCGCGTACTTTTTATGGATCGTATTCCCTGGGGGAGATGAAAAATGAGGTTTTTAATTCCTCCGGTTATGTGATGGTACATAGGGTAACTTTTACTAACTTTATCAAAAACAACAGCGGCCTTACTCATAATACCTCGGCAAATTTCCATGACAGCTTTCTATATACATAATAACCAATTGATAGCATAAACCCCGCATAACCATAGCTTCCTAAAAGATATAATGTGTGTATCTTTCCTGACAGAAAAAGCATCCGCCAATTCACAATCATAAGCGACAATGGATTCAGGTAGAGAAAATTCCTATACTGTGACGGTATCATAGTTTCATCAAAAAAAACCGGGGTAAAGTAGAAAAGCAACATTGTAAATATTGTTGTGAGCCTTTCCAGATCACGAAAAAAAAGATTCGTCGATGCTATGATTAGGCAAATACCATATATTATGAAAAACTGGGCTGTGAGCAATAACGGAATACCATATAACCAGGATATATGCGGGGTTTTATGATAAAGAAAAAGAAAAATAATTATTACCGGTATGGCCAGTAAAAAGTGAATCATGTCCTGAATAACCTGCGTCAGTATAATAAAATATCTTGGAAAATTTACCTTCTTTATGATTGACGCATTGCCCAGTAAAATCATTGGCGAGGCATTCACTGAATTAGCGAACCATTGCCAGGGAAACAATCCCGTAATCAGAAAAAGTGCATAGTCTTCGATGGGGATTTTTATGACTACCTTGAAGGCTACGAAAAAAACCAAGGCAAAGGCAAGCGGGTGTGCGACGGACCAGAGATATCCCAAGATACTACTTTTGTACCGCACCTTCAGATCTTTTTGCGTTAGCACAAGAAGAAGATCAATATAATATTGGAGCTTCCGATTCATGGTAGCGCCCATTCTCGTTTTTTAACATATCATAAAAGAAACAACCAGTTAAATTACTTTCACCCGTATTATTTCTTCTCGGTTTGTAATTTAATGGAATCAACGCGTTTCCGCAAATGATCCACAACGGTCTCTTTTTTCACCAACTCTCTGGCCCTTACGCTTGTAATCACAAATCTTTCACGTTCCGCATCCTTGTAGATTTTCACGCGCTAGAGCTAAAGCTTTACCTGTATTCCCTCCTCTGAGCGCTATTTCAACTTCGAGATCTCTCATCTTATACACATAAAAACCATTCGGATTACGTGAATTTTCATAATTGTTTATATAAGGATCAAATGACTTGATAGCGCTTGTTTTGCTTTTTCATAAGTCCCTGAGATTAAAATAATATTCTGCCAGGCCCAGGACATAATACGACGATGACGGCAAATAAGAAAGTGCTTTAGTGAGATAATAATCAGCCTTTTCCTTATTTCCAAGGACCTTATACCCTATGCCAATTGTATAATAAAGCTCAGAATTTTGTCCTTTGACTCTTCCATTTTTCTTAAATGATTTGAAAGTAATCTTTTTGTTTCTTCTTTTCTTGCCACATCTTTATCGCTATTAGAAGACGCTATCAATGCTCCTGTTGCCTTGATATATCCTTCATTGTTGAGAGGCATTTTTTCTATGGCATCTTCATAAGCATTATATACTCCAATAAGGGGAAATCCATTTTCCTCCATGGCAGAACCATTCTCTATGGCCTTGCTCGGCAAGATTGACTTTTGTTGTGAAATAAAATGAAAATAGACATAATACGATAATAGAAAGGAACATGCCATAAGAGATTAATTTTTTCTTATTTTGTTTCCGCAAGATTGATCTTCTTCCGGGCCATCTTGGACTCAGTAAGCCAGTGAGAAGAAAAAAGGTAATAACATGGGCCGGGGTATCAAATGAAAAATCCACGATGGCTAAACAGTAAAAGAAACTAATGCTGCATAAGGCATAAAAATATCTTTTCTGTTCCAAAAAACATTTCGTATCCAGATAAAACATCCGGCAAGATAAAATAACCAGCACACGATACCTACAATGCCCAGTTCAACTGCGATCTTGATGACAGTGCTGTGTGCATATTTCGTTCCAAAACCACCATCATAATATTTCTTATAGGGGTATTCAAAGGTCCCTGCGCCATAACCAATATCGGTTTATCGACAAAAGCCTTGAGACCTGTCTTTCCATATCTCTGTCCGTGTATTCAGTGTTTTCATTTGGGTTGGAATGTTACTCATTTTATATGTTATTTCCCGCTGAACACCATCCGGCGCACCCTTTTCGCCAGCGGTCATCAGATACAACCGCAATCCACTACCCCCACGCAGAACGATTCCCAATATATGGACAAGCTATCGCCTCACTTTACGGTCTTTTACCAGACAATATCAATGATTATCAGTATCGCAAGTACAGCCAAACCGATTCCTATTCTGGTCGTTGTGAGTATCAAAGCCTGCAAGTATGACTATTGTCGTAATTGAATAAAGTTTCTTTTTCTCAAATACGGCAAAGTAAAGGGAAATCGGCAAGATACGATGCCAGATATCCCCCGAAGATGTTATGGTACAAAAAGATGAAAAGGGGATTGGCTGGCTTCCCACAAGTAAGGCATATCTGCTATTACCGATACATGTCCATGAGTTTCGGGTATAGATACGGTAAACTGTATTATCGCGCAGAGCGATGACAAAAAAGCGCCGCATGATAAGGGCTTTTACAATGACATCTCTATCGGGAAACACTGCTCATAAGAAAAACAGCCCCTGCAGCCCATAGCAAGAGTATTAATCTCCTTCAAGGTGCTTAGTGTATTCCATGTGTAGAAAAGGCTGATAATGTTAATTGCCATAAAGGGCATAAAAAACAGGAAAAACTTCTTCCACATGTAAGGATGCAGCATCTTTTCTATTCAGGAATAAAAACATACATGGAAGTAATGAGAGAAAGAAGAAATATATTTTCAATCAAGAATTTGTCAATAGTGATATAATACAACGGAAGGTGATTGCCACCAAGAAAAGGTACGCTGCAATATACGATAAACACAAAAAACTGTCAGGATTCGCATGTCATAGTTGCTCTTTCATTTGTATTGGAATAAGCCCGAATTAATCAAGGAGTTTTTTTCGGTATTGTTGCAGGCGGGGGAGATTCTTTGGGTATTGTTGCGGTCAATTGATATATTATCTCTCCTCCATGGCCGTCAGTGATTTTCACTTTAACAGGATAGTCACCACCATTGTTCTCTTTCAACGGCCAGTTCAATATCCCGCTCTTTATTGTCTATCGTCATACCTTCAGGACCACTCAACAGTTCATATGAAAGCGTCATCGCCATCCGGATCAGAGGCGTTAATCTGCGCTGTAAATATCTTACCGTCATATTTCGGTTCCTTGCTTTCGGAAACCTTTGGGGTTGTATTTTGCACGTCCAGAGTCAGCGTCCGCGGTTTTCCTGGTTTTTCACCATCAAATGGCGTTATCTTCACGGCAATCTTATCGCCCCGTTTAAATCCACTCATACTATCGCTTCCACCGCCCGCAGGCTGTCCGTTGATTGACCATTCATATTTATAAATAATTTCTCTATTATCCTCTCCCTGAGGTCTTTTCAACAATCACCTTCATGATATCTTTATTATCGTCAGATTCCAGCTGAGTTTCGCCTTCGCCACTGCCGCTTGGAAACCTTCAACCGCAATGGGAACCGCCGGTTTATCCACGCTCTCCGGTTCCTCTGCTTTTTTCGAAGAACCATTTGTTATTACTTCTGATGGTCCCCTGAACACAATATACAAGACTACAATAACAACCATAAGGAATACCGCTGCACAAATAGAGAGAATAGTCCTTTTGTCAATGGCATTCTTCCGGATTTTCCGATTGGTTCTGGTACTCTGTTTTTTAGTATGCATAAAGGACTTCAAAATTTGCCCGTTCAGTGGTACTGTTTTCGGGTTTTGCCTCTGACGCAATTGTATAAAGATAAGGGAAATGGCGTGACGATATCTCGCCCAATCCTGATTCAACAACACCTCCACCTGTAAGAGAGATGCCGCTCATATTTGAATTACCGGAAACAGTGTCGATGATTTTCACCTGTACTACAAAGGGCTTGCTCGAACCGGAAGCACTTAAAAGATTAAATGTAATATCAGGGGTCTTACAGTGGGATCCGCTTTAGTCATTGCTGAACAACTTCCCCAATTCCTGTTGCCGTATGGCGAGTAGTCAGTTTTCTCAGAAAACAAGTATTCTGTGCAGAGTCGGCTACGACTGAATTAACAATACCGACACCTTGTGTGAGCGACGCCGCGACTGTTGACAGACGCTCCCATCCGTCAAAGAACGGGGGATAAGCTCTTTCGTAAATATATCGATCGCGCCAAGAGATGCTTCTTTTGATGTTTCGTATTTTCTCTGCAAACCTGAAATTTCCGTCCCTGAGAGCGCGTAATACATGATGGCCGAAAGAAGACCCGCCGATATTACGACAATCATTAAAACCAGCACCAGGGCAACACCTGTTTTATCCCTATATATATTCATACCGCATCCTCTTCAATTTCAATAAAAGCCTCGCGGCTTTACAAAAAGAGTATATGTTTTCCATCGGTACCGGTTCCAGTTGGCGCCCGCCAGTGTTGATAAATTCACGTCTTGACCGAGGGCCTGGTAGGTCCTACCGTGATCGTACCGCTGCCATCGTGTCGGTATCCCCTGTCAAGTGTCCCTTCATGGGCAAGTATATATACCTGTATTTCCTTAACCTGTTCTTTGATTTGCATCGCACTCAATGCTGGCATTGTGGCGTTGTACCTACTGTTGAGTCAATAATTCCATCACCGTTTGTATCGAGCCTGAAGACAACCTGCATATTGGCCACGCAGTCCATGATGGGGTATGTCGTAAATCCTCCGCTTGTAGCCTGGTTTGCCACCGCCTTAAAAAGCGTCCCTGTTCCGGGAGCACAGCCCACACCGGTAGCATCCGACGACGCACATAGTAATCTGCCCTGTTGAAAGGCATAACCGGCGCATTATCTATCAACACCATATGCAATATAGCGCTCGCCTGTTGGAGGCGACGGAGGCCGAAAACCGGGGATTCATCCTCACTGCTATTCAGTTCTGAACCATTGTAGGTCGCGGAATACAGGGGAGAAGCTGAGTCCGCGTTCATGACAAGCTGTGCCGTGTCTGTCCGTTGCGGCACGGGCCCTAACAACAATCATGTGATTTCCGTTTTCCATATCAAGGCTCTGTCATTCCAGACATGGACGTAATCATTCGTATCACTGTTTATATATGTCCATTTACCTGCCGCTTTATTCATGCCTACAGCCGGCGATCTTATGACAAGGTAATCGGAATTCGCAAGATATCCATTTGCAACTACCGACATTGTTACTGTGTACAATTGCTCTCGGGGGATCTGGACAATCATTAAAGGCCGCAACAGCCGCCGGGTTATTCGCATGCCCCGCAGGTTCACTATAACATGTACCAGTATAAGTACTTGTTACCGTACCCGCCGGATTACTCAGAAAAGCATCCGGAAGACCATATCCCGCATTTCCAAGATCGTTTCTGAATACTTCCAGCCCGAGGGCAGTCTCAAACTGCGACGTCACAAGAGAGCTCTGCTGCCTCGTGCCCCTGATCATTTCCTGTAATAAAGTGCTGTTCATGGCCATAATGATACCAAGTATGGCGATGGCTATCAGGATTTCCAGCAAAGTAAAACCGCTTTGTTTGTTTCTCATATTCAACCCTGCCTCATACGTCAGTAGCGATAATTGTCGACGCGTTATGCTGATGGGTAATACCTCTGTAGCTCCAGCTCGCCTCGACCCTGATAGCAGTACTATTCAGCGATATGGTTTCTATGACCGGTTTCAAGCTATAGTTGACACTAACATTTCTGATTCCTCTTGTTACTCGTGATCGTTGCGGTATCCCAGGAACCATATGGCATATTACGGAGTTCCTCTAATCTGCCTTCAACGACGCGCATAGCCTCATTTCTCATGATATTTTCCATATTGATCCGGTGGTACTGGATAATAAAATCAAGAATGGCCGTCATGCTGATAAAAAGGATCGCCATGGCAACCATCAGTTCAATCAGAGTAAATCCCTTTATATTTGTATGTTTATGGTATTTCATTGCAGTTACCCGAACAATTACCTGCTGCTATATTTGCATTGGAAATTATTCCCATTCTGGTTCTCGTGAGAGCCACAACAACACAATTCACCGAAGGTTGCGTTACCACCGTCGCATCACCAATACATACTGTGCCCTGCTGGCTTGCAAGGCCTCGACTATTAAATGCAACCTGAGTACCCCCTATATTTTCATTTGCCGGAACAGCACCACTGAATGTGAAGGCCACTTTATCCGGTCCCGATCTTTGCAACACCTGTGTATCGCCGACTATCATAAGTCTCAAAATTGGCACTGCCGGTACTACTCGTATCAGCATAAACCCCATATGAGTTTCCACTGAATCGAAAAAAATGCATCATATTCCTGTTCATTGCCATCATTCTGGCGTTCGAGAGATCGGCGTATATCCGTCTTGTCTGGTTCTCAATCCGGCCTTTTCTTATAAGGTTTGTCAGGTTCGGGGCCGCAATTCCAGCAAGTATCCCGATAATACCAATAACAACAAGCAATTCAATCAGATTAAACCCCTTATCGTTTCTCATTTTTCCTTCATATGCAAAATTTTTCTTATAGGTTTTGGCCCGATAAGAAGCGACAAGCCCTGTCCTTTAGGAGGCATGCCTGTAATCCCGGCAGACCTTCTGTTGTTCCTTTCTGTAAAGACTGTTTTCAAATCCAATTCGTGAATAGCTCCCGTGGATACCTGTGTAATTCCTATACCACTCAGGGATAACGAGCCGCCCGAGTTATATTTTACAGCCCATATGCTTGTAGCCCCACCCGATGAACATATACCCGTTGAGGGAGTCAAAGTGGTAAAGAAAACAGCCCCGAATGATACTGGCATACGGGTCTGTGATTACCCTTTCCGCTCCCGTGCTTATAGCTCCGCTAGTTGAAGAAGGGGCAAGAGTAATATACCAGCCATTTGTGGGAACGCTGGAACTTGCACTGCTGGACTTGTCCATGCTTGCTGAACCTAAAAGAGTGCACGTAGAGCTTAGAATATCGTTACTAATAAAACAGGGTTCTTGAATTCCGTAAATCACTTGTTGCCCGTCCGGGTCATCTACTGTAGTGGTCGTTCTGTAAAAAAACCTGCCTGTTCCGAAAAAAAGCCACAAATAACCATTTTTTTCCTGAAGTTTGCCAATAGCACTTGTGACAGGACCTATGTTGTCAATTACTACACTTGGTATCCAGGCGTTCAGGATCCGGGTCTTCCCTTGTTATAACCCTCAATACCCCGCCCTTTGTCCATGTAGATGTTGCCGTATCCTTTTTTGTATAACCAAGATAGAATGCATCGTCACTGTAAATGCCGCTATTTGTTAAGTCCCACCTTATCAGTATCAATTGTTGAATTGAATAAAGAGCCTCCAAAGGCCTCTGTACTGTTTATTGCAGTGCTTGTGCTGGTATCGATAGTCCTCAACAATGTCCCTGTTTTCAGATCGAGGATAAAAAGCTTCAGGGGCTGGTTTGATTTCCCCAAAAACTGACGATTATTTGTGTCTATAGGGCCTGTCGGGCCGGATGCAAAAACTACAAACCATTTTCCATTCAGGTTAGGATTGTTATCATAATTAATCCGTACAATTGCCGGTCCTGATGTTGAAAAACCAAGGTCTGGGTGAGAGAACTCCCAGAGCACTTTAGGGTTGTTTGTGTCGGTAATATCAAGGGCAAAATAGGAAGAATAGCCAAGTCCTTTTGTTGGAGCCGACCGGGTCTGTGGTCGGGGTTTTGACACAGGTGCCGGTTGAGCCGGTCGTGCAGGAACTGGTTGAAATCTTGCTTGCGCCACCTAATCCCATACCACCTATCAGGACAGTCCTCCAACTGCTTCCGTCTGTTGCTTTTGGATCATTGTCATTTCCCCCAATACTCGCGTCTGACTATAGTGCTGGGGGCATCCACATAATATAAATGACAGTAATCCTTGTTGGCAAAGTATTGTAAGATAAGGCAGGGCATGTTTCGGGATAAACGCCCAGACTTCCGACCCGAGAGGCGTAGTTGTATCAGGATTTGACAATCTGGCTTGATCGGTGGACCCCTTTCCTGACCAGGACTGCTCCAGTTTGCCATGTTTGAAGGCATGGAGCATTCCATCATTGGCGCCTATATATGACATTCCACGGCTAAGATAACTACTGGTCTGAGTATAAGCGAGATAAGTAGCATCTAAATAGCCATCTGGCGATTTTTTATGATAGTAATTTGCTGGCGATGAAGATTGCTGACGTGGCGATGAGTTCACGATGTCTCCAAGCCGCCATTCCGCTGTTGTGCTTCCTATGGTTACGGTCCTGTTTCGATATCCTGTCTGGTCCGTACCATGTATATAGTTTATGATATCTGCTGCTATCAGTATCAGTTGCACTTGCGGACAGTTTAAATAGGGCCTTAATGTTGCTACCTGCCGTATCTGAAAAATCCTCCTGGTACTCCCATTTGTGGTTGTATATATCGTCCTGGGTGAAGCTGAGGTTCTTTCAAATAATACCTTGCCCGCTGCCCAGAGATTCTATTATTTTGTCAAGAGCTATCGTATCAACATATGTCTTATTCTGCCCTTGAGCATCTGTGGAATACCTCCTTGCTTTTGTTTTACCATCGCTGTGTCATAAAAGAATTCTAATGCATAGTCATTTCCGAGGTTGAGTATCTTATTATCGTCTGTGTCCTCCCGTATGGAAGAAGTCGTAAGGTAAGGGATCAACATAATACCACAGATTCTGTAATTCGCCTGTCCAGTCTATCTCTGTCGCGCCAAATGACTTTTTCGGATAATATACGGCCTGCAGAAGATTTGCTCCGCTGCCTTCGCTTGAAGAGAGAATCGAAACAGCACTGCCTGAAGAAACATGGCGAAGGATATCCAGAATTATTCCGTATTCTTTTTAATCTCTGTAGCGCATCGAGCTTTAAAAAATGTGTCCGGGATTCCATTACCATCTTTATCCCAGTCGGAATGGGAGTGGCAGGCAATGCAGTGCAAGGCTTCCCTTGGCACAATTTGCACCACTACAGCAATCAGTCACAGGCCGCATGATGTCTGGGGATATCCGCTTGTGCCTCCGGGCCATGTATTTGCGCTGTCAAAAGAACCATACATGGCTATATTCTTTAAAGCCTGCTCGCCGGTATCGCTCAAGCCATAGACCAACGGTATACACCGACTCTATATAACTTGTAACACTCGTACCGGAAGCACTGTTTGTAAAACCTGTTTTGTGCATATAGTAGGCAGGCACGACCGGGTCAGGCGATTCGTTGCCCAACCAGTCATCATCTATTTTGCAACGGGTGTTGTACAGGGCTTCCACCCTGTTCCATTGCCCGTCCGTCATGAGAATCACAAAATTTTTGGCACAGGGAACAAACTGAAACTCGTTTCCCTGACAGTTGCCGTCATTGTTGGCGTCAAAACAACGATTCATGGGGTTCTTCCATTCGATCGCCTGCACCCGACTGCGGCTGTCGGCCCTCCATATTGCGGAGTATTCTGCGCGAAATAGTTATAGGCATCCCAGAGGGCAGGAGCCGGTAGGGGTAGCTACCTGTGGGAGTTTCATAGTTTATAGACTGTTATTATGTTTTTGTAAGGATTAACTCCATCATAACTTGCGGAACCGGTAAAATCACCTATATAAACCGTTCTGTGTTACACCTGTATCGTTAAAAAACATAGCGCCGATGAGCGGCTTTGGAGTAGAAGACTTTTAGCTGGAATAAAAGACCGCCATCATTTCCGGTTATCCTATCCCATCGAGCCTTAACCTTTACTCCATCGGAGCCCAATAAAATACAACCAGTACTGTCACAGCCGTTAACTGAACGTCTGGATAGACCTCGGGGTCACAGCTCTTAATCGAATTATTACAACCTTCAGGTTTGCCTCCTGTTAATGACCATCTGAGAATATCAATCCTTCTCATATGCATGTAATTTAAATAATTACCGGTATTCCGTATTGCAATCCCCGATCGATTTTGTTTAGTAGCACACCACCACGGCTTGGAGCTATTTTTACACTCCGTCGTATTTTTGTAACAACCGTAATAACTCGTCGTAGAACCTTTGCACGTCCTAGTCGTCTCATCGGGTACCTGTTGACATGTAATGCCGGTAGGGATGTACTCATAATAAACATTGTCCGTCACATTCAGCTGGTAATACTTTTGGGGATCGAAATAGCCCTCATATGTAGTGGTTCCTGTTGGAGCGCCGTCATATGGATACGTCACGGTATTACAAAACTCCCCTGTATAGGCGCACCACCCCATGCTCCCGCTGACATCGATAGCAAACAACACATTTGGATCAATGGGATTTTCGATAGAAGATGGCAATTGACAATAATCAGTCATGTTCCGGCCTTCTGAAAGGAAAGGACTGCCAAGCAAGCATAAAGAAATTAAGACTATACGAAAAATTATCTTCATGGCTGCTCCTCAAATATTATGTTGTAAATCTTTCCGCGTTCACATTTTGAGCTATCTATCATAAACTGTAATGTTTTGCCCATCTGAGGCATCCAGATCGTCTTTTGCATCATCAGGCACCTTGAATGCCCTTAGCCCTCTACAACTTCCGATGTTATTTGCTAAACTGATAATCCCATTATTTTTATCGATTGATCTGACAAAACCGGTCAAAGACAAATTATCCAATGCAAGGCTTGTTTGAGCACACAAAAATAGGAGCATAAGGGAAACAAGGACAATCCCCATTTTTTTACTAATGAATTCTTTCATCCTTTGCCCCTCCGTACCATCAAAGTTTATTTTTGCGATAAAAAAATAATGTCTTAAAGTATTGAGTTTTTTTCATTTTAATTTCCCACCATAATAACATTGAGAAATTCGTACACAATTCTGTCCCCGAAAAAGAGGAATATCAACGCGCTGAATGAGAGAAAAGGTCCAAAGGGTATAGCATATTTCGTGTTCTCTTTTTTTATAAGCATAAGAGGTATCCCCACAATCGTGCCGATGAGCGATCCGCCGATGAGCGAGAAAAGGACACCCTTTAAACCTGTAAATGCGCCGATCATGGCAAGGAGTTTTATATCGCCCCCGCCCATGCCTTCCCGTTTGGTAATAAATTGATAGCCATAGGCAATGACAAAAAGCACTCCGCCACCAAGGAGCACACCATAGAGGGCATCCAGAAAACGGAAATTAGGCCTTATAAAAGGATATAGCAATCCCTGCGATCAATCCGCCGATGCTCAACACATCGGGGATAATCTGGAAATCATAGTCAATGAATGTATACTGCAATAAGGAGTGAAACAAAAAACATCTGGATAAACAATTCATAGGATAATCCCCATCTGCGATAAATCATCAGAAATAAAACAGCTGTTAAGCAATTCTACAAAAGGATATCTTATTGAAATCTTTGCTACCGCAGTGGCGGCATTTTCCGCCAAGGATGATGTAACTTACAATGGGGATATTATCGTAAAATTTGATGGGTTTTTCGCAATCGGGACAAAAAGAATCCGGTTTTACAATAGATTTACTCCGTGGTATCCGGTATATGCAGACGTTGAGGAAACTGCCGATGACAGCACCGAATATAAAAACTATTATAGGGATCATATTCATCTTTTGTGTGTCACTTTATTTGTGTGAGCGTTCCGTTCTGGTCAATTGTCCATATATCGTCATCATAGACTTTATCATTATTGAGATCACCACTGGCCTGCGCCATAAAACGGGAACTATCGGCATACTCTACCTGGAACCGATATTTTTTTGTACCCGTCTTCCAGTTCGCAAGCTTTGTCGTATCCGCTGTATATGTCCCATTTTCCATTTTATACCTGTCCTGAGATTCCTTAATCAGCATGAGCTGCGACTTTCGCATGTACCTGTTCCGACTTTTTCGCCCGCACAGCATGCATAGGAAGAGCTATGAGTATAATAACACAAAAAACAACTATCGCAACAAGCATCTCAATAAGGGTAAATCCTTTTCGTTCCATGTCTTCTCAAAGAAAGGGGGCCGAAGCCCCCCTCATCAGCATGTGTTAATTCTTCGGCATGTATTTTGCTGGTATAGTCCCGGTCCATGTCCATAACTTCCCCGGATCGTCGCTTGTCAAAACAAGATTCCCGGTAACACCAGAGATAGGTTTGGAGCCCCCCATAACAGTGGTAATTGTTACTACACCCTGATTCCCTGCGGCAAGAGGGGCAACACCGGTCACGGCCATTGAACCAATATAATTTTCGGGAACTGAAACACCGGTAGCAGCCGTTATTGCGGCGATATCAGCAAAATTACAGGATCCTGCTCCATTTGTAGCCTCTGAGGCATATGCAATGAGTCCTGTTTTCACGGCACCTATTGTATTTGTTACTTCCGACATCCGTGCCCTTTTCACATAGTCCATGTAAGCAGGGAGCGCAATTGCTGCCAAAA
>CAWAUQ010000015.1:0-662372 GCA_963785225.1 uncultured delta proteobacterium | reverse complement strand
GAAAGCGATATATGTTACGTATAGCACATACTACTATCGCTCAAATTTGTCAGGACCATTCAAGAATTCAATTTGTCAAACCAGGGCATCATGCCATTATAGGACGTACTGTATAGCATGAAAACTATCTATACCTCTGTAAGCAAACGGCAATGTATGCTCCTCGACTATTGCCGGGACTCGTTCCCGGCTTGATGTGGACGATAGCTTGGAGGGAAAAGTTGGCCGAACACCAACACCCAGATAGCTTAGTTTGCAAAATGAATTAATAAACTGGTATTATTTCACCTATCATGGAAATATCTGAAAATGCCTCATCAAAAAACTGAAGAAGTTCGGCAAGACCTACGACAATGTCATCCGCGGGATCGGCGATGACGGCGCTGTGGTTGCTATGGGCGGCGGGCAATACGTGCTTGTCCAGGATGCCATGGTGGAGCACGTCCACTTTGAATTCTCCTTTCTCGATCCCTACTATGTCGGCAAAAAAGCCATCAGCTGTCAACATCTCCGACGTCCTCTCCATGGGCGCTCTGCCGCTCTATTATCTCGTCACCATCGGCGTACCTGCCCGGATTACTTCTCCCGATATCGAAAGACTATACAAGGGCATGAGAGACGCCTCAAAGGCATTGAATATTATCCTCCTTGGCGGCGATACTGTCGGATCGGACACCTTTTTCATCGATGTTTCCATGGTCGGAAAACTTGTGACGAAAAAATACCTCGGACGGGACAAAGCAAGAGTGGGCGATCTGATCGCTGTTACGGGATATCTCGGCGAAGCTGCCTATGGATTGCATCTGCTCCAAAAGGGTATAAAACAAAAAGGTTCCGCGAAGTTTCTCAAACGCTTTATGGACCCTGTTTCTCCCTATGGTTTCTGGAAGGAATTGATAAAACGTGGTATAACTGATGCCATGATGGATATAAGCGACGGGCTTATCATCGATCTCGAACGGATGATGGTGGAAAGCAAAAAAGCCGCCCGGATACACCTCGAAAGCGTGCCTGTCCCTCGATATCCTCCGAAAAAATGGCATGGAAAAACTTGCCCTCACCGGCGGTGAAGACTATCAGCTTCTCTTCACTTTCTCCGCCGAAAAAACTTGCCCAGATCAAAGCCCTTAAGGAAAAAGGACACATGGTCTCTGTGATCGGCGAAGTTACAAAAGGCAGAGGCGTCAAACTTTTCCAAAAGGGTAAAGAAATCAAGCTCACCGCAAAGGGCTATCAACACTTTAAGGGAAAACCACATGGATAAAAAGATATTTATCAAAGACATCACAGAAGACCAGACGATAGTCAACGATTATTTTGTTGTTGCAAAAAAGGGAACCTACACGACAAAAACGAACACAAAATATATGAGCCTCAGTCTCAAAGACAAGAGCGGTGTTATCGAGGCAAAAGTCTGGGAAAGGGTCGAGGAATTGAACGGTCTTTTCGATAAAAATGATATTGTCCATGTCAAAGCCAGACCAAGACTCTACCAGGAAAAAATCCAGCTCAATGTAACGGACATTCAAAGAGTGGACGAAGGGATGCCTTTTGAGCTTATCCGTCAGTTCTTCCCGGAAAGCGAGACGAACGGCGACGTCTTAAAGGAAGAATATTTCAGGATTATCGGGGAACTGAAGAACCCTGCCATAAGCAGAGCTTTTTTCCGTGTTGAACGAAAAGAAAGAGATGCTGGAGAAGTTCTTTTTCTATCCTGCATCCATCGGGGTCCACCATATCTATGTGGGAGGACTTCTTGAACACTCCCTCTCGATGGCGAGAATGGCCAGGCATGTGGTCACTGTTGTCGGTGGCGATCCTGATATCGTTCTTGCCGGTTGTCTTCTCCATGATATCGGCAAAACTGAGGAAATAGATGTGATAAAAGGCTTTAAATATACAGACCGGGGAAGGCTTCTGGGCCATATTACCCTCGGTGTGACGATCCTCGAAGAGCTTCTCCGGTGAGGTCAAGGATTTCCCCGCCCATATAGCCGATGTGCTCTCCCATATTATTGTCAGTCACCACGGTGTTGAAGAATGGGGCTCCCCGAAAAAACCGATGTTTATCGAAGCCCTTGTGGTCCATTATCTGGATAACCTTGACGCGAAAGTGATGGGCGTGAAAGAACACATGAAAGATAATATGGAAGACGAACGATGGTCCGAATACCACAGGCTCTACGAATCAAAGTTTTATAAGATTCCGGAAGAATAATAATGGAAATCAGAAGGGTATTTGTCGACAAATTAAAAATGAAAAATGGCATGGCCCTTGTTGCGGGGCCGATGCACAAATATATCGCCACGGTCTTGAGAAAAACGGAAGGGGACAAGATCGATCTCATTGACGGGAAGGGATACCTTTACCGCGTGCTCATCAACAGCATCAAGAGCAAAGAAATATATCTGCAGATCCTTGATGTTGTCCATAAGCCTGAAGAAAAAAAACCGAAAAGTGACGCTCTGCGTGAGCCCTATCAAGGGCCCCAGGATGGACTGGCTCGTTGAAAAAGCCACAGAACTTGGGTGTAGACAAGGATCCTGCCGACGATATTTCAAAGAACGGTCATTAAATTCGGCGAAAATAAAAAGGAAAAATTGAACGGTGGAAGAGAATCACCATCGAGGCTTCACGCCAGTCAGGACGGTTTTCAATTCCGGAAGTGCTTGAGCCCACACCTCTTCGAGGGCATACCTTCCTTTTGTCGAAGCATATCAAAGACCGGATTGTTCTCTACGAGAAAGAAAAGCAGAATACCCTGAAAGATTTTTTTCTTCACCGAAAGAGGGAGAACTTTGCGTGGTAATAGGCCCCGAGGGGGGCATTGACGAAATCGGAAATTGAGTGGCTGAAGGAAAATGGTTTTATTTCTTGTACTCTGGGAGAAAATATCTTCAGAACGAAACAACACCGCTTGTGGTTCTCTCGATTATTCATTACGAATCCAGTAAAAAGTAAAAAAGAGGAAAGGATGGACTCAATGATGTTTTTGTATGTGCCCATAGAGGAGGAAGATATCATGGGGAATAAGGGAAAAATCAGGCTGTGGTTGCCTTTTGTTTATTCTTGTTATTTGTATGGTTTTTATGGGCGCTCTTATGCATCCCTTTTACATTGAAACTCATTGCAAAACAGATGAGACATGAGGATAAGATTGTCCCCGCGGATATTATTTTTGTCCCTAGATTTGCGGAGGACAAAAACGGGGAACTCTATACGGATGCCTTTCGTGAATACTGGGCAGGAAACGGTAAATCAATATATGTGGAAGAGGATAAAATATTTGGCATCAGTATTGAGGACGTTGATCGCAAAAATGGCGAAAACAAAAGGTATCAAGGAAAACATTGTGAAGGCTATCGATCGCCTGAGGGCGAAGAAATCGCCAAAGCTAAATAAAATCAATGAAAAATTCCAGGCCATGGGGTATAAAAAAGTTATTGTTTTAGTCCCTGAATACGCGTCGAAAAGGTTTCATCTCCTCTATGGGCTTCACAGGAAAAAGACAAGATCTTCTATATTATTAAGCCGGTTGAAGTCTCTTATTTCAAGAAAGATGCATGGTGGAAAGATAATACTTCGCGATTGGTATTTCTTAAAGAAGCTATGATACCGGGTCATATTATTGTGTCGGGACCTTGACAGGTTGGGGAACAAAGAAATAAAAGTAGAACCCATATTGCCGTATAGCCCGGAAAAAACCGGTGAGGTGAGATACATTGTATCTCTCAAAGTATGTATTAAAAGTTATCGGTTATCTATGGAAGAACGAATCGCATTGATAGCGCTTTCACGACTCAAAGGCATAAATAATATACTAAAAAAGGACTATTGTTGATACCGTCGACGATATAGCCGCGCTCTTTGAAAAGAAGTCAACCTGCTTTGGTACTGATTTATGTGCGTATCGCCATCGTCATTCAAGGGCTGGAGAAAAATAGAAAGTGATCTGAAGAAATTGGATGCACTAGGGGCCGATATTGTTACCATACGCGACAAGGAGTATCCGCAGCTATTGAAAAATACTCCTGACGCCCCCCTTGTGCTCTATAAAAAGGGCCCTCTTGAGATGGGAATGCAATACGCTGGCCATTGTCGGTTCCCGCAAAGCCACCGCTGAGGGCATTAACCTTGCTGAAAAAATTGGCGAGATCACTCTCCTCTGTAGGGATTACCGTTGTCAGTGGTCTCGCGAGGGGTATTGACACGGCGGCCCACAGGGGGGCGTTAAAGGAGAAAGGGAGGGACCATCGCTGTTCTCGGCTGTGGTATTGATATCTGCTATCCACCGGAGAACAGGCGGCTTTACGACACAATAGGAGAAGAAGGTCTTTTCCTCACTGAATATGCGCCGGGAGAAAAACCTCTTCCGTACCATTTTCCTGAACGGAACAGGATCATAGCGGGATTATCGAAGGGTGTCCTTGTTATTGAGGCATCAAAGAAAAGCGGATCATTGATTACCGCCCGGCTTGGTCTTGAATACGGAAGAGAAGTCATGGCAGTCCCCGGCAGTGTTTTCCGGGAAGAATATCAGGGCGCCAACACATTGATAAAACAGGGCGCGAAGCTGGTTGACAATATTAATGATATTTTGACAACCTCTTTTCCCGGTTACAGCCTAAAACAAAAAGAACCGGTGAATATTGCACCCGAAGAAGAGAAGGTCTTTTCACATTATCGGATTTGAAAAAATTCATATTGATGAGATTATAGAAAAAAGCGGTATGGAAGCGAAAGCGGGTTATGGCCATGCTCACAAAACTTGAAATGAAAGAAATCATCCGGGAAGTCACCCGGTGGATTCTATATACGGAAATAGAAGAAATATCAATGTTCTTACAAAGAAAATAGCACAGATTGATTTTCTTAGGTTTTTTGATTTAGGATACCTGTTAGTTGATAACCGTGAGATGAAGGACGTTCGCTTCGCTGGGATGAGGGACGAAAATACAAAACCCCGATGAAGAATGAAACCCATCGTGAATTCACGAGCGAGAAGGGGAAGAGGCGTCGGATACCACCCATACGGACGGGCCACACGCCCTAGTAATTATGTTTAAAACAACGGGCGCAAGCCTTAGCGATTCTCACGAGCGAGAAGGGGAGGCTCCGTCGGCTTTGCCGGTGGAGGGGGCGACGTGAGCCCCACTTAATGTGCATTAAGGAGAATATAGATGGCAAAATCGCTTCTGGTTGTCGAATCACCGACAAAAATGAAAACACTCTCCAAATATCTTGGTAAGAATTTTGTTATTAAAGCAACCTACGGACACATTAAGGATTTGCCGAAGAGTAAGCTTGGAGTGGACGTAGAAAAAGATTTCGCACCCCACTTTATGACGGTTAAAGGCAAATCAAAAGTTGTCGATGAGCTGAAAAAAGCAAGCAAAGAAGCTGACAATATATATATCGGTTCCGACCCTGATCGTGAGGGAGAAGCAATAGCATTCCATGTCGCAGAGCTGATCGGAAAGAAAAAGGAGGTAGAGCGGGTACTTTTCCATGAAATCACAAAAAAAGGTGTTCTGGAGGCGCTTAAATCCCCTACTAAACTCGATGAAGCGAAATATAACGCGCAAAAGGCGAGACGGATCCTCGACAGACTTGTAGGGTATAAGATCAGCCCGCTCCTCTGGGAGAAACTGAGCTATGGACTTTCTGCGGGAAGGGTCCAATCGGTATCGCTGAGACTCGTCTGTGACCGGGAAGAAGAAATAGAAACTTTCCAGAAAGAGGAATACTGGATCATCGATGTTGAGCTTCAGCTCCCTTCAGGGGAAAAATTTATCGCAACCCTCGAACGAAAGGGAAACGAAAAGATCAAAGTACCTTCCGGAAAAGAAGCTGAAAAGATAAAAAAGACCATTCAGGACGCAAGATTTAAGATTAGCAGCGTTGAAATAAAGGAGAAAAATCTCACGCCTCAACCAGCCTTTATTACGAGCAGGCTTCAAGCGGAAGCTTCCCGGGTGCTTCGCTTTTCTCCAAAACGGACAATGATGCTGGCACAAAAACTCTATGAAGGTGTGGAGATTGGGAAAGAAGGTCAGGTCGGTCTCATTACCTACATGAGGACCGATTCCGTGAGGGTCTCCATGGAAGCTGTCGCTGAAGCAAGAAGCTACATCGAAAAAGCCTTTGGCGCCCCTTATATACCTCAGAAACCGAATTTTTTTAAAAATAAAAAGAGCGCCCAGGATGCTCATGAAGCAATACGCCCCGCTTCAGTGCTGATGACACCGGAGAAGGTAAAAGACTATCTCGATAAAGACCTCTTTGCCCTTTATAATTTGATATGGAAACGGTTTGTCGCTTCCCAGATGTCTCTAGAAAAAGTTGAAGCAACAGTGGTGAATGTGGCGGCCGGAGATTATCTCTTTGTTGCACGAGGCCAGAGGGTCCTCTTTGACGGTTTTACGAAAATTTATGAGGAAAAGACTGACGAAGAAGAAGAAGTCGACATGCTCCCTGAGATGAAAAAAGGCCAGATCCTTTCCCTTCTTGATACCATTCTGGAACAGCGCTTTACAAGCCCGCCGCCGCGTTATTCCGAAGCATCACTGATAAGGACCCTTGAAACAAAAGGGATCGGAAGGCCATCAACATACGCGACAATTGTGGGTACTGTGCAGGACAGGGAATATGTGAAAAAAGAAAAAGGAAGACTGGCGCCTACATCTCTTGGAAGAACCGTGAACAAAATGATGATGGAATTCTTTCCTGTCATTGTTGACATCAGTTTCACGGCCAAATATGGAAGAAAGGCTTGATCTTATTGAAGACGGAAAAAAAGATTGGATAAAATCCTTGAACAATTTAATGGCGCCTTTGAAAAGGAATTAAGCATTGCCCAGGAAAGCATGAAAAGTCTCAAAAAAGAAGAGAAAGAAACAGATGTTGTCTGTGATCAGTGCGGGAAAAAAATGCTTCTCAGATGGAGCAAAAACGGTGAGTATCTCGTATGTTCAGGAAAACCGGAATGCAAAAATAAAAAGAATGTGAAAGTGGGAGAAGACGGGACAATAAGTGTTGTCGAGCAGGTAGATTAAAGGGACTTGCAAAAAGTGTGGCGGTAACCTTATTGAAAAACGGGGACGTTTTGGAAGATTTTTTGCCTGCAGCAACTATCCGGAGTGTAAATATACCGAGGCTTACTCGCTCGGTTTTCACTGTCCCCTGGAAGGGTGCACGGGAAAACTTGTTGAAAAAACCTCGAAAAAGAAAAAACGGTTTATCAGTTGTTCTGAATATCCCAAGTGTACCTTTGCGACAAACAATGAGCCAACAGAAGGAGTCTGTCCCCTCTGTGGAGCGACAACACTTTTTTCCTATAGAAGAAATACGCTCTGTCTCCGGAAGGATTGCGGATGGAAATCAAAATAGTCGGTGGAGGACTGGCCGGCGCAGAGGCCGCATATCAAATTGCACGAAGAGGCGGAAATGTAACTCTCTACGAAATGAGACCTTCCGCATTTACTCCTGCGCATAAAACCGCCTATCTTTCAGAACTGGTCTGCAGTAATTCGATGAAATCGATGGAACTTGACCAATGCTCACGGGCTTCTCAAAGAAGAATTGCGATTACTCGATTCCCTTATTATCCGCATTGCCCATGAGACTGCCATACCCGGAGGCAAAGCCCTTGTTGTTGACAGGGAAAAATTTGCCCAACGGATCACCGATGCAATAGAGAGTAATGCCAATATTCATGTTGTCAGAGAAGAAGTGGAGGAGATCCCTTCCGGGACTGTTATCATTGCCACGGGACCCCTTACAAGCAACAAACTGGCAGAAAAAATAGGCGCTCTGACAGGAGAGGAAAACCTCTATTTCTTTGATGCCATCTCCCCTGTTATCGACGCTGAATCCGTGGATATGGAAAAGGCATTCTATGCTTCGCGATATGTGGAAGAGAAAAATGACGACTATTTAAACTGCCCTCTCACCGAAGAGGAGTATAATCTCTTCTATGAGGAGCTTATTAGTGCAGGGAGGGTTGATTTCAGGAATTTGAAAAAACATCCTATTTTGAAGGTTGTCTGCCCATAGAAGTAATGGCGGAGAGGGGGAAACAGACCCTTCTCTATGGACCCATGAAACCCGTTGGTCTTATCGATGAGCATACAGGAAAACGGCCCTTCGCGGTTGTACAGTTACGGAAGGAAAATGCGGAAGGCACTATGTTTAATCTGGTAGGATTTCAGACAAAACTGAAATATCAGGAACAGGACAGAGTTTTACGATTAATCCCGGCGCTTAAGAATGCCATCTTTTTACGCTATGGGAGTGTCCACAGGAATACTTACATCCAGTCACCGGCAGTATTGAATAAGGCGTTGCAGCTCAAAAGAGAATGACAATATTTTTTTTGCGGGGCAGATAACCGGAGCAGAAGGTTATGTTGAGTCAACTGCCATGGGCCTTCTGGCAGGTATATCCGCGTTTTTATATACCAAAGGAAAACAATTTACCCCGCCGCCGCCAGATACCTGTATAGGCGGTCTTTTACGGTATATAACAACAGAGACGAAACATTTTCAGCCTATGAATGTAAACTTTGGACTTCTGCAGGATTACAAAAAAGGGAAAAGGAAAAGGCTGTTGAAAGGGCGCTCAAGTCTATTGAAACATGGAAAAAGCACGTATATGAAGAAATGCATCAATAATTGCATTGATACTATTCAAGGACACCAGGAGAATATATGGATTCAACTTTGACAGCATTCACCGATAAGGCGATTCAGACCAATAAAATAGATACCGATGATGCTCTTAGGCTATATGAGATTGGAAAAAAATCTCCTTTTCTTCTCATGGCCGCTGCATCTCAGATACGGGAACATTTCAAGGGAAGCACGATCAGCCTCTGCGCCATTGTAAATGCCAAGTCCGGTGTGTGCCCTGAGAATTGCAGATTCTGCGCCCAGTCAGTCCACTATGGAACGGATGCGCCGGTATATCCGCTCATTTCATCAGAAGAAATGATTGAGAAAGGCCGTATTGCTTATGAGGCAGGCGCCCGTTATCTTCGGCATTGTGACAAGCGGGACCCGCATCAATAATCGGGAGGAGTGGAGCGAGATATACAAGGCAATCGCAGGCCTCAATAAAATCGGCATAAAACCCTGCGGCTCACTGGGGATGCTTGACAATGAAACGGCCCGTAACCTTAAAAAGGCCGGTTTGTTCCGCTATCACCATAACCTGGAGACATCGAGGAGCTTTTTTGACAATATCTGTTCTACACATGCCTATGATGAAGATATTGAAACCGTAAAGACAGCGCAAAGAGCAGGGCTCTCCGTCTGCTCCGGCGGGATTATCGGTCTCGGAGAAACCATGGCACATCGTATTGAAATGGCCATGACCTTGAAGGATCTGGATGTGGATTCAGTGCCCATCAATGTGCTCAATGCCATTGAGGGAACACCTCTTGCCCGTGTGCCGGCATTTCCCCGATAGAAATTCTTCTTACTGTTGCCATATACCGGTTTATTCTGCCCGATAAGGAGATAAAACTGTGCGGCGGTAAGGAGAAGAACCTGAGACAACTGCTCCCTCTCGCAATCGTTGCGGGAAGCAACTCTTTCATGACAGGTAATTACCTCACAACGTTAGGAAGGGATACAAAAGACGATCTGGAAATGATCAGAGACCTTGGGTGTGAAACTCTGTAAGTAAATAGATTATGTGAGTAGAGAAGACCGTGGATTAGCCTACAGCGCCACCGAGTTTGAATATGGGCAGATACATGGCAATAATAAGTCCACCAAGAACAACGCCGAGAAAAACCATAATCATAGGTTCCATCATGGCAGTCATATTTGTGACCAGATTATCGACATCTTCATCATAGAAATCTGCAATCTTGCCAAGCATGCTGTCCAGGGCGCCTGTTGATTCCCCGACCTGGACCATCTGTACAACCATAGGAGGAAAAATACCTGCCTGCTCCAGCGGTTCCGACATGGTCTTGCCTTCACTGATGCGGCTCCTTGCGACAAGGAGCGCGTCTTCTATTACCTTATTGCCTGCCACTTTTGCGCATATAACAAGGCTTTCAAGGATGGCAACGCCGCTTGTAAGTAAGGTGGATAGTGTCCTTGTAATCCTTGCAACAGATGCCTTGAGCGTAAGAGTACCAAAGAGGGGCAGTTTGAGAATGATTGCATCAATCTTCCTCTGTCCGCCTTCTGTCTTGTAGTAACGAATAAACAAATAAACAACTATCACAAGAACCGGGATAAAATATAGGATATATGATGAAACAAATTTACTCATAGCAATAACAATCTGTGTGGGGGCCGGGAGTTCTGCGCCCATCTCTTTAAACATTTTTTCAAAGACAGGAATAACAAAAAGCAAGAGCACCATGACAACACCAATGGCAACAACAATAATGGCAATGGGATAAATCATCGCCGATTTGACCTTCTTTTTTAATTTCTCCGCCTTTTCCATATAGATCGCCAATCTCTGGAGTACGTTATCAAGGAGACCACCTTCTTCACCGGCAACGACAAGGTTAACATAGAGCTCATCAAAACATTGAGGGTAATCTCTTAAGGCGTCGGCAAAACGGGAACCCCCCTCTATTTTTGTCTTTACTTCCCTAATGATACCCCGGAAATTGACGTCCTCGATCTGGTTGCCAAGGATCTCCAGTGACTGTACAAGGGGCAATCCTGACGTAATCATCGTCGATAACTGTCTTGTAAAAAGGACAACCTGAAGTTTTTTGACTTTCTTTTTCGGATTATACTTAAGCTCTTTCTTACCTTTTGTTTCTGCATATTTTGTAAGGATCACACCGTCTTTGCGCAATCCGGCGCGAAGAGCATCAGGGGAAGTAGCCTTTGTGACACCCTTGCGGGTTTCACCTGTGTTCGTTCTCCCTTCCCATTCAAATTGCGGCATATATCAATAATACATCAAAAAAGGAATTATGCAAAGAAATATTTATCAATCCACAAAGAACGTTATGGACCGCCCCGTTGCAAAGGGACGGTCCATAACGTCATAGGCCCTGTATTACTCCCTTATTACTGTATAGAATGTCGTATTATCTCTCTTAATAAGCATGACGACACCTTCCTTAATATTGACGGACCCCATTGTTTCTTTGAAGTCGGCTATGCTTCGTATCGGTTTTCTTCCAATCTCTTTAATGATATCGCCTGACCGGATATCGGCATCCTGGGCCGGGCTGCCGGGGGTCACATCGGTGATGATAACGCCTTTCCTGTCTTTGATATTGAGATGCTTTGCGATTTCCGGCGTAATGTCCTGGACGACGAGGCCAAGATCTTTTTCAACCTCAGGTTTTTTTGAAGCCTTGAGTCCACCTTCCGGAAGCTCACCGACAATAACTTCCACTTCCATCGGCTTTCCATCCCTGATAATGCCTACCTTTGCCTTTTTGCCGATCTCGGTTGCACCCACGAGGCGGGGAAGGATTTCGTTATCTTTAATACGCTTTCCGTTGAAGGAGGTAATGATGTCCCCTCTTTTAATACCAGCTTTTTCTGCAGGACCCCCTTCGGCAACATCAGAGACCAGCGCCCCTTCAGACACCTTAAGGCCAAATGTTTTTGCTATTTCAGGGGTAATCTTTTGGATCACTATTCCAAGCCATCCCCTTGCCACCTTCCCCTTGCTCTTCAGTTGAGTCAGCAGGTCCCTTGCAACATTAATAGGGATTGCAAAGCCAATGCCCTGCCCTCCTGATACAATCGCCGTATTAATACCCACGACCTCCCCTTTCAAATTAAGAAGAGGCCCCCCGCTATTTCCAGGGTTAATCGATGCATCAGTCTGAATAAAATCATCGTAAGGACCGGCGCCGATCACTCTTCCTTTGGCGCTTACTATTCCGGCAGTTACGGTATGTTCCAGACCAAAGGGGTTTCCGATTGCAACCACCCAATCTCCTACCTCAAGTTTATCTGAATCACCGAAAACTGCCACGGGAAGCTCATGCTTCACATTGATTTTTATGAGAGCAACATCTGTCTTGGCATCCTTTCCAACGACAGTTGCATCATATTCTTTTTCATCCGAGAGTCTTACCTTAATGCTGGTCGCCTTTTCGATAACATGGTTATTGGTCAGAATATATCCTTCTCTGTCAATAATAAACCCGGAGCCGAGACTGCGCTGTTTAAATTCTCTTCGGGGAGAATTGCCAAAAAATTTATCAACAAAATCATCACCGAAAAAATCCTTAAAAGGATTCATGGGACCTGCAAACCTGTCCTGCATATTAGGTCCTTTGATAACCGTCGTTGTGCTGATATTTACAATTGTAGGTTTTACCAGATTGACAAGCTGACTAAAACTGGGAAGACCATTGTTAAGAAGAACACCCTTGACATTCTGTTTCTGGACATCGAAGGCCTTTTTTTCCGGTAATATCTGCCCTTTTACATAGACAAATGCAAATGTGGCAACAATGAGCAAAGAAATCGTAACGAGCCATCTCCTGGTTTTCATATGTTCCTCCTGCGCTATAAAGGTAATTTTATTGAAAATTGGCTGCCCGCAGATAGTTGACTCTCAACCTCTATGGTGCCCTTATGTGCTTCTGCGATCCATTTGCTTATTGAAAGGCCGAGGCCGCTGCCGCTTTCGCGTTTTCTCGACCTGTCTGCCCGGTAAAACCTGTCGAAAATATATTTCAGGTCATCCTTTGATATTCCTACCCCATTGTCCTTCACGGTTATATATGCGTATCCGTTGTCCGTAGATGAAGATACAGTCACAACGCCGCCTTTCTGAGTATATTTAATGCCATTATCGATGATGTTCAGGAGCATCCTTCTCAGTTTCAATTCGTCTCCGATAAAACGTACATCAGTGAGTTCATCGACAGCTAAATCTATTCCCTTGTTGGTCGCAACAATCTTCATATTCATACACACATCGGCAAGCAGATCTCTGAGAGAGATATTCTCCACATTTAATTTCATGTCTTTTGAATCTGCCTTGGAAAGGAGCAGAAGATCATCGATAATCCGCGACATCCTGTCGATCTCTTCAAGGTTGCTTTCAAGGAGTTTTTTGTATTCTTCATTGGCTCTTTCTTTTCTAAGGGCCACTTCTGTTTCGCCCTTTAAAATAGTAAGCGGGGTTTTCAGTTCGTGTGATACGTCAATACTAAATTGATTGACCCTCTGAAAAGCATCCTTGAGCCTGCTGATCATTTCGTTAAATGTTTCGGCAAGCCTGCTGAGTTCATCTTTTCGCCCTTTAACGTCGATGCGTTCATCGAGGTTGCTCGAAGAAATCTTCACCGCCGCCCTTCTGATCTGGCCTACAGGCCTTAAAGATTTTTTAGCCATGAAATAACCTACAATAATAGTGACACTTATAGAGGTAGGGATACTGATAAACATGATGATCAGCAGTTTTCTCATGGTTTCATCGAAATCTGCCAGTGACGATCCGACCTGGACAATACTGGTAACCTTCTTGTTTTCCAGGATAGGGAGAGTAAGCATGCGGAGTCTGTGGATTTACATTCTCCATGGTTTCATAGACCGCCTCTCCTTTCAATGCCCTCTCCATCGTATTGAAACTGACGGGGATCGTTTCCGTTTCAATATCATTCATTTTTGCGCCGATTTTACCGGAAGCATCAATGATCTGAATGAATTTTCCCTTCGGTTTTCTCCCGAGCACATTCTCAAGGTATCGCTCGAAATTGCCAAAAACACTCTGGTTATGTGTGTCAGTCATAGAAGAGGCAAGCACCTCGGCGATTGATTTGATCTTTACATCAATGCTTATTTGGAGGCTGTTTCTGAAATAGATATAGACGCCACTCGAGAATACAACGAGAATCAGGGCAAGTATCCCGCCATACCATAAAGTGAGCTTCCATTTTATGGGAAGATTAAGCCTTCGCATTGTCCTCTTTCAGTATATAACCGACCCCCCTCACCGTGTGGATGTACCGCTTATCTGAGAGGTGTTCCATCTTTTTTCTTAAAAAATTGATATAGACATCAACAATATTTGATGAATCATCCTGGTTTTGCCAGGCATATTCTGCAATCTCCTTGCGCGTTATAGGTTTCTCCGTATTTTTTAACATGTATTCCATGATCAGGAATTCTTTTTCCGTTAACTCTATCTCTTTTGACCCTATGGTAAGCTTCCTGTAATAGGGGTCCAGGACAACACCCCGGTATTCCAAGGCGAGCGCTGTTGACTGCTTGCTTCTTCGCAACAAGGCCCTTATGCGCGCCAGCAACTCATCAAAAGAAAAAGGTTTTGTCAGATAGTCATCACTTCCCGTGTCAAGACCTTTTACAACGTCTTCCTTGGAGCTTTTGGCGGTGATAATCAAAACCGGTGTATCAATTCCCTGCGCCCTCATGGTTTTTAATACCTCAAGGCCGTCTATCTCCGGTATCATAAGGTCAAGAAGGATGATGTCGTAGCTTGATTCATTGATGAATTGAAGCCCCTTTCTGCCATCAGCGGCCATATCAACAATGTATCCCTCCTCGAGCAATCCCATGCTTATAAAGTTGGCAACCTTGGATTCATCTTCAATAAGGAGAACTTTCATATCTGTAAATATATTATAAAACATTCTCTCGTAAAAATCCTGCCTTTTAAAAAAACCCCTTCAGTATCCTTAATTTGTATACGCATAGAGAGGAAAATCTTCCCGGCGTCCTGATGGACGAACAAAGGAATTAATTTGACAAAAGTAGGTTCATATTATTAAGTATTACAGCATCTGAGCCTCGACTGTGGGCTTTTCATGTTGAGGTTACCCGGTTTGCAAAATCAATCGAGGAGGTACTGCGCGCGTATGACTCTCTTGGAAGCCTACATCATCACATTTATTGCAAGCTTCTGTACCCTTGTCATTGAAATGGTGGCAGGGCGCATCCTTGCCCCTTTCGTCGGTGTTTCAATTTACACCTGGACGAGCATTATCGGCGTCATCCTTGCCGGGATCAGTGTAGGCGCTTTTATAGGAGGAAAACTGGTTGACCGATATCCATCGAGAAAGACTCTCGGGTGGCTCCTTCTCCTGTCAGGGATCATGGCCCTCTGTATAATCCCTATAACTCACCTTGTGGCAGCTTACCGTTTTCCCGTATCCCTTATGTTACGGATCTTCATCGTAACATCGATTATATTCTTTATCCCCGGCTGCGTTCTGGGCACAATCTCACCTGTTGTGGTGAGGCTTACTCTTAAAAACATTGAAAACGCCGGGAACGTGATCGGAAAGATTTACGCCCTTTCTACGCTGGGGGCGATTATCGGGACCTTTGTCACCGGTTTTTTTCTCATTTCATGGATGGGGACAAGGACAATTGTTTTTTCAATGGGTATTGTATTGCTCCTTGCCGCACTTTTTTCCGGCTCCATTTTCAAGAAAAAAGGAGCAATAGCCCTCTTTATAATCATTGCCTGCCCTTCTCTCTGGGCCTTTAATCACTTTCTCTATAAAATACCCGTAAGCAGCAGCACCTATTACTATAAGGAAAGCGATTATTTCACCATCAAATTATCAAAGACAACGAGCGCCGATAACATCACAAAGCTGGAAGCTATGGTCCTCGACAACCTCATTCATTCCTACGTGAGTCTCGATAATCCCCTCCATATCGAATACGAATATGAGCGGATTTATGCCGATGTGCTTAAGTGGAAGTTCACGAAAGATACAGGCTTCAGAAGTCTCACCATCGGCGGCGGCGGCTACACCTTCCCCCGCTATATTGAAGTATCGTACCCAAAAGCCCATGTAGACGTGGTAGAAATCGACCCGGCAGTCACAAAAATTGTTTATGAACAGCTCAATATGCCCAGGGATACGAGGATTACCACCTATAATACCGATGGCCGCTGGTATGTAATGAATTGTAAGGATAAGTACGATCTCGTCTTTACCGATGCGTATAATGATCTTTCCATTCCGTACCACCTGACAACAAAGGAATTTCTCGGAGAGATAAAAGCCATCATGAGCCCCAACGCAGTTCTGATGTCGAACATTATCGACAATTTTCAGAAAGGGGCTTTTCTGCCTTCATATATCAGGACACTCCGTGAGGTCTTCGGTCAGAAAAATGTCTATCTCATTTCCGTAAGTCCCAATTTCAGAGAAACCCGCATCAGTACCTTCATTGTGCTGGCAAGCAACGGCAACCTCGATATCAATGAATTCGACAGGTTTGTCAAGGGTGAACTTGGACGGAACGCCACATCGGCGGTTGTTCCGGAAGATCTCATGAATGAATTCGTCAACAAGAAATATTCCATTATCATCCGCGATGACTATGCGCCCATCGACAACCTTGTTGCGCCCGTCTTTGAAGAAAGATTCGGCTATAACAGAAAGATCTGACACTGAGCATTGTACGATTTTTCGTAAGGTAATTTGAGTTTCCCGATGAGGAGTGCTGCGAGATCCCGCTTAGCGGGTACTCGAGCCTCCCCCTCGTGCCACCTTCCATGAGCCACCCTTAATATATCCATCTTGATCGTCTATTATCTATGCCTCTTTGCTCTCTGTTTGTTATGCTTTTTGTTCTCTTCTGCACCCGTAAGGTATCTCAGGAAGATTACCCGTAAAAGACTCTAGATTGGCGTCAGACGTTAACCTATTGGCGTAATGGGGTAACAACTTTCCATATACTTCGGGTGAAAAACGATTGAGGGCTCACCAGTTGTGCAGGAAGATATGGAAAGTACGGCAAATTTCTGCTATAATAACATGTTTGTTTGTTGTAATAAGATCACGGAAGCTAGGTGCCATAATTTGTGGAATAGTCCTTCAGAAAAGAGATATGACATAGCGGCTGAGGTCTTTAGCTTGAAAATGTGCAGGGCAACACAGGATTGTGCGTGACAAAGAGGTATCATTACTGCCGAGGTCAAGACGAATTCGGGATCAAAGGCATGCAATCTTACCTCATTGGCCAACTTTTCATTCCGGATTTATCACGGTTCCGGCTCAAAGATGCAATATGCCCGATGGGCCTCAATAGGGTTTTAATACCGATTCGTAAAAGATAACCTTTTTTCGATCATGTGGGATCAAAAATGCTGGTGCTGGAACTACCCAAAGAGGTTGCACGAATGACTCAACAGTACTATTCGAGGTCTCATGGTAAGACTTTCGAGGAGGCATTTCTAATCAACACAAACTTACAATTGCAAGATTATATTTTGATAATAGAGGAGGCAATATGAGTAAAAGAACTGTCACAGTAGACGGCTGCACTGCTTGCGCGCACGTTGTTCATGCCACAAATGAAATCATTACCATCTATCCCATAACACCCTCTTCCCCCATTGCCGAAGTCTGTGATGCCAAGTCGGCGGCGGCGGAGATCAACATCTGGGGTTCAGTACCGATGGTAAGTCAGATGCAATCTGAAGCCGGAGTTGCCGGTGCAGTCCATGGTTCTCTTACCACTGGTGCTCTTACCACAACTATTTCTGCCTCTCAGGGTCTGCTGCTTTTGATTCCGAATATGTACAAGATTGCCGGAGAGCTTATACCGACGGTGTTTCACGTTACCGCCCGATCACTTGCTACCCAGGCACTTTGTATATTCGGAGACCATTCTGACGTTATGGCTGCCAGGGCTACCGGTTTTGCGATGCTCTGCTCCAAAAACGTTCAGGAAGCCATGGATTTTGCGCTCATCTCCCAGGCCGCGACGCTTGAATCCAGGATACCCTTTATCCACTTCTTTGATGGTTTCAGGACCTCCCACGAGATACAGAAGATCGAAGTGCTATCCATGGATGAGATGCGGGCGATGATTGATGATGATCTCGTTCATGCCCACAGGATGAGGGGCCTTACCCCTGACAGACCCGTGATACGGGGCACCGCACAGAATCCTGATGTCTATTTTCAGGGCAGGGAAACTGTCAACAAGTTCTATGAGGCAACACCAGCCCTTGTACAGAATGCCATGAACAAGTTCGCGACCCTGACAGGACGTAACTATAAGCTCTTCGACTACTTCGGTGCGCCCGATGCCGACCGTGTCATTATCGTCATGGGTTCTGCCGGAGAAACTGTGCTGAGCACGCTCAACAGCCTCAATGCCCACGGAGAGAAACTGGGACTGATTCAAGTTGCCCTGTACCGGCCGTTTGATGTTGATGCCTTTGCGGCATCAGTCCCCGCAACCGTTAAAGCCATTGCGGTCCTTGACCGTACAAAAGAGCCGGGTGCAATTGGAGAACCCCTCTATGTCGACATAAGGACTGCTCTCGGCGAGGCAGAGGAAAAAGGGATCAATCGTTGGGGTCACTACCCGAAAGTGGTAGGAGGTCGTTATGGCCTTGGCTCAAAAGACTTTACCCCGGCTATGGTGAAGGCTGTATTCGACAACCTTGCCAATACGAAACCGAAAAATCACTTCACTGTTGGCATCAACGATGATGTAAGCGGCACCAGTCTTGTCGTTGACGAGTCCTTTCAACTCAAAGATAAGGCATACCGGGCGCTCTTCTATGGACTGGGAGCTGACGGGACTGTGGGCGCCAACAAAAACACTATCAAGATCATTGGCGGCGAGACAGACAACTACGCACAAGGTTACTTTGCCTATGATTCTAAAAAATCCGGTTCCATGACGATTTCCCATCTCAGGTTCGGAAAAGATATGATACAGAACCCATACCTGCTCTCGGACGCAAACTTTGTCGCCTGTCATAATCAGTCCTTCCTGGAAAAATACGACATGCTTTCTCAGGCAGAGGATGGAGCAATATTTTTACTCACTACCTCGTACGGTAAAGACAAGGTCTGGGATACACTCCCTGCCGAAATGCAGAAACAGCTTATTGCCAAGAAGATGAAGTTCTACATCATTGATGCCGTTTCCCTTGCGGAAGAGCTCGGACTGGGGGCCCGGATAAATATGATCATGCAGACCGCATTTTTTGTCATCTCAGGTATTATCCCAAAGGAAGCGGCAGTGAAGGCAATAAAAAAAGAGATCAACAAGACCTACGGAAAAAAGGGTGAGACACTACTAAATATGAACTATGCTGCAGTAGACAAGGCCCTCGAAAATATCATAGAGGTACCCGTTCCCAACAAGGTAACATCTAAAACGGGATTGAGACCGCCTGTTCCGGCAAATGCTCCACAATTTGTGAAAGATGTCACCGCCATGATGATTGAAGGCAAGGGGGACTCTCTTCCTGTATCAGCTATTCCAGCTGATGGGACGTGGCCATCAGGCACCACCCAATATGAAAAACGCAATATTGCTGTCCACATTCCGGTTTGGGAGCCCGATGTCTGTATCCAGTGCGGTACATGCTCATTTGTGTGTCCCCATGCAACGATCAGGATAAAGGCCTATGACCCTGCACTCCTCAAGAATGCCCCTTCCACTTTCAAATCCGTCGATGCAAAAGGCAAAGAGCTAAAAGGACTCAAATTTACGGTCCAAGTAGCCCCGGAAGACTGTACGGGCTGTGGCTCATGCGTCTTTGTGTGCCCCGCCTTCAAGAAAGACACCGATGGTAATGAAGACTGACAGTAAGGCCATTAATATGAGCCTCCAGGAACCGTTGCGCGGACAGGAAGCAGAGAACTACGAATTCTTCCTCAATCTGCCTGAAACCGACCCGTCGCTGTACAACCTCATGA
This sequence comes from uncultured delta proteobacterium, assembly GCA_963785225.1. Taxonomy (GTDB): domain Bacteria; phylum Desulfobacterota; class Syntrophorhabdia; order Syntrophorhabdales; family Syntrophorhabdaceae; genus PNOF01. The sequence continues at coordinate 642,711 of CAWAUQ010000015.1, read as the reverse complement.
CGGTGAAGGGAAGCCAGTTTGTAAGACCGCTCTTTGAGTACAACGGCGCCTGCTCTGGTTGCGGTGAAACACCCTATCTGAAACTGCTCACCCAGTTATTCGGAGACCGCCTGTTCATAGGGAACGCTACCGGTTGTTCTTCTATTTATGGCGGCAATTTGCCCACAACACCTTACACCAAGAGGGCCGACGGCAGAGGTCCTGTCTGGTCAAACTCGCTCTTCGAAGATGCCGCTGAGTTTGCTTTTGGTATGGCCCTTACCGTCGACAAGTTCAAATCTCAGGCCCTTGAAGTAATGGCGCGTCTGTCGGCAGACTCCCGTTATGCCGGATCAAAAGATCTTTTTGAGACTATCATACATGCAGACCAGTCGGCACAGGCCGGCATTGAAGCACAGCGTACCCGTATCGATGAATTGAAGAAACTCCTCGCAACAGACGATTCGCTGGATGCGAAAAACCTCATCTTCCTGGCTGATTATCTTGTTAAAAAAACCGTCTGGGGTGTTGGCGGCGACGGATGGGGTTATGATATTGGTTACGGCGGTGTCGATCAGGTCATGGCTTCAGGCAAAAACATGAACCTCCTGATTCTGGACACGGAAATCTATTCCAACACAGGCGGACAGATGTCAAAGTCTACCCCTCTGGCAGTCACGGCCCAGTTTGCTGCGGCAGGAAAAATAACGCCAAAAAAGAATATCGGCGCCATGATGATTCCCTATGGCAATGTCTATGTAGCTCAGGTGGCTTTCGGCGCCAATCCGGCCCAGACAATCCGGGCTATGAAGGAAGCCGAGGCATTTGACGGGCCAGCATTGATCATTGCATATTCGACCTGTATCGGTCAGGGTATAGATGACATGTCGATGGGTGTTGAAGAGCAGAGAAGAGCTGTAGCATCTGGCCACTGGCCGCTTTTCCGCTATAATCCCGGTCTCGAAGCAGAGGGAAAAAATCCTTTTGTTATCGACAGTCCGGAGCCCAGTCTTCCATATCCGAGGTATGCCTATGGGGAAAACCGGTTCAAAGCACTCAAGAGGAGCAACCCGGAAGTGGCTGAAAAATTAATGAAACAGGCCCGGGCCTCTGTGGAAAGGAGATGGAATTACCTGAAGCATCTCACTGAGTGGTCCCCTTCAAAGGCATAAACCGGTTTACTTTTTTAAAATGCCTTAGGGTGTAATTTGTAGACAACAAGAGGTAATGCGCGGGAGATGTTTTTCGTGCATTACCTCTTTTATTGTTTAGGGATTCCTTTTCGGCAAGCTGAAGTAGAAGGTGGCGCCTTCGCCTATTTTTGTTTCAACCCATATAGTACCACCGTGTTTAAGAACAACCCGCTTTACAATTGCCAAACCGATGCCCGTTCCTTCGAACTCGTCTGAATTATGGAGCCTTTCAAAAACCTCAAATATCTTATCTGCCTGTTCCATGGGAAAGCCTATACCGTGGTCCTTCACGAAATAGACATTATTTTCTTTTTCCACCCACCCACCGATTTCAATGATTGCAGTTCCTTTCGGTTTGCTATATTTAATGGCATTACCTATGAGATTGATGAGTATCTGCCTGACCATCTTCCGGTCACCCTGTGCGGTGGGGAGAGCTTTAAATGCTACCCGGAATGCATCTTCGGGAAACATGGATTTGAAATCGGATATGATATCATTGATCATCTTTTCCATGTCGATAGTTACAGCTTTTATACTTTTCCGGCCCAGCCCGAAGAAATCAAGGAGATCTATGATGAGTTCGTTCAGTTTCTTCGTGCTTTTGTTGATCATGCTCAATAAATGGCGTCCTTTTGCATCAAGATGATGGCCCTGTTTTTCGATGAGGACACGAGAGAAGCCTTCTATGGCAATGAGGGGTGCCCTGAGGTCATGCGAAACAGAGTAGTTAAAGGTTTCAAGCTCTTTATTGATAACTTTCAGTTCCATGACACGTTGTTCAAGTTCTTTGTTCAGTTTCTGAACCATCTCCTGGGCGCGTTTCCGTTCGGTGATATCGCGGGCAAAGGCGCAGTTGTACTCCCTTCCTTTATATTCAAGATAGTTGCTCGTTATTTCAACAGGGACAGCCGTCCCCTCCTTGGTCCAATGGCTTGATTCGAAGGTAACAGAACCCCGTTTTTTTAATCCTTCCCAGTGTTGAGGCCATTCATGGACAAGGAAATTTTTGTCTATGTCATGAATGGTCATGGAAAGCAGTTCTTCACGTGAATATCCCAACACCCTGCATGTGATATCATTTACATAGAGAAGGCGGGCATTGGGTCCAATCCAGAAGACGGGGTCTGCAGAACGATCAACGGAAAACTGTGTAATGCGGAGCGCTTCCTCGGTGCGTTCATGCTCGATAAGCTCTTGTTCCAAGAGCGCATTGACCTTCAAAAGTTCTGCAGTTCTTTTTTCAACCAGTTGGCCTAGTTCTTCCTGATATTGACGCAACTGTTTTTCCTGCTTTTTTCTCAGAGTTATGTCGCGGGCAATTCCTGTAGTTCCCGTGACTTCGCCGTTGTCGTTAAAGACTGGTGTTTTGATGGTTTCTATCCATATCGCGTTGCCATCCTTGTCCGTTAAAAGTTCTTCAACCTTTATTCTCTTACCTGATTTCATCACTGCCCGGTCGGTTTTCCTGCGTTGTTCTGCTAAATCTCTTGGCCAGATATCAAAGTCTGTTTTTCCGGTCAAATCCTCCAGATTAAGCCCACTGGCTTTTCCAAAGGACCTGTTGGCGAGAATATACCTGCCTTCCTTGTCGTTCAGCCAGGCAACATCGGGGATATTATCGAGAATGGCCTGTTGCTGGCGGCGGGTCTGGGCAAGGGCCTCTTCGGCTCGTACACGACCGGTAATATCTCTCATGAAAATCTGCAGAAGCCTGAGTCCAACGTAATCAATAGAACTGCCTGTATATTCAATGTGGACAATCTTTTCATCATCCCGGACCAGTTTCACTTCTTTTATCGGGGTTATGTTCCCGGTCTGTCTGATAATATCGAAATCGTGAACCATCGCATCTCTGTCCTCAGGGTGAACAAAATCAAGCATCTTTCTTCCCACAAATTTCCCTTTCTTGCCGGAACCGAGAAGTTTTCTTGCAGCAGAGTTAAGATAGAGTATCCTTTCTCCGTCATGAAGGATAATTCCATCAGGTGAAGATTCAATAAGACCTTTGTAGCGGAGTTCACTTTCCTGTAATGCACCCTCTGTCTGCTTACGCTCAGTGATATCTCTTAAGTAAGCAAGTATGGCTTTCTCTCCCTTGTAGGAAATTGTATTGACGGAAACTTCAATGTCTATTGGGGTATTGTCTTTTCTGATACCCTTGAACTCATATCGTGTCGGCGCATAACGGCCCTTTTGCCTTGCTGATGCATAATTGATTACCCGTTCGTGATCATCAGGATGAACAATGCCATAATAACTCTGCTTCCCCGTTATCTCACTCAAAGTTTTATACCTGAACATTTTAAGAAATGCCTGGTTCACATAGACATGAATACCATTCTGTACGATGGCAACCCCATCATTTGAGGCCTCTATGGCAATACGATAACGTTCTTCGGATTCTTTGAGCGCCGCTTCTGCTTCCCTGCGGTCTGATTCCGATTGTTCCAGATCCCGGATTCTCTGTTTTAAGGTGGATATCTCTCTGATCAGCGCTGAATTTGTACTCGGTTCATCTTTCATCCAGCCTTCCTGAAATAATAAATAGAGCCAAGATTTATCAAGATATTAAGATATTATCGTAGAAGTATCGAAGTGTCAACCGGATATCATATGGAATATACTACATAAATGGAAATACAGGGTTTATCTTGTTTCGCCTTCATTAAAATAATCACCAAGCATGCCTGCCTGATGTTCGGCGTCATGGCAGTAAATACAGAGGTTTTCCCAGTTGGAACCATCAGGCGGATTATTCCTGTGGTTGCCGTCCTTATGATGGACAGTGAGGAGGTGTCTGTCCGTATGGTCAAATTCCCGTGCGCATTTGGCGCAGATGAGACCATGGATGCGAAGCGACTGTTCTCTATATGGGCTTTGCGGGACACTGGCCTGAAGCTTTTTCACTACTTCTTCCACAGACTTACCGCTTTCTTTCCATTTTGATTTTGCCGGGCTGCGCATAGTGAATTGTTTTTTTCTCATCATTACACCTTGAAGACAGTATATTTTTTCTATTATAGCACACTCCGCCCGGTTTTTACCCCATGTCGCGTAATAGCGAATTATTTTGTTCGCAACGCTTCTACAATATTCATATGCGCGGCCCTGATGGCAGGTAGCACGCCGCCTACAAAACCCATGGTGAGAGAAAAGACGAGCGCCTTTGCGATGATACCGGGGCCCATGGTGAAAGCTGAAAGCCAGTTCTGAAAACGTCTGAAAATTCATAGTTGAAACAGTAAAAAACTGCAAAAAAGATGCGGCAAAAAGCCCTGCAATACCGCCCAAAAGCCCCAGAAGAAGAGCTTCTACGAGGAATGTACTGAGAATGTTCATTTTCTGAAAACCAAGGGCGCGCATGGTGCCGATTTCCGCTGTCCTGTTTGCCACAGCGGAATACATGGTTATCATGGCTCCTATCATGGCACCGAGAGAGAAGATGAGGGTAAGAGAAATCCCCAGGATACGGAGGAACTTTGCCATCATTTCGGATTGCTCAAGGTAATAGGTGGTTTCCCTTTTTGCTTCCAGAGTGAGCCGTGGGTCACTCTCAATCCTTGATTTAAGCATATTGAAGCGTGACGGGTCCCTGAGTCTGAAAAGGACCGAAGAGTAGACAGGTCTTCTAAATGCCTGCATGAGCTGGTCCGCGTCACCCCAGATCTCAGAGCTAAAGCCGGTATTACCGGCATCAAAGACACCGACAACACGCCAATCACGGGTACCGAAACGGAGAATGTCCCCCATATCCGCCCCCTGGAACCTCTTTGCGATGCTCATGCCTGTTATGATTTCCGTGGAACCTGCCTTCGGCATGCGCCCCTTGATGAGTTTTACCTGGGGCCTGAGCGGTAGTGATTGTTCCGAAATGCCCCGTATTGTTACATTGGAAATATTATTTGTCGATGCCTTTGGGAGACCGATAAGGACTACGATTTCTTTCGAGAATAGAGGCTTGCCGTCGGAACTGAGGGCAACTTCAGGGTCCGTTTCAACGACCGACGCCTGATAGCGGTCGACACCGCTCTGTACTTCCGAGGCAGAAGCTTTTCGGATAATGATGACATTGTCAATTGAACCGGTCTCGACAAGGGTTTTCTGGAGACCCTCGACGAGCATAAGCACTGTTGCAAAAACGAAAACAACAAGGGCCATACCCGAAACGGTAAGTATGGTGGTAAGTCTTCTCGTCTTCAGGTTCCGTATGCTGTATGAAAGGGGGATCATCTTATTCGATCATCCTCAATCCGTCGGCAATGCGTATTTTTAAAGTACGCCAGGTGGGAACGATGCCTGCAAGGAGACCCACTACAAGAGACAGTACGATATCGAGATAAATCGTTTCCGGTTCTATATAAAAGATAGGGAAGAACATGCCCATACTTTTACCGAATGCTGCCGCTGCAGGGAAGGTCAATATGATACCTGCCGCGCATCCTGTCATGGTAATGACCATGGATTCACCGAAGATTAGCCCTGCGATACGTCCCCCTCCGAACCCGAGGGTTTTGAATATGGCGTATTCCCCGGTACGTTCTCTGGCTGACATGGTCATTGTATTGGCAACAACAGCAAGGATAATAATGATGACCACAAAGGAGACAAGCCGGATAGCGGTGATAATTGCGTCGGACATGGCAACAAAACCAAGCTGAAAAGCCTTTTCCGTCTCAGTTAATGTTTCAGCCAGGGAATTACGGAACGTTTTGTCTATGGCTGCCGCAATTGTTGCGGCCATCTCAGGTCTTTTTACGCCGATAAAATAGATACCCACCTGGTCTGCCCGCCCTGGCGCTGTCTTTTTCATTGTTTCGTTGAGGTAGTCGAAATGGAAGAGGAAGAGTGTTTCATCGGTGCTTTTCTCTTTACCCCGGTATATGGCTCGGAGTACAAACTCCCAGTTGCCGGGAAAGATGGTCCCCTTTAACACAATGGTGTCGCCAATTTTCCATCCGTAACGTTCTGCCAGTTTACGGCCAACAGCGCAAGCCTTACGGTCTCTGAGAAAGGCTGTTTTTTCGTCCGTTGCGAAGACATTTTCCGGATAAATCTCAAGATAGCTTCTCGGCTCTACGGCAAAGTTGGCAAAAAAGTTTTTTTCATCGATATAGATACCACCAAACCAGTTGCCATAGGAAACACCCGTCACCCCTTCGATCTGCTGGATTTTTTCCTTATATGAAAGGGGCAGCGGAAATATGATCGATATGGCATTTCTTGTGACGAGACGATACGCCGATGAAGCAGCGGCACCGGCATACCATGCGCTGATGACGGTGCGAAGAAGTCCGAAGGCCAGAATGGCAATGGTAATGCTCAGTATCGTAAGACCTGTACGGAGCTTATGACGGAAGGCATTTTTAAAGAGGATTTTGAAGACGTACATTCTCTAAAATACCTTTGTCGAGATGTCTCATGACATGTGCCTTTTCTGCTGCCCTGGGATCATGGGTGACCATAATGATGGTTTTCCCCGATTCGGTGTTGAGTCTGTCCATAAGGTCCATGATTTCTTTGGCGGACTGCCTGTCCAGATCGCCCGTGGGTTCATCTGCAACGAGTATGGTAGGGTCCGTAACGATGGCCCTGGCAATAGCGACCCGCTGTTGCTGTCCTCCGGAGAGTTGTCCCGGATAATGGTCCATCCTGTCTGTGAGGCTTACCACCTGAAGCGCCATTTCTATATGTTCTTTCCGTTCACTCCGCGAAAGGGGGGAGAGCAGCAGGGGAAGCTCAACATTTTCAAAGGCGGTGAGGACCGGTATGAGGTTATAGAACTGGAAGACAAAGCCTACATTGATGGCCCGCCACTGCGCCAGTTCCGTTTCCGTGAGGGTCGTAATATCGACGTCGCCGACGGTGATGATGCCGCTGTCCGGTTCATCGATACCGGCGATGAGATTCAAGAGGGTGCTTTTCCCCGAACCGGAAGGACCCATGAGGGCAAGAAACTCGCCTTCGGCAATGTCGAAGGTGATATCTTCGAGGACGGGCACAACCTGACTGCCCCGGCGATAGGATTTGTAGAGATTTTTTATTTCAACGATTGGACGGTCCATCGCTATTCTGCAATCTTGATGCGGGCATTGTTTTTGAGGTGTTTCGAGGGGTTCATGACTACTTTATCGCCTGCGGTTGCGCCTCCCGTTATCTCTACCATGTCGCCAAGCGTTCCTCCAACAGTTACGGGAGTGATCTGGACCCTGTTTTGCTTCACCAGAAAGAGGGCTTTTTTACCGTCTACATCGATAATTGCCTTTGGGCTCACCGCCGTCCTTGATGCTTCTTCTTCTTTTTTTGCTTCACGGGAGAGAAAAGCGACCTTTGCGCTCATTTCCGGCAATATCCTGCGGTCGATCACATTGAAACGTACCTTTACCATGACTGTTGCCTTGCTTCTGTCTGCTGTCGGCACAATCATGTAAATGGTTCCGGGAAAACGTTTTTCCGGAATGGCATCAAGCTGTATCTCACAGGGTTGCCCGGGTTTCAGTTTTTCAATATTGGATTCAGAAACATCTGCTTCGACCTGGAGGGAGCCCATATCGGCAATAGTGACGACGGCTGATTTGGCATTGGCAGCGGCCCCTATCGGGGTAACAATGTCGCCGATGTCGGCATTTTTCGTAAGCACTACCGCATCAAAGGGCGCGCGGATGAATGTATATTCCAGAGACACGTCGACACCGCTGAGCGCGGCCTGAGATGCCTTCACCGACGCATCTGCGCCGCTCACGGCGGCGACGGCCTTTTTATAACGCGCCTCTGCGGTATCGAAAGAAGATTTGGGGGTAAAATCCTGTGCGAGGAGTTCTTTTTCGCGCTCACGGGCAACTTTTGCGTCATTGAGTTCAGCTTTCGCCTGCTCAACGTTCGACCAGGCAACAGCAAGATTTGCCTGGGCCTGTTTCCGTGATGCGACAAGATCATCGTTTTCGAGTTGCGCAAGAAGCTGGTCTTTTTTTATAATGCTCCCTTCTTCGACAAAGAGACCGACGAGACGCCCCGTCACCTTTGCCGCCACAGCAGACTTTCTCTGCGGCACTACATAGCCGCTTGCATTGAGAAGGGTAAATGTTGCAGAAGGATAGATCCGGACAATGCTTGCCACTTCAACACGAGGGGCAGGTGAAAAAACACCTGTCATGAAAAGGACAGCGATTAATGCCGCAAAGGCCACAGCAATGACAATGTAGAGAGGTTTTTTTCCTTTTTTAGTCTGGAAACCCTGCCGCGATTTGTCTATTTTCAGTTTTGAGAGGTCTTCATCAGCCATTATTCATATTATCCTGAATCGTAACGAGTTGTAATATGCTAAACACTTGCACACAACCTGTCAAGAGTCTTTGTTGCTTGCCTGGGCCTCCTGTCTTTTTTCATGAACAATTTTCCCATTTTTTGCACCGAGTCTGCGTTCTGTGTCTGGATGATGGCCTGGGGTAGGGAAAGTTCAAATACACGCCTCTTGACTTATTATGGGCATATGCTTATAATAATATATGTCACGACCGAAAAAATGCAGATGCATTTCATGTATGCCAGGAGCAATCTATTTCAAACCACGAGGCATACCTCTCGTTGATCTCGAAGAAGTTTCTCTCAATCTCGATGAGTTGGAGGCATTGCGTCTTGCCGATTATGAGGGCCTTTATCATGAAGAAGCTGCGCAAAGGATGAGTATTTCACGGGCGACCTTCGGCAGAATACTCGACATGGCACGTCATAAGATAACAGGGGCAATCGTAAACGGTAAAGCTCTCAAAATAGAATCTGACACACAAAATAACGGAGGCAACACATGAAAGTATGTTTTCCAGTCCAACAAGATGTAGGCATCGAAAGTACAGTCTATAACCATTTCGGTTCGGCGCCGACATTTGTGGTCATTGACACGGATTATGAGAATATAGGTGCAATTTCAAACGCTAACCAGATCCACGAACACGGGGCATGTAACCCCATTATGGCATTGGGCGGCCAGCAGGTAGATGCCGTTGTCGTAGGCGGCATAGGCGCCGGAGCGCTCATGAAACTGAATGCCCAGGGAATCCGGGTATACCGGTCTCTTGAGACAACAATAAGAGGTAATCTTGCTCTTCTCAAAAATAACAAACTGCCTGAATTGATGATGAACCAGACATGCGGCGGCCATGCTGGCGGCGGGGGATGCTCACATCATTAAAAACAGTCGATAGTCGATAGTGAATAGCTGATAGTGAATTAAGGATGGGAGAAAATAATTACATAAGGAGAAAAACCTATGCCAATCTTTGAGTATAAATGCGAGAGTTGCGGGACTTTAAACGAATTCATCGTTTTCAATAATAATGAAAAGCTGGAATGCAAATCCTGCAAAGGTACTGACCTTACAAAGCTCATGTCAGCTCACAACATGGGAAGTTCATCGCCGCAGTTCGGAGGGATGCCCGGTGGCGGATGCTGCGGCGGTTCTCCTGATTCATGTGGGATGCCTCCCGGCGGATGCTGCGGCATGTAATTCCATTCCTAAATCGAAGCGCTATCTTTGTTGGCAGCGTCATCGCGTAAATCCTCACGAACATTAATGTACGCTCCGGTTTACTTCTCCTCGCCGCCTCAATATCATCTTCGACTTAGAAATGGAATATGAGCAATACCGGCAACATTGCGAAGTCTGCTTTCCGTTAAAATATCAACAGAGAAGCACCTATGGTGCCAAGGATGAGCCATACCGTATCCTTTTTCCACCACATCAGGTAAAGAGCGGAAAGGATAAAGACACCCCATGTCTGTCTGCTTACGAGAGACTCAACACCAAAGTGCAGGACAACAGAGAGAAGAAGTCCGATAAAGCCTGACAGGAACCCTTTAATGGCAGACTTGACAATCTTCAGATCTTTGATCCTGGCATGGGCCTGACCGATAAGCATAATGGCCGTAAGCGAAGGGGTAAAGACACCGATGGTGGCAATAAGGGCGCCTATGATCCCATGTACCTTATAACCAATGAAAGTGGCAGTAATAAAAACAGGCCCCGGCGTTATCTGCCCTAAGGCAATACCATCGCGAAAGGTCTTCAGATCAAGCCAGTGCATCCCGTCGACAACGACGTGCTGAATAACCGGGATTGCTGCGAAGCCTCCTCCGAAAGAAAACATGCCTATCTGAAAGAAGGTTGCAAAAATTGTCCATGTTCCGGTAACGAGCGAGAAGACCGTTATAAGAAATCCTACCACTATTACCAGTGGCAAAATATTGAGCGCCCTCGACACATGCGAGGTATAGATGCCTACCGTGAAAGGCATCTGTGGGTTATCCTGCTCAATTTCATTGCTGAAATAAAAGAAAAGAATGCCCAGCGCACCGGATGCCAGGATAATGTAGACAACATTCCAATGGAGAAAGTAGATACCGTAAAAAGCGAGAATGGCAACGACAAACCCTTTATATGAAGTCCGGTCAACCTTTTTAAAGACTGACGCACCCAATGTCCATGTTGCACTCATCAAAAGGGCAACAACGAGGGCTCCCAGACCTGTAAATATGGAATGCACAAAACGTAGATTACCATAGGTGAAATAAGCCCAGGCCAACACGGTAATGGCTGTCATGGCCGGAAAGGCAAAGGTAAAGGGCATGAGAATTCCGCCCGTAAGTCCTTTCAGCCTGTGGCCGACATAACCAATTATAGTAATTCCCATAGCTCCCGGTAAAATCTGTGACAGGCTTAATGCATTCATAAATTCATTTTCAGAGATCCACTCTTTTTCGTGAACAATCACTTTCTTGACCAGTGCAAGAATAGCCGGGCCACCGTAACCAATGGCCCCGATGTATAATGCGGTCTTCAGCATCTCCAATAAAGTCGGTTTTCTCATGAATATATCGTCTTTGGCGAGCCTCTCCTTAGGATTGGAGGCAAGAAAGGGCGGTGCAGGCAAGATCGAGGGCTCGTGGGACTACCTGGGCCCTCTGACCGATCTGCAAAATCTAACCCGGCTTATACCTTTATAGAACCGCCTCTATTATCATACTACTTGGATGACAGGCTAACCAGTTCAACCCGGCGGTTCTTGGCCCGGCCCTCTTCGGTGTCATTGGACGCAATGGGCGCAAAGAGACCACACCCGTAAGCTCTCAGACGGGCAGCGGCTATGCCGTGGCTACGGATGAGTGACTGGAGTACCGCCTCGGCCCGATCCTGGGATAGCTTAATGTTACTGTCCACGCCTCCCACGTTGTCCGTGTGACCAACTACACCAAGTTTGAGGTTAGGGTCGGTCTTCAAAAGCTTGGCAATCTCCCCTATGGCCTGCGCGGATTCGGGTTTGATGGTGGACTTGCCGGTGTCAAAATTGATGCCGTAGACCGCAACGTGACCCGTAGATTTTATATCATTGGAAAGGGCAGTCGCGTCAGCCGTGATGTGTTGCTCCATAGCTTTTTTCTCGACAATCCGCAGCCAGATCTTGCCGTTCCCCTTCTCGACCTGGGCCCACACTTCCTGACCGTCCTTGACGATCTTGCCGTTTACCCACCGGTCCGGCACGATCTGGACGATGGTACCCCCAACTTTCCGGATAGCATTCTCGTAATTACGGACAACAGCAAGACCGCTCGGTTCATTTGCCCGTGGTCCTGTATAGGCATAGGTGATGAACGTAAACTTGCCTTCGACGCGGGTCTTCGGGCCTTTTACTGCAAAGAATTCGTAAAACCCGAAATCTTCGGCCTTGCAGTCTTCGATACGGTAGTCTGGCATACGAGTCGGAAAAAGCTGATGGTCTTTGCAATTTTTGTAGTCCGGTTTCTGGGCGAAAAGACCCGTCGCCAGAAAGATAAACGCCACACTCATCATGATGATCCATGCCTTTTTCATAGCTTTACTCCTATATGATCAAAATTTGCTTTTCAGCATGGAACAAGAATAACAAAAGAAAAATAAAGTATCAATGCGAATATATCGATTATATCATTGAAAACCATGACCCATGAGTCTCTCAAGAACAAGCAACCTCGCAAAGTTACTCATTACTCTGAGAATCATTGAGTTTTATTTAAGGTAGCCCTTGTCGCTGGGATAGTATGGTTTGGTCTGGTTATAGGCGCTACTCATCAGGTTATTTGCGAACTGCCACCTATTCATGCTTTTGTCGAAGAGAGAACACTTTGCCTGACTTATTATCTTCCCATTCGCCAAACTGTAAACATACAGTTCCTGTTTTCCCACAACCGGGTATTCTTTACAGCAGTTTCCTTACAGTAATGGGATATACATGAGAGTCAGAGAGAGCGTATAAAACAGTTTTGTGCAGGCCCGGCAATCTCAAGTATAGTTTCAGGCCTGCACAACTTTATTCTTTAAGTAATATGCTGCGTTTTAATAGTTCTCTGCAAGCAACTCCTGATATGCCTGTTCATGGGCACATGCAGGACACTCATCAGGGGCCTCGACCCCCTCCGATATATAACCACAGTTTCTGCATCTCCACTTTACCGGTTTGTCTTTCCTGAAAACCTGACCCTTTTCAATATTGTTCAACAAGGCAAGGTATCTCTTTTCGTGGCCCGTCTCCGCCTTGGATATCTCCCGGTAAACCTCGGCTATTTCAGGAAAACCTTCTTCGTCTGCCACACGGGCAAATTCAGGATAGAGGGTGGTGTATTCCAGATGTTCACCTTCAGCAGCTTCCTTGAGATTATCCGTTGTAGCTCCTATGACCCCCGCAGGGTAGGAAGCGGTTATCTCCACCATACCGCCTTCGAGAAATTTAAAAAAACGTTTTGCATGTTCCTTTTCATTTTCAGCAGTATCGGAGAAAATCCAAGAAATCTGTTCATATCCCTCTTTCTTCGCCTGGGAGGCAAAATAGGTATATCTGTTTCTTGCCTGGGATTCCCCGGCAAATGAAGCAAGTAAGTTGTGTTCTGTCTTTGTCCCTTTTAAACTCTTCACATCTTCCTCCTCTGAAATGCAGTAGATAGTGAATAGTCGTGTCAGTCGATAGAAAAAACCTGCAATCCCATTGACTGTTTATTGTTTCTCGACTATTCGCTATCTACTATCTACTATCGACTGCTTCTAAGCCTTCCATAGACCGTGCAAATTACAGTATTCCCTGGCTTGCACATTCTCTGCCTTCACAGGAAAGAATGCCTCAGGCGCTGCTCCCGGCGCCAGGAACTGCCGGTAGGCCTTGCCATCTGCAATGATTTCAATCCACTCTATGTAATGTTTTTCCTCCATAGGATGGGCAACGGCTCCGATTTTAACCTTGATGCCATCTGCAGTCTTTTCAATTACCGGAACGTGTTTTTCAAGAGAAGCATCTACAGTATTCCCTTTCAGCAGGGTCATAGGCTGATTACAGCATGTCATTACCCCCTGTCCGCCATGAAGCACCTCAACAATATTCCCGCAAATATCACACTTATAAACCTCAAGTCTCTCAGCCATATGTTCCTCCTTTGTTAGTTTTTTATATAATCCTGTGCAACTCACTCATAATCTTCATCATAATGTAAGTCTTCTTTTGTTATTTTGCCGCTAAAAAATTTATACATAGTAAGGGTACGTTAAGTTCAATTTCAAAAAATAATTATTCTTCTGTAGTTTCAGCGCAAACCAGTATAAATGGCACGGGACAATAACCCTTCGGTAACTGTCCGTCTGCTTAAAATTGAAGCGCAGAGTCAATCTCTGTTTCAGGAACGTCAAAGACGAGCCCCGACGGGGGTAACTGTTCCCTCATGAAAAACTCCGGCAACCGGTCATCTTTACTGGTAAAACCGGCTGCATCATTAAATTTCTTTTCTGCTTTCAGGACAGAAATACCGAGATTCATAAGGTAATTTTCATCGTAGGCTTGACCGGTAACTGCAATCGCGCAAGCGATGAGGTCCTTTTGGAGGTCGGGTATGTCGAGAAGCGGAAGGGACGCAAAAAGACAGATGCCGAGGGTGTCGACAGCGGCAAAGTACCATTGGAGGAAACCGGAGACCGGTCCTTGTCCCGTGGATGCCGTCGGGTTGTAGTCGGGATTAGCCGGACTCGGGAGCGCATTGCCGCAGGTATGATCAGCACCCATAGGTGACGTAGAGTAGGTCACCCCCGTACCTTTCAGTACACGGGGATCGTATCCGGCAAGGGATTGTCCTTTCACCTGAGGAATTCGTTTCACTCCAAGTTTTTGGCCTGTAGTCAAACAACCGTTCCCTATCATTATACCGTTCTGCGTTCCTTTATTCGTCTCCTCTATCAGGGCGTAAGCGGTTTTTCCGTCTCCCCATGGAAGGAGACCGGCTTCCATGGCTACTGCAATGGCTGCGCCAATTTCCATCGTATCGATACCAAGATCGTTACAAAGACGATTGATACGGGCGATGTCGTCAAGGTTACTAATCATACAATTTGACCCGACAAGGGCCAGTGTTTCGTATTCGAGCCCCGACACGATCTCCGTACCGTCTTCGTCAGAATAAATATTTGAGCAACTGATAATACAGCCCGACATACAACGATGGACAGGTTGACTGTTCGGTCTTTTTCCCATCGTTTCGGCCATGAACTCACCGGAGATTTTTTCTGCTCCATCAAACTGCCCGACAGTGTAGTTTTTGGTGGGGAGGCAGCCGGCGCCATTGATCATCATCACAAGGATCGGGGTCCCCAGTTGTTTCAATCCCTCCATGAGCGGATGGGTCAGTATACCTTTTGAGAGGTCAGCGGCTGCCTGTTTCAGTTTTGCCGCATCACTTACCTCTACACCGGGAGCGCCGGTATCGTCAATAATGAGGGCCTTTACGTTTTTGGAACCCATTACCGCGCCAAGTCCTCCCCGCGCGGCCATCCTTATCTTGAAATCCGGCGACGTAACGGCAACAGAAGCAGTTTTGAGGAGCCTCTCACCACCCGGACCAATACTGATAATGGCGATTCCGTTACCATACTCGGTTTTTAGCTTTTCGATAAGACTGTAGTTGCCCATTCCCTTAAAGGATTCTGCCGGAATAAACGTAACTCCGTCTTTGGTTACCTTTATCATAAGGAGGTCCTTCGAAACTCCCTCGACTATAATGCCCTGGATGCCAAGTCTTGCCAGTTTCTGGGCGGCAGCCCCTCCTGAGTTTGCCTCTTTTATACCCCCGGTGAGCGGGCTTTTTGCGCCCACGGAAATACGACTGTTGTTTGGCGCCGGGGTTCCGGCAAGGATACCTGCCGCAAAAACCAGTTTGTTTTCTTTCCCAAGCGCATCCGTTTTAGGCGGCACTTCCTCGCTGATAATCTTCGACGTGAACCCCCGTCCTCCAAGATCTGCGTATACGGCCGGTATGTTCTCGTATTGGTACTGCCTGCTATTAAGATCGATCCTCAGGATTTTTTTCATGTTCCCTCCTTATACGCTTTTTATCTTCAATGCGGTTGAATGCAGCACGTCTTTCCGTTAGTCAATATACGTCCTCTTTTCTCACTTTCAATATAAAAGTTACATATGTCGGAAAAGAGGTCCTGTCCATCCTTGTCATCCTCCCGAAACAGGCATGAATATATTTATTTCTTCACCATCACAAACAGCATCATATGGCCGTTTCAGTATGCCCGACACCGTGAAGAGGCTCGCCTCGCCAGGGGGTAATTGAAGGGTATCTGCAAGATCACGGTAGATCGTCCCCTCCCGGATGTCAAGATCAATCCCCTTTGTGGGGTCATAATTGGCAACGAATCGTGGCAATAGCCCAAAAAGCCGCACTTTAACCATCAACAATCACCGCTGTATTTATCTGGAAGCCCCGGACATGATTTCCGGGAAAGAAACATACTGCGTAGTCATACAATGGGGCTTCTCCGCCGAGACATATGGTACATAACTATCGTACAGTTTAACACACCTTCCCGGGTTTGTTAAGTCCCTGAAGAGCCAGAGTATCTTTGAGATACTAACAGCCTTGAGACAATACAGGGGATAAATACAGCATACCGTGCCGTATTCTTCTTTATATTTACGCTTTGTTTATGTTTTTGCTCCATATCTTAATACCCAATTTACAATACAGTGGTTAGATTTAGCATGTACAATACGGGAGGAAAGACATATGTTTCCAGACATATTATACATTATTGTATTCATTGCTGTTTTATGTGTGGCTGCGCTGCTGCTGGGCAATTATATGGCGCTGGTCTTCGAGGGAAGGCGAAATCTGTTAAGCGGGGTTGCGGGTCCCCTGGAACGCCTTGTCTATCGTCTCTGTCGGATACAACCGGCTCAGGAGATGACCTGGAAGGGATATACTCTTGCTTTTCTCCTCTTTAACGGAATCGGCTTCGTGGCGCTTTTCATCCTCCAGGTCGTCCAGGGACATTTACCGTTTAATCCTGCAGGTTTCGGTGCTGTCCGCTGGGACACGGCCCTCAATACAGCCGTCTCATTCATGACAAACACCAATTGGCAGTCCTACGGGGGAGAGAGTACCATGAGCTATTTTACCCAGATGGCAGGGCTTGCGGTACAGAATTTTGTTTCCGCCGCTGCGGGTATTGCCGTGGCGTTACCCCTCATTCGGGCCTTTACGGCAAGACTGAAAGATACAGTCGGCAATTTCTGGGTTGACATGACCAGATCAATCCTTTATGTATTGCTTCCCTTAAGTATAATCCTGACCATTCTCCTTGTTTCACAGGGGGTGGTCCAGACCTACAGCCCCTATGTGAAGGCCCATACGTTGGAAGGATCAGAGCAGATAATTGCCGTCGGTCCCGCCGCCTCCCAGATTGCCATCAAGCAAATAGGCTCCAACGGGGGCGGTTTCTTCAATGCCAATTCAGCCCATCCTTTTGAGAACCCCACACCTCTTTCCAATTTCCTCGAGTGTCTCTCCATACTTCTCATCCCCATGGCCCTGCCTTTCACCCTGGGAAAAATGATCGGCAACCGCCGCCAGGGGTGGGCCATCTTTGCGGCCATGATGGTCCTCTTTCTCATTGGCCTCACATTGAGCCTGTACGCTGAATGGCAGACAAACCCCTTTCTGGCAAAAATGGGTATCGTGAGCAATATGGAGGGCAAAGAGGTCCGCTTCGGTATTGCGCCATCGGTCCTCTGGGGGCAAGCCACGACAACGACGTCTAACGGTTCGGTGAACGCCATGCATGACAGCATGATGCCTCTTACCGGGCTCGTATACATGTTCAATATGGCAATCGGCGAAGTAGTCTTCGGCGGGGTTGGTGTGGGCCTCATCGGCATGCTTATGTACGCCATCCTGGCCCTCTTTCTGGCGGGCCTCATGATTGGCCGTACACCGGAGCTTCTCGGCAAGAAGCTCGAGGCACGGGAGATGATCATGGCAGTCATCGTTGTTGTTGCCCCGGCCATTGCATCCCTTGTCTTCTCGGCCCTGGCAGCCAGGACCGGGATGGGGCTCAGCAGTCTCAACAACGCCGGCCCCCATGGCCTTTCGGAGATACTTTATGCCTTCTTTTCCGCAGCCGGAAATAACGGTTCCGCCTTCGCGGGGCTCAACGCCAATACGGTTTTCTATAACCTTACCACAGGGTTTGTCATGCTTGCAGGCCGTCTCCTGACTATTCTGCCTGCTCTGGCCATTGCGGGATCCCTGGCCATGAAGAAAACCATACCGGCAAGTTCCGCCACCTTTCCTACGGCAAGTCCTCTCTTTGTGGGCATGCTCGCAGGTGTGGTCATCATCGTGGGCGCCCTGACTTTTTTCCCGGCACTCGTGCTTGGGCCGGTCCTTGACCATCTTCTGTTGCTTGCAGGCCGGACTTATTAGGAGAATAAATAGACTATGGAAGAAAAGAGCGTCACTATCTGGCAATCAAAAATCATCAAAACGGCCTTTTCCGGTTCCTTCCGAAGGCTCGATCCCCTCCTCCTCCGGCACAACCCGGTCATGTTCGTTGTGGAGATCGTCTCGGTAATTACAACTATCATTAGCATCCATGATCTCATTTCAGGCGGTCCATTCGCCTTTAATGTCCAGATAAGTCTGTGGCTCTGGTTCACGATCCTCTTTGCCAACTTTGCCGAGGCCCTGGCAGAGGGCAGAGGCAAGGCCCAGGCTGAAACCCTGCGGAAGGCTCAGAGCGAGGCCTATGCGCGGAAGATCGGCCCCGAGGGACAACCCCAAAAGATTGCCGCTACGCTTCTCAGAAAAAATGATGTAGTCCTCATCGAGGATGGTGATCCTGTGCCGGGCGATGGCGAGATCGTCGAAGGTGTTGCCCTCGTCGATGAATCGGCTATTACAGGCGAATCTGCACCGGTCATAAGGGAGGCAAAAGGAGACCGGAGCGCTGTGACAGGAGGCACCCGTATCCTTTCCGGGCGTATAAAAGTCGTTATTACGGCCAATCCCGGCGAGACTTTTCTGGACCACATGATCTCCATGGTGGAGAGCGCCAAACGGCAGAAAACACCCAATGAAATAGCCCTCGAAATCCTGCTGGTAGGGCTCACAGTGCTTTTTGTCGTTGTTGTCGCCACACTCTATCCTTTTGCAGCTTACGGCAACATCACCATTCCTGCAACCGTTCTCATTGCTCTCCTTGTTTGCCTCATACCTACTACGATAGGCGGTCTTTTGCCGGCCATAGGGATTGCCGGTATGGACCGGCTTATCCGGCACAATGTTGTAGCCTTAAGTGGCCGCGCAGTAGAGGCATCGGGTGACGTGGATGTGGTACTTCTCGATAAAACAGGCACCATTACCCTCGGCAACCGGATGGCAACAGATTTCATTCCTGCGGCTGGTGTACCCCAGGATGAATTGATTGAGGCAGCCCTTCTTTCCTCACTTGCCGACGAAACTCCGGAAGGGAGGAGTATCGTGGCATTGGCCAAATACCGTCTGGGAGTGCACGGACGGGACATTAAGACCCCCGGTCCCGAATGTTTTGTGCCCTTTACCCCGCAGTTGCGTATGAGCGGTGTATCGCTTGCAGGGCGTGAGATCCGCAAAGGGGCTACCGATTCCGTTGCTGCTTTTGTGAAGCAGCAGGGAGGGACCGTCCACGAGAGTGTTGATCAGGCAGCCGACAAGGTGGGACGCGAAGGAGGCACACCGCTCGTTGTAGCCGACGGCGGCAGGGTCCTCGGTGTAGTCCAGCTGAAAGATGTGCTCAAGGAAGGAATTAAAGACCGCCTCCATCAACTAAGGCTCATGGGCATCCGTTCGACCATGATTACCGGCGATAATCCACTCACTGCGGCAGCCATTGCCGCCGAGGCCGGCATTGATGATTTCGTTGCCCAGGCACGGCCGGAGGATAAACTTCATCTAATCAGGAAACATCAGGCAGAAGGCCATCTGGTGGCCATGATCGGCGATGGTACCAATGATGCCCCCGCTCTTGCCCAGGCCGATGTGGCAGTAGCTATGAATGCAGGCACTCAGGCATCAAGGGAAGCAGCCAATATGATTGACCTCGATTCGAATCCCACCAAGTTGCTTGACATTGTGGAGATAGGCAAACAAATCCTCATGACCAGGGGCGCTCTCACCACCTTCAGCGTGGCCAACGACGTAGCCAAGTACTTCGCCATTATCCCGGCCATCTTTGTTCAGGTATTTCCCGTCCTTGCTGTGTTGAATATCATGCACCTCTCCACCCCTCAGAGCGCCATTCTCTCCGCCATAATATTCAATGCCATTATTATCCCGCTCCTCATCCCTCTTGCACTGAAAGGCATAAAATACCGGCCCATTACCGCCCAGGCTTTACTGTGGCGCAACCTTATCATCTTCGGTTTCGGAGGGCTGGCGCTCCCTTTTGTGGGTATCAAGATTATTGATCTTGCAGTCGTGTTTCTGGGCCTTGTTTGAGGAGACTTATTATGAAAGAATTTGGCAGAACCGCTCTCGTTTTTCTGGTCTTCACAGTACTTACCGGTTTCATATACCCCTTTGCCATGACGAAATTGACCCATTGGATCTTCCCGAAACAAGCTGAAGGGAACCTGATTACCAAGGGGAATAAAGTTGTGGGTTCATCCTTGATAGGCCAGAAGTTTGTCGCATCCCGATACCTCCATGGCCGCCCTTCAGCCAACAGTTATGATGCAACCAATTCAGGAGGCGCTAATTTAGGGCCTGACAGCGGGAAATTCCTCGCTGACGTAAACAGCAGAGCGGATCTCATCCGACAGGAAAACAACCTGAAACCAACGGACCACGTTCCGGCAGACCTCGTCCTTGCCTCGGCAAGCGGGCTTGACCCTCACATCAGTTTTGAAGGAGCGTTTCTGCAGGCGTGGCGAATCGCGAAAGCGCGGCAGATGACCGAAGATGAAGTGAAGCGCCTCATTGAGGGTACGACTGAGAGCCAGGGTCTTTTCGGGCCAAAAAGGGTTAATGTGCTTGCGGTGAACCTGGCCCTTGATTCGTTGAAGGACCGATAGGAAGGAAACAAAGTCATTTGGAGAAAACCAGGGAGAAGGCACCTTGACTGAGAGGGAAATCCTTACAGACTACCTGCTCGGTAGGATAGTGGTAAGCGACGATTATAACTTCCGGTTCTATTTGCAAGAGTGCATTATGTTCCTGCCCTGGGATGATCTGAAAACCATCGCATACGAAAGAAACATCAATTTTATCGCCACCACAAAGAGCACGGCAATCAGTCTGGAACCCATTCTCTACAATTAAGGCAAGGGGGACATGGTTCTTGTGGTCTTTGTGGCCAATTTCAGCAAGCTCCCACCCCATGAAATACGGTACATTATAGCCCATGAACTGGCCCATGTATTTCTTGGACATTATACCAACCTCAAACCTTTACCCACCTGAGCGCCCCCAGGGCGGCAAGACTGGTAACAGCACCCAGAAGCCGCCTCTGATCAACGAGCAGGTCTTTATATTCGTATCGGATGCCTACCAGACCGACCATCTCATCTCCTGATTTCATTGGCAAGAAACAGGTGGAGGCATTTGCGAGAGTTTGTGTTCCGGCCCCCGCCATCTCGCCATGGCCATATGCCCACTCGGCAACGGCCATCTCGTGAGGATCAATATCGGCATCACTGCCGGTCTTTGCCCAGACCCTGAGCCTTCCGTCCTGGGCCGTAAAAAGAACAAAGGATGGCGCATCCACAATTTTCGCGATATATTTGACAATAATATGGCTGATATCATCAAGGACAGTGGTGCGGAGTACAGGGAGGATATTCTTCCACTCATCTGCATGAGTTGCAAAGCTTCCGATCAACTGCTCCACCGGCGGGAGAGCAAGAAACTCCTTGCTCATATCTTCAATAACAGCCACTCTTTTGAGACGAAGCTGGAGGGCATAATCCTGTTGTCTCGTGATCTTTACCAGTTGTCCCACAACCAGTGAAGTGAGCAGGAAAACCACTACGTTGACTACGTCATGAGAGTGGTACATGGAGAAGCTGTAACGAGGCTCGGTAAAGAAGAAGTCAAAGGTGAGCAGGCTCAGCATCGAGGCAAAAAGAGAAGGCGCTGTACCAAAACGCAGGGCAGAACCTATAGTGGCGATAAGATAAATAAAGACCAGCGACATGGGATGAACCAGGTTTTGCAATGCCAGATTGAGCAGGGTTATCACCGCCACCATGGCTGCGCTCAGCGCATAGTGGGTAAAGGCGAATGACCGCATTTTCGCTGTCTTTGGCTCGTGTTTTTCCTTTTCTTTTACTGGGGTTACGAGATGAAGCTCAAAATCGGCCTTGGCCCTGATAAGCCGAAAGACAGGGGACCTGCGGAGAAGTTCGGCAAACCACGAGCGGATCGGTTTTCCCACAACAACCCTGGTGATGTTGTTTGCCCCTGCAAACCTGACGATCTCTTCAGCGATGTCAAGTCCTGTGAGGGTAGCTATCTTTGCACCTAATTCCTCGGCAAGGTTGAGGGCTTCCGCAAGATAGTGCCTTTCCCTGTCGGACAGCTCTTTCACTGAGGGGGATGCCACATAGACGGCATACCACTCGGCATTTGCATCCTTTACAATGGAGTATGCCTTTCTCAGAAGCTGGAGCGCGTATGGTCCCGGTGAAATACAGACCATCACCCTCTCGCCGGTTGCCCAGGGACCGGAAATCGCCTTAGCCCGCATATAATTGAGAAGTTCTGTGCCCATCTTTCTTGCAGCCAGGGTGAGAGTCAGTTCCCGAAGGGCTACCAGATTGCCGCGCTGAAAAAAGTTATTCATGGCTCGACGAGCCTGCTCAGGGATGTAAACCTTTCCTTCCTTCAGTCTTTGCATAAGCTCTTCAAAAGGGATATCTATAACCTGGACTTCATCGGCATTTTCCAGAATAGTATCAGGCACTGTTTCCTGGACCGAGACACCGGTAATCCGGGCAATGGTATCAAACTGACTTTCAAAATGTTGAATATTGACCGTGGTATAGACGTCGATGCCTGCCTCAATCAATTCTTCAACATCCTGATAACGCTTCGGGTGGCGGCTGCCGGGGGCATTGGTATGGGCAAGTTCATCCACAAGGACGATTGCCGGTCTTCGTTTGAGGACAGCGTCAAGATCAAATTCTGTCATGGTAAAACCCTGATATTCGACGGGACGGAGCGGTATGGTCTCCAGGTTTTCGAGCAATGCTTCTGTTTCTGTCCTGCGATGGGTTTCCACGATGCCTACCACTATATCTTCGCCGCGGTCTCGCAAGGTATGGGCCTGTTGAAGCATGGTGTAGGTTTTCCCCACACCGGGGGCATAACCAAGAAACAACTTCAGCCTTCCCCTTGCTCTTGGCTCCTGATGTTCAATTTCCTTCAGAAGCGCATCGGGGTCAGGTCGTGCCTCTTTGTTGGTTTCACTATTTTCCATTAAAAAGCCTATTATAATGATATAACAGGTTTATCATTCCTGCTCTACAAATTAGCCAATTTTTATTATTACTTTATGACTATTAATAGAATCTTGACACTAAATTGAGGACGTTTTTTCTTATACAAAGCACGAAACATATTAGGGGACTCCCTAGGTCTCCGGAGACATTTCTCTCTTCTATTTCTCTAAAAATAGTATCTGGCCCTGAAATCAATCCTGTAGTCATTCTGTTTCTCTCCGTATTCGCTGCCACGGGTGCCGGAAATAAACCCTGTTCTCAACCGTAACTCCAGATTGGTGAAACCTGTGTACATGATCTCCGGCGTTAGAGAAAAACTTCTGTCATCGAGGTTGGTGATTAATGTTACAGCAGGAGTAAAATAAAGGACATCAAAGGGGTCCTTCTGGCTTATGCGCAGATAGAGATAGTTTGTCGCCGGATTCATTCTGCCATATCCGCCCTGAAAGAGCGCGTCAGCTCTGTTGAGAAGAGAGGGATCCCTCGCTGTAACATAATGGCTATAACCTTTGTCTATGAAGGAGAAGTAATCTGCCATCTCTCTACCGTTATACCCCGTACCGTTGCGATAGTATTCCGCAATATATGTGGTTTCCCTTTCAGTGAGGTAACGCAGACCGATCAGATAACTCGCAGCATTATAAATTCTCTGACGTGTTGTCCCATTTTGGTCGGTATATACTTGTTGATATCCATTTACTAGAGAGAACTCCCCATGGACCTCAAGACTGGTGGTAATGTTTCGTGAAAAATCGGCCCCGTATCGCGTCGTCCTGCTGCCACCGGTGAGGAACATAAGGTCTATATCGGTGTCAAAAAGCAATAAATACAACTTTGCGGCAGCATTGAGATGGTCTATTTCTCCTAAATCATCATTCACCCCCGAATATACCGGTATAAGGACAGGAGTGAAGGAAAGGGTCTTGAGCGCCCCCGTGAAGCTCTTGGTATAATCTGCCGATGCGAGGATATATCCTTCACGGGAGAGCTCCGGGTCATTCGGGTCTTTTGGCCTGTCGAGAAATGCGGCGGGATTCCAGGCGTAGCCCTTCCCCCAGTTCAGTGTCTTTTTACCGAATTCCATTGTAAACGAAGGAGAAGGCTTTAGCGATCCATAGCCTTCCAGAATGGTTGTCTTTGTAGTCTCTCCCTGGTAGGATCTGGTATAACCCGTGTATGTTTTTGCATATAACCTGGAGATGCCTTTTCCAAGGCTCCCTTCCAACTGGACCCCGCCATTGTATTGTTCGATTGTTCCCCCTTCTTTCCGGTTATAGAAATTCAGTTTGTAAAGAGATGCATTCTTATCAAGCCCAAAAATGTTAGGCATAATTTCCAGATAACCGCCGATATGGTAGGGTTTTCTCTCAACTTCTGAAGCTTCAAAGGTATACTCTTCGGCATAGGAAAGAGACCAATGGGCGAAAGGTGTGAGCCAAAAGACAACAAACAAAAGACAAGGGGCCAAGAGTTTGCAAATAACCTTGAAAGTTGGCCCTTGAACCCCTGACCTTGAATCCATCATTGTCTGAGCGACTCCATTTTGGGCATAAAGGTCAGGGTAAATACCTCATCTTTAAAGTCCCTTTTCTTGATTTTTGCGAATATCATAATTGACTTGTAGTCCTTGTAGAGGGGACTGTCTGTTTCGACAACAGCAGGCCGTATAATTCCGCTTCCAAGTTCCTTTATATCTTTGAGATAGAGGGTCTTTATCAGCATATTCGCTTCTGTGAGGCATTCTATTTTTATGGGCAGGCTCTTGTCTTTATCCACCCACATCTTGAGTTTGTCATAGGCAACGGTCTTTGTTTTCGCCTTCAGGTGCATAAGGTATTCCTTGCCCTGTTCTTCAACCTTTTCCACGTTGTATTCCTCGGCGTAATCAAGAGCCAGTATGTCTGCATTATTAAATACCCCGCCTACTACGGACTGGAGGCTCGTGATGCGCACCGGTTTTCCCACGTTGGGGATATAGAGCCACATGTTGTCACCCAAACGTAGTGTACTCCTCCCCTTGTCACTTGCAGGAGTGAGAAAGAGCCCTACGATCTTGTCTTTCCCTTTTTTTACCGTATAGTATGTATATTCTTTTTTGCTGCCGCCCGGCTCGATGTTGATGATCTTTCTGTACGATTCGTAGGACTCGGGGCTCATGTTCTTGTCTATCTTTGCAAGAAGCTGAGTCCCGTCAATAGCAAACGCAGGTGCTGTCAACAATACTCCCATCAATACAGCTATTAGTGCTTTTAACATCGCTTATCTCCTTTCAAACTATCTTTGTATATAGCCGCTATTATTTCACACATGGCGTAGCGCCTTGATTGGCTCCATCCGAGAGGCTTTGAAGGCAGGCTGGAGACTGCCGATAATCGCCACGCCGATGACGATGAGGGAAACTACAAGGATATCCAACGTATCAATTGTCGGCACGAGGACAAATCCGGTCTGCCTTCCGAACTCAAAGGTAATCCTGACGGCCTTAAGTATGAAGACAATTATCAGCCCAGCAGCGTTCCCAATGATGGCTCCGAAAACGCCGAGACAGAAGCCCTCGATGAGAAACATGGAAAGGATCTTCCCCGGCATAGTGCCTATTGCGGAAATGGTTCCTATTTCCCGTATTCTCTCATATACGGCCATGATCATAACATTCATAATGCTCACAAGGACAATAGCGATAAGCATTACCTTGATAAATAAGGTCATCAGGTCAATCATGCGGGCAATATTAAAAAACGGCGAAAGGCCTTCCCAAGTATGCACCTCAAAAGCTGATTTTCCCTGTTTATTAACCTCATTGGAGAGCAATCCGTTCAGAGTATTGAATGTACTGTGAAGTCTACCGAAATTATTGAGCCTTATAGCAATTTCGCTGATCTCCATTTCGTCCATCCTCAGAATTTCCATAGCGTCTTCAATATGGAGGTAGCCGTCCCTGCCACCCGGTCCGGTTGCACTCTCAAGTACACCTCCTACCTGAAGCTGTTTTCCGTTCACAGAACCGTCTTTATTGGTGACAATGATTACCACTGCATCGCCTACCTTCAGCTTCATGCCTTTCGCGATCAGTTCGGGTATTAACACCTCGCCCTTCTTGATGGTCTTGGCGCCCTCCATTATTCTGGAAGCAAGGAGGGGGACTGTCTTCAACTCTTTATCAGGGTAAACCCCGTTCAACCTTATGCTAGTGGTCTCGGCAAAGCTGCTGAACATACCGCCGAATTTAATCCTCGGTGAATAGGCCACGATTTCCGGTATCCCCTGGAATGTCTTTTCCAGCTTTGCCACAGCCTGAGATTTCATATTCAATGTAAGGGGTAGGTTATCTATGGATGCCACATACCCTTTATGGTGGATCTGGATATGGCCAAGCATGGAATCGGTTATCTGGCCGATAATCATATTTTTGAATGAACCTGATATAGCCACGAAGACAACAACAAAGAGAACACCTATAGCGATGAGCGAGGCGGTGAGGATTGTTCTTCTTTTGTACCGCATGAGATTTCGTACGGCTATTTTAAAGAGTTTACCCATTGCCGTTCCCTCCTCTCGTCTGTCTGTCCGTAATTTCCCCGTCCTCCAGGGTGTATATTATCTCTGCCTCCCCAACGATCTTCTGGTCATGGGTGGAAAAGATAAAGGTCGTTTTGAACTCGTCCCGCATCTTTTTCATGAGGCTTATCACCATGTATGCTGTCTTGTGATCAAGATTAGCGGTAGGTTCGTCAGCAAGGACAAGTTTCGGGTTGGTTACAAGCGCCCGCGCGACAGCGACCCTCTGTTTTTGTCCGCCCGATATCTGGTCTGGATATTTGTCTTTCTGGTCTGTCATACCCACTGCTTCAATAACGGTAGAGACCCTCTTCTGCCTCTCCTTCAGGGGCACGCTCTGAACCATGATCAGCGGATATTCTATGTTTTCATAAACGGTAAGCACCGGGATGAGATTGAAATCCTGAAAGATAAAACCGATATGTTCTCCCCTGAAAAAAGCGCTCTGTTTGCGATTGAGATCTATTATATCAATGCCGGCAACAGTAAGCTTTCCCTCTGTTGGTTTATCAAGGCAACCTATCAGGTTCAGGAGGGTGGTTTTCCCACTGCCCGAAGGACCTACAAAGGACACAAAGGATGCCGGCTCAATCTTAAAACTCACATTGCTGAGTGCCCTTATTGCAACCTCGCCAACCTGATAATCTTTTTGAATCCGGTCTGCTAGTACTAATCCCATCATGTTCTCCCTTTTGTCTCTTTTTTGCTGTTCGATATATGCCCCATTTTGTTATCATATTACCTCTTTACCAATACCGCAATGCCTCTGGCGTTAAGACCTTCCTTACCGCCTCCAATATCCTGTTCCTCCATGCCTCCGGGAGCCATATCCACAGGGGTTGATCTTTCTTTTGGATATTTAGTCGAATGGTTGGTATACTAATAACAGTCCCTGCCGGGGAGTGTCATAGCTTGCCTGCAGGGTCGATAATAAATAATCGAGGAGGTGGAAATTATGCCAGAGAAGGAAGATGATCTGGTAGAACGTGACGAACATGCATCACAGCATGACGAGAAAGGGTGAGCAGACGGGTGCTGAGTCCCCTCCACGCCACCAGTTGGTTGGCGCACGCTTAAATTTATAGATGATACAGAGGTCGGCATGTTAGGTCTTGATGCGATAATGGCTGAACTTTACGCACAAGGCAGAAAAGCGGACGATGAAACCATTGAGGAGATCATAAACAGGTTGGAAGCCAAGAAGAACTATATCCCCTCATCGGAACGTGCCCGCAAGGATTACTCATATAGCCTGCTGAAGGAGTATAGAAAGTATATTAAGGATAGAGCAAACAAAGGGTAACGCGATATCCTATGACGTTATTTTATAAAAAGGACGCATTATGGCAGATAAAATCGTTATTTACGGCACCGACACCTGACCCTTCTGTAACCAGGCTCGGGCAGCCTACGGCGATAGGGCCACCTACATCAACATTGATGAAAACCAGGACAAATTTGAGGAAATGCTCGCCTACTCCGGGGGAAAAACACAGGTTCCGGTCATAGTCGATGGAGATAAAGTAGCAGTCGGCTTCGCTGGTGATGTTTCTCTCCGGGGCGGTATCCCGCTTTTCGGGGGAACCTGACCAGTGAAAAATGTCTCCCGGTGAGAGACTGCAGGTATTAAGGCAAAAAAAGAATCTTCAAGGTGCTGTATACAACAAATAAAATCCCCCCAATATGACCAGAACACCGCAGACCCTTTTCACGATGATTGGCCCCTTTGACTGTTCGTTCCAGTTCAGATATTGCTGGACCAATTCGGTAAATGTTCCCGCCAACACAATAATTGAACAGTGACCCAGGGCGTAAAATAAAATAAGGAGTATGCCATACCATATCGCTGTTCCTGCAAGCTGAAAAGTAATGCTCAGGATAGGAGCCATATAGGCAAAGGTGCATGGACCAAGGGCAATGCCGAAGATCAGGCCAAGAAGAAGCGCCGCAATGGGTCCTCTTCGTTTCATGGTAATACCGGCAGGTCCTGACCAGGGCACAGGGATGAGGCCAAAGAGATGGAACCCCACAAGAAAGAAGATCAAAGCGACAAAATAGTTGCCGTATCTTCCCACATCTCCCATCATACGACCTGCGAGCGCCGTGACGATCCCGACAACGGCGATACTCACCATGAGGCCCGAAGAAAAGAGCAGAGCAATGAAAAAAGCTCTCTTTGTCGAGATACGACCCTGCTCGTCAATAAAACCAACAACAAGGGGAATGCTTGAAAGATGGCAGGGGCTTAAGACCAGGCTCAGCACACCCCACATAAAGGCAGCACCAAAAGCCAGTACCGGTGTCCCCTGAACAGCATCGGTAAGGATAATGAAGAGCCTTTCTATCATATCCGGTATACCTCTTTACTTTTTGCTCTGTACAGTAGTTTGCTTCAATTCTATACCCATTTTCCTGAAGGTCTCCAGAATCTGTGACTTCGAGATATACCCCAAGTGACGGTGAATCTCTTTACCCGATGCGCCATAAAATATCTGCGTCGGTATACCCCTGACTTTATATGGCTCTGCGGCCTGAGGCTTCTTCCAGACATCCACGAATTCGACCTCTAACACTCCGGCATATTCTTTTTTTAGGCTCTCAAGCTCAGGGGCCATCATAACACAGGGTATACACTTATCCGCTCCAACATCTACAAGCCGGGGGAGCTGTTTTGCCACAGATGGTGTTTTCGTATTGTTCTGTGCATGTGCAAAAGCAAACATACCGGCAATAAAACCGATGCAAAATAAAAATGTTACGAACTTTTTTTTGTGATGCAGCAACATAATTTCTCCTCTTTCGTATTTATAAGACCCCTTAGCTCTCATCAGGCACTTTATTCAATTTTTCTTCTGCCCTGTCGTCTTTTTCAACTCAATGCCTGCAGTTTTGAGCATTTTCAGAATTTCTTCCTTTGACATATAACCATAGTGTCGTTTGAGTTCTTTTCCTGAAGCGTCAAAAACAATCTGGAATGGTATACCGCGGATATTATATTTTTTCATGGCCTCCGGGTTATCCCGTATATCGATGAGCTCAACATTCAAAATACCGTGCATACTCCCTTTTCAAATCATTGAGGATGGGCGCCATCATTTTGCATGGCGTGCAGGTGCCTCTTCCAAGATCAATGAGGGTCGGAAGAGGTTTTGTCTCCTGAGGTTTCTGCCCCCTTCCTTCTGTCGGTAAAGAAATCATTGCCACAAAAAGAAAAAACAGTGAAGCAATTACCATATGTATCATCTTGTTGGCGGCACATTTCACCTTGGTTGCTCCTCTTGCATAGATTACTTCAAATCGACAATCGTACCTATTTTGTGGTCGGAACAGATTGCTGCTGACCAACGCCTTGCTGTTTTGGCACCGCGCAGCTCGTAGCACAGGAATAAAGACAGTACAGTAGAAAACCCACAAAGACCATCATAACTATTTTCATTTTTTACTCTCAATTCATTATAGTATAAACTCTCTATTTCAAGAGCTCTTCAAGGGCAGCGATAATATCTCCGCCGCCCTTGAAGAGCTCTTTTTTTCCGTTTTGTTCGATCACGCAGGACGGCGTCGCCTCAACCTTATCGCTCTGAAGCTGGGCGCCGAAGAGTGCAAATATCGGTTTTACATCAAAGGCCCTGAATTTTATATCTTTGTTCTTCAAGATTTCTTCCAGTTTCGCTGTATTCCTGATATTCTCCACAGAAGCGGCGATTAAAACATTCCTTACTGCAAGAGCTGTATTGAAATCCTTTTTCTCCTGCATGGCATAGAGAAAGTATCGGGCATACATTGATGAGTATTGATAAAAGGGTGTATCGATAAGAGTAAGAGTGATGGTATTTCGTTTCACCAACTCCGCCAACACCGGCTCTATCTTCGGTTCCATGGCGCGACATGGCCGACAAAAATAGTCAGTGTAAAGCCGAACCTTGATAGTCCCCTGGCCGAATGTGGGCATCGATACCTCTTCGGCAGCGTATACTGGGGTAACGGAACCGTGAAAAAAGATCGGGAAAAGAAGCAACGCCATCAAGATAAATGCTATAATCAGCTTTCTCCACTTCCAATCAACATTAATGAGAAACTGGGCAACTATGATGCCTCCGAAAGCAAGGCAGTAAGGACAATAAGTATTATACCAGATCTGAAATCCCACAAGGTATATCTCCGCTCCAATCCCGGCAGAAAGCAGGAAGAGCAGGAGGAGATCTTTCTTGAAAATACTCATCACTATGATGCAAATCATAAAGGCTATGCCGACATATTGAAGACCGATGCCGAAGATGTCACCCTGCAAGTACGAGCAGGAACCCGCGCAGATGCTGTAATAGAACTCAATGCCCAGAGCAATAAGGGCAAGGACAATAGTGAGAATATACTTTTTCGATTGAATAAAAGGGATCACCATTCCCCTCCCCAATGTATAGGTTCTTCAGAATTTCGTTTCCTTAAGCCATGTTTCAATCTTTTCTTTTATAGCATCCCGCAAAACCCTCGTCTGCGCCAGTTTCTCTTCGTGAGTACCGGTAAAAGCCAGAGGATTTGCAAAACTCCAGTGGATCTGCGCGGTCAGCAGTCCCGGGAAAAGAGGACACATCTCGGCGCTTGCCGCGTCACATACAGTAATAACATAAGAAAAGAGTTCCCCCTTCTTGAAAAGGTCAAAGGCGCTCTTCGTTCGGTTTTCTGAAATATCAATACCTACCTCTTTCATGACTTCCACAACAAGGGGGTTAAGCTTCCCCGGTTCAAGTCCTGCGCTCACTGCTTCAAATCTGTCTCCCGCAAGAGTGTTCAGGAACGCTTCTGCCATCTGACTCCGGGCGCTGTTATGGACACAAACAAATAAGACTCTCTTCTTAGCCATCGCATATTCCTCCCTTTTTCAATCTTTGCAGCGCACATAGCAGACACCAGTTGGCGTCTCTACTGCATAAGGAAAATACTTCTTTTTGAACCAAAGCGCAAGGTGTACGAGATTGACCAGCACCGGCACCTCGACAAGGGGCCCGATAACGGCAGCAAAGGCCTGACCGGAATTGATGCCGAAAACAGCAACGGCCACCGCAATGGCAAGCTCAAAATTGTTTGACGCAGCGGTAAAGGAGAGTGTCGCAGCTTGTCCATAATGGGCGCCGGCTTTTGCGCTCATGTAAAAGGAGACAAGAAACATGATAACAAAATAGATCAGCAACGGTATAGCAATTCGCACTACATCGAGGGGTATTTTGACAATATATTCACCTTTAAGAGAGAACATAACGAGAATGGTAAAAAGGAGCGCAATGAGCGTCATAGGACTGATCTTTGGTATGAATTTTTCATGATACCATTTTTTGTCTTTCACCTTGATAAGGACAAAACGGGTAACCACCCCGGCAATAAAGGGAATGCCAAGGTAGATAAAAACACTCTGTGCGATCTGTCCGATGGTGATATCGACTATGACCCCCTTCAGGCCGAGCATAGGCGGCAGAACTGTGATAAAGATATAGGCATAGACGGAAAAGAAAAGGACCTGGAAAATGGAGTTGAAGGCCACAAGACCGGCGCAGTATTCGGTGTCCCCTTTTGCCAGATCATTCCAGACAATAACCATGGCAATGCATCGGGCAAGCCCTATCATGATGAGACCGATCATATATTCCGGATAACCTCTTAAGAATACGACAGCGAGCACAAACATGAGGATCGGCCCCACCACCCAGTTCTGGACAAGAGAAAGGCTCAAGATTCGGTAATTTTTAAATACCTCGCCCAGTTCCTCATATTTTACCTTGGCCAGCGGTGGGTACATCATGAGAATAAGCCCGATGGCAATGGGGATATTCGTTGTCCCTGACTGAAATTGGTTCCAGAAGTCGACCACACCGGGCGACATATACCCCCATCCTACGCCGATAAACATAGCAAGGAAGATCCACAATGTTAAATAACGGTCCAGAAAAGAAAGCTTCTTCGTGATCTGCTCTGCGGCCATTGCTTCTACCCTCCCTTATTTCCTTACATATTTGATCTGATATAACCCGGAACCTGATTACCGCAGCATACATCTTTCAACTCTGACATGTGTGTTGCCTCCATTTTATAATAATTTCTTAATTTCTTCTACAGAGAGAATCTTACCGACACTCTTTACCACACCATCAATAACGAGCCCGGGAGTCATCATTACACCGTAGCTCATGATCTTGCCGATGTCGGTTACCTTTTCTACATCACATTGAATACTTTTCGCTTTTACCGCCTCTTCGGCATTCTTTGCAAGTTTTATGCAGTTCTGGCAGCCTGCCCCCAATATTTCAATCTTCACCTTTTGTCCTCCTTTTTATATTACTTGAACAACATACACCCTGAACCGGACTGAACAGGGGATCATCGGTTTTGTTTTTTAAGAACGATTCGAGTCGCTTCTTGTCATTTTTCAATTTCTCTTCAGGGATTCTTTCAAGCACCGACAACATAATGAGCCGCTTAAAAAGGTCCGAATCATCAATTTTGTAATGCATCCATTTGCCCTGCTTTCTTCCTTGCAGGAGATGGGCCTTCTTGAGGACCCCGAGATGAAAGGAAACTTTTGGCTGGACCATATCAAGGGCCGCTACTATGTCGCAGACACAGAGCTCTCCCCTCTCCAGAAGTTTGATGATCCTCAGCCTCGTCTCATCTGAAAAGGCCTTGAAAAGATTTACCATTTCCTTCATGTTTCACCCCTCTTTACATCACCTATCACATGATGGCATTGAAGAGATAACCGACAACTATGATAGTAACAGTCATGATGCCGACAAAAACCGCAAGGAGCTTAACCTTAAGGACCTGTCTTAAAATAATCATCTCAGGAAACGAGAGCGCCGTTACAGCCATCATGAATGCCAGTGTCGTACCGAGCGGTAATCCCTTACTCATAAGGGCATAGACAATAGGAATAACACCGGCAGCATTGGAATAGAGCGGCACTCCCACCAGGACTGCTATAGGTACAGCAAATATATTGCCCTTTCCAGCATAGCGCAGAAGAAAATCTTCAGGGACATACCCGTGAATGATGCTGCCTATCCCGATGGCAATAATAACAAAGTACCAGATCTTGCCGAGAATATCTTTTGTGCTCCACCATGCAAAGACAACCTTCTCCTTCAACGTCTGCGTCTGTGAAACCATCTCGCCCATCTTTATCTGATACACATATTCCTGGACCCACTTTTCCAGTTTCAGTTTTCCAATAATATATCCTCCAAATATCGCTACTATAAGACCGGTTCCTATATAAATGGCCGTGATCTTCCATCCGAAAAGACCAAAGAGAAGAACAATGGCCACTTCGTTTACCATGGGCGAAGAAATGAGGAAGGAAAAAGTAACACCCAGCGGCACACCGCCCTCGATAAAACCAATAAAAAGGGGCACCGCAGAACAGGTGCAAAATGGTGTGACTATGCCGAGGAGAGCAGCCAGGATATTACCTATAAATTCTTTTTTATGAGATAACATCTTTCTTGTCTTCTCGGGAGGAAAAAAGCTCCTTATGAAGGAAACCGTGAATATGATGACAACGAGAAGGAGGAATATTTTAGTAACATCATAGAGAAAGAAGTCTGCAGCACTTGCCATTTTCGTTCCCGGCGACATCTTCAGAAGCTCATATATAATATATTTTGACGCGCTTTCTATCATTCTGTATCCTCATTACATATAAACATTATTTTATATGTTATATATTTCCTCATTTACTGTCAATACTATTTTTTTAAATTTTTACCTATCATGAATTCTTATGTCTTGCCAGGCAATGGGTCTGGGGATTATGGTGAAATCATTTCTGTAATGACCGGTTTTATGGTATATTTATCCATCATAATACGGAGGCATCGATGAGCTTCGAGACGAACACAATCATTTCCTACATCATCAGCATAATCATAACAATTGTCGGATTTGTAATGGTTTTTTTTACGCGAAACACCCTTATTCTGGCTTTCGGAGCCATTTTGATCATAGCAGCGCTCATCTTTTTTCTCATAACACAGGAAAAGACAAGAAAGATACGCACGCGATAACAACAGGGCAACAAACCTCAATAAATCTTAACCACATGCGAAACATTTTTTTGCTTATTCCAATTCCTTCATAGTGATAACAAGGGCGCTCGAAAGGGTGGTGAGGATACCAAGTATGAGGATACCTGCCCGGAAGCTGATCAGATCACCTGGCACTCCGAGAAGGTAGAGCATGCTATACCTCCCAGGGGAATTGCACGGTAGGAATAAGCCTCAATCACTCTTTACAGCATCGATTCCGGGGCGAAAAGCGATAGGAATTTCGTGAAAATCTTTCGCCAGAACCCGGACAGCGGTTCACTGTTGTATTTCACTTCCTTTCCATTCTCTTCTCCAATCCAGACAATCGTATCGACAGACCCTGGTTCGGACACATTGGAAGCAGGAGTTCCGGCAAGCTCCAGCCGGAAACTATTATCAGGATTTGTAACGATCTCGAATTGTGTCGCTACCTGATCGGCAAGCTCATGACTTTCCACAATGATCCCCAACTCGGTGTTGAGGTGTCTGGAACGGGGGTCCAGGTTAGCCGATCCTATAAAAATTGCTTTTCTATCAAAAACAAAGGTCTTTGCGTGGAGGCTCGCCCCTGATGACCCGAATTTTCTCCGGGCTCTGATACCCTTTTTGATATCCATTGTAGCACGCACTTCGTAGAGTTCAATACCCTGCCGGAGCATCCCCTCCCGGTACCGGGCATATCCCTCGTGAACAATGGGTACATCGTTTGAAGCAAGTGAATTGGTCAGGACCCGCACGCGGACCCCCCGGTCCCGCAAAACCTTAAGTGCAGCCATTCCTTTAGGGCCGGGCACAAAGTATGGAGAAACCAGAATGAGTTCCGATTTCGTCTCTTTCATATAAGGATTCAGTCCTGCCCAAATACTGATAGTGGAAGGACGTAGCGGCTTGGAGATATTTATTTTTTCCGGAAGATCATATATGAGACGCGCATTGGCCCAGACAAGGGGCAGACTGTCCGATAACAGGTTTTCCACAAATTCTGAGTCACGCAGCTCTTTCATGTACTGAGAATCTTGCTGTTCTTCCCGGTACGCTGCAAGCATCGCTGAGGTTTCTTCCAATTCTCCCTTTGTCGGAGGAAACACCAGGAATGCCTCGATGGGAACCGCCAGATCATTATTCCAGTAAGTATCAAAGATATCGCCTAATTCCTTTACTACAGGGCCGATAGCAAGGAGGTCCATATCCTCAAAATTCACTTCATCGTTGGCGTCAAAATACTCATCGCCCAGATTTCTGCCCCCCAGAATACCTACTGCCGTGTCTGCGACAAATAACTTATTATGCATCCTTCGATGAATCCGGGAAAAGTCTGTCAGGTAATCGAAAGCCCTGGTAAAGAACGAACGTCCCGCAAAGGGATTGAAGACCCGGATCTGGATATTCGGATGAACGCATAAGCTCGCCAATTCCCTGTCTTTACCCTTTGTATACAGATCATCAATGAGGAGTCGCACACGCACTCCCCGGTCTGCCGCTTTGAGCAGCAGGTCCATGAGGATCTTGCCGGTGACATCGGCATTCACGATATAGTACTGGAGATCAAGGGTCTTCCCGGCCTTCTTTATCAAAGTAGCACGAGCTTCAAAGGCCTCCAGTCCGGAGTCGATAATATAAAAACCTGACTTTTCTGCATATGGCGCTGCCAGACGTGCCAAATCCCGTTCAAGAGCAGTTTCAAGGGGTCTGTCGTGGGCTGTCGATATCGCCCGTGGATAATCCCTCGGGAGTGTCGCGCATCCTGACAAGAAGCCACATACCGTAATGGCAATGATAAGCAAGATGAAGATTAAAGAAGAAGACCCTCTTTTCTGTCTTTTATCCGACACACACAGCATCACATAATCCTTACGTTGCGCAGCCTGCAACATTTTACGGAATAACCTCATTGATGTTTTTAATTGCAAGATTAAACTTCATTTTATCAATTTAATCATTGTCTGTCTATATTAAAGGGTGGAGCCTGTGAGTTAATGCCCAGTTTTGTTCAGTGTCCGGCCAACGGCTTGCGCGGGAACCTCCATCTGCGCCGCCCTTGTTCAAGAAGCAGAAGATCTTTACGGTGGCGGTGACATGATGGCGGTGATAATTTGATCATTTCAGAAAGGGCACTTATTTCTCAGGGATCATTATTGATGAATAGGCAGTTTTAGAAAATATTTTAACCAACAATAAGTAGTCGTACATATTGGGGAAACAGTAAATTAGAATAAAATAGTTATTATTAATAATAGTAATAATATATGTATATCTCAAATATTACAATCTTCAAAAATATCTTTTAAAATAATTCATATGAAATCTTTCAATAAAGGACAAACACTAAGTGCACTGAAAACACAATTATTAATAATTTTTATTATTTTCTTCACTTTTATTTTTGTTGCAGAAAGCCATGCTGACGCGAATGACGATCTGTTTGACGCCGCATGGCAGTGCAATTTTTCAAAGGCACATGATGCATTTAAGCAGGGGGAGCAAAAGCAACCATATCAGATCCTCACTGGAATACTGCCATTATAGGGGGGGAGTCTACTGCAACAATCACGAGTACAAATCTTGCTCAGATCTGAGCAAGATTTGTTGTTGCAGTAAAGAATGACGATGGAGAATCTGCATGGTCGGTTGCACACAGAATGGGAAATCAGCAAATAATACGACTTCTTTATCCCGGTTACTAACCTGAATATTTCTATTAAAGGGTCATATTCAAAAAGATGGCTTAGGTCGCTTTTTTTACAACATAATATCTTGATGAGCCATTTATTTTTGACAAGGAGGAATATACATGGTTTGGAAAAAATTGAGTCTCAATAGCAACTCTATTTTGGGTATTACTCTAAGTGTTTTGTGCGCTGCAACGGCAGGCGCGCAGCAGGCAGCGCCGGATCGCACTGTGCTTCCTGTTCCAGAACCGAAGTATCCGAGAAGCACAGTGCTTGACGCAAGAAATGCAACACCGCCAGCCCGGTTTGAGGTCAAAGCGCCGGCGGGCGCCCCGAATGTCTTGATTATACTTATTGACGATATGGGGTTCGGCCAATCCAGCTCTTTCGGCGGTCCTGTCAAAATGTCTGCGGCGGAACAGTTGGCAAATCAGGGGTTGCGTTACAATCAATTCCATACCACTTCACTCAGTTCTCCGACACGCATGGCGCTGCTTACGGGGCGGAACCACCACACCTGTAACATGGGTACCATTACGGAGATATCGACGAGTTTCCCGGGAAACACCGGAGTGCGGCCGGATAGCGTAGCTCCATTAGCGACGATGCTGCGTTATAACGGTTATTCGACAGCAGCATTCGGTAAGGTCCATGAAGTGGCCGTATGGGAGACTTCTCCTTCCGGGCCTACGGATCGCTGGCCCACCCGAAGCGGTTTCGACAAGTTCTACGGGTTTTTGGGCGGTGAGGCAAACCAGTGGAGCCCTTCCCTCTATGACGGCATGACAAAAATCGATACTCCGAAAACCCCG
Source organism: uncultured delta proteobacterium (assembly GCA_963785225.1). GTDB lineage: Bacteria > Desulfobacterota > Syntrophorhabdia > Syntrophorhabdales > Syntrophorhabdaceae > PNOF01. The sequence goes on along the minus strand of CAWAUQ010000015.1, from coordinate 604,595 downwards.
AACTACCACTTCATGACGGACATGACGAATCAGGCGATCAATTGGATACAGTCTGTCAAATCTCTCACGCCGGATAAACCGTTCTTTATCTACTTCGCACCGGGTGCGATGCATGCGCCGCATCATGCTCCCAAAGAATTGGATCGCTAAATACAAAGGCAAATTCGATCAGGGATGGGATAATCTGCGTGAAGAAACTTTAGCACGGCAGAAAAAACTTGGCGTAGCGCCGCAGGATACAAAGCTTGCGCCAAAGCCTGCAGCCATTGCTGATTGGAATACGCTCAGCGCGGATCAAAAGAAACTTTTTGCCCGTCAGATGGAGGTGTTTGCAGGATACGGAGAATATGTAGACACTGAGATCGGACGTTTGATTCAGACCTTGTCCAATTTAGGGCAACTGGATAACACGCTCGTCTTCTACATTTTGGGAGACAACGGCGCAAGCGCCGAAGGCGGACCGAATGGCGCCTTTAACGAGATGGGATTCATGAATCACCGGATAGAAGAACTGAGCGATGTTATGAAGCATATTGACGAATTAGGCAGTCCCTATTCCTATAATCACTATGCGATGGGTTGGGCTATCGCGGGGAATACGCCTTTTACATGGGCAAAGCAGATTGCCTCGAATTACGGAGGGACGAGAAACGGTCTGATCGTCCATTGGCCGAAGGGCATCAAAGCGAAGGGTGAATTGCGGACACAGTGGCATCATGTAATAGACGTCGCGCCTACGATCCTTGAGGCAGCGGGTTTGCCGGAACCGAAAGCCGTCGATGGGATAACCCAAACCCCTATTGAGGGCGTGAGCATGATGTACAGCCTAAACGACGCAAAGGCAAAAGACCGTCATACCACCCAATATTTTGAGCTGGTTGGCAACCGTGCTTTGTATAAAGACGGCTGGTTTGCCGGAACCATTCATAAACTACCGTGGGAGTATGCCGGCGTGGGTCCTCTGGATAAAGACAAATGGGAGCTTTACGACACAAGAAACGATTTCAGCCTGGCAAACGATCTGGCGGCAAAAAACCCTGAAAAGCTCAAGGAGATGCAGGCGGCTTTTCTGGATGAAGTGGCGAAATATCCAGTGCTTCCCATCGACGACCGGAGCATGGAACGGTTCAATCCGGTCATAGCCGGCAGACCGGATCTCATGGGCGGCCGCACGTCTTTAACAGTTTATCAGGGAATGAAGGGAATGAAGGAGAATGTCTTCATCAATACGAAGAACGCCTCCCATAACATTACCGCTGAGGTAGATATTCCCAAGGAAGGTGGCAGGGGTGTAATTCTCGCGCAGAGCGGCCGCTTTGGTGGTTGGAGTCTTTATCTGAAAGATGGCAAGCCGGCCTATACATACAATTGGCTTGGCTTGAAGCGGTATACGGTTATCGCCCCCAATGCGCTGCCTGCCGGAAAGGCGAGTATTCGTTTTGAGTTTGCCTATGACGGCGGCGGATACGGCAAGGGAGGCACAGGAACGATCTTTGTCAACGGCAAGAAAGTCGCCAAAGGAAGGATCGAAAATACTGCGTCATACGTAATTTCTGCTGACGAAGGGGCCGATGTCGGCGAGGACAGTGAGACGCCGGTTGTTGAAGACTATGGAGTTCCCGCCCCTTATAATTTTACCGGCAAGATAGATAAAGTTACTGTCAGTATAAAGGAGATGACGAAAGCAAACGCGGAAGAAAAGCAGAAGGAGAGGCAGACTTTAATTAAAAGAGCGTTGGCAAACTAACATTCCTGCCGCAGGGGGAAAAGGAATTTATACCTTTTCCCCCTGCGCGAGCATTGCGATGGAAGTTTGTGTGCCGCTTCTGTCTTTTAAGGAGTTTTTGAATGGAAACAACAAAGACGATAGATTGCACCTTAAAGCAACTGCCGGGGAAAAGGCGAGTCCTGGCAGGTGTCTTTATCCTTACAGCGATAATCATAGCGGGGCATATTCCTGAGACGGTCTTTGCGGAGGATGCAAAACATTCTTCTGTGATGACCGGTCTCCAAATTCTTAAAGGAAACTGGGTTCGGCCAGATGGCGGATATGTCCTTGAAGTTAAGAATATCGATAATAACGGGAGCGTCTCGGCATTCTATTTCAATCCGCAGTCTATCAAGGTCTTTAGGGCAGAAGCTGCTAAGAAGAAAAGCGTGATACATCTCGCGGTGGAGTTGCGCGACATCAATTATCCCGGTTCTAAATATAGCCTTCAATATGATCCTGGAACAGATGTTTTGAAAGGAACATATTATCAGGCCGTTACAAAACAGACCTTTGACATTGTGTTTATAAGGAATAAATGAAGGAGCGAAAAGGTTGTGATAGATGCCAACCCGGCAAATCCGAGCGCTGCAGAACGAAGAGGGCTTGCAGAGTTTGACTGAACGACAATTTATTTAGATAAAGTAATTTAATATGGATTTTAGAAAAAGAATTGAAGAGATAAATAACCTGCAAGGCATCCACATCGTGGCGAAACCTGCAGGGCCTGCGTGCAACCTCAACTGTGAGTATTGTTTTTATCTTGAAAAGCAGGCATTGTTTGGCTTTGATAAGAAGTACCGGATGTCCGACGCAGTTCTCAAGGCATTTATATCGAAATACATCGAGTCTCAACCCACGCCGGTTGTGGAATTTGTCTGGCAGGGAGGTGAGCCGACACTTTTGGGAATTGATTTTTTCAAAAAGGTAGTCGAACTGCAAAGACCCTTTGGGCGTCAAAAAATAATCAAAAACTCCCTGCAGACTAATGGAACGCTGCTTAATGATGATTGGTGCGAATTTTTGAAGAGGCATGGTTTTATGGTGGGAATCAGCCTTGATGGTCCAGAGGAAATTCATGACCGCTATCGCCGCGACCAAAAAGGAAAAGGAACATTTGACCGTGTTATGCGCGGGCTGAACCTTCTGCAAAAACATGAAGTCGAATACAATGTATTGGTCAGTGTTGCACACGATACGGCAAGACATCCTCTTGATGTATATCGTTTTTTAAGAAACAACGGTGTCGAATTTATTCAATTCACACCTATTGTGGAGCGTGTTCCCGATGCCAAAAGCAGCAGATTTGGCCTTGGTCTTGCGCATCCGCCTTCTTTGAGCATTGAAGAACCGGAGACAAAAACCACTGTCTGGACGGTCGACCCCGAAGAATACGGTGATTTTATGATCTCCGTTTATGAGGAGTGGGTAAGAAACGATGTGGGCAAGGTCTTTGTGATGAACTTTGAATGGGCGCTCAATGCGTGGATAGGCAATCCTTCACCGGTTTGTGTCCATGCGAATCAGTGCGGACGTGCCCTTGTCGTAGAGCATAACGGGAGCATCTATGCTTGCGACCACCTGGTCTATCCTGATTACAAAATCGGGAGCATATTTTCGGGTAATCTCCTTGTAATGGCCGAGAACTCGGCAAGGGCCAATTGCGGCAGTGCAAAGGAAACCGCCTTGTCTCGTTATTGTAAAGAGTGTGGTGTCCTGGCGGCCTGCCGGGGTGGTTGCCCTAAGCACCGTTTTGTAAAAACCTATTATGGTGAACCGGGACTTCATTATCTTTGCGAAGGATACCGAAAATTTTTTTTTCACATCCGAAAATATCTGCATGCAATAACTCAGCTATTGGAAAACGGTTTACCTGCGTCATACGTAATGCAGGCCATGAAAGGGCCGTTGGTAATAAATAAAAAAATGGGTGTCAGATAATAATGGAATTCATAAAAGGAGGAAAAGTAATGAAAAAGTTATTTGTATTGGTTGTGGGAATTGTGATGCTTGGTGGCTGCGCTACCACTACAGCAACTAAGGGCGATTTTCTTGGGGAGCATTATAATAAAATGGTTTCCGGCCCCAAAGGGGGAGCTAAATTGCGATGGATAAAGCCAGAAACAGATTTTACAAAATACAAAAAATTTATGGTTGATTATGTTGTTTTTGCCTTTGCAGAAGATTCACAATCCAAAAAAATCAACGGTGATGAGATGAAAAAACTGGGGGATAGTTGTACATTGGCCGTCGTTAATGCAATTAAAGACAAGTATCCAATTGTGTCGGAACCTGGCCCTGATGTCTTAAGGTTCCGCTTCGCCATTGTGGATATGAAACAAAGCAATCCTGTTTTGAGCACCATAAGCACAGTTGTTCCGGTTGGTATGGGTATCAGCATTCTTAAGAAGGGGGCAACTGATTCGTGGAGTGGTTCCGGGTCAACAACCAGCCAGTGGATGTTTGTTGACTCGATGAGTAACGAAGTGCTTGCTGTTGTGGAAGATCATTATGCGGCAGGATTTACTGAAAGATTCAGCAAGTGGGGATCGTCTGAAGATGCTTTCAAATACTGGGGCGCAAGAATCAGAAAAGTCATTGATAACGGTATGATACCTGATAAATAACATAAGCAATAAATTGTTTTTTCAACAAAAAAACATACAGAAACAAATTTTGATTTAGGAGAAAATGAATGCGAATAACAAATATCTTATGGGGAGTCTTTATCGTACTATCGATGCTGATTACCCCTTCAGTATATGGGCAAACAACTGCTTTTGGCACTGAGAAACAGGCTGTCGATGAAAACAAATGGAAATTTTCTGTTACCCCGTACATATGGGGGGTAAATCTGGATGGTAAGGTTACTGTTGGTGATTACAGTTCCTCATCCAGCGCGTCATTTTCCGACATTGCCGGCAATCTGAGAACTGGCGGACAAGTTCATCTGGAAGCCTGGAGAGGCAATTTCGGTTTTTTTGTTGACCCTACTTATCTGAAGCTCCGCAAGGATACCACAGTTACTGATGTGAGAAGCGGGGCCGCACCTCTTTCCACCAGAGACCTTACCTTGACCGCAGAGATGTGGCTTATTGAGTTCGGTGGTTTTTATCGGGCAGGCAAATGGCTTATGGACGGAAAAAAAGAAGGGCGCATTGCCTCTATTGATTTACTTGCAGGTGGTCGTTATTGGTATACAAGAATGGAGTTGGATACATCCGGTACCGTAAATCCCTCCAAAACCAACCAGTTCGTAGATCCTATCATTGGCGCAAGGGCCAGCATAGACCTTACCGATAGGATCGGCTTAATATTGAGAAGTGATGCAGGAGGTTTTGGCGCAGGCTCGGATTTTACCTGGAACAATATGGTATGCCTTGGCTACCGGTTTAATTCCACCATTACAGTTCTTCTTGGATACAGGCACCTGTATATGGACTATAAAGCCGGAACGAGCAGGGCAAGATACGATATAACAATGCAGGGACCTATGGCCGGCATTTCATTCGAATTTTAGCAGCAAAACTATCGGTTGACAATACTCTCCACGAATTGCAATTATTGAACATGGTGGAAGAATAAGAGAGTTGCTATAGAAATAAATTGGTGTTTTCTCCACTCCCTGGAGGTGTTAGGAGGAAATGGAATAAGAGGTGGAAAATGAAACCTGATATCAAATCTTTATTTCAAACACAGGCATAAATAATGGCAAATTTTAATGAAATTTCAAAAAAATACGAGAACGATTAGCTGATCGTGTGCCTCCGGGTCAACTTCGTGTTATCCGTAAATAGATGAGCTGATTCTTGACTAAACTATACGTTGGTGGTACTATTATATGTAGCATAGGAGGTACAACTAATGCCAAAAACTCCAAAAATCATACCGATCTCCGATCTAAGACAGAACGCCAGCGACATTGTAAAGAACCTATCATCATCCAGGGAACCTGTTTTTATTACCCAACGCGGGAGAGCTGCGGCAGTTATGGTCAGCATGGAAGTCTACGAACACTCTCAGCACGAAATGGATGTTTTGCACTTGTTGGCCAGAGGTGAGAAAGAAATAAAGGCTGGCGTAGGCTACGAACTCGACGATGTACTGAAAGAGGCTGACCGTTATCTTGAGGCAACAAAACCTTGAGAATCCTATTTACGCCCACAGGTCGTCGCCAGTTTCTTGACGCACTTGCATATATTTACCTTGACAACCCGTCGGCGGCGATGCTCTTTCGCCAAAAGACAGAGAAAACGCTTTCCCGTCTTGGGGAGTTTCCCGAGTCTGGAAGGTTACTGCCCGAGTTTCCCGATCTTCCTTTTCGAGAAGTTATTGTAAGACCATATCGGTTTTTCTATAGGATCAAGGATAAGACTGTGTGGATTGTTGCTGTATGGCATGGCGCCCAGTTGCCTGATGAACCTGAAAAGGACAGCGAGTAACGACTCTGTGTAGTGAATGGGACGTTCAATACTTCAATGCGCAATCTTTTAGATACTACATGTAACCCCTTGATAAACTATCTGATGTACTGAAAAATGTTAAAATAAAATTGTTCTCTGCAAAGCAGAAGGTAACGTATATTCTCGACTATTGCCGGGAACTGTCCCGGCAGACTCATACAGAACCACAACTAAAATAACAACTCTTGTTGTCATCTTACCCCAAATAATATAGAATGGAAATGAGAAGCTCTCAGGATGAGGAGTGCCTTGCTAAAACGAACATTGATAAATTGTCTGTTTTTTCTCTTCCTTCTATCCTTTTATGGCGGGGTATATGGTGCAGCCCTAACCAACGATGACTGCATGGGTTGTCATAGCGAAAAGGGCATGACCAAGAAAGGCCCTAATGGCAAGGAAATTTCCCTTGTTTTTGAGACTGAACCCTTCAAAAAATCAGTACATGGAAACCTTCAATGTGTAAACTGTCACAACATTAAAGAGCTTCCTCATGCCGACACACTCAACGCCGTTAGTTGCCAATCCTGTCACAAAAACTCATACAAAATGAACCAGCAAAGCGCCCACAGACAAGACAAGGGCGGCAAAGCCTCCTGTAAAGGATGTCACGGGTATCATACCGTCGAGAAAGCAAAAACCATGACGAGTGTCGTCTGTTCTGATTGTCATGGCGCGGCCTATCAAGACCACAAGTCCGGTGTTCATGCCCACCGCGCTGTGAATGGCAAAGAAGTGGCCGCCTGCGCAGATTGCCATGGAAAAGGCCATACCATTCTGAAAAAAGACAACCCGAAATCACCTGTTCATGTCCATGCTGTGGCACAAACATGTCTGACATGCCACGCAAACCCTGATATTATAAAAAAATATAAGATACCGGCAAAGGACATTTCCACGCTTTATGCTGACAGTATCCACGGCAAGGCGATTCAAGCGGGCCATATGTCCGCGTCGTGCAGCAATTGTCATGGCGCCCACGCCGTGAAACCACACACCGATCCCTCATCACAGATTTATCCGTCTAATATCCCCGCTACATGCGGAAAATGCCATTCACAAATTGAGGCGGTTTTCAAGAACAGTATCCATGGGCAACAATTAAAAAAGAAGAACGCCAACGCGCCAACCTGTTCCAGTTGCCACCCTGCTCACCATGTTCAATCGGTAAAGGCGATCCCGTGGATACTTGAGACAATAAAAGAGTGCGGCAGTTGCCATGTGAGCCCCCTTGAAACCTATCGTCATTCCTACCACGGGAAAATAACAAACCTGGGCTTCACCCGTGTGGCAAAGTGTGCCGATTGTCATGGCGCCCACGAAGTGCTTCCTCACTCAGATCCACACTCGAAGATTTCCAAGGAAAATATAATAGACACCTGTCGGCAGTGCCACCCCAAGGCGAACAAGGCCTTTACTGAATTCATAGTTCATACAAACTATAAAAGCAAGACAGACCATCCCCTCCTCTACTATGTCTGGCGTTTCATGACCGTTCTTCTGGTTACCGTTTTCGGCTTCTTCGGTATTCATACCCTCCTCTGGCTACCGCGCTCCTGGATTGAACGCATCAAAGAACGACGGAGGAAGGAGAAAAAATGACCAGAAACGATACAATGTACGTAATCCGGTTCAATTATTTTCATCGCATCATGCATGTCGTTGTTATGGTAAGTTTTTTAGGCCTTGCAGTAACCGGACTTCCTTTAAGATACAGCGACAGTCTATGGGCGCATTATCTCGTTAATTTTATTGGCGGATTCGAATCGGCTGGCCACCTCCATCGATTCTTTGCCCTGGTCACTTTCGGGTACTTTATTGTCCACCTGATTTATCTGTTTGTTTTTTTCAAATTCAAGACATCCCATTCTTTTCTCAGTTTTGTTGCAGGACCGGAATCTATGGTTCCCGGACTGAAAGACCTGAAGGACTTCGGTAATAACGTTAAGTGGTTTATCGGGCTTGGTCCAAAACCGCAATTTGACCGTTGGACATACTGGGAAAAATTTGATTACTGGGCGGTCTTCTGGGGAGTAGCCATGATAGGGGTCTCAGGGCTGTTTCTCTGGTTCCCCACATTCTTCGTCTACTTCTTCCCCGGCTGGGTCCTCAATGTAGCCACCATTGTTCACAGCGACGAAGCGCTCCTCGCCACCGGCTTTATCTTTATTTTTCACTTTATCCACGCACACCTCCGTGGAGAGAAGTTTCCCATTGATTCAGTCATTTTTACAGGCAAGGTTTCAGAGGAGGAGTTCCGTAAAGAACGCCCAGGAGAATTTGAGAGGTTAAAACAGGAAGGGAAGCTTCATGAAGTGCTTGCCAAACCACCGTCACTCTGGTTTGAAGTCATATCAAGCATCATCGGTTTTTTAGTCCTTGCTGTCGGCATACTCCTGATCATACTTGTTATCGGAACGTTCTTCTGACCGGACTTGGTCACCTATCAGGGCACAACAAAATCAAACTTATGACACTGGGAACAATAGTTTTCCGATTTTGCATGCTGATGGTGGCACAGAGTACAATCGAGAGCCGTCCCGTAGTGAGGCGATGTATGGGGGTTCTCCGGCTTCACTTTTGCCGTCTTTTCCGCCATCTTATCGGCATTATGACAGGTAAGGCACTGCTTCAATTTAGCGGCTTCAGGTTTCTTTGTCTTTCCATGACATTTTTCACAGGTAATGCCTTGAAGCCTGTGGAGGTGGCTCCCCGGCATCTTGCCCTGAAGACGGGTTGTTTCTGTCTTTGAGTGACAAGCATTGCATCCTGCATACGTCATGTTCTTTGTATCTTCGTGTCCTTGCGGGAGCACCTTGTCTTTGCCGTGACAGGAGCCGCAATTACCCGGTTTTGCCGTTGCCACATTTTTGGGGGCGGCATACCCATTTGCTATTGCAACAAAAAGAAATAGAGCTGTCAAAAAAGAAACAAGAAAGCACCTGTAGGTATGTGTATCTGTTCTTTTAGTTTTCATTACAGTACTCCTTTCTTTCATCGTATTTCCCTTTATTGCCTTGACCAGCGGACACGTATTCCTTGTATAATTCTGCCCAGAATTATACAAGGAGGAGGGTTGGTGTGTCCCCTCCTCCTGTTGGACATATTAAACCCAGGGTTTTTCTTTTGCTGCATTCTGACCGGCAATACGACCGAAGACAAGACAGTCAGCCATGGCCACCCCGCCTAAACGCACTGCCCCGTGCACACCACCGGTGACCTCTCCGGCAGCATAGAGCCCTTTGACGGGTTTAAAATTAAAACCGGTGACCTGAGCATTCTTGTCTATAACCAATCCACCCATAGTATGATGGACCTTCGGCCAGAGCCTGGCGGCGTAAAAAGGCGCCGTAACGGTCGGCTTGGCGTCGGGAAAAATCATGCAGCCGAAATCATCGTCTTTCTTCTTTTCCACAAAGGAGTTCCAGCGGGCGACTTCTTGCTTGAATATATCTACGGGTATATTGTAGTTCTTGGCCAAATCCTCCAGGGTGTCAAACTTTTTGATGGCGCCGATTTCCATGCCTTTCTCAAGTATACGGGGGACGACCTTTTTGGGCACGGCGTATGAATCACCCATGATAATAACCGGATCACCGATAGCCATGATGGCATCGGCACGCTCCTTGCGGTTGCCCGTTTCCTTAAAAAAACGTTTACCCGTCTTTGGATTGATCATAAGGCCATAGCCTACCAGTGGCTCACAAAACAGGGGAACATAGCCGAAACCCTTTTCATCGGGGCTTGTCCAGGGGCCAAGTTGAATCCAGTCCATCTGGACATCCATGGCGCCGGCCATGCATGCAGCAAGTAAGGCCTCACCCGTTGCACCAGGCTGATTGGTGGATTCGAATTTCTCATTGAGACGGGGGTCCTGGATCTGGCGGAGCTTAAGGTCCCGTGAAAAACCGCCCGAACTCAGGACAACGGCTTTCCGCGCCTTAATGAAAGCGGGCTTACCCGAATTATCATCGGGGAATTTGTAATCCTTGCGAACTTCTATGCCGACAATGCGGCCTTCCTTATTCGAAACAAAACGTACCACTTTAGTGCGCAACTGTACGTTCACGCCCAGAGACGTGGCTTTTTGCAACATCTTGTTTACCAATTCAGAACCGGAAGCATTGATCGTTCCATGGGTTCTTTTGACAGAATGGCCACCGTGGAAATTAAGCTTCGTATACTTGGCGCCAATATAGGATTCGCTCCATTCAAAGGCATCTTTGGCCCCATAAGCAACGATTTTGGCGTTTTCCGGATGATTCAGATAGAGTCCCGCTCTGAGCATATCTTTCAGCATCACTTCGGCAGAGTCTTTAACCCCGTTTGCTTCCTGCATCTTGGTTCCGGGAGCGGAAAAATCCCCACCATTGATAATAGAATTTCCTCCGTGAACAGGCATTTTGTCAATGACCACCACGCTGGCTCCTGCGTTTTTTGCCTCGATAGCAGCGGCGAGACCGGCAAACCCGCTGCCGATAACTACTACATCATAGGTCTCCTCCCATTTTTTCGGCATCGTATCCCACGCTGCCTGTGTTTCTTTTGGATTCGCGGCAAGACCCACAGCAGCAATACCCGCCACAGCAGCTGCGCCACTGGTTGTTTTTAGAAAATCACGCCTTGTGAGACCGTTGTCCTTCTTTGTGTCTTTGCTCATGGGGACGCCTCCTATAGTATTGTATTGGTTACGCCGGTTTATCAGGATCAAGTCAGGGCTAAGGTTAGGAACATCTCCGGCGCCACAGCATTGTGACTATTGCCCTTGGGTGATGCTAGTCTTAATTCTCCTGCAAAATGTGGCCATTTTCAAGAAAAAAAATATATTTGTTCATCACAATAATCTCCGCGGGAAAAGTTCTGTTCATTTTGAACGCTCTTGAGGCCATATGAATCCGGCCAGACAGGCGTTGTGTTGGTACTATGACTTGTTCAGCTTTTCCTTGTCTTTCTCATCCTTTGGAGATACATCGGTATTGTCAGGTTCCTTCATTGATTTTTTAAATCCCTTTATGGCCTTTCCGATAGAGCTTCCCACCTCTGGAAGCTTACCGGCTCCAAAGATCAGGAGAATTATTACCATGATAATAATTAGTTCTGGTATACCAAGACCGAACATATCACACCTCCTGATATAGCAATACCACCTTTTTGCTCTCATCGTCAACTGACATACCTTATTCACAGAGATACGTTTTTCTATGGAAACATAACAGTGGCAAGTATAGAAAAATCATCATATGTCATAATATCCATATTTTTGGGGACAGAGAAAATATTTTTGTAAAATCCCTGGTTGTAAACCTTTTATCCATCATATATAATGAAATTTAGGATACGTTCATCTATGTTAATTCCATCAGCCGTTACATTATCGTATCGTTGCCTTACCGGTTTCATATGAAAATACACGAAAAGACCATAACGCAGAAGGTAATGATCAACCTGATAATCAGTATCGTATTGATCATGACGATTGCCGGAAGCTTTTTTTATCTATCGGAAAAAGAAAAAGCCCTCAGAGAATTACAAAAAACGGCTGATCAGATATCTAACCGTATAGCAAATAGTCTTATATATCCATTATGGAATTTCAGCAATAAAGAAATCGAGGAAGCTCTCTCCCTGGAGATGTCAGATGATATCATTCTTGCCATCATCTTGCGTAACGAACGTAATCAATTCTTAATGGGGAAAATAAAAGATAATCAGGGACATGTTGCAAATTATTATCCTTCCGAAACCCAGGACATTAAACTGAAAAAGAACATGTTCAGCGTCAAAAGGAAGATTGTAAAAAATCTTGAAACCCTGGGAAACGTAGAGCTCTTTATCGCCAATCAGCATCTTAATCAGTACCTGCAGAAACTCATTATCAGGGTTGTACTGCTGACCCTGATCCTATCGATCGTTATCGTTGTCATTATTTTCTTCAGCCTGAAAAAAATCATCTTAAACCCCCTTGGGGTGCTCCAGCGCGCAGTCCAGAGGCTTGATGCCGCCATAGCCGGGGAAGACACCGGCAACCATCGTGTTACAATTGGCTCAGGCGATGAAATTGATATGCTGGAGAAGAGTTTTAACACAATGGCTGACAATCTCATATCATCCCAACGGTTGCTCCAACAAACCGTAAACCGTCTGCAAACCCTTAGAGATACGACGCCTGATGCGATAATGAGAATTAACCCCGATGGTAAGATAATCGATCCCAACAAAACCTGTATAGAATTGTCCGGTTACACCTATGACGAACTCCTGAACTCTGTACTGAGTGATTTGGGTGCAGAAACAGTTTCAGGAAATGTTATTCGAGATAATATCAATAGGGTGATACAGGGGGAACTTGTTGATTTTGAATGGCTCCTGAGGAGGAAGGACGGGGAAATACTCTTTGTTATCGTCCGGTTTCGACTCATGAAAGTGGGGGACGAATATTCCATCCTTGCCGTTATTACTGACATTACCGACCGCATGCAGGCCGAGAATGCCCTCAGGGAATCAGAAGAACAGTACCGTATCGCCATAGAGGCCACAAGTGACGGGGTTGTTATCGTACAGAACGATGTTCATGTCTATGCAAATCAGGCATTTCTTGACATGTTCAGATACGACACTCTTGATGAAATTGTTGGGAAAGAGAAATACTGTATTGTTCATCCTGACGACTATGAACGGGTAGTTGGCTATGCGCAAGCGCGGCAGCAAGGTGAATATGCACCGGTAAGATATGAATTCCAGGGAATCCGAAAAGATGGAACGCCAATAGGCGTTGAGGCTTCGGTAAATACAATATCGTATAAGGGAGAGAAAGCAATACTGGCCTATCTGAGAGATACCACCGAACGCAAGGAGGCCGATGAGGCGCTGCGCAGGGCCGAAGAAAGATACCGTTCCATCTTCGAGAATGCAGTAGAAGGTATTTTTCAGACAGTTCCTGAAGGACAGTTCCTGAATGCCAACCCTGCCCTTGCAAAGATATTCAGGTATGATTCTCCCAAAGCGCTTATGACTTCCATCGTCAATATAGGAGACCAACTCTATGTCGATCCCGAACAACGACGTGAACACATTGGAATATTGAATGAAAAAGGATCAGTGAAAAATTTTGAAACGAAGATGTACCGGAAAGACGGTAGTATCTTTTGGGCATTCATAGATACCAGAACTGTTCGTGATAACGCTGGACAACCACTTTATTACGAGGGATTTCTGGTTGACATTACTGAGCGGAAGGAAGCCGAAGAGGCGCTGCAGGACAGCGAAGAACGATACAAATCTCTTTTTCAGGACAATCATGCCGTCATGTTGCTCATCGATCCCGAAACTGCCAGTATTGTTGACGCCAATCCTACTGCATGCAAATATTACGGTTGGTCCCGTGAAGAAATCACCCGGAAAAAAATTACCGATATTAATGTACTGATACCTACAGATGTCTTTTTTGAAATGCAACTCGCCCGCGAAGAAAAAAGGGATCATTTTATATTTAAACATCGTTTGTCAAATGGCGAAATACGCGATGTCGAGGTTTTCAGCGGACCAATCCATTCAAAAGGTCGAAACTTGCTTTATTCGATAGTTCATGACATAACCGTACGGAAGCAGTTAGAAAGGACGCTGAGGGAAGAACGGGCAGGATTTCGACTTGTCTCGGAAAACGCTCCTGTTGGTATAGCGGTGATCGATAAAGATGGTATTTTCAAATACATCAATCCCACATTCAAAGAATACTTCGGATATGACCTGGAGGACATTCATGATGGAAAAATGTGGCTCAGGAAGGCATATCCAGACCCTGCATACAGACACAAAGTGATATTAACATGGATGAATAATATCCGGGGTACCATTACCAAAAAACCAATTCGCTGGGTTTTTGAGGTACGATGTAAGGATGGAAGCGATAAAACAATTGGCTTTGTTACTGTGCATCTCGGCGAAGGATCACACATAATGACCTGTGAGGACATTACCGAGCGGAAGCAGGCAGAAGAGGCCCTTCTGCGTGCACAGAAACTGGAATCCCTTGGTATTCTTGCAGGCGGCATTGCCCATGATTTTAACAATCTGATGGTGGTTCTCCTGGGATATGTCGAACTGGCTATGATGGGGTTGCCGGTAAACCACACGTCATACCCGCTTCTCAAGGCAGCCCTCCAGTCTACCGAACAAGCCAAAGACCTTACCAGCCGTCTCATCACCTTTTCCAGGGGTGACTTAATCATCAAGCAACTGAGTAATATCGGAGAGGTGCTCCGGGAAACAGTGCGGAAGATGATCACGGGAGACGCCATTGAGGTCATCTTCGACATCGAAAACAATCTCTGGCAGGCAGAGGTAGACGAGGTCCAGATCAGGCAAGTCTTTTATAACCTTGCTGTCAATGCTGTTGAGGCAATGCCCCAGGGAGGGACCCTCACAATAAAGGCCGAAAATATCGTTGTCCATGCAAATGATGAATTCTCATTACAACAAGGATCGTACCTGAAGATAACCTTTGTAGACAATGGTATAGGGGTAGCCGAAGAAAACCTTGTCCGTATCTTTGATCCCTATTTTACGACAAAAAATATGGGCGCCGAGAAAGGGGTTGGATTGGGTCTCTCAGTCTGCTATTCAGTCATCAAGAAACATAGAGGTCATATTGCTGTCCTATCCCGGCCAGGGAAAGGGGCGGCATTTACCCTCTATCTCCCTGTACCGGTTGAGAAAATCAGGAAGGCGCCCCCACCATTGGCTGTTCCCCGCTACCGGGTTCTTATTATGGAAGACGAGGCAACTGTCCGTATGCTGGAAAGGGCTTTTCTCGCACAACTGGGCTGTGAGGTCGTAGAAACATCGGATGGCCAGGAGGCTATTAACCGGTATAAAGAGGCCATGCACTCAAAAAAACCTTTTGATCTGGTCATCCTGGATCTCATCATTCGTCAGGGTATGGGTGGGCAACAGACCATGGAAGGGTTGCTCAAGGAAGATCCATCCGTTAAGGCCGTTATTGTCTCAGGTTATGTGGATGACCAGGTCATAGAGCACTACAGGAATTACGGCTTCCGAAAAGCCATGAAAAAACCCTTTCGTTTGCAGGAATTGCAGGAAGTAATAGCAGAAGTGATGGATGGAAAAACATAAGGCATTCCTGTCAGAGAGTTAGGTGCGTCGCTCACAGTAACCCCCTTTCCTTAAAACTGCTGAAACTGTTTTTTCCGATGATGATGTGGTCCAGGACATCTATGCCGATGATCTTGCCGGCATCGATAAGCCGCCGCGTAATCCGCAAGTCTTCTTCTGATGGTTCCGGGTCACCGGAGGGATGATTATGTGCAAGAACTACCGAAGAAGCGCTGTGCCTGATGGCATCCTTAAAGACCTCACGAGGGTGGACAAGGCTCGCGCTGAGCGTGCCTGTGGAGACATTCGTAATGGCAGTGATACGGTTCCGGGTATTGAGGATGATAAGCTTGAAATGCTCCTTTGCCTTATCCCTGATAGAAGCACGAATGACCCTGACCACGCCTTGTGGGTCCTTTATGTCGTAACCGTCATACCAGGATTCTTTCTCCAGTTCCTGCCGTTTTCCTAGTTCAAATGAAGCTCTTAGTTGCGCCGCCTTTGCCACTCCAATCCCCTTTATCCCTGCCAGTTCTTCAATCGTAGCTTCACTGACCCCTTTAACGCTGCCAAATGTTGTCATCAATTCCTGCGCAATAGATATGACTGACTTTCCTGACACGCCCCGACCGATGACAAGGGCCAGTAATTCCTGCGCTGAGAGCGCCTGAGAACCAAATTTCCGGAGTCTCTCCCTCGGTCGCTCCTGCCTCGGTAGATCGTTTACCGTAAAAGTATCCCTTTGCTTCATAGTCCCCCCCTCAAAACAGAATATTATACTATTATCAGATGAACAACTCCGCTCTCTTTTTCATTCTTCAACTTTGCGCATCTATTGTCAACTATTTTCCCCGGGTAATACTCATTAAATAGCCTTCACTCACAGTAATGCCCTTTCTGTAGAGATGACATCCTGCGGGAGGACAATCACCTGCCTGTATATATGTAGATTGCTCGATAAGAAAATCAAAATATTTGTCATGAAATGGTTCGTCATTTAACGTAAAATGCCACCATTCCTGATCATAATTCCTGAAGCCCTGTTGCTCCATGATGGTCTTGAGAAGCATCCTTCCTGTGCGGGCCTCCACAGTTATCTTTGTATTGCCCGGATAACCATGAGGAAAATTCAAAAACAGAGGAATAGTGGACCTGCCTTTTTCATCATTATCATGTTCTTCATGCCTGCATGTCACCGGTCCTGAGATTTCTTTTTAATCTGTTCCTTTACATAGGTATTCCGGGCAAGTTCCTTTTCCAGCTCTTTGTAGAGCTTTCTTACATACCGCTCGGGAAAATCCTCCCTTTCAAAATAAAAGAGGGCATTTTTTTCAAAAATAGAGAGGAGGGCCGCTTTTTCGGCGGGCACATCTATTGGAGCCACTCCGGTCTTTATGATTTCACGCTGATATCGCGCCGTTGGAAGAAGCATGCTTAATATTTCAAGGTAATCGGGTTTTTCGTCTAAATCGCTGAGATATTCCCTTTTTACCGCTATTGCTCCCTTGATGGCAAGCTTTATTGTCCAGGAGTCAGAGGAACTCTGCATCGACTCGTCGATTATCTCGACAACAACGTCATTGGGAAGCCACCAGGTTTTGAGCGTTTCGGCCATGCAATAGTATACACAAAAGAGATGCGTCTGTCGAAACCGGTCGATCTTATCTCCACACTTTTACGAAAAGATAGGCCGCATATAACACAGACTGCTCTTGTGACAGCACCTCATGCGTTGTTTTTAATGTTAAAGTGCCTTATAATGCAGTACAGAATAGGCTTGCAAAATAAACATCCCGGAGATGAATTGGCATGAATTATGCTCTTGCATTACTGCTCATTGGTTTAGTCATACTGGCCCACGAATTCGGTCATTTTATCGCTGCCCGTCTGGTCGGCGTGCCCATCAAGATCTTCTCCATCGGCTTTGGACCCAAGCTGTGGGCCGTGACGAGAAAAAAGACAGAATACCGTCTTGCCATAGTCCCCCTCGGCGGTTATGTGCTGCCCGATTTTGAGGATGATAAAGAATTTCTCGCGCTACCATGCTACAAAAGGATTGTCATGTCCGCAGGCGGCCCCATGGCAAGCATCATACTGCCTGTATTCTGCTTTGCGCTGGCAAACCTGTTTTCAACAGGAATAAGCTTCGATGGCCTTTTTATCAAACCCTTTTATCAGACCTTTGTCATATTCTCCAAGATTGTTGTCTCCCTCATCGGCATTTTCTCTCAACCCAGCCAGTTGTCCGGCATTATCGGCGTCGTTGCGCAGGGTGGTCAGTTTATCGGTCTGAGCCTTATTAAGTCCCTCCAGTTCGTCGGTTTAATCAGCCTCAATCTTGCCGTATTGAACTTGGTCCCCCTTCCCGTTCTCGACGGCGGCAAGATACTCCTCTATTTGATGGAAAAGATTCACCCCCGGTTTGCAAAACTCCATTATCCCCTTGCCATTGCCGGGTGGGTCCTTGTCATGGGCCTTATGCTTTATGCAACGGTCATCGATATTGTCAAAATGACATAAAGTTATTTAGAATACTGGATACAAGTCGGCATCAGCCGTATCCGAGTTCCGACAGTCTCTCTTCCGTCATACCGATAAAATGGGCAACCTCGTGCACAACGGTGATCTCTATCTCTTCCTCCAGTTCCTCCGGTGTCTCACACATAGTCTCAAGGGGTTCCTGAAAAAGGTAGATAATATCGGGGTATAAAGGCGGGGAGGTAACTGACCGTTCTATTAGCGAAACCCCTTCAAAAAGACCGAGAAGAGGTTCGTCGGGGCCAAGTCCCAGTTCCTCTCTCATCTGTCTTGAAGGGCGTTTTCGTACCATTATGACAATATTATTCAGGTGCTGCCGGATTTCCGGCGGTATGCGGCGAATTGCCTTCTGCACTATCCCGTCAAATTCTTTTTCACTCAGTTTGACTTTGCTCACTGAAAAAAGAGTAATATCAGCAGCCCTTCAAAACCTTTGTGATATCCTCCACCAGCGGTTTTGATCCTACATAAAGGGCCGTTCTCTGGTGGTGGGTCTCAGGCTCAATATCGAGTATGGATAAGCCGTTTTCATCGACAGCGTCCCCTCCGGCTTCCTTGCACATGAAGGCCACGACAGATGCTTCATACATGAGCCTCAGTTTTCCCTTTGGCCGGTTTTTCCCTGGATTTGGATGATTGACAATTGCGGGATACATGAACATACCACCTTTACTCAGAATACGGTGAAAATCACCGGCAAGGGCGCCGAGATATCTGAAGGTATATTTCTGCTCATTTTTATTTATCCATTCCTGGACTTTATTGGCATATGTATAACGGTTGCCTGAATTGAATGACAACTCCCAGTCGCCGCCATTTTCGGGCAACATCATCCGTGTAGGTTTCACATAATTCATTGTTTCATCAATATGAAACCTCCATGTCCCTGCTTCCTTCAAGGCAAGAGTAAAAGTGCCCGTGGGAATAACAAACATCCCCGCCGCCATGTAGTCCCTGCCTGCCCTTAAATGGAAATCTTCCGGACCATCAAGATTCCGTTTTGCAATACCGAAAAGAAAACCTACAGGCAGACCGTGGGAGACATTTGAAGAGCCATCGAGAGGATCAAAATAGACAAAATAACGACCACCATCTTCATTGAGGGGAATGATTTCGGATAATTCTTCGCTGACTGCATGGATTACCCTCTCGGTTGTTCTCAAATAGTGGATGGTAATTTCATTGGCGATGGAGTCCATCTGCATTACATCTTCGCCCTGCACATTAACGACAATCGGTAAAACCAAGATGCCCCTTCAGTGCTCCTGTCAGATAATAGTACTGGATATGTTTTGCTGCGCACATAAGTGCGTCCATGAGGATCAGAAAATGGTGCGTCCGGTTATATTTTTCCTGGTGGCGAAGCAAGAAATTCATAAAAGTCTGTTCAAATTGCATCATGCCCTCCATGAAGGGAAGCCAAATCTCCCTGTATTTAATGTAAATATAAGAGATTTGAGTGGCGCAAGTCAACACGAAATGAACCTTTTTGCTATTTGTATTTGTGGGGTATGATAGTCCTGTCGATTGTGTCGGTCACGGAGGGTGAAATCGTTAACGGAGAAGGAAATCTATTAAGAACGGGATTTCAAGACAACCTCGCCGGACTAGAAAACAGTGATGGCTGAACGCCGCTGATATTCTTCGATCTGTGGCAACCTGCTTCATATTGAAATTGGGAGTGAATTACAGAGTAAATAAAAGCAGGTTCGGAGTGATCCGAACCTGCTTCTCGTGGTTAGCCTTTTTTTACATTTGCTGCTGCAGGGCCTTTCGGGCCGCTTACAACATCAAAAGTCACTTCTTCGCCTTCAGCCAGTGATTTGAAACCACTGTCCTGAATGGCAGAATAGTGGACAAATACATCGCCACCGTCGTTGTTGGTAATGAATCCAAAACCTTTTGACTCGTTGAACCACTTCACAGTTCCTTTTGCCATATCGACAAACCTCCTTTTTAAGATGTGGAAGTATACGGAACTGTGTTATGAAGACTACAAACATAAAACTATGTGTTTACAACTAACAAATGCTTCCGAAACTCCAACTGATAAAGATTATCCCACGGAATGAAACTGAATACAAGATATATTTTACAAGATGTATCAAAATAGCATCGTTTTCTATCTCCTGCCTTTGATCGGCCCCGCAAACCTGTGTCACACCGAATCAGTGCAGACGAGTATCTCTTGAACTTTCATGCCAGATCATGATAATCTTCCCCGTCTGTTTTAAACATTTGCTCACTCTCAGGAGGCATTACGATGGGATTACGCTACGAAGAAGTCACAGAGATGGTTCTCCATATGCTCAAAGAAGTAAAGACCGGGGGCTTTCCGGAGCTGAAAAATGCCAAGATTAAAGTCCTTTTTGATCTCAAGAAACGAAAATCAGGAGGAAGGATTGTCCTGGGAAGGATTATGAAGACAAATGATCTCATCAGACACCTCACAAAAGATGAAGTAGAGGTTATCGAAGGATATGATTACATCATTACCCTGGACAAGAAGTGCTGGGACAATATTCCCAATGAAGACAGGATGAGGATCTTACGGCATGAACTGAGACATACCTATTATGACATTGAGGCCGAGAAAGACCCCTATAAGCTCCTAAGCCACAGCATATCAGACTTCTATGAAGAGGTTGAACTCAATCAGCAGGACCCCAGATGGAGAGAACGGGTTGGCATTCTTACGGAAGATATCTACGAACAGGAAAAAGAGGCCCGGACCGAGACGAAAAAAAAGAAAAAAGGCGGACTCTGATACCGGGTTTGGCGCTCGCTCCCTACTAATATTCCTGCTTAATAAAAATGAGAAGAAGCCGATAATGAGAGTATGACGTTGCAGATATTAAAAAGGGGACTTATAATATTAATATGACAACGAAAGAAGAACAACTTTTAACGATTTACGCAGATCAGGTCTTCCATGGAGGAACGATACGGCAGGAATATCCCGTCTGTGAATGCGGTAAGATGTTTAATGAAAAAGAGCTTCATAATGCCCCGGGGGTATTTTTCAAAGAGATAGCCATCTTCGGCAAGACCTTCACCCTGATAGAGCCTGTCTGCCCCATATGCAAGCGGAAAATCCCCGCGAGCTTCAATATACTCAATTAACAGCACGTTCTGTCATGCTGATAGGTATAAGCGGTATAGCCTTGCAGCTTGAGGGCCGCACAATCTCAAAGCAAATTTCGCAGATACCTTCTCCCTCCCCTAAAGCCTTGAAAGACCATGTGGTTTCTGGTATTGTATGAGTGTCTACGGGAAACATCAAACGGCTGCCCTTAGAGAAGGAAACGACGACAAAGGACATCTGTAAGCCGAAGCCATCCCGGACTTTAGACATGCAGAGAATAGACAGAAGCGACTGACGATAATGGACACAAAATTATAGGGAGACAGACAGGTTAGCATAATCCCTACCGGAGAGTTCCTGACATAATGCAGAGTTTTTTCGGCTTCACCCTCGAAGATTTAGAAACCACCATCGGCTCACTGGGAAATGAAAAATACCGGGCGAAACAGCTCTTTAAATGGGTTTATACGCAAGGTGTTTTCGACTTTGACGCAATGACGGACATCTCGAAGGGCCTCCGGAGCATTTTTAAAGACATGTTCTCTACGAAATTGCTTCCCATAAAAGAAATCCAGCCGTCCCGTGACGGTTCCCATAAATTTGCCTTTATCGCCGATGACGGAAATATTATCGAAAGCATCCTTATGCCGGAAAAGGACAGAAATACCCTCTGTATTTCAACACAGATCGGGTGCAGGATGGGTTGTAAATTCTGCGTAACCGGCAAAATAGGTTTTAAGCGTAACCTTCACCCATCGGAAATCGTCGGACAAATCGTAACTGTTAAAGAACATATAAAGAAAGCAAGTGATGGGCGGATCACCAATCTTGTATTTATGGGTATGGGCGAACCTATGGACAATCTCGATAATGTCCATAAAACGCTCAAAATCGTTAAACATCACCATGGTCTCGATTTCTCTTACCGGAGGATCACCATATCTTCAGTCGGTCTCCTTGATGGTCTTAAAACCCTTGAACCGAAAACTGCGGTTATTGCCATTTCGCTCAACGCCGCCGACAACACGACACGGTCTCAGCTCATGCCTATCAACAGGCTCTATTCCATCGAAAAGATCATAGACTTTGTAAGAGCACTCAATAACCCGAACAGGATACGGATTACTTTCGAATACGTGCTCATAAAAGGCATAAACGATTCTCTTGCTGACGCGAAACGGCTCGCTGAGATCTTAAAAGGCATTAAGTGTAAAATAAATCTCATCCCCTACAACGAATCCCCCTATATAGAGTTTAAGACACCTGATGTGGAATCGATAGAGCAATTCCACGAGTATCTAGCCGGGAAACACTTCACCACCATCATACGGGATTCGAGGGGACAGGATGTAGCTGGCGCATGCGGCCAGCTCGGGATGAGATATCTTGACGAAACAGCAGATAGTCGTTAGTGAACAGCAAATAGCAAGATAAGGAAGACGTAAAATGAAAGGGAGATTACCGGCATATAAACGATCATTCTTTTTAAGTCCTGAACGGAAAGACGGCCTGCAGTTAGCGATGTTCTATGATGATGGCCTTGTTTACACGGACTTTTTCGTCGACAACCGTTTTGACGGCTATTCTGACGTGGTCCACGGCGGTATGATCTTCGGGGTCCTCGATGTCATCCTCTGGTATATCATCTTTATGGAAACGAAAAAAATTGGGATGACACGCAAAGTAGAGATGGAATTTTTCAAACCGGTTATTTGCAGTACACATTACAAAGCACAGGGGAAATTCCTGGCAATCGACGGAAGGGACATCCATGCCACCGCCTGGGTTGAAAATCAAAACGGCGAAGTGTACGCAAAAGTAAATGGTATCTTCAGAGAAGCAAGGGAAGGTATTGATCTTCATGCCTTTATCAACAGATTTGAATTTGGTGATACAACGCCGGAGATACATGAATACTTCCTGTCGCTTGTGAAGGAGACCCAATAGTGCACGGCATTAAAAGACGGTTAAAAATTTTCCTGATAGTTTTCTTTGTGCTCATGGCAGCAGGCACCATTGGCTTCATGACCATAGAAGACAAGCCTTTGCTTGATGCAGCCTATTTCGTCATTGTCACCATAGCAACAGTCGGGTATGGCGATATCCATCCTGTTACCGCCCTGGGGAAGATATTCTCCATCGTTCTCATCGTTATGGGCGTCGGCACCTTTCTCGGCGTTATTGCCAGTATTACCGAGGTAATGCTTGCCAAAAGAGAGATGGAAAGCCGCATGGAGAAATTGAACATGGTCATCGGTGTTTTCTACAGCGAAGTCGGGCTGGGACTTCTCAATAATTTTTCTCAATATGATCCCAACTTTGACGACATACGGCCCGGGCTCCTCATTACCGCAAACTGGACTGATAAGGATTTTCTTGCAGCCGGGAAAGAATCCCTTAAACATGATTACAGTGTCGATCTGTCCACGGTTGACCTCGCATCACTCAAAAGTTACCTTCTTGAGAAAAGAGGTTTTCTCCTGAGGCTCCTCGAAAACCCGGTACTCCTCGAACACCAATCCTTTACCGACCTGCTCCGGGCCACCTTTCATCTCATGGAAGAGCTTGCCTACCGCAGTTCTTTTTTAGACGTCCCGAATGCCGATATGAATCATCTGGGAGGGGACATCAAACGGGCCTACCATCTGCTTGTCAACGAATGGATCGCTTATATGAAATACCTGAAAAACAACTATCCCTTTCTCTTCTCTCTGGCGATACGGACAAACCCCTTTGACAATACAGCCTCAGTAGTCATAAAGGAAAACTGATATGGTATTGACAGAAAGCATCAGCCGGGATAGAATTGCAAAAATTGCGCCGTACAATCTCATGGTTATCCGGGAGGTTGTGGTGAAATCGCTGAAAATCATCGCTGTTCGAAAGGAACTTTTTTGACCAAAATATACGTTGATGCCGATGCAAGTCCGGTAAAAAGTGAAGTATTGAGAGTGGCTAAACGGTATAGACTTAAGGTCTACCTCGTTTCCAACTTCAGGATGCGGTTTCCGAAAGATGAACTGGTTGAAATGATAGTCGTGAATGACCATATCGACGCCGCAGATGATTGGATCGTCGAGTCTATCGGCGACGAGGATATTGCCGTATCTGCCGATATCCCTCTTGTCTCGCGGTGTTTACGGAAGGGCGCACGGGTGCTCGACCCCAAGGGACGCATCTTCACGGAAGACACCATAGGTGAGGCCCTTGCCAATAGGGACATCACTGTTTATCTCCGCGACCAAGGCAATCTGAGGGGCGGGTCAGCCCCCTATTGCAAGCAAGACCGCTCCCGCTTCCTGCAGCGCCTCGACGACCTTATCCAGGCAGCCCTCAAGGCAAAGCGATAAGATAACCAAAGAAAAACCGGGTATTACAATTTGAAGGTATCAATGATTTCTTTTGCAATGAGACGGTCAGGATCGGGAAAATCATACTTCAAAAGGTCCTCGGGTAATACCCACAATACTTCTTCATGGTCACTAAGCACAATATTACCTGAGATATGTATAGCCCGGTACGCATAAAGCGTTATTGCCGTTGTACAGTTGAGGACATGTTTATATGAGGAAATGAGGTCCCCTACCTCTATTTCGATGGCCAGTTCTTCCCGGATTTCCCTTTTCAGACACTCTTCCAGAGTTTCGTTATCTTCAAGTTTGCCGCCCGGAAATTCCCAGGAATAACCCATAAATGGACTTTTTCTCCGGGCAATAAGAATCTTTCCGTCTTTTTCAATAACAGCGGCAGTGACAGGCAGATATTCAGAATGGTTCATCGATCCCTTTACATTTTAGACATATTATTTTACAAGAATGTTACTTTTTATTATGCGCCAAGTCAATACCCTCTACGGGAGGGTTTCACATTCCAATGTATGTCTGGTTTATTGATTAAGAAAAGCAGTTTATACGTAAATATCTATGATGCTTCCCTGGGGACCTGAAGATGGGCCTGCAATCCTCTCAATGTTCTGCGCAGCTTCCATGAGCATCTGGGCCATAGCCGCTTCGGCCTGCATCCGTTGTTTTATCAAGGTCATGCTCAAATGTTCCCTCTGCATTGCATATGTTGCAAGAGAAGATACGGGATCTATCATAAGCGCCTCATAAATACGTTATCGCAAGAAAGAGAAAATACTTAACTGCACTTTTCCAGCCGAAAATGATGGAAAAAGTGATTATCCGTTCTTCACAACAGGAGAGAAGGTAAGAAAAAGATAATTCATATTTTCCAGGTGCTGATATTCGATGGTATCAGTAAGCTTCTTGACAAGACGTGTCGATGGTTGCTTGATACCCTGTTCCACAAACTCATCTTTAAATAAGGGGTCACTGGCAAGGAGCATATTGAAAGAACTGCCCCAGTCGATTACTTTAAAAACCATCCTCTCTGCCCTGTCAAGGGTGCACGATATTGTTATGTCTCCGCTTGTCTCCCGAAAGGCATAGGTGACAATATTGGTAAAGACCTCGGTAAAGGCACGCTCTATTTCTGTAATCCTCTCTGTTCCATATCCCTGCTTCCTTGCAAGGTCCGACACAAAATCGATAAGTTTTTGAATAGAATCTACACGCCCAGGTTCCGTCAATTGGCCGATGATTTTTACTGTTTTCATTTGTTTTTCATTTTCTGTTTCCATGAAAATACCTCCTGAATACCTCATCTTTTACGATGAAGGCTTTATGATTGTAAAGAAGATGATAAAAAAAATCAATGTCGGACATTGCCGGATAATTACCCGTTTTGGGCTGAAGTGTCAGCGGCAAGGGCCGCCTGGATCTTCATAACCAAGGCTTCGATGCCTTCTTTTTTCAGGCATGAAATGGAAATGGCGCTATATCGTCTTTCAATATTTTCGAGGATCGTTTTATCAACCCGGTCAATCTTGTTGAAAACGATAATATTCTTTTTTTGCGCCAGGTTAAGCGTCTTCAGGATATCTTCAACAGCATCTATCCTGTCTTCAAAATCAGGGGCACTGATGTCCACCAGATGCAAAAACAGGTGGGCATCTTCAAGCTCTTCGAGGGTGGCTGTAAATGCCCTGAGGAGGACCTGTGGAAGCTCGTTGATAAACCCGACGGTATCGGTAAGGATAATTTCTTTCCGCTCGGGATATTTGATCATCCTCGTCGTGGGATTGAGGGTGCTGAAAGGCTTATCCTCAACTTCCACGGTGCTTTTCGTGAGAAGGTTTAAGAGCGTCGATTTGCCTGAATTAGTATACCCCACAATGGAAACGATGGGGATATGTGAATACTTTCTTCTCTCCCGCTTTTTTTCCCGTATCTTTCTGATTTCTTCGAGCTTCTTTTCAAGAAAGGTAATTTTGTCCCTGATACGCCTTCTGTCCACCTCAAGTTTCATTTCACCGGGGCCCCGCCCGCCTATTCCGCCAGCCAGCCTTGAGAATGCGGTATTTCTTCCGACAAGCCGTGGAAGAATGTATTTGAGCTGGGCAAGCTCAACCTGGATAATCGCTTCTCGCGTATTGGCCCGTCCGGCAAAAATATCGAGTATAAGCTGGTTTCTATCAATAACCTTCAGTTCTGTAAGCTCTGAAATGTTGTTAATCTGGCCTGGGGTAAGCTCCTCATCAAAGACAAGGAGAGAGGCCCCTAACTGCTGACATTTTGTAACGATTTCTTCGATTTTCCCCTTTCCCACAAGATACTTGGGATGGAGGTCTCTGGGTTTCTGAACAACAGTATCAAGAACGGAGATCCCTGCAGAATAACAGAGATCTTTCATTTCCGCGGTCCTGTCTCCAACATGTTTTTCCCTGCGCGGCATGACAACAATGACAAGGAGGCATTGATCGGAGTCCTTGTTGAGCACATAGAACCGCCCCCGTTCCTTGACAAATTCGTTTTCCAACTCTGTAATAAACTCTGTAAAATCAACGTCAAGGTCCTGCACAGCAACTGGCTCCATAAAGTCCCATATTTTTCCTTCATTATTTTCAGGGACAAGGTAGGCTATATGAATCGTATCGTAACGCTCTGTGGGACGCCTTGTAATGCAGGCAGCAAGATCAAGCTGAAGTATAGCAAGATCGGACAAGTCCTCTTTTGAGAGAAGTTCACCGTTTAAATGGGTATGGATAAAGCGGACCCCTCTGAACCGTGCCCTGCCGAGACGTTCCGTAGCAAGGCGAGGGATAGCAAGCCCACGGTTGTCTCCGACAATGACATACTCAACAAGACCTCTACGGTTGATGATAAGGCCAATCTGACGCGATATTTCCTTTGAAAGCTCCATGATCTGGCTTGCCAGGTCAAAAGAAATAATCGAGGAGGCCTCGATACGTTTTGTATAAAGGTTTAGAAGCCTTCTTTTTATAAGGTGGTTGAGACCCTGAATATTACCGTGTATGTGAATATGAGCTCCTATGAGCTTACAACAAGCGCCCGGTCTATCTCCATGCGGGCACAATAATCGACGCCGTCGAGCAGTATGGCAACACGCTCCCTTCCGTCCAGTTCCTTCTCGAAAATACCGCTAAAACCCTTAAAAGGACCTTCCTGAATGACAACCTTCTCGCCCTTCTGGAATTCCTTTTTCTGTATCGTCGCCACTCCATTGTCGAGATTGCTCTTGATAAACTCTATCAAATTTTCCTGGAGAGGAATAATTCTTCCGTTAAAGTTGACAATGGTCCTTATGCCCCGCGTGTACTTCACCAGACGGAATTCCTCGACAGGGTGGAACTTCACGAAGATATAGCAGGGGAACATGGGCTCAACAACCTGAACAAACTTGCCCTCTTTATATTTCCTCAGCTTTATTTTCGGCGCAAGGGCCTCGATATTGCCGGCAAGGAGGTTGGCGGCAGCCCTTTCTTCATTTTTCGGTTTTGTAGTCACTACATACCAGTTCTTCATACCTATATTATCAATGAAAATGAAATATTTTTCAAGACAAAGCGGCAGTCATGGTTAAGCAAGACCCCAGTAATACTTGATCACGGCTGCACCTCTTGAATATTTATCTCCTTCCGATATATCGCTGACAAGACAGCATTCTTGTGTTATATAAAAAGGAGGGCAGTTAAATAATTTTGTTCAGGAGAAAAATATATGGATGAACGAGAGATTACCGATAGGATAAGTAAAGTTTTTGAGGAAACGGTGCCAATCTTAAACAACATATATAGAGGTTTTGCAGGACAGAAGATTAACCTCGTCAAGGAGAGCAAAACCGCATTCAGGGAATCCTTGAAAAAATGGCTTCCCGAGATAGAGAAATTCATCGAAGACAAAGACAAAAGTGAGGCCGAAAAAAGATTTCTCAGTGCGCTCCCCCACCTTCAACGTGTTGCATTAGCTCTCGATAACCTGGTAGAGAAGATGGAAACAAAGATTGAAGCCAATATACTCTTTACCCAGAAAGCCCTTGATGAAATAAAACAGCTCATGGTGGCCGTCGGAACAGAATTCACCGACGTAAAGGATTA
Organism: uncultured delta proteobacterium; assembly: GCA_963785225.1. Lineage (GTDB taxonomy): Bacteria > Desulfobacterota > Syntrophorhabdia > Syntrophorhabdales > Syntrophorhabdaceae > PNOF01. Next base: position 576,174 of record CAWAUQ010000015.1, on the reverse strand, counting down.
CTATATGACCAAGAATCCTTTACTTAAGACACAGATACAAGTCGATATGGAAAAAGTCGGGAAGATGATTGACGATTTTGACACTGTCCATCAGAACCGGATGATTACCGGCATATGCGTGCCCAAGGCTTCATACCTGTATATTGACATGACTGACTCTCTGAAAAGAATGGCGAGAGAACTTACTGCCTTCGCTGACAAGGTATAGCTTTAAAGGCGATTAGCCCTCTCACTAAAAAGCGCTCCAGCGGATGGTTTTACCATCAACTATTTTTGAAAAATTGTCCAGGGGAATTTCACTGATGTCTTCTTCTCACCTTTAATTCCCACACCAGTGCCTTGGCCGAACCACTCTAGGGATATGTCGACTGACATTCCGGATTTCTTTTGTCTCAGTGAACGGTTCAGCAACGAAGAAAACAGGGCATTCGTGTCCAAATATTCTACAAGACCGGTGAGTGTCTATTTCGGGCAAAGGAAAGTTTTCTATCAAAGGCCCATAAGGACAGTACTTCAGTTCCCAACAGGGTTTACACACTAATGCACCTGTCCCAGTCAATTTTCTCCACCCATTTTTGTATACCGCAACACATAAAGCTTCGCTCCGCGAAGCGCAAATACATTGAATACTCCTCGACTATTGCCGGGACCTGTCCCGGCTTGTAGTGGACGACGGCTTGGGCGGAAGCTTCAGATGTAGATGGGCTGTAAACCTTGCTGGCGCGGAAGCGTATATACATACGCTGATAATCATCTAGAGGGCACCTCTTAAGACATGGCCAGTTTTTGAAAGAAGGTGTACCATGTCATGAGGGAATACAATTCATAAGGAGGTGCCTAATGACAGTATACGTTGGAGTGGACTTGCATTCAAACAATAATTATGTAGGGATCATTAATCAGACAAATGAAGTGCTTTTCAAGAAAAAGCTGCCCAATGAGTTGAACAAGGTTCTTGCTGTGTTAGAACCATTCCGTGAAGATGTAGTCGGGATCGTTGTAGAATCAACCTACAACTGGTACTGGTATGTGGATGGACTTATGGAGAAAGGCTATAAGGTTCATCTTGCCAATCCTGCCGCCTGTGAACAGTATGATGGATTGAAGAATGTGGATGACAAGAGAAGTGCCCTGTGGCTTGCAGATCTCTTAAGGCTGGGCATTCTGAAGACTGGATACATCTATCCAAAAGAAGCAAGGCCCTTACGTGACCTCCTGAGAAAACGGCTCCACTTGGTCCGCCATCGATCCTCACACATCATAAGCGTCAAGAATATACTAACCCGCAGCCTCGGGATTCGCATAAAGAGCGACGAAGTGAAAAAGTTCGATGAAAAGCAGGTACGACGGCTCTTCCCCGATGAACATCTCTTCCTTGCCGTGAATGCCAGCGTTACTATGATACGGCATCTTACGTATCAAATTGAGCATATTGAGAAGAACATTTTGGCAGAGATGAAACTTCGAAAGGAATTTAAAGACCTCCTTACTCTCCCTGGCATAGGAGAGATCCTCGGCCTCACCATCATGTTGGAGGTGGGGAATATAGGAAGGTTCGAAGAAGTGGGAAATTATGTATCCTACTGCAGGTGCGTAAAGAGTATTCGAACCTCGAACGGAAAGACAAAAGGTCGGGGCAACAGGAAAAACGGAAACAAGTATCTCTCTTGGGCATACATAGAGGCAGCTCAGATTGCAAGGAGGTACTATCCTGCAATAGAGCGGTATTATCAGAAAAAGCTCGCAAAGACAGGGAAGATAGTAGCGATCAAAGCGGTAAGTAGTAAACTGGCTCGGGCGACATATTATGTGTTGAGAGATCAGGTTGCTTATGACGAGAAGAAATTATTTGGCGGGAAGGCGGAACCATGTGCGCTGCTTGGCTAAACCCTACACGCTGATTGGGAGGCTTATCCCGCCTCAAGATATTATAGCCGGAGTATAGCTTACGGCTGACCTGATCTGTCCATGCCGTGAGCCTGAAACTGGGTGGCTCATAACCACAGACACTGTGACTCACATTTGGACATGGCATGGAACCGACGTTTTTCTGGGTCTATAAAGACAGGGAGGTTCTTTGAAACCTCCAATCCCGATGGGTGAGTGGAGCCAGATCAGAAATGATCTGTAACCATATGAAAGAGAAGGAGCGGGCGCAGATAAAGGGTCAAAAGAGGCATGTCTGGCGTGTACTCATGCACCCTGCAAAAAAACAATCACTTTTTGCTTTGGGGAGGTTTTTTTCTTGACAGGGTGCCCTCTAATGGGTGAGCAGCGCATGGCGACGCAGGGCGCCGCAGATGGAGGTTCCGCCCAAGCCGTCGTCCTGCTTCAAAAAAAACATTCTTCTCGTGCATATGGCATCTTGATGGTGTTTATGCAATAATAGAAAAAAAGCAATGGAGGGTCTATGATTGACAGGTGGATGAAGGAAATTAAAAAGGCATGTGATCCCCGGTCGTTAGGGATGATCCTTGCGCATAACGGTATCGTGCGGGCAACGGCAAAGGACGGAAAACCAGTGAAAGCTATGAAGCTTTCCTACGACAAGGCCAAGCTGGAATCCACAGTGGCCACATTCAGAAAAAGAGACGGCATTGCAGATATCAGGGTATGGATCAACGAGGGAGAACTTCGATCGGTGACGATATCATGAATGTCTGTGTCGCAGGGCGCTTCAGGACTGACGTGCTGCCTGCCCTCCAGGAGCTTTTGACCATTATAAAAACCGAGATTGTCAGGGAAGAAGAGACGCTTCAATAGACTTCAATATCGTATATAGGTGAAAACGACTCAAGGCTCGAAATAACGAAGTCTTCTCAACTTTACAATGATATAGACGCTGCTGCCGACCTCAAGGTCCATCTCGTCGAAGGTTTCAAGGGGCATTTCAGCAAGGAGGATATTAGCTCCGATAGCGACCTTTATTCTCGCCAGGGAGCGAAGGGGGATAATTTCCGTAATCGTACCCTTATAACGGTTCAGTGCCGGACCGGGCGGTTTTGTGCTGGAGATATAGATGTCATGGGGTGGGATAGCGATCTTTTTTATTGCAGTGCCTTCGTAAGGAAGGACAATATTCATATCACCGGAAACAATTTCTATGAGTCCCGACGAGAGGATATGGCACTCGTCGCAGTTGAGGATATTAGGTTTTCCGATAAATTCGGAAACAACATCGGTTTGCGGACGAAAGAATATATCGGCAGGAGTTGCAAGCTGCTCGATCTGACCCTTGTGGATGATGGCGATCCTATCGGCAATCTCTTCTGCTCCGAGGAGGTCATGGATGACAAAGACAGAGGTGATCTCAAGCCCCTTGAGGAGGGAACAGATCTCGGCCCTGAAGTATTTCGATGTCTGGGCATCGAGGCTTGATGTAGGCTCGTCAAGGAGCAGTATCTTCTGGAATGGCGCGATTGCACGGGCTATGGCTACCCTTTGTTTCTCTCCACCGCTCAAGTTCTGTGGATAGCGCTCTTTCAGCTTGCTGATATGGAGGGCGCCCATAAGCTCTTTGACCCGTTTTTCTACTACTTGCTCAGGATAATTCTGTGCCTTGAGACCATAGGAAATATTGGAGGCCACATCAAGATGAGGAAATAATGCCAGATCCTGAAAAAGGTAACCCACACCCCGTTTGTGCGGAGGGATTATATCCATTTTTTTTTCGTCAAAAAAGACCTCTCCTTCATAATCGGTCAGTCCTGAAATGATATTGAGAAGCGTTGATTTGCCTGAGCCGTTGGGGCCTACGAGGGCGAGAAGCTCTTTGTCCTCTATGGTGAGATTAATGTTTTTGAGGATATATTTGCTGACATTTTTCAGTTCTATTCGTGGCATTGCGACTCATTTTACCATATTTCCCTATGCATAAGGTGTTTTTCGTTGGGCGAAGAGGCGCACACTATATAAAACACTGAGACCGATCCCGATGAGGATGAGCACGAGGACAACGGTGCCTTCAATATCTGCATTGGCGAGCCGCATAAAGATGGCAACAGGAATAGTCTCTGTTTTCATCGCCATTGATCCCGCTATGGTAATTGTCGCGCCGAATTCACCGAGGGCCTTTGCCCAGGTCAGTATGGCGGCGGCAATGATCCCCTTTTTACTGAGCGGAAGGGTAATGGTAAAAAATGCCTTTGCCGGTGATGCGCCCAGTGTCCGGGCTACTTCTTCATAACGGCCGGGGATTTCATCCATGGCCGCTTTGATGAGCCTCACGGCAATACCGACGGTGGTGATGAACTGCGCGAGAAAAATACCGTAAATGGTAAAGACAAACTGGACGCCCTGCTCCTGTATGACTTGTCCGGCCGGAGTATTAAAGAAAATCAATACCATAGCACCCAGGGCCACGGGAGAGACAATCATGGGGAGTTCAAGGGTTGTATCGATAATCTGCCGCCCGAAAAAGGTAAACCGCGAGAGGGCATAAGCCGCCGGTATGGCAAAAACGACAGAAAAGAGGGTCACCACCGTAGCCGTAAAAAGGCTTAGACGGACAGAAAAGAGGGTCCTTTCGGACAAGAGCACTTCCTTAAAGAGAGACCCGTTATAGAAATAGAGGAGAGAAAGGATCAATCCTGCATAGAGTAAAAAAATGGCAACACCGAAGGAGATGGAAAGTTTTTTGAAGGTCATTACTTGATCCATCCTTTCGGGATAGTGTATTCTCCACCGACAGGCTTTTTCTCGCCTATCCAGGCGAAGGCTTCATCAGGGGTCATGAAATAGTGGTATTTACGAAATATTGCCCTGCCTTCATCGGAGAGGATAAAATTTATAAATGCCTGGGCCGTTGCCTTCTTCGTGGTGAATTTCGATATGGCAATGGGGATGTAACCGATGCGGGTTATTTCTTTCTTGTTAAGCGGAATTGTTTCTATCCTTTCCGGGTCCCAATATTGGAATACTCCCCAGCCGATGACTGCGTCTACCGCCTTCAAGGAAATCGCTGTTGCCGTCTTTTCACAGCTTTCCGTGTAGTTGACAATATTCTTTTTCAGGCTTGCTCTCGCTTCACTGGAGAGGTTTTTTTCGATAATCTCGATCGCGTAGAGCCCGAGGCAAACCCCTTCCGGATTGGCAATGGCGACCCGCAGACCCGGTTTTGTAAGATCGTTAAGTGTCCTGATCCCTTTCGGGTTGCCTTTCTGGACATTAATGGCGGGTACGACATAGACAACATTCTTTTCCGTTTCCGGGAAGACGAGACCCTTCTTTTTTGCGATTTCCATATAATCGGAAGAACCGGGAAAATAGAGGTCACCTCTCTTTGCCAGGGCCATCTGGGAGAGGACAAATCCTGAACCGCCAAAGGTAATGGTTACCCTTACGCCTGTTTTCTGCTCATAGAGCTTTGCAGCCTCTTCCGTCGCCGGTTTGCTTGCAGCGCCGGCAAAGACGAGAATCTCTTCTGCATCTGCTTGAGAGTTAATAAGTAAAGGCTGGGTAAGAACGAGGACTGCAAAGATGAGTACGTGGACCATAAAACGCATTCTGAAACCTCCACGAAATGTAATAGTATCCGGTCGTCTGCCCTGTTCAGACGACCGGATTGGGAAAGAAAAGAGAGCGTGAATCAGATCACCTTAATTATCATCATCACCAGCTTTATATATCATCGGGAATAACGATAGTCAAGATATTTTTTAGAACAATGTTCAATATAATGGACATGTTAAGTTGCATGAGATTTCATAGAAGGAATTGCTTTCCCTTAATATGTCCTTGACGACACATACCCGTGCTGATTACACTATACTATCTGTACTACGAAAAGGAGGTCTTCCATGGAAGGCGACAGGATTTCTTACCACGAATCTGTGAAAAAAATATATGAACGTATAAAAAAAGACGGCATGACAAATATCTGGGACCGCTATGAAGCACAGGGGCTTGGCTCAAGTCCTGATCAGCGGTGCCCTTTCTGCCAGGGAGGCGTCCGCTGCGATCTCTGTTCCAACGGCCCCTGCCGGGCCGATGTGGCAAAAGATAAGCGCGGTGTCTGCGGCATCACCGGTGACGGCATGGCAATGCGCATGATGCTTCTCCGAAACGTCATGGGCGCATCGACATATCATTATCATACGGAACAGACAATAAAAACGCTTCGGGCTGTTGCCGACGGCACATCACCCTTTACCATCACGGAACCGAATAAACTCTTCTCTTTCGCGGAGCGCTTCGGTATCCCCTCGGCATTTTCCGAAAACGATCTCGCAGAGAAGTTGTGCAACTATTTTGAGACAGACTTTAACCGGAAATATGATGAACCGAGTTATATTGTGGAAACCCTGGCGCCCAAGGAAAGAAAAGCCCTCTGGAGAAAGCTCGGTATTTTTCCCGGCGGTATCCATGGCGAAATGATGTTCGCCACAAGTTCCTGCCTTACCAATGTCGATGGCTATTACGTAAGCCTTGCCCTGAAAGCTATGCGACTCAGTATCGCCATGGCCTACCAGAGCCAGATTATCAATGAATTCTGTCAGGACATTCTCTTCGGCATACCGAGACCCCACATGATGCGTGTCGATCTGGGCGTTCTTGATCCCGATTATGTCAATGTGCTGCCCAACGGCCACGAGCCGTTCCTCGGTTTCGCCATGGTAGAGCTTGCCCGGAAACCGGCGTGGCAGGAAAAGGCAAAGGCTGTGGGCGCCAAAGGTCTCCGTATCATCGCAAACATTGAGACAGGCCAGGAAATGATCCAGCGATGGGCCATGGACGATGTCTTCTACGGCTTCACGGGCAACTGGATCATGCAGGAGGCGGTGCTGGCGAGCGGGTGCGTCGATCTCTTTGCCTGTGACATGAACTGTTCCATGCCCGTTGATCCCAAATATGCCGAAAAGTATAAATTCAAACTCGTGCCTGTAAGTCCCCTTGTTGTCTTTGAAGGTGTTACGGACAGGATTGATTATATTCCGGAGAAAGCAGAAGAACAGGCAGCAGAACTCCTTGAGATGGCAATAGGCAACTTTAAAGAGAGAAAGGCCACTGTCAAGGCAATTACTGGCTTGCCTGTTACAGAAGCCCTTGTCGGTTTTTCACCTGAAAGCATCCTTGATGCCCTGGGAGGCACCTTCGGTCCCCTCCTCGCTGCTCTCAAGAGCGGTGCAATACGGGGGATAGCCGGTCTTGTATCATGCACAACTCTAAGGGATTCAGGACAGGATGTCCACAGTGTCCGTATCGCAAAAGAGCTGATAAAACGTGATGTACTGATTCTATCTATGGGGTGTGGCAACGGCGCCATGCAGGTAGCCGGTCTGTGCAGTCCCAACGCGAAAGAGCTTGCCGGAGAAGGTCTGAAAAGGGTCTGTGAAGCGCTCGGTGTGCCTCCTGTCTTAAGCTTCGGAACCTGTACCGATACAGGCCGTCTTGCCGATCTGCTCCTTCAGATTTCCGCTGCCGTTGATGTGCCTATATTTGATCTGCCGGTAGCTGCAGTCGCGCCGGAGTATATGGAGCAGAAGGCGACCATCGATGCGGTCTTTGCCCTTGCCCTTGGACTCTATACCTATGTCAATCCTGTGCCTACCGTCACCGGAGGGCCGAACCTCGTAAAACTCCTCACAGAAGATTTAAAAGAAATCACAGGGGGTCTTCTGAGTGTTGAGACTGACACGGTGAAAGCTGTTGACGGTATATTGGCACACATTGAAGCAAAGAGGCAAAAGATAGGGATATAATTCCAATTTGCATTCAAATTGATGCAGAAGGGGGAAGCAAGTTCTTTCGCTCCCACTCCGGGCACCTTACCCTTGCACGGTTCGCTTCCATTCAATTTGTGAACTCGCCATGGGCTCAGACAGCACAAATTGGCCAGAAACGCGGCACCTGTCCTCCGAAGGGAGGGTGGCCGCTGGCACATTACAGCGCATCGGCAGGGTCCCAAGGCGTCCTCGATGTCCGCTGCAAGAAATTACTTCCCCCTTCTGCGTAAAATAATTATGGTGGCAAATTGGAATAAGGCAGTTAGAGAGGACATTAAGGACTCTTGTCCTTAATGATACAAGAGTGTACCGATGCCACCTGTATAGAAGAGGCCCGCGACGGCCCCTGTTATGAAGCAGGCGATATTTGCGGCAAAGAGCGCCCAGAGACCAAGGACGGCAATGTCCTTTGTCCTCTCCGGCACAAGGCTCGAAGTTCCGCCGACAAATATGGCAAATGAGGGGATATGGGCAAAGCCGCAGAGCGCGTATGTGGCGATGACAATACTGCGTTCGTGGAGGATCTTCCCTTCCTTGATGAGGATGCTCAGATCCTGGTAGGATTTTACTTCCGTTAAAATAATCCGTTCTCCGAGTATTTTTGCAATCCGAGGCGCATCATCAAGGGGGACTCCCATGGCTACCGTAAAAGGATAGAAGACATACTGAAGAAAGTTATTGATCGTAATATCGACCGGTATGTTGGCAACCGAAGAAATCCCCTTTCCTAAAGAGAGCAGGCCCATATCGACGAGGGAGACAAGTCCGATGAAAGCGATGAGAAGGGCGCCTATACTTACGACCATCTTGACCCCAGCCATAGCGCCATTAATGATTGCTTCGATGACATTACCGGCTTTGACATATTCAATCTTTGCGATTGTGCCGAGGGTAAGGGGTACCTCTGCTTCCGGTATAACGATTTTGCTTGCCACAATGGCCGCCGGTACGAGGAGGATTGACGCAGAAATGAGATGGCCCGCGACAGTGGGGAAAATTCCGGCCAGAATGATGACATAAAACCCGAGGACACTGGATGCGATTGTGGCCATCCCTGTCGTGAGGACAACCATCAACTCGGACCTCGTCATTTTGCTCAAATATGGTCTCACCGTCAGGTTTGATTCAATACCGAAAAAGATTTGTGCTGATGCGCACAGAGATTCAGCGCCGCTTATACCCATGATTTTTCTGAATATATGAGCAAAAATATTGATCAGTTTTTCCATGAACCCCACATGATAGAGGAGTTCCATCAAAGCCGCGAAAAAAATGATAGAGGGGAAGGCCTGAAAGGCGAGAATGAAACCGAGAGAGCCCTTCTCTCCTGGAGGTATGGCAAGGGGTCCGAAGAGAAATCGGATTCCTTCAAAGGCGCTGTCGATGATCTTCATGGTGACATCGTTGAGGAAGAGAAATACCTGGGCGCCGAAGGGGACCCGAAAGACAAAGAGCGCGAAAACAAGCTGCAGACCTATACCCCAGGCGATTACCCGGAAGCTGACCCGCTTTCTGTTGCTCGAAAATAAAAACAGAAAGGCAACGAAGAAAAGAATACCGAAAGCGGAAACAATATTATAGAGATTCATATTTCATACCACTGAAAACCAGACAGAATTTTATCGTTAACTGTCACGATTTTACCAGTAAACAGAAAAATTGACAAGGAATATGCCTGCCAGGGCCTGTTGCACCATACCTCATTACCGGATATCCCTTGATAATCCTTTGAGTTATGCATTACAATGCTCACATGGAAATCGCGAACGGATTCGAGACTTCATCAATTGAGAAAGCAATACAACTCCTCACTGCCGGAGAAGTAGTCGCTTTTCCCACAGAGACAGTCTATGGCCTCGGAGCTGACGCGCTGAACCCTTACGCTGTGGCGAAGATTTTCGAAGCCAAGAACAGACCCCATTTTGATCCTCTCATCGTCCACATCAGTGAAAAAGACTGGGTTTTTCGCTATGCCGACCATGTGCCACCCGATGCATTGAAACTTGTAGAAGCCTTCTGGCCAGGCCCCCTTACATTGATCCTTCAAAGGAAAACAATAATACCGGACATTGTCACCGCAGGTCTTCCGACAGTGGCTATGCGGATGCCATCACACACCGTAGCGTTGCAACTCATCAATGCTTTCGGGAAACCTATTGCCGCTCCGAGCGCCAACCCTTTCGGTTATATGAGTCCCACGAAAGCAGGTCACGTTGCCCGTATGCTCAAGGGGAGAATCCCCATGCTTTTAGATGGAGGCAACAGTGTTTTCGGTATAGAGTCGACCATCGTTTCCTTTCAGGAAAGCGGCGTGTATATTCACAGGCATGGCGCAATAAGTGAAGAGGAATTGTCGGAACATGTCGAAATTACGGCTGCCATAGAGCAGGGTTCTCTGTGCCGCTCACCCGGTGAATTGCCATACCATTACGCCCCTGCAAAACCCTTGAAGATTATTCACGGCATCGATGAGATCAAGACTGCCAATTCATCTCTCCTTGCATTCAGACAACCTGTGGGGCCCTCCATATCCCGGTATGTGAAAGTGCTTTCAGAGAAAGGAGATCTCAAGGAAGCGGCTGCTAATTTTTTTTCAAGTCTCATTGAACTGGACCATGAGGACATCGATATTATCTACGCAGAAAGGGTGCCTGAGGTCGGTATCGGAAGGGCCATCATGGAAAGGCTCAGGAAGGCATCGAAAAAAAGGTCCCATCTCCATGGCGGATAATATTCATCCGGAAACTCAAAATGTTATACTATCGGTTTCCGAGCCGGAAAGAATGGATTTTTTGTTCTGGCACGAAAATCAAGGGATTGCGCGGAGGCCTACTCTATGTGAGCCACACAAGCGAAACTGCAGATTGGCATCGCCAGGGCGAAAAAAGACCCTTTACGGACGTAAACCGGATAACCCGTTGATAATTTGGGTAATCCATGATAATGTAATTTTGTACAATAATACGGACACAAAAAAGGGTGATTGAAATGGAACTGCATGATATCATTAACTATTTTAGTTGTATGGAGAAAGGGCGAAAGAGCATGATAGCCAATAATATCAAGAGGATAAAAGCCTATTTTTACAACTTTTGCACAGGTTTTCCACCAAAATTGTGGAAAAGTCGGAGAACCTCTTTTCTTTCTCAAACTTGCATTGTTCTCCTCTGCCTCTTTCTCCTGATTTCCTGTTCATCCCTTAAAAAGATGGTAGGAAAGGGATCGGCAACAACGCCGTCAAAGACGCCGATACTCGAAAATTCCCTTATCTCCATGAGTGAAGAAGAAATCCGCAAAAAGCTCGGCGAACCGACTATGGTGAGTTTGACCACAGAAGATCGCATCCTCTGGACCTATGTCCCTGAGTGGAAATTGATGCCTGATAACAAGGATACGGTGTATGTAGAATTTGAAAAGGGCAAAGTGGTAAAGGTTATAAAAGCAAAAAAATAAGAAAAAGGGTGACTTATGCTTTGTGAAAAATGCGGTAGTGAAACAGAAAGTATCACCTGCAACCATTGCGGTAATGTGATTACGAAACTGGGCCCCTTTTGTTACCTCTGCGGGCAGAAATTTGTTGAAGCCGAACCGGCGCTTCCTAAGGCAGAGGATGATCAGGTCGATTTTGATGACAGGGTCCTCTGTAGTGATGGGGCCTGCATCGGCGTTGTCGAAAAGGGGGTTTGCAAAGAATGCGGAAAACCATATACTCCGTAATCGCCACACTATTTCTTTGCCTGCTCCTGAATGCCTGTTCGACGACGTATAGTCTCTATAATGAAAATATCTTTAAAGGGAAACAGCTTCTCCTTAATAAGGACTATACAGCGGCTGAGAAGCATTTCAAAGAAGCAACAAACAACCTCAGGGATGCCGTATCGCTTACCTTCCTTGCCGTTGCGGAATACAAAATGGGCCACCTGGAAGACGCCAGGAAACTCATCGAGGAGGCCGCGAAAGAAAAACCTGATATACTCTATTTCGTGAGGACCTTCGGCTACAGAGCAATGATCATTACAAGGCTGGACAGGACCCAGGGGATATCGGCCCTGAAAGACTATATCGACCGTTATGAACACGTCTATCCCCTTGAATCAATCAGGGATCTTCAGGTAATGGTGCGAAAAGGAGATATTGACAAGGACCGGATGGAAAGAATCATCGAAGAACAGATAGAGTGGTATGAAAAAGAGATGGAGCAGTATCTGACAACACGCACTGGATTCTATGCCCGGCAGGATAATTCGTGGGACTCCCGATAGAATATTGTGTTGTCCTTGTTGATAGGCAACGGATTCGTTGCCGGCGCTCCAAGGTGAAATGCGAAATTCCATCTCATAAACTATTGAAAAAAGAGAGAGATATATGGGTTTTTTTGAAAAGATAAAAAGCGGTCTCGCAAAAACACGGGACCAGCTCATCACACGTGTTGAATGGGCGATCTCCGGTAAACCGATTGACGAAGATGCCTTTGACGAAATAGAAGAGGCAGTCATTCTTGCCGACGCCGGTTTTGAAACGGCACAACTGCTCGTTGCAGCACTGAAGTCAAAATGGAAACGAGGGCAAATCAAGACTGCCGATGACATAAAAGAGTCCATGAAAGAAGAAATAGAAAAGTTACTCACGCCCATTGAAGCGCCTATGAATACAGGCGGCACAAAACCTTTTGTCATACTTGCCCTTGGCGTCAACGGTGTGGGAAAGACAACAACAATTGCAAAGATGGCAAGCATTTTTCAGAGTGCAGGAAAAACGGTTCTCTTTGGCGCCTGCGACACCTTCAGGGCAGCCGCAATTGAACAACTCGAAGTATGGGCAAAGAGGCTCCACATCGATACAGTAAAACACGCCGACGGTTCCGACCCTGCTGCTGTTGCCTATGACGCGGTGAAGGCCGCCAAAGCGCGTAATGTCGATATTCTCATACTCGACACTGCCGGTAGGCTCCATACAAAAGCCAACCTCATGGAGGAAATGAAAAAGATCAAAAGGGTCGTTGCCAAAGAATTAGATGGCGCACCTCACGAAGTACTTCTCGTTGTGGACGCCACAAACGGCCAGAACGCTATCGCCCAGGCAAAAGCATTTCATGACACCCTGCAGCTAACGGGGATTATCATTACCAAGCTTGACGGTACGGCGAAGGGAGGCTTTATCCTGCCCATCGCTCATACCCTGAATATTCCCGTGAGGTATATCGGGGTCGGCGAAAAGGTTGATGATCTGATACCCTTCAATGCAAAAGATTTTGCTGCTGCTATTCTATAAAGGCTGAAAACCTGATATCATAGAAGACTTCTAGGCCACATCACCAACCGGCCCAGCAAGAGAACCTGCCCTTTGGCACATTGTGAAGCAAGCAAGATTGGCCATCGAGAAATTAGGAACACAGGCCATCAGCACAAAAAAGAGGTGAAAAAAACTCAAACCGGACCACACCTAAAAATAGGGTAGTTTCTTGACAGATGGTAAAATAAGGCCCATATTAAAATATGCAGAAGTTATGAATTATTTTTTTTACCTTTTACTCATGCATAAGGATATGGTAAAAATGAGAAGTACAATGAACAAAAAACCCAAAAACGCAGGACATATAGCATGATCCGTAAAGATCCTTTGGTAGACCTCCTCATCCACGACCTCACAGGGCCTCTCTCAATCGTTTTCGCCAGCGTTAACAGCCTTATCAACAAGGAAGAAAAATACGGCCCTTATAATGATTACCAGAAGGAGACACTGAAACGTATTCTCCGCAATGCAGGCAAGGCAAAAGGTTTACTCCAGGAGATGATTGAAGTATATCGCTCAGAAGAAGGACTTTTCAGGAAAGATCAGTTTTCAGTTGAAGAAACCCTTCTCGACGCCCTGCGTGATGCCATCGAAATTATCAAGCCCGAGATAGGAGAGGAACTTGCTGCGACGAAAAATAAAAACCAGTTTAAGAGCGTCCTGCAAAAGCATGGCATTTTTCTGGAAGTAAGCGGGAGATACTGTACTACCCTCTTTTCCCATGACCAAAAGAAAATCCGGCAGATTATCCGCAATCTCATTTCCAATGCGTTGAAATACCGCAAAGAAATAATGAAACTTTCTGTCACGGGCGATCTTGACCTCATCATTTCTGTCGAAGACGATGGACAGGGAATTGCCCAGGAGAAGCAGGATTATATTTTTAAGCGGTTTTTTAACCTCAAAGACAAAGAGGGCGGTCCCGAAGGTCTTGGATTTGGCCTCTCATGCGTCAAGAATCTTGTTGCAATGATGAAGGGAGAAATTTCACTGAAAAGCGGTGAGAATACAGGCTCCTGCTTTACGGTCCGTATTCCTCCCCTTTGATACGTATGTAATGAAAATATAAAAGGAGAATAACATGAGCGAGTCAATTTTAAACGGCAAAAAGATTCTGGCCGTAGACGATGAACCGGATGTCCTGAAGGTCCTCGAAGAGGAGATCATCGATGCTTGCCCGACCTGCACCTTTGAGACAGCCACAACCTTTGAATCAGCAGCGAAGCTCCTCGAATCAAAATCATATGATGTTGTTGTCCTCGACATCATGGGTGTCCGCGGTTTTGACCTCCTCGACATAGCTGTAAAAAAGGACTTCAGGGTGGCCATGCTGACGGCCCACGCGTTGACCCCGGAAGCATTGGAACGCTCCTACAAAATGAAGGCACGGGCATACTTGCCGAAGGAGCAACTTGGCGAGATCGTTCCATTTCTCGAAGACGTCCTTAAATACGACTACGATACCGGATGGAGCAACCTCTACAGTAAATTGCATGCCTTCTTCACTGATAACTTTGAGTCCGACTGGGAGAAAAAGACAGCCCTTCCCTGGAAAGAGTGGACAGCGTAATAGCCTAATACCTCAGATCGCACTGCAAATAATTCGTTGTTCTTTAACAAACTACCCCGAGGTTTACCCTCGGGGTAGTTTGTTGTCGGAAATGAGGCAATGCAATTATATACCGCGAAAGAACCGTTGATTTAGCCCCTTCTTTATTGTAGATTACAATAACTTTTTTCGGAGGACAGGTATGAAGAGGATATTCAGTGGTATACAGCCTACAGGCGAAATTCACCTCGGTAATTATGTGGGCGCAATACGCAACTGGGTTTATCTCATGGAAGAATACGACTGTGTCTTCTGTGTCGTCGACTATCACGCAATTACCGTAGAGTACCCCGTTCAGGAGTTCAAAAAGAGAATTCTCGAAACAGCGCTGATACTTCTCGCATGTGGTCTTTCCCCCGAAAAGGCGCATATTATGGTCCAATCCCACGTGCAGGAACATACCGAGCTTGCCTGGATATTCAACTCCGTCACCCCCATTGGAGAGGTGGAACGGATGACCCAGTTTAAAGATAAATCAAAACAGCACCGTTCCAATATCAACATGGGACTCATGGGGTATCCGGTGCTTCAGGCCGCCGATATTCTCCTCTACAAGGCAGGCTATGTGCCTGTCGGCGAAGACCAGGTCCAGCACATCGAGCTCTCACGTGAGATCGCACGGAAATTTAACAGCCGTTTCGGCGCAATTTTCCCCGAACCGCAGCCGATCCTCTCGATGGCGCCGAAAATTCTCGGCGTTGACGGAGAGTCCAAAATGTCGAAAACACTGAATAACTATATCGGCATTATGGAAGAAGAAAGCGCTCTCTGGGAAAAATTACGGACCGCCGTAACAGATGTCAACCGCGTGCGTCGTAAAGACCCCGGTAATCCTGAAATCTGTAACATCTACACGATCCACCGGGCATTCTCCAATAACGATACGCTGCTCACCATCAGCCACGGTTGCAGATCGGCTGAGATCGGTTGTATCGACTGCAAAAAGATACTCTTTGAAAATGTACGCGCCGAACTGAACCCCATCCGCGAAAAGGCCCTTGCCCTCCAGAAAGATACCGATTACATCATTGATGTCCTGAAACAAGGCGCTTCAGCCTGCAGTAAAATCGCCAAAGAGACCATGTCGGAAGTGCACAACGCACTGGGACTTTTACTACCCTGAAATCATTGATTGGAAATGGCAGTGATGCAAAAAACAAAAAAAACAGCCTACATCCTTTTGCGCGATCTTTTCATTTTCTTCTTTGTTATATTCACTGTTGTTCTTGTCTGGAAGAACAACGCCGCTGTTACGGCGATTATCATAGGCGCATATCTCCTGCGGTATTTTCTGTGGCCCAATAAGGAGGATCACCTATTTTTTACAGCAGGGGCAATCATCGGTACAACAGCAGAGATTATTGCCACCCATGCTGGCATATGGAGATACACGCTGCCAACGTTTCTCAATATACCGGTATGGCTCCCTTTTGCCTGGGGGTTTGCTTCCGTTCTGATAATCAGGATCGCACAGTGCGTTAAAAGATAGGTGAGTTGCTCCCAATCTCTAAATCTTTCTAAAGCCCACAGCCAGTAGATCTTCCTGGACTATATCGAAATCTCAAGTCATACGTACAACTCCCTAAAATTCTCACTTTGCTCGTTCATTTTACCATTGGATGTTTTAAGCAGAAATAAGCAGCAGCACCTTTCCGACATTACTGTCGAATATTTACCTGAAAAACGACACAAGTGTTGGTAGTTCCTCCCTTGATTGATGGATTACCCAATGATTTCAAACTATTTGAAAGAGGTATTCCCGGCATGAATATTGCTTTATAAGTTATACGGTCGGGCAAATTCTCAGGGAATGGAGAATCCATCAGGAAAGTGTGTTGCGAATAGCGTGTTCGGCCAGGCACAGGGAAGGAGGTAATATGAAAAAGCTTCTACTGGTCGCGGTGCTTTGTTTGGTTGTAACGGTTCCATACCTCTCTTACGGAAGGGATAGTGGTCCCGGTGGAGGACACTCCAGTTGGTCTTCAAGACATTCGACCAGGGGATATCACGGATCTTCGGGTGCTCGTTCCGGAGGGGGATCGCGTTGGCATGGTGGACACTATCGCGGAAGCCACTATTATGGTGGTCATAACAGGTACTATTACAGAGGGTATTCACCAAGAGGGGCTATGTTCGGAGCTTTTCTCGGTGGAATAGTAATCGGGGGCGTCTATAGCCCATTCTGGTGGCCTTACTACGCCGTACCGGTACCGCCAATCTATTATGATCCATACTATCAATATCCATATCCTGCGCCTCCTTATGTCATTGTGGTCCCACCTGCTGAGGCTACTACCAGTGATCCGCAAGGACCTCCGCCGGCAACAATGGCGCCAAACCAATGTTACGCACCTAAAACTGATTCAAGAGGGAATGTAATGAAAGACAATAATGGCAACATGACTCCTGACTTTTCTATGCCAGTACCATGTCCTCCACAACAATAGCGAAAAAGGAGAATGACGAGGTAACGAGAAGGAGCAAACCGGAGCATATCATGGCATACATTGAGGATTTTCGATAACGATAATAACGATGTTTGCCATGAAAAACTCAGGCTCCCTTGAGATGAATTGGCCCAAAGGGTCAAATATTTCTATTTATTGGGCCAAGAAGCAAGGCAAACAGAGTCTAATGAGTTGACTTTTTCTTTCCTTGCCTTTAATATATTGAAAGTATGACTGAAAATCCCGTTAAGAGATATGGTTTTATTATCCTTGTCGCAGCACTTTTTTTTCAGGTGGCCTTTACGGAAGGTGGTATTTACGATTACATAAAAACAAAACGAACGATAAAATCTATTACCGCATCGATCGCACAGGCGGAAAAAGAAAATATCATGCTGGCCCAGGAACTGGAGAGACTGCAGAAAGACGATCAGTATCTGGAAGAAATGGTAAGAAAAAAATACGGTCTTGTCAGGGATGGGGAAAAGGTATACAGGGTTGAAAAATGAAATACGAAGGCATGATTTACAGACCACCAAGCGAGGCGGAGAGCCTCATTCTGCAGGTTACCATCGGATGTTCCCACAATAAGTGCACATTCTGCGGTTCTTTCAAAGAAAAAAAATTCCGTCTCCGTTCTTTTGATGAAGTAAAAGAAGATGTCGAAGAAGCAAAACAATACGCCACGATATATCAAGAAAGTCTTTATTGCCGATGGAGACGCGCTGATTATTCCGCAAAAAAAGCTTATCCCTATTATCGAACTTATTAAAGAATGCCTTTCCGAAACTTGAGAGGATCGGTCTCTACGGAAACACAAAATCTATTTTAAAAAAATCCGTTGATGAACTGAAGCAACTCAAGGAACTGGGCATAGGCATTATATATCTCGGCATTGAATCAGGCGATCAGGTAATCCTCGACAGGGTTTGCAAGGGAACCGTCCTCGACAAAACGGCTGAAGCGGCAAAAAGAGTAAAAGACGCGGGGATTATTCTGTCTGTCACGGTACTCCTTGGTCTCGGAGGTGTCGAGAGAAGCAGTATCCACGCCGAAGAGACAGGAAAATTCCTCACCAGGATCCAGCCTGATTACGCGGGCGCATTGAGCGTTATCGTCGTGCCGGGGACAGTCGCTTGCCGAGGAAGTAAAGAAGGGCACTTTCAAAGTGCCCGATCCCTATATGCTCCTTGAAGAGCTTGATAGCATGATAAGAATATCGATGCCGAACATCATGTATTTTGCGTCAAATCATGCCTCCAATTACCTCCCTGTCAAAGGATGGCTCCCCGAAGAAAAGGAAAAAATTCTAAAAGCAATTAAATACGTGCTGCAGCAAAAAGACCCCTCGATGCTGCGTCCGGAATATATGAGGGCGCTCTGAGATGAAAAAACAATCAAGGCAACATCCCGAGGAAACACGGAGAGTTCGTCGATGTACCGGTGCGGGTGCGATACGCGGATACGGACATGATGGGTGTTGTTTATCACGGCAATTATCCGGTCTTTTTCGAGAGTCGGCCGAAGCGAATACATGAGGGAAAAGGGTTTTACGTACCGGGAATTTGAAGACATGGGCTATCATCTTGTCGTCACCGGTCTGGAGGCAAAATATTATAACTCTGCCACGTATGATGACCTCATTACCGTAAGGACACGGATATCGGAACTGCAATCACGAGGGCTCACATTTCATTATATGATTTACAGGGACAAAACACTCCTCGTGGAAGGAATAACAAAACATCTCTGCATCAATAATGACAAAAAACCCGTCGTAATTCCCCCACACCTTTTGAATATCCTTAAGAGATGTCACAAGCTGAATAATATTCTCATCATACGACTGAGCTCTCTCGGAGATGTGCTGATGACCATCCCCGCAGTGAGAGCGCATACGGAACAAGTTTCCCTGATGCCCATATTTCATGGCTCGTAGAAGGTCCTGTCGGCGAATTTCTTGCATGCCAGGATTTTATCGACGAGGTCATTATCTTTCCCGAGGGGCGACATCATGCAAGGGCTGAAAAAAGGCAACATATCTCAGTGCGCAAAAAGCAATAGGTCCCTTTTTACGACAATTAAGAAAACGGGAGTACGATCTCGTTGTTGATTTTCACGGCATAGCAAAGAGCGCATTCTTTTCAATGATCGCACGGAGGAAAAAAAAAAATCGGCTTTGGAAAAATGTTCGCGAAAGAGAAAAGTCATCTCTTCTATCACAGCACAATAAACGGGTCCGACAAAAGAATGCATAAAGTGGAAAGGAATATGCTCCTGGCGAATCATCTTGCCTGCGCAGGAGACATCCCTGTCGAACTCACCCTGAAGACCTCTGATGACGCGACAGGCGTACATTGACACATTTCTTTCGAGGAAACCGGTAATCCTCCGCCCTTATTTGCCGTCAATCCTTTTTCCAGCAAGGGGACTGATTTTAAACGATGGCCCATGGAACGTTACGCGGAGCTCATTGCCCGTATACATCATGAATTACAGGGACAAGACGATTATTCTCTGGGGGCCCGGTGAAGAGGAAGAAGCCCGAGCGCTTGAAAGAGATGAGCGGAGATGGCGCGTATCTTGCCTGCCCCACAAATATCCCCCAGCTTTTTGCCCTTCTCAGAAAAGTCCGCATTTACATTGGCGGCGACACAGGGGTCATGCACCTTGCAGCAGCAGCCGGACACCAGGTGATTGCCATATTCGGGCCTACAGACTTCAAAATCAACGCGCCCTACGGGAGAGAACATACAGTCATCCGGGAAGATGTGCCTTGCAGTCCCTGCAAGAAAAGGGATTGCAGCGACCGTCAATGCCTTGCCCCGATTACCGTTGAAAAGGTTTTTCGAAGCAGTGAACAATGTCTTAAAGAGGAGTGAAACAAACTAAATGCGCATACTTTTTATCTATCCCAACATCAATACCCAGATAGGTTTCAACTACGGCATATCGTATATTTCCAGTTTTTTAAAGGCAGAGGGCATTGAAACATATTTGCTGAACATCAATGAAAAGCTCGGATATCCTCTCGACCATGAAAGAATCAAAAAAGATATCCTTTCAATAAAACCGGACATGATCGGTTTTTCCGTTCTCACAAACCAGTATAAATACGCCCTTGAGATTGCCGGCAATATTAAAAAATATAGTGACACACCCATCATATTCGGCGGCATCCATCCCACTATGGACCCTCAGGAAACCCTGTCTCAGGCTTGTGTCGATTATATCTGTGTGGGAGAAGGAGAAGAGGCCATACTCGAACTCATTCAAAAGGGAAGCCCGCAGGGTGTAAAGAAATATCGGGCATAAAACAAAGGGAGGTTCTGTGCTGGAACCTCTGAGGCCATTCACGGACATCACAAAACTTCCCTTCAAAGACTACGAGATTTTTGATTTTCAGAAGATGATCGATGCCAAGGACGGCTGGGTAGGACTCACCGCGTCGCGCGGCTGTCCTTTCAGATGCACCTATTGTCTCAATCATAAGATCATGGGGCTTTACAGGGACCAGGGTCATCTTCCGAAATATTATCTGAGAAGACATACAGTGGACCAGATGATTGCCGAGATCGAATATCTTCTTTCCCGATACAAGGGCATTAAAATGTTCATCTTCGATGACGATATCTTCACCTTCGACAAGGCGTGGCTCAAGGAATTCACAGAAAAGTACAGAGAGGTTACCAACATCGGCTTTGTCTGTAATGCCCATGCGCGGATATTTGATGAAGAAACCGCACAGTACCTGAAAAACGCGGGATGCAGGATCGTGAAATTCGGTCTTGAAAGTGGAAGCGACAGGGTGCGAAGAACCGTGCTCCACCGGTTTATGTCAAACAAGCACATCGAAGAGGCCTTTGATATAGCCCACAGGTTCGGGTTCCACACATCGGCTTTTGTTATGATGGGGCTTCCTCATGAAACAATAGCCGACATTAAGGAAACCAGTGGAACTTCTCGCCAAGGATACAAGCCGGGGCGGTTCCGGTGGTCGCTCTTCTTTCCTTTTGTGGGGACAAAGGCATATGAAATTGCCGAAAAATCAGGGCAAATCGATTTTGAAAAGATGAAACAGACTCGACAATTTTACCGATGAAACCTGTATGGTCCTCGGGGATGAGACAGACCTCTATGTTGATAAAGTGAAAACCATGCTCTGCGCCTTTGTAAACGGTTATGCCGATATAGACGAGGAACACAAATATCTGGAACTGGTAAAAAGAATTGAGAGCCTTGACGAAAAATCCTGGCATAAAGAGAAAAGAACATCTTCAGAAAGAAGTGGACAGCTTTGGATAAAAATGATGGAAGAAAAAGGAAAACTCCATTATACTGTGAAGTATAATCCCTTTATGGGCGTGAGAAGTGACTGGACGGACGATAGTATATCTGCCTAACTGGATCGGCGACATGGTAATGGCAACACCATTTCTCCATGCTCTCCGTGCATACACCTATCGATGAAATATGGGCTGTGGGAAAGACCAGCGCCATCCATGTGTACAACGGCCTCAACCTCTTCGACAGGCTCATATCCATTGACGACAAAGGGATACTGGCCATTTTTTGAAGGACAAGCGCTGCTCAAAAAGGTCGATTTTAAAAGGGCCATCGCGCTACCCCATTCTTTTCGTTCCGCCTTTTTTTTCTATAATCTTCGTGTGAAAGAAAGAATCGGGTACGCACGAAACAAGAGGGGCTTCATGCTCACCCGGAAGATAGAGGAAAAAGGCGTAGCGCCCGAACCAACGGTTGAACACTATCTCAAAATTATCGATGACCTTGGGGGTAACCGGTCTCTCGATGCCCCGATTCTTCTTGTTACCGATGATGAAGACGAAAAATTTGATGAAAAATTTACCGACGTCAGTAAACCTTATGGTGTATTTATCACAGGGGCACAGTACGGCCCATCGAAATGCTGGCCCCATGAACACTTTTCAGAACTGGCAAACAAGATTATTGAAAAATACGGTATGAAGATATATCTTCTCCCGGGAAAAGATGAGGAAAAGACGGCACATAAAATAATGGAAGGCGATAGATAAAAAGGATTCTGTGGAAATAAAATCGATGAATGTCAGGGATCTGAAGGTCTGCCTTTCCCGGGCTTCTTTTGTTGTCAGCAACGATACAGGGCCCAGGCATATATCGGCGGCCCTTTCTGTCCCGACCATTGTGCTGCTGGGGCCTATGGATGACAGGTACACCGATCTATCCGAGCCCCTGCACCTACAAGATCTCGAGAAGACATGGCCTGCAGACCATGCAATAAAAAGGACTGCGACAAAGAACATGAATGTCTCACAGAGATACTCCCCGATGAAGTATTAAAAATCATAGGGGGGATCATTGAAAAAACAGAACATAATATAAAACAGCCGGACAGCAGAAAAGACTTCTCGGTAATGTCGTAGATCATTTTAAAGGGAAAGAAAATATGCGTCATAGGAGATATCATCGCCGATGTATATATCTTCGGTAAACCATACAGGCTCTCACGGGAAGCCCCTGTTGTCGTTGTCAAATACGAAAAAGCCAAGATATATCCCGGCAGCGCGGGGAATACCATCAATAATCTTCTGGCCCTTGGCGCCCATGTCTATCCCATCGGTTTCATCGGAAAAGACAGCACCGGAGAACAAACTCATGGATTATTTTCTCGCAATTCAGGAATATAGATACGAACGGTATCATCCGATATGACGGCACAACAGTAACAAAAACAAGAATACTCGCAGGAGACACACATACATCAAAACAACAGGTAATACGGATCGACAGAGATGATAACAGGCAATATACCAGTCCGAAAAAACAGAGTTTATGGAAAATCTGAAATCAATAAGCTCTCACGTAGACACCTTCATCGTCTCCGATTACGGGCATGGCCAGTAGACAATAAAATTGTCAGTTTATGAAAACCATTGCGACAGGATAAGGCTGTTGTCGGTGATTCCCGGTATAACCTGAAAAAATTTACAGGATTCACCATGATTACCCCCAATGAATCGGAAGCATATCGAACTCTCAGGACTTGACGAAATGCATACTTTGAGGAAGTGGGGAGCAAAATAATCCATTCAATGGATCTTACGGCGCTTCTCATCACACGGGGAAACAGAGGTATGACCCTTTTCTCGAAAAAAGGAGCAATACATCATATCCCTATTTCCGGCAAAAACGATGTGACGGATGTGACCGGCGCCGGTGATACTGTCTGCGCTGCTTCAGCCTTGTCGCTGGCAAGCGGAGCTGATTTTTATACAGCTTCGCGGATCGCCAATTACGCGGCAGGGATTGTTGTCATGAAGAGAGGAACAGCAACAATAAGTCCGGAAGAACTGAAAACAGGCAATAGAGAACAATGTAATAACGCATTGGACGGAGAGGCTATGGGTCAGATAATCGATACGCTTGAAAAGCTAAAAAAAATTATTGAGAAGGAAAAAGCCCAGGGGAAACAGATTGTCTTCGGCAATGGCTGTTTTGATCTTCTCCATGTGGGACATGTAAGATACCTCCGGGGCGCCAAGGCGTTCGGCGATATCCTCATCGTCGCAGTTAACGATGATGCATCGGTCACAGGACTGGGAAAACGCAAGAATGTCGTCACACCGGCCAAAGAACGGGCTGAAATCATCTCTGCCCTGGATGCTGTCGATTATGTCATTCTCTTCAATGAACCAACAGTAGAGAACCTTCTGCGGACCCTGCAACCCGCTATCCACGCAAAAGGCACCGACTATACCGAGGATAGTGTCCCGGAAAAAGACATAGTCCAATCATACGGCGGCAGAGTAGCCATAGTAGGCGACCCGAAAGACCACTCCACCCGTGATCTGATAAAAACAATCAAAGACCTTCAGTAGCAATTCCAATTTGCTTTCATGTTGATACGGAAGGGGGAAACAATTTCTTTTGCTCCCACTCCGGGCGGACCTTCAAAGGAGATTACCCTGCAAACGATTCACCTACGCTCAATTCTCGAACTCGCTATGCCGCTCAAACAGCGAGAATTGGCCTGAACGCGGCCTGGCCGCAGGCACGCTTCGGTTCATCGGCAGGGACCCAATCCGTCCTCGATGTCCCCCGCAAGAAACCGTTTCCCCCATCCGTAAAATCATTATGATGACAAATTGGAATAAGACAAGGAATTCAATGCAGCTATTGAGAGAGATGATAGCATTACAACGGCAATCAAAGATGTGAATAAGTTGTCATTCCCGGGCATGGGGAAATCCAGTGCTTTGAAGCAGTATGGTTAAGGTCTTTATTTGTCGGAGTAATAGAATTCACCGGAAGAGCCGTATTTTGAACTTACGAAGCTTTCTTCCATTCCATGGAAAGCTTACGACCAGATGCCGCGCAATCCCGCAGATACAAATTGATCAGGGTCTGATATGGGATACCAGCGGCTGTGGCAAGCTCCTTGAAATACTTTACCGTTCCCTCATCAAGTCTAATGGTAACCTGTTTTTTTAGAAGACTCGCATAAGGGTTTTTTTTGGCTTTTGAAAAATCATATTCTTTTTTCATGTTTACCACCTGCTCCAATATTGTTTTTGTTCCAAAAGGGTTGCCTTCCGGGCAGAAATGATCCTTATGACTCCCTCATTTTCACGGTAGGTGTGGGAAACAACCAGTAATCGAAGGTTGGAACTCAGACCCAGAAGCACGAATCGTTCCTCGTCATGAGAATGATCAGAATCGTGAAGTAATAATCCTTTGTCATCAGCAAATACCGTCTGGGCTTCCACAAAAGAGGTGCTGTGCTTTCTTTTGTTTAGTGAATGCTTCTTCTCGTCCCATTCAAAAGCAATGCCATGCATAATTATAGTGTAAATACATTGTAGTTTTCTGTCAACTCATTTTCTTTGTTAAAACGGGCGGTCAATGTGAGGTAGATTCTTCGGTGATCAATTGAAGGATGTCCCCTTTCTGACATATCGCCTTGAGCGTCTTGTTAGGGTTTTATATGAAATACCCAGTTTAAATGAGTGCATATACCTTGAATATCTGGAAACAACGTGCGATTATTAACACCAAGTTTATCCAACATAATTAGCATGTCAGCCTTAAGCGTTCCTGGTATTTCAAATCGTGTAAGAAGCGGACCATGAAGTTTATGCCTTCCGAGTGTAATAAACTTTGACGGTTTCTTTGCAAACATGTGCGACGTAAACCATCCGGATTGTGCAACAATGCGCGGATTATTGAGGTTAGGCCTAAGTACTTTCGTGCTACTTGTAGTAAATGGGCTTTTATCTTTATTACGATCAAGGAAAGAGGTCTTTTTGGGTTCAAACATATAAACAAATGAGCTACTTGTTATATCTTGATTAGCCACAGCAAACCACAAGGCAACAAGAGGATTATCGCTCCAATCAAGTAAGCGCGTCCGCCATACCATAATGTTGCGCGAACACGAGAAGATCCCAGTCATCCTTGGTTTCAAGTGGCAAATATAGACTCCCGGTTCTACGTAGTTCGCTTAACATATCTTTTTCTATAGAAGTTGTGTCTTTATTAGGATTGTCGCGCGCTATTTTGGGTAAAAGAGACTTTGATTCGCGCTGCCCCCGAAAGAGGACAACATCCTTCTTTACTTTTTGGGATACAATATCAAGGAAATGATTGAAGTCCTTTAATAGTTCTTTCTTCATTGATTATTCCTTTCACCCTAACAAATGGGTCAGCTACGAGGTCCGCTCTATGGCCGAGTTAGCTGGATCCCGTCGTTAGGCCTCTTCCGAATTGTTCCGCACTTCGGGGAAAGGGACATACCTCAATTTCGCAAACGCTGGTATGCCTTTCAATTTCAACCAAAATGTTTCCAAATGACTCCGTGACCGAGCCTCATTTAGAATCAGAAATGCCTCGTCATGCAGCTCGATATCCTTCTCTGGAACAAATATCACAGCCGTAATGCGTTCCCTAAATTCCTTGGCACCACGGTTATTATTGGCGGGATTAAATATTCCCATGATCGGTTTGCCATTCCAGTACTCCTGAAGGTAATGGTTCTGCGTCCTTCCGAATAATACCATCCTACAGTCTTCAGCATCGAAATGACCAAAATGGAAAGCAGAACAATCAACCACGATGGTCGAAAAGATGCCATCCGCAGGCTCGGAGAACTTGCCTACTTTTTCAAGCAGTTTTTCTTGCATCCTTATCGTTTGTGCTTGCGGTCGCAGGTGGGGATTTTCGTGCCCACCTTCTAATGCAACTGACCATATCGACACGCCTTCTATTTCAGTTTCAACGGGTGCCGCTTCCAGCTTGAGCTGGTTGCTCATCTCGGGGCTTAACAGCTCGAAACACAAGCGAGTCCCGTCACTGTCGTCATGCACGAAATCCACGCTGCTATTTGTGCCAGGACGAATAGTGACCTCGTAGCTTAGTTCCACGCCATTAGACTCAAGTATGTTAGCAAACTGAAGCTCGAACAGAAAAGATGCGGGTACAGGATCGGTGATAGACCGGAGAAGACGAGAGTATCTTCCTAATTCGGTCAGTTTGGCAACTATATCTTCGATGCGTTTATCCATGGCCGCCGTACTTGTCCTATTTCATATTGCGCCTAACACACGGCTCACTCGGAGCCGGTTTTTTCGGCGATCGAGTGCAGCCGATTGTTATCTGATGCTTTTTCCATCTGCACTAGCAGTTCTTCCAAGTCCAGCGACAAATAGCTTTCGTTGATCAGGTCTTCCTTGAGATCTGGACCTGCTTTCTTGAATCCGACAAGGACGACATGGGTTCCTTGCTCCCATAGCAACTTGAGCGCCGGGATATAGTCCGTGTCTGATGCAAACAGCACTATGTGGTGAGGTTGATTGAGCTGAATCGGAGCCCTAGCCAACGTCATCATTCTTACGAACACCGTCAAATCGACGCCCTTTTGCCTGGTCGTATGCTGAGCAACCTCCAAGACGGTAACACCTTTTTCGTTCTTCAGCTTCTTTATCAGGTTATCTCTATCCGTCCCTTTCAATGAACCGATCGGTCCCCGGTCGGAGCAAACAAATTCAGTGCGGATGAATGGGTGACTATATAAGCCTTCAGACGCCAACCTATGCTGAATGATAGCGTGTAGGATAGGAAAAGACAGTTGCTTCAAGATGTAGTCCTTTTCTTTCCCAATTCTTTCGAGATCGTTGATGAAATTGTGACCGTCAACCACGATTGAAAATGCCACGTCAGACTCCTTTCCTATCTTTTCTCATTGGCAGATAACAATTAAGTATACAGAAATAATTCTGTAATTTTCTGCCGAGATATACATAAACAATTCTGTACAGAAATTCTGTATAATCCGGTCGTATACAGGTTTTCAATCAAGTTTATTTCTAATAGCACAGTTTTGGTCATTACCACATTTTTGGGCTTGTTGTAATTAACTTGTTGATGGCTCCCCGCCTGTAAATTCATTTTCCTCTAATTTCATTTTGTTTTCAAGCCAAATCGTGTAGGCAAAATTCCTGATTGACGATTGAAAGACTGAGCATTCGGTAAGCTCTGCATAATGCCTTATTCCAATTTGCCACCACGATTATTCTATGCAGAAGGGGGAAGCAGTTTCTTGCGGCGGACATCGAGGATGCCTTGGGACCCTGCCGATGAACCGAAACGTGCCTGCGGCCTGGCCGCGTTTAGGCCAATTTCGCTGTTTGAGCGGCAGAGCGAGTTCGAGAATTGAGCGTAGGTGAATCGTATCAGGGTAAGGCACCGGAGTGGGAGCAAAAGAAATTACTTTCCCTTTAAAATGTAACAATATGAATGCAAATTGGAATAATACCTTATAAAAGCACTTTCAGTGTTGCGTAGTAAAGGACGCAGAAGAGTATGTGGAGGGCGAGTTGTTCTAGCCATGCGTGAGGGCCTGACTTTTTGCCGAGCATTCCTTCGCCTGATATGGGAAGGGCGATGAAGAGCATGGAGAGCCACAATATGGCGACATAGAGAATCACGAGGGGGAGAGAAAGAGGGTTAAATCCGGCCACATCTGCGGCCAGGACATACAGAGCGCCGAAGACTCCGCTTGTCATCAGATGGATGACAAGGCCTGTCACGTATATCAGTGCGGGGCTGCCTTGCAATTTAAGGGTACGGAAGAAAAAGGAACCATCGATAACGATGAGGCTCGATTTGAATATCCTGAGTCTGAAACACAGATGAGACACCACACCCATGACAATACCGGATATCGCACCGGCAATAAAACCAATCAACAGATTCCTCATAAATCCTCCTCTTACTTATAGACGAAGCTTTGTTGGGGGCATATAGACAGTAAAATGGCCATCGGGGGCGATGAGAACGCTCTGCGGTTTTCCCAGTTCGTCATCGGTTACAAGCCCTGTTTGTGTCAGCATGGGAAAATTGATTGCCGAGATTGCCCCTGTTGCCGGTTTTATTTCTGAATGTTTTACCTCAAAACGAATGAGGCCCCCGGATGTGTTGTAAAAACCGACAGCAGGTCCTGTAAGAAAATGCATTTCCTCCTGGGGAGTTTGGAAAAGTGCCGGGTTCATGCCGGAATCATGATTCTCCTTTAAAATGATATTGAAGGGACCTTCCCAATATCCTTCTGCGCCGTATCGGGTGAAGCGGTGTTCATCATCATACCCGGTATCGAGACGCATGGAAAGGGCCTGCCAGGGGATTTTCAGGAGATTGGTGATAGTGGCTATCAGCCTTGAAGTGATGGCGCTCCTGAGAAAAAAGACGGCACTTCCGCCCGTCACGGGGTCAATAACGTAGGTGCGCAAATTTGCCTGATCATAGGCAAAATGGATAAAGGGAAAGATAGAGGCTGCTACATTTTTGCTACGGAAGATTACTACGGAAATGACGGCTTTGCCCGGAGAGGGTGCGGCAATGCGTATACTATCAGGGACATTGGGGCGCAGTCTTTCTTCAGGTATCACATAGGACAGATAGAGGACATCGTAAATATCCATCTGTACGGTAAATGAGGGAATAAGGCCCATAACACTCTTCTCATTATACCCAACTTTCCGATGGAATTATACGATAAAAGGTCTTATCATCTCGGTGAGGGGCATCTTATGAAGATCTTTTTGGCCGGTGGTACCGGGTTTCTCGGAAAATACCTGTGCTATGTATTGCCCGGAAAGGGACATGAGTTGACAGTACTGACAAGGTCAGGAACCGGTAAGGAGGATTTCGGGCATGATGTCAGGTTCGTCAAGGGCAACCCGAC
Source organism: uncultured delta proteobacterium (assembly GCA_963785225.1). Classification (GTDB taxonomy): domain Bacteria; phylum Desulfobacterota; class Syntrophorhabdia; order Syntrophorhabdales; family Syntrophorhabdaceae; genus PNOF01. The sequence continues at coordinate 546,864 of CAWAUQ010000015.1, read as the reverse complement.
GGAAAAAGGTGATTGGCAGGAATCTCTTGCCGGACAGGACGCAGTCATCAATCTCACCGGTACTTCCATCTTCCAGCGATGGACAAAAAGAGTCAAAGAAGAAATCCTTACGAGCAGGATACTTTCAACACAAAATATCGTTTCGGCCCTTAAAGAAACCCACGAGAGAGGAGTCCATCTTTTGAATGCCTCCGGTGTGGGATATTATGGACCCTGCGGAGACAGCATTATTGATGAAGATGCTTTCCCGGGGAACACCTTCCTTGCGACTGTCGCCGAATCCTGGGAGTCGGCAGCCCGTAAAGCGGAAAAAGCAGGAATAAGGGTTGTATTGTGCCGTTTCGGCATTGTCCTTGGGAAAAACGGCGGGGCATGGCGGCGTATGCTCCCCCTCTTTCGACTGCATCTGGGAGGCGCCTGGGGGAGCGGAGAGCAATGGTTTTCGTGGATACACGAAAAAGATGTGGCAGAGATTATCCTATTCCTCCTTGAGCATAAAGAGATCAAAGGCGCTGTCAATTTTTCCGCACCACAGCCCTTAACAAACCACGAAATGACAGAAACATTGAATGGTCTCCTCAGGAGAAAGCCCTTTATTAAAACGATACCTGAGTGGGTTTTCCAACTCACTTTCGGAGAATGCTCTGAGGTGTTTCTCAAAGGACAGCGGGTAATCCCCGGAGTTCTTCTTCAAAAGGGGTTTCATTTTCAGTTTCCTACCTTCAAAGAAGCTGCGGTAGATCTCTTGAATCCCCGTTAAACATGAATGAAGTTGGGTAGTTACAAGACGTATCTTGACAAAAAATAATAAATGTATATCTTTAATGGACAATGTTATTGTTAAACAACGGTAACAAATTTATTTAAGGAGTTTGACATGTTTGAAGTATCAGAGAAAGCCGGTGAGGTGATCAAGGGCTTCCTGGCAGGAAAAGAAGGCCCTCAGGCAATAAGGATTATGATGAATGAAGGCGGGTGAAGCGGGCCCTCTCTGGGCATGGCTCTGGATGAGCCGGCAGACAGCGATGAGACCTTTACCGAGAAAGGCCTTACCTTTCTTGTTAACAAGGAATTATTCGATGAGGTAAAACCCATCAGTATCGATTTTGTCGAGTCAGATATGGGAGCAGGCTTCATGGTGCATTCAGCCCTTTCCAACAAAGAAGGTGGCTGCGGAGGTGGAGGCGGTTCCTGCAGTTGTTAGAAAATCAGCATTGAGGGGGGCTCAAACAAGGCCCCCCTCAATCTTCGTTTCACTAATATAATATTTATATTGATGTGCAATCACCAAGATGTTCTACGGGAGAGCAGGCCTGTTCCCGAAAGGAAGGTCAGAGGGTTGCCGTAACCAATCTTATTTCTTAACTTGCATGTAATTCCAATTCTAAATCAACCATACCGCTACTCTCTGGAGGTTATCATTTTCTGAGCGGACGTCGAAGGATGCCTTGGGGACCCTGCCGATGAGCCTTTGCGGTCCTGCGGCCAGCCCACCTTCGGAGGACAGGCGCCGCGTTTAGGACAGTTCTTGCTGTCTTAAGCGACAAGGGAGTTCAAGCACTGAGCAAAGGGTCGACCAGCTGTCGACGCGGGTGCCCGCTATTAGGCAGGGTAATCCCCCTTCGGGGGACAGGTGCAGACGAGTGGGAGCGAAGAAAAGGGTGACCTCCCGAATTGGGTTGATTTAGAAATGGAATAAGGTAACGCGAACCGGCCCGGTCCGCCTATTTTTTATTCGGTCAGGTCCGTTTGAAGGAAAAGAACCCTGAGCTGCTTGATTTTGTTACGCTTTTCCGTTTTGTAATAACTTTCGCGGAGGCTTTGCCTTCTTTCATTTCATAGGTCACTGCAACCTTGTCTCCAACCTTTATGCCCCGTATAGTCTGGTATCCCTTAAACTTTGCCGAAGCGGCTTCAAGGGTCATTCCTGCGTTTTTCGACATGACCACAATCGTCTGGGCGTCGATATTCACCTCCGACACTTTGCCGGTAAGGGTTTCTGTTTTTGCAGGTTTCTTTGACACAGGAGGGGTCGCGGCAAAGACGGAAGAGGCAATGGCAAAACAGGTGCAGAAAAGAATGGTAGCAAAAAAAGTGATCTTCATATTCATTGAGTGCTCCTTATGTCTATACATGGTTCCTCAGCATTAACTCCAGTGGATGGGGATTGAGGTAGATCTGCTTTTTCAGATAGGGCTCTTCATATTTTCTCACATAATGATTGAGGATTGTGATGGGAACAATGAGGGGTATAAGCCCTTGATGGTAATTTTCGATGATTTCAATGAGCTCTGCTTTCTCATCGGCAGTGAGCTGTTTTTTGAAATATCCCATAATATGGGAAAGTACGTTGGTATTTTTTTTCGCTGTCGTCGAAAGGCGAAGGGTTTTCATCATGGCCTCCGCATAGACGGTATTCAACTCTCCCCCATAACTCTTCGCATCGGCGACATACCTGCCGAGAGTTGTGGTTTCTTTCGGGCTATGGGCCATCATGAGTAATTTGTGGTTTGCATGAAATTCGACAAGGTCTTTCGGTTTACCGCCCTTCTTCAGGAATTCGAGCCACCGGTAACAGACAAATACCCTTTCAATGAAATTTTCCCGAAGCCCCGGATCGTTGAGCCTCCCATCGTCAATGGCGGGAAGAAGGGGAAACCGCTTCAGAAAAGCATCGGCAAAAATACCGACACCGCTTTTTACGGGCACGCCTTTTTCATTGTATACCTTTACTCCCTGCATGCCCGATGAAGGCGACCTGCTTTTAAAGATAAAGCCGCAGAGCCCCTCTTTTGCAAGGTCATCCAGTCTCCCCTGGGCCCATTTCTTCATGCCTTCCGTATGGTCAATTCCGCTCCTGATAGTAACAAGGCGGGGATTTTCAGGTACACCGGTGAGGTGCATGGCTTCTCTCGGAACAGGAAGGCCATATTCTACTTCAGGGCAAACAGAGATAAAATCAAAATACCGGCCAAGGGTATCTGTAATATAATGGTCGTGCGCATGCCCACCATCATAACGGACCTTTTCGCCGAGCAAACATGTGCTGATGCCGATCTTAATCGTTTCCATAATAGGCCTCTTTAAAAAAATCATTATCGAAAATCAATGATGATTTTCAGGCTTTCTTTTGCCTGCGCCCTCTTCAATGCCTCTCTGGCGTCTTTGAATCTGTAGATTCCCGAAATCATGGGCCGTACGTCAATGAGTCTCTTTTCGAGCGTATGGATGGCCGCGTCAAAAGGTCCGCAGCGGGAACCAACCAGGGTGATTTCATGAATAACGAGGGGCGCAAGGTTCATCTCTGCTGAAGAAGCCACAGTGCTTTTCAGAACAATCGTGCCTCCCGGTTTCGTAAGTTTCATTGCTTTTTCCAAACCGTCTACCCTGCCCGTTGCTTCCACAACAATATCGTATACCTTTTTTTCATTGTCTTTGCCAGTGCTGATATCACGTGTTTCAATATGTTGATCTTCTGCTATTTTCAATTTCGCTTCATGTTTTCCTGCCAGAGTGACGCGGGTCCCTGTAATGCCAAGAGCCAATGCGCACAGAAGGCCGAGTTTCCCGTCGCCAAGCACAAGAATGTTGTCTGTCGGCTTAATGTGTATCTGCTCGCTTATCTCAAGAGCGGCGGAAAGAGGTTCCACAAAGACAGCTTCCTCGTCTGAAACGGTATCGGGAACCAGATGGAGATTGGATACGGGAAGGGTGAGAAACTCGGCAAAAGCGCCGTCTCTTCCTTGAATGCCCAGCGTTGTCCGGGCAGGGCAGTGTTTCTCCAGGCCTTTCCGGCAATATTCACAGGTGCCACAGCCGCAATTGATTTCACCGACGACCCGTTTTCCTATAAGGTCTGTCCACCCTTCAGGGGCGGCTTCCACAATACCTACAAACTCATGGCCTATGACACCATGAAACCCGAGGTACCCATTCATTATTTCCCTGTCTGTGTTGCAGACCCCCGCCATAATTACCCTGATGAGGGCTTCTTTCTCCTTTGGTTCCGGGCAAGGATAATCTTCCCTGAATGTGAGCGCGCCGTCAAAAATGATTGCCTTCATGCCTTCTTTCCACCACCTGCTGTTTTTGTATGCTTCAATACAAACCAGTCAATGAGTGCTCTGGCAATGCTGATTTTTCCCGGTATAGTGGGAAGCCGGTCTGCGCTGAACCACCCGGCATCGAGAATTTCCTCATTGTCAACTTTGATTTCTCCTCCCGCGTATCGCGCGGTAAAGCCGATCATAAGAGAGTCCGGAAAAGGCCAGGGCTGACTCCCGAAATAGCGGATATTTTTCACATCAATCCCTGTTTCCTCTTTTACCTCTCGTTTTACCGTTTCTTCAAGGGTTTCACCCGGTTCAACAAAACCGGCAAGGACACTGTAGAGCTCTTCCGGAAACCTTCCTGAACGGGCAAGGAGCGCTTTGCCATTGCGCTCTACAAGGACGATAACGGCTGGTGAAATTCGGGGAAAGAGTGTGAGGCCGCAGGAAGGGCAGTGCCGGGCAAGTATTCTGCCATGTTTTTCTGCCAATGATCCGCATTGACCGCAAAACCGGTGTGTACGGTCCCAATTAATGATACCGAGGGCCCTGACGGCAATAGTATAGAAATCATCTTTCAAATGTCCGAAGAGACCTCTCAGTCCTAGGAAATTCATATTGGGCGGTAGCTCTGTCTCTTTCGGAAGATGTACAGCATAACAATGGGTCTTGCCTGACGTTCCAAGATAATATTCTGATAATGGGGAAAAACCCAATTCCTCTAATGTCTCAGACAAAGGAATCTCGGGAATGGATCTTTCCATAGAGACAAGCATCTTCTGTCCACGAAAAGCAAACCACAATGCGGGCTCCTCTTTTTGAACAGGCGCAGTGTTGGATGGAATGAATACTTTACTCACAGGGAAATCATTACCCGATGGGGACAAGAAAGTCAAGAATGAAGCAGCAAGGATGACAAAAGAAGCTCTTTAAGCCTTTTAATATATAGCTCTCAGAAATATGGTATACCCACAGACCCAGAGCAGGAGTTGATCAAAAAATTCATGCAGGACCTTATTCTATTAAACACCCGCAGGAAACCAGTCTCTTCCCGCATTTCGGGCACCTTTCCATGTAACAACCTGCATGGTGAACACCACCAGGCACAACAAAACAGACAGGACACCGTTCTGTTTCGTCATCGCCATAGGGGACCCTCGGCAGATAGGTGTCGTCTTTATACGCGATCAGATTCCTCGAACAGGTAATCGTCCTCGAATCCTCAATATCTCTTCCACACTGCTTGCAATCAGCCATAAGACGTTATGATACCCCGAATAACTCGTCATAATAAAGACAATTCAGACAGATGCGTTTGGCGCTTAGCATAAAGCTGACGGCCCGTAACGAAACAGAGTTATTCATGGGGCCTTATTGTTTATAAATAAGATTAAACAATCTATTGGCAGACCGTGGGTCAAGAATCTTTAAAATATTATATTCACCCAAGGCACTGCTCTTATTGTTTAATATGAGATAACTTATTCCCAGGTTGTAGTGGGCTCCGACATAATCAGGCTTTATTTGAATGGCATGCTTAAATGCCTCTATGGCCTCCTGGCCCCTATACACACCCGACCTACCATAGGCAAGACCAAGATTATTATAAGCTCCTGCATAATCAGGTTTTACTACTATGGCTTGTATATAAGCCTCTATCGCCTCTGCGTACATATCTGATTTGTAATAGGCTGCGCCCAAGTTATTATGGGCTTTTACAAGGTCAGGTTTTATCTGGACGGCTTGTTTGAAGGCCTCTATGGCCTCTGCGTACATACCTGACTTGTAATAGGCTGCGCCCAAGTTATTATGGGCTTCAGCAAGGTCCGGTTTTATCTGGATGGCTTGTTTGAAGGCCTCTATGGCCTCCCTTTGCTGGCCTGCCTCACTATAGACAACGCCTCGATTATAGTGTGTTTCCGGATAATCAGGTTTTGTCTGAATAGCTCGTTTAAAGGCCTCTATTGCATCTCGTTGGAGATTTGACTCGCTATAAACAACGCCAGTTTCTGCATAATCATGTTGTATCTGGATGGCTTGTTTAGAGATTTCCATTGTTCACCTACCTTGATTTATTATGGGTTCCTGATGGGAAGCGGGAATCAAATGCATTACAACGAGTGTTGTTCCTTCATGTGTGTTTACAACAACTCCTTGATTCATGTTCCCTCCTTCTTAAGGCACATACAGTTACTTATTCAAGAAACATGCCACAGCACAATAAAATTGTAACATTATGATTTTGTTAATCATATTTCAGATATGTCGATCTACACTCCGTAAAAAGTCAACATTATTTGTAGCCCTAACTACGTCAATTGGGGCATGAAAAGAAAATGATCGATGGGTAGTTGTTTGAATCAATATTCTTTAGTGGGAAACACATTTCAGAGGTGGTACAATAGAAGAGTGTAAGTAACTATCCTGTATGGGAAAGAAGAGCATATGGACGTATTGCTCATTATACGGTAAAATATTTAATATGTTTCCGGATGGATACCGGCCAGGTTGAAAGACGAAATGGATGAATTAATTCAGGCCAAAGCATTATTCAATAAATTTCAAAAAAATTGGAATTCATCTGACTTGGAAGAAGCGCTTAGAATATTGGACAATTTAATCAGTGAATCCGGAAAAGATTCTCAAAAAGCAATGAATCTGAAAAGGGCCATCAGCGCCTTTATGTTCAGTCAGCTGAACTGAATAAAAAAATAACATAATTTCAACGAATTCGATAAAGGCTTACATTGATCAGCTTGGTAACCATTCTATTCGCATCCACAATTTTCGCAGCATACGAATTCTATATAGTCAAAGTCAGCTCAAAAAATCCTATAAACTGGACATTAGTAGCAAAAGCGATCGGCTCCGTACGAGGAGTTGAAAGAACACAGATCGATCAGGAAAAAGGTATTGTAACCATCACCTGTTCAAACCAGTGCGATGCTTCAATTCTCAACAGCGTCAAGAGCGAACTGAGCGCGAAGGGTATCACGCTGGAGATTATCAAGGAACCCTCAGTGTTTGATGATGGCAAAACTCCAAGAGTCAAGAAGTCTGCTCCAGCTAAAAAAGCCTACTAGTCTACATAATCTTAAGGGGTCTGGGCTAATTGCCCGGCGGTTACCCTACATTATCATGCGGCTTTGTGTCGTTGCCTCCTGTCGGGTCCCAAATATTCACCACCAACCCCACGGATGGGATCACGGAAAACATTGACCCATCTTTCCTCTGATGGACGGTAAAACCGTTGGACATTCCTATCTGCAATGAGACTATCCAGAATATGAGGACCAACGTAATCATAGTTTAAATCCTGATATTGCACATGAAGAATCATTTCGTCACCCTCCTTTGCATATCTTTATCTCCCTAAGCATCGCAGCTCTTAGTGAATTTTCAGAGTATTCAGTTTCCAGGTACTGCTTCAAAAGTCTTAAGTCAAGGCCCATTCATCTGACCGTTCACACTGAATGAATGGTTTTTAAGTTACGTAGACACTTATTTTTTAGGAGTTTGAGATTCAGGTGGAGCAACCAAAGTAGCATCCTCAAGCTTTTCAATTTCGGTTCTCTCACATTCAGGACAATCAGGAGGTTCCTCGGCTCCAGGTACGGCTATGAAGGAAACCCCACATTTTCTGCATATATATTTTTTTTCGGCCATAATCGCACCTCCCTTTTGCTTTACTTATTGACAATAAATAAGTACTTCCTCGTTTTTTGTCAAGTACAGCCGATACGAAAAAACATGCCATTTTAGGGTCACGTTCATGAATTATATTAAAATGTTGGGTGTTGTAACCCATTGATTTTACAAATGGCAGAAGTACATGGGAATCGAACAACCGACAATGCCCATGAAAGTGGCATGAATACATGATGCGAAAATCCTTTAGCGGGTCTTCACACTTCATGGAGAAGCAATATAAAGGTCCCCAGCAGCTTACTCTTGGGAATGACTTGACTTAAATATCGCAACGAATCTTATACCCAATAAATCTTCTAATGCGATTAAAATGAATAACTACATATGCCGCCTACAGAAAATCTACCCGTGTATTGTCCCTCGATGCCGATATTGAGGCCTTTGGCAGCCAAAATATTGATCCCCAGAAACCCTCCAAAATTTCCTTTTTCTTTCAGGGTGGTAGAATCATTCACTGTAAGGTTATCAAAGGCCACCTTTACTTTTAATTTATTTCTTGCCATATATGCAAATGGGCCGTAGTACAGCATGAAATTGCCTTCCTTGATCTGAGCCGCCAGACCAACCATGCCTTCCCAGGGGTTCTCCACCGAAAATTTTCCTGTAGCCCCTCCGGAGGTCACTCTATCGCTATAGTTTGAATAAATAGTCCCCTGAATGAAAGGACCGAAACCGAATAATCCATTGTCATAAAGTAACCCTCGTACACCAAGAGAACCAAATGTCTTCATGTTATCCTGGAAGCTTGTTTCCTTTTCTCTCATATCTGCACCACCAATCCTGCCATAAATTTCCCAATTCTTGACAAAAGAATAACTACCCTGGAGGTACACCTGATTGGATTGAAAAATTAGACCTTCAATGTCACTGGATTTCATCTTTGTTTCCGAGTAGAAATATCCAATGCCAATCGAAGGTTTGCCTTCTTTTGCAGCAGGTTCAGCCGGACCAAACTGGCCGGCAGATGAAACACCAACAACACAAATAACGAACAGAACTGATAGCAAACAGTATAGTAATTTCATAAACCCTCCTCTTCGACACAGTGATAATTCCATTATAATGTTATATCGGAAGTTGTCAAGAAGGATGTTCTTGACCTGCCCCCCTACGGTTTTCTTGAATATAGAATCTTCCCATGCTTTTCATCTGAAAGCCGTTCCAACAAAACACTTGAATAGCGAATGTGACAAAAAATACATCACCATACTTCCTGCGTAGGCGAATAAGCCCAGAAAAAAGAATTTCACAGTTCTCAAAAAAACCACCTTCATGATGGGGTTCTCCATCGTATAGCGCCAACGCAACCGGATTCCTCTCAGAAACAGCCATAGAGCGGGCATGAAGAGAACAACTATAAACCAGGAGCCAATAATCTGCAGTGAGCGCATATATATATTTTCAGCACCGGAAAATGCTATGTGGTATAGTTGATCAGCCGTCGAGGGTACGAGGTACATCACGAGTAACGCCACGTTGTAAAGGAAATAGAAGAGAACCGGGCACGCAATGAGGGTGAGCAGAAAACCGATTGCCACACTCTTCTGGAAGTACCTCTGCACGATCCTCTTGATGAATCCGACGGAGGTTTCTAAATCTATTGTCTTGGCATAGCCGTGAAGGAGATAAAATACCGTCCCCGCAATGAGAATTGCCAGCACACCAAGGAACATAACGAGAGATGCCATAGCCGCAATTTCATCGGTAGAACCGAAATCGAGAGAGGGCATATCCGTGGACGGTGGCACTGCGGGTGCCAAGTTAAACACAAGGAAGAAAAGGACATAATAGACAGTGATGGTGACGAAGGGAACCAGCATGACACCGATCACGAGTGCCTGGAATCCGGATAATCTTACTAAGGCCCTGGGGTATGACAACGGGGTGGGCTTTGACTCTATAGTACTGGCACAGAGATACAGCCAATGAGTCAACAGAATTCCGAGAGTCAATGCAGTCGCTAAGGCAAGGACCATGCCCATGGAGACGAAGAACCCTGCATACCAGGACCAAATTTGGGGTAAAAGGGTCATGGGCTGTACACCTTTGCCAGCACAACAAGAAGAAGGCTCATCAGCACTGTCCACAAGACGACGGCAACACTCAAAGCCTTGATGAATGCCTTTACTAAGTGCCAAACAGTCAATTTGTCCAACCACCCTGAATACATGGGTGTTATCCAGAATAGCCAGGATGGCACTTTTACGGTCTCGACTACCGTTACTCTCCTTGCCTGAGCAATGAGTAGTGTTATGTAGAATGCCAAAAACAATGAAACCGCCGAGCCAACAGCCAAGGTATAAATGATATCCGGTAGGGCGTATGCAAGAAATAATACGTTCATAAGCTTAACCTCAGTCGGTCGTGCTTAATCAAAGTCTACTTTTATCACCACCGTGCATTCACGTCAATGAAAATTCTTAACATAAAAAGATTACTGATGGAAATTATCCTTTTTTGTTTTTTTGCGACCTGCGTGAAGATATGTGGGGAAGATCAAGTCGAGTTTTACCCTTAACCCATTTTTCCTTGTGTGCAAAGATACCAGTCAATTTGAACCTCGAAATGTGCTTGATGAAACTGCTTCATGATGCAATAATCTATCAATACAACTGCTGTGAAAGGAGCCATTATGGTAACGAATTCCGATATCCATTTAATTGGTAACGGAACCCAATAAATGAAATAGTACGTCGCAGGTACCACGATCAAAAGTGCAACCAAACGCATAGCAAATCTCATGATCTTAGCACCATAATGTAAATTCTCTTCCCGTCTGTGACATAACGATTAAATTTAGAGTTACTTTATATTATCAAATATTACGCTTACGCAACTCAAGCACAATCCAAGCACAATTTCCCCTTAAGGAAGTGCCGGGGTCGTGGAGAGCCTCCTGTCTCAAAAGCTCATGAAGAGATGAAAGAGGTAGTAGAACAGGCACAGGGTGGGAATAGCTTATTGAATTTGGTTACGGATTAATATATCGAGATTCTGATTGCTCAGAGTTTTGACAAGAAGTATTTCTGATGAGTAACACTATATGTTTAGATGTCTCTCAATAATAGCCTGTACTAAACATCTATAAAGGTGCCAATTCCTATAGTTCCAATTATGCAAAACCATGACATAGAAGGGAGGCCTCTTCGTTACCCCATTTTAATATCTTGAGTTTTAACCAGCCATTTATTTTGAGGGCTTTTATCAATCCTTTCTCGCCATTTCCGGTAAAAATATCAATTCTATTGCCCTTTATACGGCCACCTGTATCTTCCGCTTTAAGTATTCCATGCTCTTCAGTATAGAATTCTGTTCCCAGAGGAATAACAGAAGGGTCTACTGCCACATGTCCCCTTATTACCTTTTTGCCTGAAGCTGTTATGCCCCGTCCATTCAATTCCAGATCTTTTTCATAGGAACCGGTAGAATAAAGATCTTGATCTTCCTCAGGGTGATAATAACCAGTAGCAAAAAGATAAACCTCTTTTTCTTCTTTCTGTGTCTTCTCGGTAGCAAGAAGATAAACCTCTTTTTCTTCATGGTGTTTCTTCACATGTTCCCATTTCAAAGAACTGATTGCGGAAGCGATCGGAAAAACGAGAAATGCAACCATAGTGACAATTCTAATTTTCTTCAAAATATGCTCCTGCTATTTTCTTAGAATTTAAGTCCGAAACGCCGATGGTTGGAAGAGTATTTGGTAAGTGTAAATGCAAAACCTTGTTCTTTCATGTACATAGTATATCAACATTAGGAAGTATTGTCAAAATTGGACCTGTGACTCAACACACTCAAACACAATTTGTCATTCTGGGGTCTTACCAACGCGGTACATTCCACTGTTAGTACTCTTTAATTGCTTTCCGAAGTGTTTCGACTGACGGAGCATTGGTGAGTCTTCCAGACTCATCGCTAAACATCCTTCAAGAAAACCCAACCGTCCCTTGTGGTTGTATCTCCTTTCCATCGACAAATACCGAGGGTGACCCAGATAGTCCGATAGATATAGCCTTTTCAATACTGATTATGTTGAAGGTAACATCGGCTTCAGTATTTTCAATAAGCAAAGCTTGGGGAATGTTTTCACGAAGAGCTTTCTCAGAACCACAGCCATAAAACAGATAGCAATCAATCTTCATGAGAGTTTATCTTATACATAGATTTCAAAGGTGCTCTGTCCAACGCTCGCGTCTTTTACCAATTTACCCTTCCTATTATAATAATAGTTCTGGCTGCTTAAACCTCTCACTGAATTATGATAGACGTTAACTGATCTTTCCTCGGATGGTCGGTAAAACAGTCGATGAGTTTTGTTTGCAAGGAGCTTACCAAAGGTGCGAGAATCAACATATTGATAGCTGAAATCCTTGTATTGAATATTAAGAAGCATTTTCTCGCCTTTTTTTGCATATAATCCTGATCTATTCTTATGACAGCTGATTGTTGGTGTCAAGAAGGTGTCAATTGTTATTGGCATGAAAGATCCGGGAAACAGTCAAAAGTTGCAAGGTGACCTAAGGATAAGCAATCTTGGTAGCAGATGGTTGAGGCACAGAACATGGGTGCAGGTCGCTTTCATTCGCACGGGTTATTTCGAATACGTTTTGCCTTTGCTAATCTTGTACTTGTTGGTGCGTTACACATCATACGAAGCATCAGCCAAGTTCTTCATGACTTGAGAATAATAAAGGTCCCGCCGTTGCTGTCGGGGGGGAACGACCGAAAGGGTCGTGAATGCGGCAGGCATTGAGAACTTCTGAATAGAAAGAACAAACAAGCAACGATAAAGAACGACGCCCAAGAAGCAATTTCCTTCGAGGGCGCCCCTCACAAAACACTCTTTGCTGCTATCATTAGACCTGCAGTATGAACTCTTTTACGATTTTTCTATCTTTACCATTTTCTTCAATTCTGCAAACTTTTCCGTTGGAACTATCCCTCTTCAAATAAGAATATGTTGAGTCGTTCACTACAATACAACTACAACCATCCATCATACATGCCTCGACTTTCCGGTATGGGTCGTAATCTACAGAAAAATTGTTGCACTTAGGACATTTTTTCATACTTCTCTCCTCCTGTTAATTTCAACAATTCTTGCTTCATAGTAATAGCAATTTGTTCAAGGTACTCGGCCCTCTTTCTAAAAATCCAGTTAAATTTGAGAGACTTTATTCCTTCAAACGCTTCAATAGCAACACCGTTTTCTGCCAGTATTTGATGCGCTTCTGTGATCGGATATGGTTCAACAAAAATCACCTTCTTGATACCTGAATTTGCTATCTTTTTGGAGCAAAGCATACAAGGAAAGGTGCTTGTGAAGAGAATCATGGTCTTACCATTCATTGGGACACGACGAGCGGTATATGGGTTTGATAAGATTGCATTTTCCTCAGCGTGGAGAGCCCTGCAATAATCCAACTCCTTACCTGGCATGAAGAATTTCTGGAAATCAGCTTTGCAACCCAGGCAATCTGACCCACCATTGCTAAACAGTCCAGTTTCAAGTTTTTTTCCACAGGCTGGGATCTTCTTAAACGTTTTATCAAAAACATAGAGTCTACTTTTTATGTCCTCCTTCTCCTCTTTCAGATTTTCCTTGAGGCTGAGAACGTTGTTGCTGCTCACCCTGAGGTCTTTGCTCTTCCCTCTGCGGTTGCTGAACTTGTTCCTGATGTTCTTGTCTTGGTTCCTGAACCCGAGGTTGTCTTTCTTGTTGCTCAACCTGAGGTCTCTGTTCTTCCCTCTGAAGTTGCCTAAGTTGCTCTTGATGTTCTTGTCTTGGTTCCTGAACCCGAGGTTGTATATTGGGCTGCTTAACCTGAGGTCTTTGCTCTTCTCTCGGTAACTGCTTAACTTTCTCCTGAGGTTGTTTTAGTTTCTGCGCTTCAGGTCTCTGTTGATATTGCTGTTGTCTCTGTTGCCTTAGCTCCTGTCTCTGTTGTTGTGGTCGAGGTTGATAGCTCTGGACGCCCCAGGTTCCTTGTTTTTCCCAATGTCGACCGTTTTGCCAGCTCTTCCAGTTCTGCTGAAGTCGTTGGTTAGGAATCCGTTCATAGTCCCACCGGTGTCCATACCAATTACGGTCTCTGTAGTATCCTCTCCAACCCGGATCGACATCAAAATAAAAACTGGGAACAGAGTTATAGCGACCCCAGCCACGGTTATAATAATGGGAGCGATACCAACGACCTTCCCATAGACGCCACCACCAACCATTCCAGAAAAACAGGTCTACATCAATGTCAGGAGCAACGTAGACATACGTTTCAGGTATCACTATTAACTCTGGTGGTGCGGCAAACACAATAGGTGGTGGTAGAGAAATCCCAATGTTTATATCCACCCTTGCCATCGTTGGAATAGGAATGACAAATATCAACGTAAAAAGCATTATTCCAAAGAATAACTTTTTCATTTTGCTGCCTCCTTCTGAAATTGAGAATAACTCATTGAATCTACTATGAAGTGATGAATTTTAAATACTGGTTCTCCAGTATGATCTTCATCGGATATTAAAAGCTGCACGTCCATAAGAGTCCTCCTGATTATGAATTGTCGGGAATGGCTGCGCGTCACAAATACCGTAAATAGGGAAACCATAAGAAGCTTTGATGGTAATCGGTGGGATATAGATAACTCATTGTGCCTTCCTTTTCAGTTTTTGACATTTGTTAATATCACTATATTTTATGATACAGCAGAGACTCTCATCCTGTCTGTAACAGAACCAACAATTATTTTGTAGTAATTTCGTGTACGAGCGTATCGTCTTTTTCCTGTGGGAATGCTACAAAAAACACCCTTGCACCATCAACGAGACAGATATCAGAAACGCCTGTGAATCTCATTACGAGGTGATATATCGGGATTCTGGATGTTTGACGTTTTGGCAACAACTATATCCAATGACTCTTCGTTACCCCATTTTAATATCTTGAGTTTTAACCAGCCATTTATTTTGAGGGCTTTTATCAATCCTTTCTCGCCATTTCCGGTAAAAATATCAATTCTATTGCCCTTTATACGGCCACCTGTATCTTCCGCTTTAAGTATTCCATGCTCTTCAGTATAGAATTCTGTTCCCAGAGGAATAACAGAAGGGTCTACCGCCACATGTCCCCTTATTACCTTTTTGCCTGAAGCTGTTATGCCACGTCCATTCAATTCCAGATCTTTTTCATAGGAACCAGTCACATAAAAATCCTGGTCTTCTTCAGGGTGATAATAGCCGGTAGCAAGAAGATAAACCTCTTTTTCTTCATCTCTTGGGGTGATAATAACCAGTAGCAAAAAGATAAACCTCTTTTTCTTCTTTCTGTGTCTTCTCTGTAGTAAGAAGATAAACCTCTTTTTCTTCATGGTGTTTATTCACATGTTCCCATTTCAAAGAACTGATTGCGAAAGCGATCGGAAAAACGAGAAATGCAACCATAGTGACAATTCTAATTTTCTTCAAAATATGCTTGCTTAAACCTCTAAATGGATTATGGTAGACGTTAACTGATCTTTCCTCGGATGGTCGGTAAATTATTCGATGAGTTTTGTTTGCAAGGAGCTTACCAAAGGTGCGAGAATCAACATATTGATAGCTGAAATCCTTGTATTGAATATTAAGAAGCATTTTCTCGCCTTTTTTTGCATATAATCCTGATCTATCCTTATGACAGCTGGTTGTTGGTGTCAAGAGCGGCTATCAAATCGAGGTTCCTCAACAAACTCAAGCACAATCCAAGCACAATTTCCCCTTAAGGAAGTGCCGGGGTCGTGGAGAGCCTCCTGTCTCAAAAGCTCATGAAGAGATGAGAGAGACTGTTGAACAGGCACAGAGTGGGAATAGCGTATTGAATTTGGTTAATGGATAAGAAAAAACAAGGTCATTGTTGACCCTGCTCTTTTCTCAGTGCTAAATTTCTCCAGACGAGACTATTACTTCGGGTTATATTTGAATGAATAATTGAGTCTTACCCGGTATTGAGCCACCTTTCCGTCCTCTATTGTTACATCCTGCTTCACCACTTCCCCAACACGGAGGTCGTTGATGGTCTTTTTCACGGTTTCTATGGCCACCTTAGCTGCATCTTCCCATGATTTTTCGCTGGTACCCACAATCTCATTCACGACGTAAACGCTACCTGGCATAATAACCTCCTTATAGTTTTATTAGGCCCATATGTTGTTAATAGCACAAATAATAGACATGTCAAGCAGACAAATGTAACAACCGGAGTCGTGGTGAGCCTCCTTTCTGAAAAGCGCATAAAGAAATGTAAGAGATTGTTGAATACGTACAGAATGGGGATAACCGATAGAATTTGATTAAGGGTTAATTTGAGTTTGTAAGATTTTCATTGCGTAGACTTTACCCTTCTCTTTACGAGCCAGTATATAAAGCCACCAATTCCACCTAATAAAAACCCTAAAGGTCCAGTAATGAAAATCCCCAACAATGGTCCCTGATTAGACTGTGGAGTAAAAATGATTGGTCCGAAAAATCCTGCTGAAAAACCAATACCTCCTAAGAGGACAGATCCTATTAATACGCTCGAAATGAATCCCTGATCTACAGATCCTAATTTCAACCACACGAACCAACCTGTAGAACAGGCTAAAAGTAAAGATACGATGCTGGCAATCCAACGATACTCGTCCAGCCTCAGAAGTGAAAACGGAACCCAATAAATGAAATAGTACGTCGCAGGTACCACGATCAAAAGTGCAACCAAACGCATAGCAAATCTCATGATCTTAGCACCATAATGTAAATTCTCTTCCCCGTCTGTGACATAACGATTAAATTTAGAGTTACTTTATATTATCAAATATTACGCTTACGGACAATTTACAACTCAAGCACAATCCAAGCACAATTTCCCCTTAAGGAAGTGCCGGGGTCGTGGTGAACCTCCTCTCTTCGACTGCCAATACCTTGTAACCTATTGATATGATTATATGGCGGAAGTGCATGGGAATCGAACCCACCTGCGGGCTCATCACCCGTACGCTGGTTTTGAAGACGGTCCATATCTAAATATCTATAATCTCATATACTATTGATAATAGCTGCCTCACACTGGCTACCAATGGTTAGCATTCTTATAAGTATGACGCTGTAATCATAGAGTTTTGGCTATGGTTGAGAGAAACCAAGCACAAAATAAGCACAGTAAAATCTTCAAACCTTCAAGCTGAGATGCTCTCTTTGAATGTTGGTCAAGCGAAGGTTGCTCAATGCATGCTCAATTATGAAAATCTTTAATTGTTCTTCATTGGCTATATTTGGGAGTACGCTTACGGCTCTCAGGACACTCTCAGTAGTGGGAATATTGATTATTTTTGTTCTTATGCCCTTATCATCACTCCTGGAGACGGCTCGATTTATCATTTCCAGAGCTGGTCCGCATATGGCAACTTGTCTCACATAGCTAATCACGCTTGAACTCCTCCTTATTGCCATTCATTCACATGTACTACAGAATTTTGCCTGATAGATGTGCCACCCCAGACTGATAGATAATATACTGTATTGAGGCAGAAAAGTGCAATTTGTTTATACTGGTTCATTATTGGTTGTCTGTCGTGTAGTCTTTATCGTATCAAACAAAAAGACATCAACCTGAGTGAGCGCTCGTGAAATGGGAGTGTTTTTAACGATTATATAAGAATTGATTTCACGAGTCTTACTCTTCTTCCCGTTCTTCTCGTTGCTGTTGACGTTCTTCTTCTCGTTCTTCCCGAAGCTCTTGCTTATGCTCTTCCTGAAGCTCTTCTTCCCGTTCTTCTCGTTCTTTTTGACGTTCTTCTTTTCGTTCTTCTCGAAGGTCTTCTTTTCGTTCTTCTCGAAGTTCTTGCTGACGTTCTTCTCGAAACTCTTGTTGACGTTCTTCTCGTTCATGTAAATGCTTTTCTTCTCGTTCTTCCAGAAACTCTTGTTGGCGTTTTTTAATGATTTTCTTGTCCATCATTTTCTTATCCATCTTTATTCTCCCGGTTATATTTTATTTAATATCTATAAAATAAGCATATTCCGAGCACAATAACTGTCCAAGTTTCTTTGCAAATTAATCATCGTTCTTATCTGATTCATAGCTACATTTTCCATCTTCAATATATTCATCAAAAGACGAAAGAGGGGTACAGGGTATGTCCTTGAGTGTGGACGATTCAGAATCTGATGCGAATATTGAGATTCCGAGAATATCGAAGATGTCATCATCCATAATCTTCATTATATCACTTTCAGTACTATATGCGCTTGTAATGCTGGTTCATTGTTGATGTTTCAACGTGTACTTTTACTCTTTAATAAAGAAAACGTCGACCTAAGTGAAAGGTTCTTTAACGGTTAACTCAGCAATAAACGGTACAAAGAACTATGATATTTGAAGTTCCTAATTTTACATTTGATCGTATACCAGATATACCGGATGCTAAGCATGGCTTAGATTAGATAAAAAATTACATTTCCTCGGACACTTAAGGTTGCATTTTTTAATACCAACAGGTAGAATGTCGGAAATACTGAAATCGTATTATTAAACCGGAAAATAATTATGTCAAAGATTTGGGACATTTTTAAAATTGGAGCTGAAGCTTTTTTGAAGATAACATTTCCAGGGATTTATATTGCTAAAGAGATTTGTGACCAAATAGATCATTTAAAAGAAAATGAACTGCTTATAGCCAATGCATCTGATGATGAAATTTCAGTAGTTGTTTCATCAAATATGGATTGGGCTTTTGCTGACCTTTCCATAAGCTTAGCGACATTGGCTGCTACTGAGGGGGAAACAAGTTTTCAGGCAATTAAAGCAGCCCAAACACTTAAAGAGTTATATGACGCAACGTCGCAGTTGCGATCTATCGCCGGTTGTGCATTGAAAGTCTGGGAATTATTCAAAAAACAAGGATTGGTCATTAAGAAAGACAAAGCTGTTGTCGTTAACAAAAAAGGTATTGCTAGCCCTTTTGATTATCTTAGTCCAAGCGGTTGGGCTGCGGTGTGTGGGGCGTCTGATTTATCAATTATCATATCCAATAAAAAAGGGCAGATTTATTTTAATTCTAATAGCAACGAATCATGGGTTGTTTTACCTCAAGGATGTAAGAAGCTGAAAAAAGGATCTAAATCCATACCCAAGAAAAATGCCGTGCTCCATCCGTGGAGCTGAAGTACCTATTTTACGACTTGTCTTCCGCTCAATAATACTTTTTAACAGTGACACCGCTGCTTTCAGCAGCTGATTCCCAATCGACCTTACCTCTCAGAAGCTTTCATGCTGGTTAACTTTCGATATGTCAGTCGTGTCTTCGTCGTATCGAACGGTAAAACGTCGTCCTGAGTGAAAGGCCGTAAGATGGGAGACTTTCAGAAAGTCCTATAAGGAAGCCTTCCTTGTTGTACTGCAAAAACCCTACGTATTAATAAGGAAATACTTTAAGTGTTTATTTTTCCGTCCGATAATTGTGCAGAGGTAATAAGGCGATGACCGTATCTATCTTTCAGATGGATAGCGTAATTAAGGCCTATATGAAGAACATGAAGACCAAGGTTAGACAGATTAAAGACAGCCCTGGAAATAATAGTTACTCATTTGACTTACCTGTTTCCATGGAAAATTTTAAAAATATGATGTATGACCGCTTAAGAGAGCACCTGAAGGAGAAGTTGAAAAAAGATGTCTGAGAAGAACCATTTTAAAGGAATGATGAGAATGATGCCTATGGTAGTTTTATCGTATCAAATACTAAAACGTCGACCTGAGTGAAGGCCAGTGAAATGGGAGATATTCTGAAAGTCATATTGAGAGTCGTTTCATCACCCAAGCACACCAAGTGAACAAATCACAGAGTAAAATTGCCAGAATTGAAATGAAATGATAGAGTTGAAGGATATATGCTGGACGAGCGAAAGAGGAGATGACCTATGCCAAAACAAAACTACAAGCTGAATTAGAACGCCGTTTGAGGGAAGCGTCGCTATCCGAGGTTTCAAAGGAAGTTTCCGAATTTCTGCGAAGTAAGATAAAAAATCAGGTAGTAGCATATGAACAATGGTTCTGCAACCGCTCACCAGAAGAATATGAACTTCACGAGAAGATTTGTCTGTACGAGGATCAATATTTTGCTGACATGACTCTGAGGAAGTATGCCAGAGAACTTATGAAGGTCAACCTAGCAACCGGGCAATCTTACATACCTACTGATATACTTGATGACCTGCGTTATGCTCTGTCCGGGACATGGAGGGTTACGGTCGTTGAGGATAACCCCGAATGGGTTGGCCGATGTAGCTCGGACTGTCTTATTGAAATAACAAAAAATCACAGAAACGACAAGATTACCATCCTCCACGAGATGATACATGCTTATGAGACGATTTTGGATAGCTATCCGATGTTCAAAGACTGGCTGATGCTGCGGCTGCATCGAGAACTAAGCGGGAAAATACCAAATCTTCACCGTTATCTGTCCGTAAACGTTCACCCTTACCTTTTCATTGATGTTTTCCATGGAACTCTATTTGCGCTCAAATCGCTTGACCTTGATCTTAGACTAAAAAAGCCATTGGGCACTGTATTTGCCTATGGTAGAGATGATTTATTCAAATAAAGCATGGGATTCATTACCCTTACCATGTTGTGATGAACATATGCTTGATAGCAAATGTATATATCAGGTTTACGAGGACGAGGAGACATAGATATTAACCAAGATGCTTTTGGCTTTAATCCTGCTCATTCCAGACGTGTCTATCGTGTAACTTTTCATATCAAAGAATAAAACATCGACCTCGATGAACCAGCGTGAAATGGGAGACGCTTTACGGTTATACGAGAATGTGTTTTATGGGTACCATGTCTGGGTTATTTTACAAGTAAAGCATCTCAGCTAAATTTTGGTATAGACAATTTCTATTGATGATTTAATCCAGGGTAATTCAGTACTCTCTCAAATTCTTCTACCGTCATCCAGTTGACGCTGCGAAAATATCTAGGGCGATTGCCTTCATCACTGCTTTTATATTGTTAACAATTTTCTGATTGAAAATTGTTATTGATTGCGGGACAATGTGGGTGATGGAGACAGACAACAAAGATGTTGATAATTCAGAATCCGATCAATCCAAAGATGCTCCGGCAAAGAAAGATAAGAATCTGAATTGGGTTGCAATCCTTGCCTTGGTGGTTTCAATCGGTATGGGTATTTACACGGTTTGCAATGACATTGGCCAAAATAACAGAATTGAAAAAACTGAGTTCAAAACCCGGGCATCAGAAAATCGACCCCTATTAAGCGTGGTAAAAAGGCCAAACGTAGTACGAGTGGAATACAAGGCAGATATCGTGGTGCCAAATCAGAAGATAGTGATGAATAACGTTAAAGTTAACGCAAAGCTTAAGATTGATACAATAATTAAACTCAGAAATGAAGGTAATTCAATTGCTAAATTAATATTTTATTCAGCTGCAAATTATCCATCAGGAACAGCCATCATGAGGGATATCGTTTCAGACAAAGATGGTAAGAGCTGGAGTTCCTGAGATCGTAAGCATGAAGATATCAGGCCATAAAACGAGAAGTGTTTTTGATCGATACAATATCTGTAACGAGCAGGACCTTCGGAATGCTTGTGAGCTTGTCTCGAAAGCGCATGAAGAAATGAAAGAGACTGTTGAACAATCACAGAATGGGAATAGCTTATTGAATTTGGTTACGGTGATCTAGAGAAAGACGGGGCCATTGCTCCCTGTTTCTCCGACTTACATGGTTCAAAATACCATAACTCGACCCGACGGGTAGTGAACCGTCAAGTCTGAGCGGGTGTAGAGTGCACCCGCAGTTCTTCTAAAACCGGTAGGAGACACCGGACAGAATCACGTCGGTATCCCGGTCGTAGTCGGTGGCTACCCGGCTCCATGTGGCCCTTATCGCCCAGTGATCGTGCAACAGGTAGCTCGCACTTGTGCTCACGAGCCAGTTCACCTTCGTAACATCCCCGCCCGAGGTGTCAAAGCCGAGGTAAGGTCCCGCGCCGACCCCCAGGGAGAAGCGGTCATCGAAGAACCTACGGCCTAACCATATTTGTGTCATTGGACCGTTACGGGAAATGGGGCCTCCTTCCAAAAGCCATCCCGCGGACCACTCGAAATAACGTCCGAGACTGCGCCGGTACTCGATGGTCCCGGCACCCGAATTCGTCGAACCACCATATTCATTGAGTATGACCGCGCCTGCCAATAGGGAAACCTCGTTGTACCGGGGCTGAGAAACCTTGTCTGAAAGTGTTTGTGTTGCCTCCTTTGTGGAGGCTTTCTGGAACTGGTAGCCTATTCCGAGAGTGGTAACATATGTATTCGCATTCTGAGGGGTCCAGATCCAGTTTCCCCGTGCCTGGAGGAGGAAGCGGCTCTCTGTGTAGAGTGTGGCCGAGATGCTGAGCATCGTACCTACTCCATGGGTGTTCGAGTAGGAGATATCGTTGGAAGAACTCTCCGTATCGGAGTAAAGGTAAGGACCGATTCCTGCAGCGAGCGACAGTCTCCGATCGATGAGGGGGTACCGGCCCCAGAACTGGGGAGTAAGACCGTCGCGCCTGTGGTCCTGAACGTGTCCCTCGTTAAGGTAGGTGAGGCTTAACGCCATATAGTCACCCAGTCCCTGAAGGTACGTGAGCTCCCCAGGCATAAGAGCCGTTACCCGAGTCGGTCCGGTTCGTCACCCCGCTATGAACATACACCTCCTGGGCTACGGCAGGACACGTCATGAGGAAAAATCCGAACAGCACAAGGCATATGGTCTTCTGCATACTCACCTCGATATGGGAATAGATCGCTCTTTTGAACCTCCCTCTCTTCGACTGCCAATGTCTTGTAACCTATCTCCCTTTTTGATCATTCATCCAAAGAATGCACCAAAAAGGTTATTATCAACCTCATCGACAAGTTTTCCAATTGTTGTTGATTCAGGAAGAGGCTTGTATAAATGCCATTTTAGATCCTGTCTCATCCAGTAAAGCTTCCACTTATTGATTGTTCTGGTATAGAGAAACTTTGCTACTCCATGGCTTGTCCATTCTTCTGGTTTGTTCCATCGTGGTCTTTGTTCGTATACTTCTACAGAATTATTGATGATTTTGTATATAATCTTTACCTGATCCCTTAGATGTACCGGTGATCTGCGTTGGCACATCTTCCCGACTGTATTTTCTATTAATTTCAGTTCAATCTCACTAAGAGCCATTGTTATCATGTCCTGTTATAATAGGATTACCACAGAGTTCAAGCCAATCCTCGCACAATTTACCATTGTAAGATCATATGGTTTTGTCTTTAGTGGATGCTCTACGTTTTCGTGGAGCTTTGTTATCTTGCCTTCTGTTGGGTCCAGAATAATCACCACCAATTCCTCGAATAGGATCACGCAGAACATAAACCCATCTTTCCTCAGATGGCCGGTAGAATAGTCGGATAGTCTTGTTTACAAGGAGCTTATCAAGGTTACGAGCATTAACATAGTCATAGTTGAAATCCTTATATTGCACATGAAGAATCATTTCGTTCCCTCCTATGCATATAACTCTCTCTAGTCTCATTATAGCAGCTTGTCCCTGATGTCAAGAGTGGATAGCAAGAGGAGATTCCGTACAACTCAAGCACAATCCAAGCACAATTTCCTCTTAAGGAAGTGCCGGGGTCGTGGTGAACCTCCTCTCTTCAACTGCCAATGTCTTGTAACTGAAGGTAGAATATACAGTTATTCGTTTCTGCAACTGAGCTGAATCATCGAACAATAATGATATTATACAGTAACCTGATGCTACCAGGATTCACCGAATGCCATATTTGTGTATATATCCTCAAGTCTGCTCTTGTGTCCCCGCTCCATAGATGCGAGTTCTAAAAAGATATTTCTTTGAGCTTCATCTTTGCTGGCATTGGCCATCTGTGTATACATCTGCATGGCTTCAAGCTCTTTCTTAACAGCAATTATCAATCCCTCGACGGGTTTGAGATCCATGGTTAACGGAGGGGTAGGGAGTGCGTCTACGGTTTTATAATCCTGTGATTCCGAGAAATGCATTGACTCCGGGGATCGCGCAATGAATGCTTCTAATGTGATTCCATGTTTCTTCTCATCTTCGGCAAGTCCATTAAACAAATCTTTGATATTTTTATCCTTCGCTTTTTCAGACACAGCACTGTAATAAGTATATGCTTCATCTTCGCCTTTAATTGCAGTAGAAATTATTTTCTTAAATTCATCCTGAGTCATGGTTCATTCTCCTTGTCAATATATCTATTTTGTTCTCAACGATTCAACTCCCCAACGTTACCCCTCAAAACCAATTAACCGTATATGTTACATACCAATGTAAGCAATGGGTGGAATCTTGTCAACAGTGGTTACTCAGCGAGCTGACTCTGAAGTTGTTTTCTTCCAGTTTATACTCAATTCAAGCCAATCCTCGCACAATTTGCCATCGTAAGATCAGATGGTTTTATCTTTAGTGGATGCTCTACGTTTTCGTGGAGCTTTGTTATTTTGCCTTCTGTCCGGTCCAGAATAATCACCACCAATTCCTCGAACAGGATCACGTAAAACATAGACCCATCTATCCTCAGATGGTCGGTAAAACCTTTGGATACTCTTGTTTGCAAGGAACTTATCAAGTGTATAAGCATCGACATAGTCATAGTTGGAATCCCTATATTGCACATGATAAACCACTTCGTTCCCTCCTATGCACATAATCTCTATCTTCTATAATTATAGCAGCCCTCAGTGAATTTGGATACCCCTCAGGCACACTCAAGCACAATCCAAGCACAATTTCCCCTTAAGGAAGTGCCGGGGTCGTGGTGAGCCTCCTCTCTTCGACTGCCAATACCTTGTAACCTATTGATATGATTATATGGCGGAAGTGCATGGGAATCGAACCCACCTGCGGGCTCATCACCCGTACGCTGGTTTTGAAGACCAGGAGGCCCACCAGGACCCCGGCACTTCCGTGGGAATAATGTATTATTTAGTAAGCAAATTGTCAATGCGCAAGCGAAAGATTGGCGATGGAACGACAATAATCACGGAAGTTATTGACTGAGGTAAAAAACTCTCGCATCATGATAACCCAATAGTACTGGCCCTTTGGGGTAAGGAGAAGGAGATTGCCCTTTTTCTTGATTCCCCCTGCCATCATGAAAAAAAAGATTTCCGGGAAGAGATACCGTGCCGCATTGACGCCATGTTTTTCGCTCAGTTCTTTCAGATCAAGGCTGAGACCGAAGAGCTTCATGAGAAAATCATAGAGAAGTTTTTCTTTGAGGCCGCAATCACGCCGCGCGGAGATGGGAAATTGACCTTTCTCTACTTGTCGTATGTAATCCTCTATATCAAAGGTATTCGCGTAAATACTCCCCCCAAGGTAACCGATGGAGCCACTGCCAAGACCTGCGTATTCATCGTAATTGATGACATATTCATCGATCATGGCCTTGTTCCGTGAAAAACACCAGGCCGTGCTTGCCCGGTAATCCCGAGTAAGCGCCGAGGTAATCATCTCATAAAATTCACTCCCTCTATCGTGCACCACGTGACCAAGTTTTTTACCCATGATTTTTTGTGTTGCCGAAGAGACCATGAGGGGATAATAAGTGATCTGGTCTACCTGCAACCCGAGAAGAGTCGCGAGGTCCTCTTCGAGCATTTCCTGTTTTTGTGTCGGAAAATTAAAGATCATATCCACATTGAGGGTATCGAAATACCCTTGGAGCGAGGCAAGCTTTTGTGCTATTTCCCTGCCGCTTCCATACTTATGATAGCGCTCCGTTGCTTTCAGAAGACTGTCATCGAAGGTCTGTACTCCCACGGAGAGGCGGTTCACACCGGCATTTTTCAGGATTTCCATATTCCTTTCGCTCAAATGGTTAGGGTTTGTTTCAACTGATATTTCCTTCACGCCGTAAATAGTCCTGATCAATCCAATGGTATCGGCAAGTTCATCAATTAAGACCGTCGGGGTGCCCCCTCCAATATACAGGGCCTTGAAATCATAACCATGGTCTCTGTACATGTGGATCTCTTTTTTAAGGGCATTAAAGTAGGCCCTGGTAAGGTCTTCCCGAAAGGCGACCCGGTGGAATGAACAATAAGGACAGAGTTCCTCACAAAAGGGTATGTGGACATAGAGGAGAAGAGGAGGTTTCGCTTCCTCACTCAACGGAAGCTCGTAGGAAGCACCCGGAGAAAATTTCAGGTAATCCTCATTCTTTTTCCGTGCTGTATAGCCGATAAATCTTTCAATTAACAAGATTTTACTCCTCTTTGACGAAAGAATGTTACGGTGTAGCAACAAAAAAATCAAGGGATTTATACGGCCTCATCATTGAGCCGCTTTTAATCTGAATCCTGAAAGGTCTTGACAGTAAGCGCAAAGATCTATAAAACATGGCAGCAAGATGAGGGCAATCATGAAACTATCTCTTTCCATACTTTTTGCGCTGGTTTTCAGTTTTATTATTTCCTTCCCATGCTTTGCGCAGGAAACCCAGGTTGAAGGTCAAAAGGCAACCACCCCGTCAGCTGAGGCAGAAAAAAAAGAGGACCGGCCTTCAGGAAAAAAGATACAGCAATTAGTTGTCCGCGTGAAGACAAAGAAAAAAGTAGATTTCTCGGGGACCGTCAGCCATGTCGATCCTGAAACGGCCACACTATCCATACACAACAGGGGGAAGACCATTTCCTTCGACATGTCTAGCCCAATCCTCATGGGTTATCAAAGTACCAGAGACATTAAAAGGGGGGATACGGTTTCCGTAGGATATACGCAATCCGGTTTACAAATCCGGAAAGGGATCTTTTCGGCAACTCATCCGGAAACCACTCCACGGGAAGTGAAAACAGCAACACCGAAAAAGACCACAACCAAAGCAGCTACAGCAAAACTCAGGAAGAATGGCCCCATACGGATGAAAGAGATAAAAAACCCGACAAGCTTTCCGGATGTCGATAACAACAAAGATGGCAAGATCACACCAATAGAGCTTTGTGTCATGATACCCGGTTTAACGATTCAAAAGTTCAAAGAATACGACAAGAACGGCGACGATTGTCTCAATGAATCTGAATTTATGGCCGTCAAAAGAAATAAATAACAGATAGCATTTCGCATAGCGGTAAGTGCCAAAAAAAACCGATTATAAACCAAAATGCTTCTGGTAGGTTTTTTCAAGGACATCTTCTATATCTTTTCTGAATTTTTCGTAGTTTCGCATGAATTCCTTTCCTGAAGGCGTTATCCGGGAACCCCCTCCGGCGATACCACCCACCTTCCGGTCAATGAGGGCAAAACCCAGCTTCTTTTCAGCAGTCTGAAGCATGATCCATGCCTTCCTGTACGATATATGAAGATCAATGGCCGCCTGATGGAGCGAACCCGCTTTCTCTATTTGCTTGAGAACCGCATAAGGTCCTTCACCAAACGCTTTACCGTTATTGTCAAGCCAGACTTTGTATGCAACTCTCATCGAATCTCCCGCGAGTCCGGAGCGGCTCACCGACCGGTGGGCTCGTCATCCGTCTGTCAGCAGCCGGGTTCTCCCGGATGTCCGCAGCAATTCTTCAATGTAATGATCTTCTTCATGTTGTTTCTGAATACAAGCCAGATCTTTTTACGGAGCGGCATGTCAACCTGAAGGTTGGTTAAAAACATACGGGCGCTTGGCCGCTGAGGATGATCATGACCATGGCCCATAGTTATTCCTTGTCTCCGATCAGGGGCAGCACCCTGTCAATTTTGAAATAGACAAGAAACCGCTTTACATTCTGTTCATCATCGGGATCTTTGTAAGTTTTTCTCCATTGAATTTTCTTGATCGCTTCAGGATCAGTCTCTTCTTTGATTTTTGTAAGATAGAGCCTTTTGCCTGTGTATTTCTCGCCTGACTCCATAAACAGGAATGCTGCCTGGGGGTTTGATTGCAGGTTTTCATGGGTCAGGCGGTCCCTCATGATATAGGCAATCGTGTTTTCATCAATAAAGTGGGGCCGCGAATAGACCGCAACATCGACATTGCCTTTTGAATCTGCGGTGGCAAGTACACCTCGTCCCTTCACGGTTTCAAAATATTCACTCAACGTCATCATCAACCCTCCTCAAATGTCGTGCTATAATGCTTTTATTATAGCAAAGTTTATTCTCCTGTTATATAAATAATTGTTATCGGGACCCCAAAAATGCACGAAGAAAGGATAAAAGTCCTCAAAGAAGGGACAATCAATAAGGGCTCCGTTGCCTATTGGATGAGCCGTGATCAGCGCGTTCAGGACAACTGGGCGCTCATCTTTTCCCAGGAACTGGCCCTCAGAGAAAAGTCTCCCCTGATCGTGGTATTCTGTCTTGCCCCACAATTCCTCAATGCAACCATGAGGCACTATGCCTTTATGCTTTCCGGGCTTAAGCAGGTTTCGCAAAGGCTTAAAAAACTCAGAATACATTTTATCCTCCTTGAGGGTGAACCGAAAGAGGTCCTTACGAGATTCATCAATGACTATTCAATCGCGGCGCTGGTTACCGACTTTGATCCTCTTCGCATTAAAAGAGAATGGAAAGGGACCGTCGCAGAGAATATCACGATACCCTTCTACGAAGTAGACGCCCATAATATCGTCCCCTGCCGGTCTGCATCGCCCAAGCAGGAATACGGGGCCTACACGATCAGAAAAAAGATACAGCATGTATTGCCTTTCTTTCTGGAGGATTTTCCTGAGCTTCGCGAACATCCTTTCCCAGGGAAATTGCATATTCCCGATATTCAGTGGGATAAGATTATGCAGTCAATGAAGGTTGATAAAAGTGTGAAAGAGGTGGAGTGGATCATTACCGGTGAAAAAAATGCAGGAGAGGCCCTGAAAAGCTTTGTCGAAAAGAAACTTCATCACTATGAAAAGGGGAGGAATAATCCCGCAGAGGACGGGCAGTCAAACCTTTCTCCTTATCTCCATTTCGGTCAGATTTCCGCCCAACGGGTCGCCTTGTCTATCGCAAAAAGCGATCCTGCTCATCAGACAAAAACTGCTTTTCTCGAAGAGCTTATCATCCGCAGAGAACTTTCAGACAACTTTTGTTTTTACAACCCCCGTTACGACAGCTTCGAGGGGTTTCCGGAGTGGTCGAAAAAGACCCTCGATGATCACCGGAAAGATAGGCGGCCTTACCTGTATACGGTTGAAGAGTTCGAGACAGGGCAAACCCATGATGAATTGTGGAATGCCGCCCAGATGGAAATGGTAAAAAGAGGCAAGATGCACGGTTACATGAGGATGTACTGGGCAAAGAAGATCCTCGAATGGACGCCATCACCGGAGACGGCCATGGAAACGGCGATCTATTTGAATGACCGGTACGAACTCGATGGCAGAGACCCCAACGGATACACAGGGATTGCCTGGAGTATCGGCGGCACCCACGACAGGGCCTGGGGGGAAAGAAATATTTTTGGAAAAATCCGCTATATGAGTTATAATGGCTGTAAATCGAAGTTCAATGTAAATGGCTATATTGAACAGGTACGATCTTTATAGATCGCGAGATAATGCCCGGAGAAAAGGTGCCGAAAAGAGAAGAAATTCCTGTCAAAACGCGAAAAGGGGTTGTGGCTATCCCTGAAAGGTTGAAAGTCTTCAATAAACAGGAATACTTCGCCGTCCTTGCTACCGATGATGGGGGAAAGCCATACACTTCACTTATCACTTTCGCGTTTACCCCTGACATGAAAACAGTTCTCTTTGCGACACCAAGAAATACCCGTAAATATAAAAATATTATCCATTCCGCCCATGTTTCCCTCCTTGTCGACAACCGTTCCAAAAAACAGAAAAACCTCCTTGCAACTGAGGCAATAACAATTATCGGTATTGCTAAACCTGTCAAAAAAGGAAAGAAGTGGGATGAACTGGCAACAATACTGCTCTTGAAACACCCCGATCTGGAGGAATTTTTCAATTCTCCGACAACAGCGCTTATAGCCGTAGATATCTCTCAATGCGTCCACGTAAGCAGCTTTCAATCGGTATCAATATGGGATGGTGAATAATTATGTGGAACTGGAAAACGGTTTATGAAGACGATATCTGCGCCTTTTACTGCGACCTCGATAAGGTCGTTGATACTGAAGCCGATGCAGATGATCTTTACGCTTCTACGGAATGCTATATGCCCCTGCGGGAACGTTACGGGGTCTGGACATCACTTTCCTTCAAAAAGAAGGCAATAAAAAAACAATACATCGAAGCAAGAAAGCAGATGGGATTTTTCACCGAAGGATATGAAGACTATCAGTATTCCCTTTGTCTCGTTGAATTCGATGTGAAGAAGATGAAATACCGCATCATCCCTGTCATGGATTATGATACACGGGATCACGAAATCAGCGATTCCTTTCTTTTCGCAGACGCCGAATCTTCCCTCGTCGACGGTATAAGCGGCGAATGGGCAAGCATCCGGTCCAGAAAGATACACCCGATGATAAAGGCGCTCTATAAAATGTTTTCCGCGTGAGCGCGAGAGGGTATCCTTGGATACAGAACATTTATGCAAAGCTTACCGGC
Source organism: uncultured delta proteobacterium (assembly GCA_963785225.1). GTDB lineage: Bacteria > Desulfobacterota > Syntrophorhabdia > Syntrophorhabdales > Syntrophorhabdaceae > PNOF01. Next base: position 516,499 of record CAWAUQ010000015.1, on the reverse strand, counting down.
CATTTTATCGATTCATTATATCGAATACTATGCTCGATGCTGAGAATAATTATTTATTACGATAAGTTAATAATTGCCGCTTAGGTTTGATTTGTCCCTTCTTTTGGTGTAGATTTAACAAAAATTATGGATATGAAAGAAACATACGACCTTAAAAAAATACCCTTATCTGTTTACATGATTACCCTGAATAACGGTGCGACTATTGAGCGGGCGCTTAAGAGCATTGCCGGATGGGCCGATGATATTGTTGTTGTAGATTCCCACAGCACAGACGGCGCTATAGAAATAATCGAAAAATATATCGACACAATATTCCAGTACGATACATCCAGTCAAAGAGAAAAATACCAGTACGCGCAGGACCAGTGCAAAAACAGGTGGGTACTCTTTATCGATGCCGACGAATGGCTCACGGATAAATTCAAGGAAGAGGTAGAAAAGGTTATATCGTCTGGTTCTGCAAGCGATGGCTACATTGCTCACCGGAGGAATATTTACCTTGGCAGAGAAATAAAATACGGGGGCTGGTATCCTGACCGCGAAATACGATTATACAGGAAGGATAAGGGGGCCTGGCAAGGGGGCATTCATGCCAAAGTCCATGTTGAGGGGAAAATAGGCACTTTAAAAAACTATTACATGCATACACCATACTCTGACACAGCCCACCAGATACGGACCATCGACAGATACGCAACGGCCTTTGCCGAAGACCTTTTTGAGTCCCGGCGGCGTTTCCATCTCTTCAATCTGCTTACGCGGCCCATTTATCGTTTCTTCAGGGATTATATCTTTAAAAGAGGTTTCCTTGACGGCATACCTGGGCTTATTATCGCTGCATCTACAATGTATTATGTCTTTATGAAACAGGCAAAACTCTGGGAAATGGAGAGACTCCATGGAAAACATGCAAGAATACAGGAATAAGAATGTTCTCATTACAGGGGGTCTGGGATTTATCGGGAGCAATCTCGCCATAGAACTCGTCAGGCTCGGCGCAAGAGTTACCATTGTCGACAATATGCTTCCCCGACAGGGAGGCAATCTTTTTAATATAAAAGATATTGCCGACAAGGTGACGGTCAATGTCTCCGATGTGCGAAATGAGCTTTCCATGAATCACCTCGTGAAAGGAAAGGACTATATCTTTCATCTGGCAGGACAGGTCAACCATGTAGACAGCATGCGCAACCCTCTTCAGGACCTTGATATCAATTGCCGCGGCACCCTTGTCCTTCTTGAATCACTGCGCCAGTTCAACAGGGCTGCAAAGGTCATATTTGCCGGAACAAGGGGTGAATACGGCTCCAGCGTGAAGCTTCCCGTTGATGAGGACCACCCCACAAACCCGAAAGGTATTTATGCCGTAACAAACCTGACTGCAGAAAAGATGGTCCTCGTCTATGATGATGTCTACAAGATAAGGGGCGCCTGCTTGCGGATCACCAACACCTACGGTCCGCGGCATCAAATGGAGCATGACGAATATGGCGTCTTTAACTGGTTCATCAGAAAAGCAATGGACAATGAAGAAATCCCCGTCTTCGGCGACGGAAGGATCCTCAGGGATTTCCTCTATGTAGAAGACCTGGTTGAGTGCTTCCTCAAGGTAGGCATTGCTGATGGCGCCTATGGAGAGGTCTTCAATATCGGTACCGGCGTCCCTGTCAGTTTCTATGAACTGGCAGAGAAGATCGTCAAAATAGCAGGATCAGGAAAAACAAAATTCACTGAATTTACTCAGGAGAGAAAAGAGGTAGAGCCCGGCGATTATTATGCCGACATCACGAAAATCAAAAAGATAGCAGGGTGGGAGCCAAAGACTTCACTTACCGAAGGGATCAGGAAAACCATTGAGTATTACCGGCTCAACAAGAAGGAATACTGGTGATAATCAGTGCTGAAAATAAAACGGGGCGAATCATGAATATAAAGATATTCAATTTGGAAAGCGACCATGCCGGGATGAAGGAAGAACTCATCGAGGCATTTAAAGAGGTATTAGCTAATGGAGAGTACATTCTCGGGAAAAAAGTGGCTGAGTTGGAGGCTGCTTTTGCCGCCTATATCGGCGTCAAATATGCGATAGGGGTCGGCAATGGCACTGACGCTCTGAGGATCGGCGGGTTGTCCTTTGATATAAAGGCCGGCGATAAATTTGTGACAACACCCAATACCTATGTCGCATCGGCAATGGCTCTTTCCATGCAGGGCCTCATACCTTGTTTCTGCGATATCGAGCTTGAGACATACAATATGGACCCGGAGAAGCTGAAGGACCTTTTGAACAAGGAAAAAGATATCAAGCTCTGTATCCCTGTTCACCTCTATGGTCATCCCTGTAAAGTCGATGAAATACTCGCCATCTGCAAGGAATATGGTCTTCAGGTTATGGAAGACGCATGTCAGGCCCATGGAGCGCTTTATAAAGGTAAGAAAGTCGGGTCCTTCGGCGATGTGGCCACCTTCAGCTTTTATCCAACCAAGAATCTCGGATGTTATGGAGATGGCGGCATTATCGTAACCAACTCGGATGAAATATTCAGGAAAGCAATGATGCTCAGAAATTACGGACAAAGCGATAAACATGTCCATGATATTGAAGGGTTCAATTCCCGTCTCGACGAGCTTCAGGCAAAACTGCTCTCACTCAAGCTGCCACACCTGGATGCCTGGAATGATGGGCGCAGGCATCTTGCAGGACTCTATAAAAAGGAACTCCAGGGCTTGCCCGTTACATTGCCCGATGAAGCGCCCTGGGCGCGCCATGTCTATCATCTCTATGTCATACGGAGTAAAGAGCGGAATGCATTGAGACAGTATTTGAGTGATCACGGTGTATCAACACTCATACATTACCCCACCCCGATACATCTCCAGAAGGTATATCAATCTTTAGGGTATAAAAACGGTTCTTTTCCCAACGCAGAGTCGCTGGCCAAGGAAATCATCTCTCTTCCCATGTATCCGACACTGAAAGAAGATGAGGTAACCTACGTTGCTCAATGCATAAGGGAATTTTACGGCAAATGAAAGTACTGCACCTTTTCAGTGACTGGAAATGGACCGGACCGGCTGAACCTGTATTGTCCCTCTGTAAAGCACTGGAAAATGAAGGCGTCGACACAACCCTTGCGTACCGGCAAGCCCCCCTCGATTTCGCCGAAAGAACTGTGGGAAAAGAAATCAAGAAAAGAGGCATAAAATGCTTCGACGGGTTTAAGCTCAACCGGTATTTTTCGCTGAAGGACTGGTATTCCGATACAACATCCCTCGGCCCTTATGTAAAACAGGAAGGGATCGATATTGTCCACACAAACCTCTCTCATGATCATTTTACAGCCATTCTCGCGCTCTCATTCGTAAGAAAACAGCCCCTTATTGTCAGGACCGACCACAAATGGGACGCCATGCCTCCTAACCGGTTTATGTCATGGGCCCTGTCGAAAACAGACAGCATCGTCACGTACAGTGAGAAAATAAAAAGACTGGATATGGCAAACTTTCATTTTCCTGAAGAAAGGATGTGCGTCATACCGCCAGGGATCAAGCCCTACGACGGCCCCATCAGTGATCTCCGGAATAGCTTCGGCTTAAAGCCAAGCGATAAGGTTATCGGCGTCATAGGGCGGCTTAAGCCCGAACGGGGCTTTGATATTATTTTGAAGGCATTTAAAATAACGAAAGAACGGGTCGCCAATGCAAAGCTTATCATCATGGGAAGAAGCTCACAGATTGAAGAAAGCGTTATAAAGCCCCTACGGAATTTGAGGCTCGAAAATGATGTTATCCTGGCTGGTTATAGGATAGAAGATTATTTTTCCGTTATTTCTTTGTTTGACCTCTTTGTCATGATGCGGGCAGGAAGTGACGGGAGCGCCAGGGCATTGCGGGAAGTGATGAGTATGGGAAAACCCGCCGTTGTTTCTGATGTGGGGATGCTCTGTGAAATCGTCGAAGACAACAGGACGGGATATGTATCAAAATGGGACGAACATGATCTTGCCGGAAAAATGGTAGCCCTGCTGACTGATGATGAAAAGAGAAAACAGTTTGGTAAAAATGCAGCACAAAATGCAATTGAAAAATGGGATTACCGCTTCCAGGCACAGATGATGAAAAGCTTCTATGAAGATCTTCTGCGGATGGGGAAAAGAAAGTAAATTTACAAGCTACATAAAATTAGTCTCTGCAGTGTGGCTACCTATAGTGTACTGCCAGCCAGATTGTTTTTTCGTCTGCGTCAGTCCAGAGCACCTTATGTTTACGGTGGACAGGGAGATTGAGATAATCACCCGGTTTCAAGATAACCGGCTGTGTATCTCCTTCCAAAAGCAGGGCTGCGCTGCCTTTAAGGAGTATGAACCACTCGTTCTCGTCCTCGTCGTACCATTCATCTTCGGGTGTTAACTGTCCATCGGAAATGATCCGTTCAAGCCTGAATGATTTCGTTTCAACAAGCGTTTCGAAAATTTCCTCCGGCATCGCTTCCGGTATGTCTTCAAACAAGTTTTTCATCTTTTCATCTTCCATAACGATTGACCGTTTCACAATTCCTGATTTACGATTCATGGCCTTAAATTCCTCTCCTCTCTATTTCTAATCTTTTTTCGACTATCTTTTCCAGTGTATCTTTATAATCCTGCGCATCAGGGGAAAGTTCGACTGCTTTGCCGGCGAGTTTCTCAGCTTCATCAAGCTTCATGCCTTCCGAATAATAGAGCCAGGCAAGATTGTTGTAGGCACGGGGGTCCTTCGTTGTTTTTATTGCCTTTTTATAACACTTTTCCGCATCATCCACAGCACCCTTTTGAAAATATATGTTGCCCATATAAAAATAGGCGATGGGTAACTGTTGTGCCGCAATCATATATTCCTTGAGGGCTTCTTCTAATTCCTTGCTTCTCTCATAGGCTATACCAAGGTTTATGTGCTCTTCCGCCATGATCTGATCACCGGGCATAAGTATTCCCCCGCATGCTGACAAAACAAACAGCACCATTATTAAGAAAGCAGCTTTGCGGGAAATGGCCGGTATCGACAGTTTTTTCATGTTATATCCGACTCCTCACCTGAAATAATTCTGTTTCTTCTTGTCCTGAATAGAGGGACAACATCGTGCTAACTGACAATATTTCAATATAAACACTTTATAAATATTTATCAGCAATATTTTTAGAAAGATTTATGCTGACGAAAGACGTATGTCTAATATATAGATTGAAAGGGGTTTTCCTCAATGGGGTCCTGCTGCTGAATCTACGTTATGGCCAATAAAATGTTTGAAGGTTTTTTTCTCCTGTGGTATTCTGCACAGGTACGTTGTGTGGCCCGTGCTGTTACCCCCTGAATAAAGGTAATACCAAGAGGGCTTTATGACAAACATGGAACGGGATATAAAAGGGGGTCAAACCCTTAGCTCATTCTTGAGCGAGAAGGGGAGGCTTCGCAGGCTTTGCCTGTGGAGGGGGCGACGCAAGCCCCACAAAATTGTAAAAAGGAGGTCCTTATGTCGGTAATATATGATGTTTTTGCAAGAGAAGTGCTTGATAGCAGAGGAAACCCGACCGTTGAAGTAGAGGTTACCCTGGAAAGTGGCATAATGGGTCGGGCAATTGTCCCTTCAGGTGCATCCACCGGAGAGCGGGAAGCGCTTGAATTGAGGGACGGCGACCCAAAAAGATACAAAGGAAAAGGGGTGCTGAAGGCCGTCGATAACGTGAACAATACAATCGCACCTGAAGTAGAAGGACTTGATGCCCTTGATCAGGCATACATAGACAACCTTCTCATCGAAATGGATGGAACAGAGAATAAAGGCAATCTGGGCGCCAACGCAATGCTGGGTGTTTCCATGGCTTGTGCACGGGCAGCATCTGATTATCTTGATATACCTCTCTATCAATACATAGGAGGTATCAGAGGCCGTGAGTTGCCTGTACCCATGATGAACGTCATCAACGGTGGAGCCCATGCGCAGAATTCCCTCGATGTCCAGGAGTTCATGATTGTCCCTGCAGGCGCTGACACGTTTAAGGAAGCACTCAGAATGGGAACAGAAGTATTTCACACGTTGAAGGGTATTTTAAAAGATAAAGGTTACTCTACCGGTGTCGGAGATGAAGGCGGTTTTGCGCCTCAGATCACATCGACAAAAGAAGCCCTTGACACGCTCATGACTGCAATTGCAAAAGCAGGATACAAAGCGGGGAAGGATATTCTCCTGGCCCTCGATGTTGCCGCAAGCGAATTGTATGAAAAGGGTAAATACCGTATCGATGGCAATGTGTGGGACAGTGGAAAACTCGTTGATTTCTATGATGGACTTATCAAAAAATATCCCATCGTTTCTATCGAAGACGGATTTGCCCAGAATGACTGGAAGGGATGGCAAGCCTTTACCAAAAAGTGTGCTTCCAAGATACAGATAGTCGGTGATGATATTTTTGTCACCAATCCGAAAATTTTCATGGAAGGCATTAAAAAAGGCGTTGCCAACAGTATACTGATAAAGTTGAATCAGATCGGTACTGTTACAGAAACGCTGACCACAATTGAGATCGCAAAGAGGGCCGGTTATACCTGTGTTATCTCTCACCGTTCAGGAGAAACAGAGGATACCTTCATTGCTGACCTCGCTGTTGCAACAAACGTAGGTCAAATAAAAACCGGATCTGCATCCAGGAGTGAAAGGATCGCAAAGTATAACCAGCTTCTGCGGATAGAAGATAATCTGGGTGACCTGGCAATATTCGGCGGCAGCGGCGTCTTCTACAGCACCAAATAAAGGGGCTTACGCCTGCCACCCGCATGGATGGTCGCCCCCTCCAACAGCAAAACCGTCGGAGCCGGCCTCGCTCGTTGTGCGAGCTAATCCAATACCTGTGGGTGATCTCATTTGTTTGCCAACCTGCTACTACTAATAAATATTTTTATTGGTAGTAGCAGGTTTTTATATCAGCTCGTTGGTGTATAGAGGACGTGGGATTATTCTACCCCTGTATGATACCAATGCATTTTTGGAGGGAACACAATGGATTGCATAGGAGAAAACAATAAAACAGCTTGCGCCTGCACATACGAATCCTGTGACCGGCGAGGCAAATGCTGTGAATGTCTGTCATATCATAGAAACAAAAATCAGTTGCCTGGTTGTTTTTTCACAAAAGAGGGTGAGAAGACATACGACAGGTCTTTTCAGTTTTTTACAAAGGACAGAAGGCTCTGCTAACAGCATTCTGAAGGAGACTAACTTAGTTCCCCCATAGTTTCTTCGGCTTTCAACCGTACTTCTTTTGATTTGTCGCTCATGGCAACGATTGAGAGTTTTCTCAGGGTATCATCTTTTTGCTGCTGTGGTAACTTTGCATATATTTCGCTGAGCTTCACGATGGTATTGAGGGTAATAGTCTGATCCTTCGTATCAAGGATGAGCAATAAAGTCGGTGCGTCATCAGGCAGTCCATAGCTTTCAATATACTTCGATACATGTTTTAAAAAGGTCCCCGAACCATAGGATTGATGAACTTTTTTGTATGATTTATCATGTTCAATAGTACCCTTTTTTCCCATAAAAATCCGGTCAAGGGCTTCCTGTACGCGTCCTGCCTGCCATCTGTCCTTAGGCCTCTCTTTCGCCCCTGTTTCCCCTGTATCTTTCTTTTCCTTCCTTCCGTAAAATCCACTCTTATCTTTGTTTCGGTCTATTTCGCGCCAGTTTGGTTTGTCATCATCGTAATCGCTCACAAAAAACCTTCCTTCATTGATGATATTTTAACGCCTTGAAGTCCTGAATGTCTCTTCCAGGCCCACCTTCCAGGCCCCATCTTCCTTAAACATCTTTAGCAGTGCAGGCTTCCCGGATTTTCTATATTGGATAATAATTTCCGTCCTGCTTTTTTCTATTTTTCCCATTTCCCATTTGCTTTCTTCGAGCACTAAATCGGGGTTAAAATTTTCAATATAGTTGGTCCAATATGAAACAGACAATGGACCACCACCGGCAAAATCTTTGTCTATAGACTCTTTTGTATAACCTATGCCTGCTTTACCGGTTCCTTTATAAACATCATCAATAATTATTCCTTTTGATTTCCCTGAAAGGATAGACCAGATCTTCGGATAATTCCTCTCTTTCATGGATTTGAAACAAGATTCCGCCGTGAAAAGGATTGTATCTGTTTCGCTGTTATTGTTACCAGCATACAGGAATGGAACGCATTGGAACAGCAAGACAAAGACGATAAAAATACTTTTTTTCATAGGAAATATTCAGGGCTGGGAGAATTACCCCAGCCCTGTAAAGAATGCAGTATACTATTTATCAATGATTTGATGCCGTTGCAGTACTTGAAGAACCTCCGCCGCTGCCTGATGCTGCCGCAATGCCTGCCGCTATGGCTGCCGCGCCAACCACAATGGCCCCAATGGTGCCAGCTGAGATACCTGTCGATGCTCCAGCGCCTGCTGCCGCGCCTGCTGCCCCGGCGCCTGCTGCGCCTTCACCTGCTGCCGCGGCACCACTGGCTGCCCCTTCGGCCTGAGCATACAAATTTGGAGGAATAACTATAAACCCAGACAATAACAGCAAACAGACAATGACGGCAATAAACCCCTTTCTCGTCTTCATGATCGTACCTCCTGGTAATCAAAAATTATCAGTATCAATTTCTTGAGTTCCTTGTAAACATTTATTACTTATAAAGCAGCCCCTTGTCTCTGTCAAGGTATATTTTCAATGTTCGACCGAGAAAATCAAAAATGGTGTTATAATGATCGATATCCTGTGCAACGTCTCTTGTCCATGGCGATATCGAATAGTTATAAGCGGTGCGTGAATCCGAACCCTTAAAAATCATGAGCGGTATGGTAATCCCTATGCCCTTATCGTGATAACCCCGGTTAAAACTGTCCCGGAAGACCGATGTGTCCGTAGCGCTATACCATCCATAGAGAATTACCCCATGAATAAACTTTGATATGGTAAGTTTTGCCCCTTTATCTCCCCCGAGAAATCTTCCTGCTTTCATATCAATAAAGACATCTATTTCCGGTATATTCAGCCGTGTATTTAAAAACAATGTATGATATGTCTTTCCTTTTATACCGTCTTGCAGTCCGAAGGCTGAGTCGGGTTCCCTCTTTTTTACAATACTGCCGCTTAAACCAACCAGGAACCTCCCTTTATTGATGGGTTTCGCAATCTCACCATCAAAACCTGCATATTCAGTTTCCAGGAATCCTCCAGAAAAACGACTGTATGTTTCATGCTCCATTTTGTAGATTTGGTCAAACATCAACCTGCTCAGGGCCAGGTTTTTTGTTTTGTAAAGAGTAATATCGGAACGTATGGCGTCATCGAGTGGTTCATTGACCGTCGATATATTGTTCAGCGCATACCCCTCAAGGCCGACAACAAATGACATTCCTTTCCACGGGTAGTAGCTCATCCACCCTTCTGCCCCTAATCTGTATTTGAAAAAACCTGATGGGTCGTTCAAATATGTTTCAAAAACAGGCTTTATGCCATACCCGAAAATGCTCTTATGCTCCAATTTCATATCAGGCATCTCACGTATTGTTGTTTCTATCTTTGATAAATAAAAAAACTCTCTGGAGGTAAGTCTTTCTGCGTACCATTCTGTGATGTCATACCGTGTTGTCGTAAACTCAAAAAGAGGAATTTCATTTTCCGTGAGCGCTATATGGATCGTCTGGAAATAAAGCGGCACAATCTCTGCGATGATTCCTGCGATTACCCCAATGGCCTTTGTGCTATAATAATACCGGTCATTCTTAACCCGTATCCACAAATTATTCCGGTCTATCATGATACCAATACTCTTAAACCCTGATTCTTGTAACGCCTTCACGAGTCTTTGGTGTAGAGGGTTTGCAGTATCTTCTTTCTTCTCTCTGTAAGGTTTGTTGTACAGAGGTATAAGGGGTTGTCCGATATCAAATGCCGCAGAAACATTGATGCCTATCTGATTTCCTCTCTGATAACTCATATCTATTTCTGTCCATTTAAAGGGTTTCCACCTTACACCAACGTTAAATGGAGACGGGGGAGGATCAGCAAAATATCTGCTCTGCGCGGGGTCGCTCGTCTGTCGCGCATATCGAATAGGACTATACTCCATCATAAGTGCGTATTTATCAGAAAGCGCTAACTGGACACCCCAAAAGAACTGGCCATCTTTGAGCCAACTTTTGGGATTATTGAAGAGTTCTGCCTTGAAACTCTCGTCCGAAGAAGAGAGAGGGACTTTGCCGAATCTTCCATTGCCAAATCCGACAGTAACATCAAAGGGGTAGATCTGTTTACTGGCTACAATGGACTGCGAAGCATACAATCTTGTCCCCTGTGGGTCCATGATATCCACAGTAACAGCAGGTTTCCATTTGCTCTCCCGCATGATCCGAAATCTCGCCCCGAAGGATTTGTCCTTGTAATTACCATAACCACTAAACCTTGGGTCCCCCGAACTTGCGGCAACGCCAAGTATCTCGGTTACCTTTCCACTCAATTCAATCCCTTCAAAAGGGCTCAATGCCAGGTAATAGTACCGGTAAGGATCTATCTGGCTTATACCGACCCGATAGCTATTCTCCTTCAGCATTCTCGCTGTAGGCAGCTCCATAATGCCCGTAAAACCGCTATTTGCTGGAGAGATAAAGGGTTCATCACCGGCCATGACAAGCGTATATTGGAAGAGAAACATGGCGAAAAAAAAGATGAGCAGCATTGATAAGAACAAATGAGACTTAGCCGTTGGTATCAGCACTATCGCCTGTATCTGTCGAAAAATATTGGTCCTTTCAATAAACAAACACCATTGTTCATCATCCAGTCGGTATGTTTTCGCTTTACTTCTATTCCCGGTTAATAGAGAGCCTTAAATATCCCTGCTGTCAGGGCAACGTTTGCGAGGATCTGGGTGATATCTTTGATTTCTCTCAACCAGGCAACACGTTCGATCTTCTCCGGTACGACAATGGTGTCCCCGGGCTCAATTTCCCGTATGCTCTCGCCAAAGGCCGTAAGTTCCCACCTGGATTGGAATGGGTTCCACCCAAGGGTGCCTTTCATCTTCATAGCTGAACCATCGACTTTGAGAACATAAACATTACCCTGATCGGCAAATCTCGAATAGCCACCGGACATTTCTATATAGTTTTTATAATTGAGATTTGTAGAATAAATGAAACTTCCCTGGAACATGACAGAACCAGCCACATTCACCACATTGTTCACCATTGGTATGGAAAGGTTATCGCCGTCTTCAAGTTCGATATCGTATTCGCTGCCCTTCAGAAGCCTCGCGTGCGCAAGCCTGATCGTAAGCCGTCCTGTGGCTCGAAGCCTTTTCAGTGATTCAATAAACTTCTGTTTCTGTTCTGCCTCGGCTTTCAGGGCCGCCACCCCTTCCGGACCCGTCGCGGTCACAGCCTGGCTTACACTTGACGAGAAGATCTCCCGCTCGAGTCTGGATATCATTTCATCAAGATTTTTTTGCTGGAGGTCTCTTACCCGCTCCCGCGTAAAGATGGCACCCCGTAAGTGTGCCCTGTCCGTATAACCGCCTGTCCTCTCGATGAGGGAAGACAATCTTTCTCCTTTTTTAACAACATATACTCCGGGAAATTTCACTTCGCCCTGGATATTCACTTTGCCATTGGCTTGCCATTCGGGGATTGCACGGACGATGAGGTAGTCGTTTACTTCCAGTGTTATATTCTGTGCCGGATCGTTGGCCATCGCTTTCGGGAGATCAATGATAAACCGTTCCGTAACAGGTCCTGTCTGGGTAACCTTCACCCTGGTCAATTCTGCCTGATTGGAGGCATAGTACAAAAGCCCCCCGGAAAGGGAGAGAACATCTTTAATCGTGGTAACACCGGGGATGATTCCGAAATCACCGGCATGCGCAACCGCTCCGGTGAGAGACACGATTGTCTTTGTTTCCTTAACGGAAAATAGCTTGACCAGATCCCCGTCCTGCAGCACAAAGTTCTTGTCTAAATCTTTCTCCATGTCAATTAAATCACTTTCAAAGATGGTCCTGAACTTATGGTTTTCGATCCGTTGTACCTGTACCCGCCCCTTGAAAGCGGTCGCCGTCAATCCTCCGGCAAGAGTTACCAGATCGGCAAGTTTGGACTTTCCTTTCAGTTCGTAGATTGCCGGGTTTCTCACATTTCCCACAATGGCAACAAGGCTCATGGCCGATGGTATGAAGATGACATCTTCCGGCATAAGTCTGACATCCTTTGTTTTGTCTCCTTTGAGAAGAAAATCATACATATCAAAATGGACAACAGTCTTCCCGTTTCTTTTCACCTGGATGTCCCTCATGGAACCTTTTTTACTGGGACCACCGGCCTCGAAAAGCGCGTTTACAAGGGTAGATAACGAAGAAATTGTATAGGCCCCCGGTTTTTCTGCATTTCCCACAACGTATATCCGAATGGTTCGGAGTGTTCCCATACCTACGTTCATCTCGAAATTGGTATAATATTTCGAAAGCTGTTGATGGAGCATCTCCTTCAACTCTTTAAATGTGAGCCCTGTTACCCCCAGGATGCCTGCCTTCGGAAGCGTTATATGACCATCCCTGTCAACAATCACGTTCCATTGGCCTTCTATATTTCCCCATATGGTGATTCTGATTTCATCTCCGGGGCCCACAACATAGTCCGGACCGACAGGCACTCTATCACCTGATACAAATGCGGCAGGTTCTTTAAAGAGTTCGTAACCAAATTGTTTGACTGCTGTTGATACATCGAGACCTGTTGTTATGCCAAAGATTCGAAATGCGACCGCAATAGCGTCAGGCGTACCGACAAGAAATCCTGCATCAATATCCACCGGGGTTCCATAAGCGCTCTCAGACTTTATAAGCTGTCTCACTACCTTTACCGGAACAGCTATCTGTCCGGCATAGGGAAGCCGTGAAGAATAGGAGAAGGAAACCCCTTCAAGTTTTTTCATGATTTCAAACTGCTGCTCTGTCAGCTCAACCGGTCGATCGGAAACATACATTTCAAAAACTGAATTTTTTTCCTGTACTGCCTGACGGGCCGGCTGCCCTTCACGACTCTGCACCACCGGGGAAGGTTGCGCTACCTGAGGCTGTTGAGGGACAAGCTCACGGCCCTGTGTGTTCGCCTGTGGCGAAACCGTCTGCATACCGGACAAAAATGATCCTCCCTGTCCGGTTTGAGCATCTGCGGAACAATAGAAAAAAGCCATCATAAATATAGCCATAAAGCATCTTATTGTAATCATACCAGGTACCTCTCTTTCCGGTTCATAATTTCATCTTTTTTTTGATACGTTTCACATATCCCTCGTATTCTTCTCTATCGAAACGGAAATATCTCTTCAGGGTATTTACCCGCTCACTGTTTTCTGGGTCCCGAGATGATTTCTCCATATATTCCATAAAAAAGACAGCAAATAAGGAAAAGAAAAATCCTACCAAACCCGCTATCATTATCATCTGCGTTCTCTTGGGCTTTATCCTTTTTTCAGGCGGTTCCGCTTTATCTATAATCTGTATGATTGCGGCATCTTTTGCTTCATCCAATTTCGCGGCTTCATATTGTTTGAAGAGCAGTTCGTAGAGTGTCTCATTAAATTTGAAGTCCCGCAGCTTTCTCACATATTCCGTTCCTACCTGAGGCATTCGCCCTGTCGGCATAAGAGGATCGTAACCACTTCCAGTTTTTGATTCAAGCTTACCGATCTCGGCTCGCATTCCCCGTATGGCTTCTTCCAATTTTTTGACATCGGGATTTTGTCCTGTGGAGTAAGTCTTCATTACCTTGAGTTCCACCTCTTTTGCTGCGATTTCAGCCCGCAGGCGGGCAATGCTTTCAATCATCGCTTTTGCCTGTTCATCAATCTTCAATGCGCCTGTTTTTTCCTGAAATCCCTTTATCTCCTCTTCCGAGCGTACAAGTGCCTTTTTGATGTCTTCGAGTTGTTCCTGGAAAAAGAGTCTCCTTTGACTTGCTTCTGTAACGGCAAGCCCCTTATTCAGGCTTTTCAGTTCTTCAATGAAGGCATTCGTGATCTCGGCAGATTTTCTGGGGTTTTTGTCCTCTATACCAATAGTAATAATGCCGCTCTTTTTATCATCCTGTGTTTTCATCCTGTCTAAGAGAAACTTGCGGGCATCGGTTTTTGTTTTCAACTTTTCCGTTTTTATAATATTAAATCTTTCTATGACTCTGTCAAGGACGGTATTACTCTTTAGGAGAGCTACATAGAGTTCATTGGGCGTCTTCATTGCAGAAACTCCTCCGATAACCCCACCTGCAGGTCCCAGTTGGTTGAGAAGTTGTGCTGCCATACTTGAGCCGGCCTGTTGCGGCGGAAGTATCTTTGTTTCTGCCTTATAAACCGGTGATACAACGAGGCTATATATAGCAACAATGAACATAAGACCAAAAGTAATAATAACGATAAGCCCCTTTCTCTTTGCAAGTACGATAAGGTAATCGAGCAGGTTTATCTCTATTTCTTCATTTTCGTTTCGCATTTCAGTTTCGGATTTTCCTTCACCATTTGTCACTGAATGGTTCCCCCTTTCTATCAAAGGGGCTCACGTCGCCCCCTCCACCGGCAAAGCCGGATGGAGCCTCCCCCTCTCGCTCGTGAACTCGCTGAAGGGTTTTGTTTCTCATCGAGGTTTTGTATTTTCGTCCATCGTCCTAGTGTAACTGACGTCCTTCGGTCTATTGCCTCCCCCTCTCGCTCGTGAACTCGCTGAAGGGTTTTGTCTGCCACCCGCATGGGTTGTCGCTTCCTCCACGGGCGTGAGTCCGTGGGAATCTATTTCCTAATTATTCTTTCGTAGCCGATGAAAGTCAAGTGATTTCTATTATTGGGGCTCACGTCGCCCCCTCCACCGGCAAAGCCGGATGGAGCCTCCCCCTCTCGCTCGTGAACTCGCTGAAGGGTTTTGTTTCTCATCGAGGTTTTGTATTTTCGTCCATCGTCCTAGTGTAACTGACGTCCTTCGATTTATTGCCTCCCCCCTCTCGCTCGTGAACTCGCTGAAGGGTTTTGTCCTTCGTCCCACGGTTTATTACCATTCACGATTTACCTCACCATTCACGGTCTCTGTACCCTCTGCCCTGTGCGCTTCGCTGCTTCATTTTTCTTGACAGAAAAATATGCCTATGTTTTATCTTTAAAATAGGGGGTGTAATTGTTTATATGGCTTTTCCATAGAGTAAGCGGTGTTTCACTCATTATCCTCTTCGGCACCAAAATATTGTCAAGCTTTTTTCTCTTTGCGAAAGATAAAAAACCTGATTGGGCATTAAGCCTTCACCGGCAACCGGTTATTGATATCCTTATTCTCATTCTTTTCACCTTTCACAGTATATATGGTATTCGGACAATTATCATGGATCTTGGCTATAAAAAAGAAAAAAGGCTCTTCTGGCTATCGAACTGCATCGCCGCAATCATTTCGGTATTACTCCTCTATCTGTACGCCATAACATCATAATGACACTCTATCACGACATCCTCATTGTAGGCGGAGGTCTTGCAGGGCTCAGGGCGGCCGTCGGGCTCTCGGAGAAATATGATGTGGCAATTGTTTCCAAGGTCCACCCTATCCGTTCCCATTCCATTGCGGCTCAGGGCGGCATCAATGCGTCCCTTGCAAATCATCCCAATGGCAAAGACGACACCTGGGAAAAACATACCTTTGATACGATAAAAGGGAGTGATTATCTGGCAGACCAGCACTCCGTGGAAATCATGTGCAAGGAAGCGCCTGAGATTGTCTATGAAATGGAGCACTGGGGCTGTCCTTTCAGCCGGTTTCCCGATGGCTCCATTGCCCAGAGGCCCTTCGGCGGCGGAGGCTATCCCAGGACCTGTTATTCGACAGACATTACCGGCCATGCACTCCTCAATACCCTTTACGAGCAGGCAGTATCAAGAAAGATACGGTTTTATCCCGAGTGGCACATCGTCGCGCTGGCAACCGATAATGGTAGATGCCATGGTGTGATCGCCTTTGATATGGCGCGCGGTGAAATAATACCCATCGTCGCGAAAGTAACGCTCTTCGCAACAGGAGGATATGGCAGGGTCTATTTTCACTCCACTAACGCCCTCATTAACACGGGGAGTGGCATCGGCATGGCTTATAAGGCGCAGGTGCCCATTAAAGATATGGAATTTGTTCAGTTCCATCCCACCGGCCTTATCGGAACGAACATCCTCATGACCGAGGCATGTCGCGGTGAAGGCGGGTATCTTCTGAACAATAAGAATGAGCGGTTCATGGAAAAATATGCCCCTAAATCAATGGAGCTTGCGCCCCGTGATATTGTCTCCCGGAGCATCCAGACAGAGATTGAGGAGGGACGATACTTTGAGCATACTCTGGGGAAATACATAAAGCTCGATTTACGCCATCTCGGTAAAGAAAAGATAATCAGCAGACTACCCGGCATCAGGAAGATCTGCATTGACTTTATCGGCATCGATCCTGCCATCGAACCTATTCCCATCATGCCCTGTCAGCACTACTCAATGGGCGGCATCGACACAAATGAAAACTGTGAAACGGACATAAAAGGCTTCTACGCTGCCGGGGAATGCGCCTGCGTAAGTGTTCACGGAGCAAACAGACTGGGAGGTAATTCCCTTCTCGAAACAATAGTTTTCGGCAAACTTGCTGGCCTTGCTATTGATGAGTACCTCACGAATAATGATGTAAAATCAGATGAAAAGATCATCCAATACAGGAAGGATGAGTTTGAGAAAAAGATCACCCGTCTGGTAAGCAGCAGCAACGAAAAACCATTTATCCTGCAAACGGAACTGGCTAAAACAATGAGCAGGGACGTAGGCATCTTCAGAAAAAAGGAAGAAATCGGAGAAGCCATAGATAATATCATCGCCCTTAAAGAACGGTACAGACATGTATGCGTCTCATCGCCAAACCGTCACATGAACTACGAGCTCATGAATACCATTGAACTGGAATATATGCTTGAAGTTGCCCATACTATTGCTGTCGGGGCCTATCGAAGAGAAGAAAGCAGGGGCAGCCACTATAGGAGGGACTTTACAAAACGTGATGATATACAGTGGATGAAACATACCATTGCCCGGATTGGGGAAGGCGATGAACCGGTAATCACTTCAAAAGAAGTAACAATCACACAATACCAGCCTATGGAGAGGACCTATTGATTACCAAAGACGTCTATACCTTCAAAATCCTCCGGTATGACGCCAAAACACCGGACGATAAACCGGCATTCCAATCATACAGGATTAAGGTGATACCGGGTTTGACCGTGCTTGCCATGCTTATAAGAATTCGCGACGAGATAGACGGAACACTCTCTTTCCGGTCATCATGCAGATCGGCAGTATGCGGCTCCTGCGCAATGGTCATCAATGGCAAAATCGATCTCGCATGCAGGACACAGGTTGCATTCTTCGAGTCAAACACGATTATCCTTGAACCGCTTCCCAATATGGATATCATCAAAGACCTTGTTGTAGATATGACCCCCTTCTGGGACATGTACGAACAGGTGCAACCCTGGCTGATAAGAAAAACACCTGACCCGGAAAAGGAGCTAACACAGAGCGAGGAAGAACGAAGCCGCATCGATCAGTTCGTCAACTGCATCCTCTGCGCATCCTGCTATGGTTCCTGTCCTGTTGCTTCAAGAGACCCTGAGTATATCGGTCCTGCGGCCCTCTCCAAACTGGCTAGGTTTATGCTCGATTCACGGGATGAACGGGGAGCAGGTTTTCTGAAAACAATGAACAATGAAAAGGGCCTCTGGGGTTGCGATACGGTCCTTCGCTGTATTGATGCCTGCCCGAAAGATGTGCGGCCAACCGATGCAATCGTAGGACTGCGAAAAACCCTCATCAAAGAAAAGCTGAAGCGGCTATTTGACAGGGAGGATCAATGAGGATTACATCGTCCCTCGTGACGAGGCGGACTTTTCTCAATACACTTTTCGGAGGATGGCTTCTTGCTTTCTTTTCAGGCAGTTTCTACGCTCTTATGAAATTTTCATTCCCCACAATAGGCAAGGAACCTGATTTTGTGGTACTCATTGCGCAGGATTTTCTTCCAATAGCGCCTAATTCAGTGAAGTCCTTTGCCTGGGGGGGCAAAGTCGGCCTTTTTCTCAAAAAGGCCGATGGCGCGACATTTGCCCTCAAGGGAGTTTGCACCCACATGGAATGCAACATTACCTACAAACCGGAAGAAAAGAAATTTTACTGTGCCTGTCATAAGGGGTGGTTTGACGACAATGGCAAAAATATTGAAGGCCCACCGCCAAAACCGCTTGAATTCTTTGACATCATCGTTTCCAACGAAAAATTGATTATTGCGAAAAAGGGAGTGGATATTGATCCAGCAAAGATATGAGGCGGCAACGCAGGTATGCATATGAAGACAGCCTTGCGTAATTGGTTTGAAGAACGATACAATATCGACAGGGTTAAGGCTTTTTTTGGGTCAAAACTCGTCCCGTCACACAGGTATGAAATCTGGTATTTTACCGGCGGCATAGCGCTCTTTCTTTTCATCATACAATTCATCACCGGGGCAGCCCTGGCGCTCTACTATATCCCACACCCGGAATACGCCCACAAGAGTGTCATTGAAATTGTCACTAAACTCCATGCAGGATGGTTCTTTCGCTCACTCCACCATTGGGGAGCGCAGCTTGCTATCGCTGTCCTTTTTATTCATGCCTTCAGTGCACTCCTTTTAAAATCATACCGGAAACCCCGTGAACTGATCTGGATATCAGGCTGTAAACTCCTTGCGATTTCCATCTTCTTCGGCCTCAGCGGATACTTCCTCCTCTGGGACGAAAGAGCCTTTGCCGCAGTAAGGGTGGCTACAGGCGGCGCAGGCAACCTGCCCCTTATTGGTGGCTTCCTACAGGCATTTTTACGGGGCAGTATCGATGTCACGGGCGAAACGCTGACCCGTTTTTATGCTTTTCATGTATCGATCCTCCCCCTTGTCACCATATTCCTCATCGTCATGCACCTCTTCCTCGTCCAGTATCACGGCATGAGCCTTCCCCGCTCAGTGGAAAATGAAAAACGCGATGAGAAACCATTCTTCCCGAATGTTTTCTACAAAGACCTCATGATATGGCTCGTTGTGCTGGGTATCGCCGTCACAACGGCAACACTCCTTCCGCCTGAGATAGGGAAGCAGGCAGATCCCCTTGCCCCTGCTCCGGAAAACATAAAGCCTGAATGGTATTTCCTCTTTCTCTTTCAGACGTTGAAGCTCTTCCCCGGCACAATACTTGGTTTCAATGGCGAAACAATTGCCATCATTCTCGTGAGTTGCAGCCTTCTTTTCTTTTTCCTTATTCCCTTTGTCGACTGCAAGTCCTCCCGCGCAGAAAAAAGTCCGCTCTTTACGGTAATCGGGCTTACCTATATAGCATACTTCATCAGCATGACCATAATCGGTTTTTTTAGTTAAGGAGCGCAGATGATCAGAAATCTTATCTTGAGTACAGTTTTCATTATAACAACGGTCACAACGATATTTGCAAATCAGACAAACATCGAGGTCTTCCCGTCGAACCCATATGACAGGTATAGCATATATCAGATACTTGCCCTCTTCTGGGCAGGCATCATCGGTCTTATTGTCATCATCAACATGAAACTAAAAGAAATAGAAAGAATTCAGAGAATGGGGTCCACGGAAAAGGAGGAAAAAGAAATTCCTCTCCTTGACTAATAGGCATTAAACTATTATTATCTACTCTCAACCCATGCATGAACTGATCGCACGAAATTCTCTTCTCTCACCTTCGGGGCTCAACAAGATACTCTCTATACCCCAAGAGGATGATATATATGCATCCTTGCAGGAGGTACTGACAAAATTTCAGGATATAAAGAAGTTTGCAAGCGAGATCCACACAGAAATTCATCTCATAAAACCCATCCTCAAGTTGCTCGGGTATGCATACGAATCGAAACCGAAATTCTTTGAAGAACAGATAAAAGGCCCCGATGCGGCACTGTTTGCCAACGAAGAAGAACGGGTACAGCATTCACCTTTCTGGGGAACTGAGGCATACTATGCCAATACGCTCGGGATTCTCCTTCTGAAGAGATATGGGAGAAACCTGGAAGAAGGTATAGGCGGGTTTTATCTTGAATTTGAAAACAGGATACCTCTTTACCAGACGCTCTATCTTCTTAAAAAAACGAAGGCATCCTGGGGTTTCCTCACAAACGGGAAACACTGGATACTCATTAAAAAACCGGTCTCCTGTGAAATGAGATTAGTCAGCATCGATCTTGAAAATGGACTCTTTGAAAATAGTCGTGAAACACTCCATCTGTTCTATCATATTTTTTCACTCCGGGGATTGATGAAAACATTACCCGATATCATGGAACAAGAGCGTGTGGGGCTTATCTCCCTCTTGAAAGAAAAAAAGACATCCATTCGGAATACCCTTCACGGATTAAAGAAAAAGAAAGAGGTCTTTCCGAAAGTTATAGATATTTACAGTGAACTTTTTCCCGACAGCATACTTTCCGATACTGAAGGATACCTGCTTGAAAATAATGTACCATTCGAAAAGAAATATCATGCAAAACCTGACAATATAAACGAATACAACACCTCTGATATTTCGGCATACCTTTTCAATAAGAAGGGCTATCAGGCAGACTTCAATCTTGAAGAGATACTGCTGTATCGAAGAAGAGATGTTACAAAAGAAGATCTTCTTTCTTTCAAAATACTCGATATGACGCCAAATTTCGGGAATATTGCCTCCGAGTTAATAGAGGGCATTGCATACCTGTCATTCATCCTGCGCTATAAAGATAAAAACACCTTTATCGCAGAATGGGAAAATGAAGTATCCCTGAAGCGCTATATTACAGACAATCTTTTATTCGGTATCGAAAAATCTTACCCTGCATACGACATATTGCACAATATGCTGAAAAACCGTTTCAAAACAGAAGCAAAAAATTATAAATTCGGAAACCCGCTTATCGGAATGTCGTTAAATGATGTCCCAAGCTATTTTGACACAAAAAACCAGCTCGGGCTTTTCAGCAAAAATCCTGCAGGTTTCCTCGATGATTTCAGAAAAATGTTCACACATCATTTCTCTTTATCGGAAAAGATCAAGGAAGATCTTGAAATACGGGAAGATCTGAAAGTAAAATTGAAGAGGTATACCTCCCGAATCGGCGATACTATGGACATCATTACATCCACCTACTTTAACAAATCCATAGATAACAAGAAGATCCAGGACGTCCTCGCCAATCTCGACAGCGATGAATCTGCATGGAGCATTCTGTCTTCACAGGGGTGGTTTCGTGAATCAAAAGGCATCGCGCAAAGAAATGGTTTTTTTCATTTTGAACTTGAATTCCCATGTCTCCTGAACAGTTCCTTTGACTTTATTTTTGTACAGCCCGCTCTACAGCTCATATGGGAAGATGCATTTCCCTTTATTGAAGTAACAAAGGCATACATTAAAAGGGGCATGGCTTACTTGAAATCTGGGGGCACTATGGTAATTATCCTGGGTGAACATCTCGATGATGATATTTTACAGAAATTGGCCCAATCAAAACGATATGAAACAGAAATAAAAAAAGGGGTCCTTCTTTTCCATAAAAACAAAGCTGGTCAATTATAGAATAAAGCTCTTCAATAGCCTGTAAGATCTGAACTCAACATCGAGATGGAAAGACATGAAGCCTTCCATAATGTCCTGTGCCTGACGCTCAAAAAATACATTTGCAAGTGGTTTTTCCTGATTTCTTATTGACATAAGCCCCGGTATAACACCTTCGTAACAGACTATATGAGGAATGGATCGCGCACAATGAACACAGAGGATACCGCCTCTTTCTTTTGAAAAAAGGACCTTCTTTTCGTTCGGTATTGTGCTTGCGCAATATACGCAGGAATCAAAATTAGGCATATAGCCTAACATATCAAGCATTAAAAATTGATAATAGAGGATATCCGAATAAGAAAACGCACGGCCTTTAACGGCAAAGAGGACTTCTTTTAACGCAAGGAATAAAGGTTCATGGGACTCTTTTTCTTTTGTCAGTCTGTCAACAAATTCAGTAAAGAAGCTTGCTATACATGCCCTTTGAAGACTCGTTTCAATACCGCTGTTTGTTTCGATAATATCTGCATTTTCAAGACGCGCCATGCCTCTGCCCGATTTCTCAAAATATTCGATTCTGATGTGGCTGAAGGGTTCAAGGGTGTTCATAAACCTCTTCTGGCTTTTACTTGCACCCTTTGCAATGGCAGCAATCTTTCCGGAAGTACGCGTGAAAAGGCGTATGATTTTATCCGATTCCCCATAGGCCCTTTTAAAGAGCACAAAAGCTTCATCTTTGTGGAGCGACATCTTCTCTACCCTCAGGCATTCTTAATGATTATTATCAATAACCCTGAACAACTGCCGGCGCCGGCGCTTTCTTGAACCTGTATGTATCTTTGCCGGTTATATCAATTGCACAATCATGGTGATGGCGCTTGATAACGGCAATCAGCGGCCCTCTCTGTTTCAGAACAGGAACTGATTTCTCTATGAAGGTTGTCTTTCCACTCTTCGATATATTGACAAAAGAAACCAGAGGGACCGGATGTTTTTCCATGATTTTACAGCAGGGGATACTTCATAAAATAAAAATAGAACCCGATCACAACGAGGGCATGATTAATCGTTCCTCTTTCGATAAGAGAAGGAACTTCATAAATGGGCATGTGAATAACTTCAATGTCTTCATCGGGGTCGAGGCTCTTTTCTCTAACTTTTTTAACGTTCCTTACAAAATAGGTATGGCAGAGATTATTGAAAATAGCCGGATTAGGGTTTACCGATCCAAGGAGCTGTACGTTTTCGCCAACATATCCGGTCTCTTCGAGAAGCTCCCGAAGTGCAGCTTCCCGATGATCTTCATCATCAACGAGACCGCCGGGGATTTCTAATGTAACTTCTTTCGAACCATGACGATACTGTCTGATCATGACAACTTCATTGTTTGCCGTCAAGGGGACAACATTCACCCAATCACGTGTATCGATTGTATAGAAGGAACCCACCCTGTTTGTACGGGGCGACAGGGCCATTTCCGAATATATCCTGAATACCCGGTAATCCCTGTCAAGTTTTGATTCTATCAATTCCCATTCTTTAATCATGTCCCATTAAACTACCACGCCCTGACGAGGTTTTCAACCTATACCAATGCAATTCATTTTAATAGATGATGAAAATGAAGCTGAAACTCATCGTGTCACGTGTCTCTTGACACGTAATCTATTCTATCACATTGATAAATTTGGCATAAACTTGAAGAGCTAATATTACCCGTTGTTGAGACATCTTTTTGCAACTCAATCAGCATTATTATTCGACTTTTTCCAATGAACACTTTAATCTATTACCTCAATGGCTAAAACAACATAAACCATCTCAGGGCAAGTTTCGAGATATAGGACTTATGAAGCAATGAAGAAAGGGGCGAGAAAATATCTCACCCCTTTCTTGTTGATCATCTGCTAAGTTTTCTTATTTCTTCTTTGCTGCCGGTTTCTTTGCTGCCGGTTTTGCTGCTGCTTTCTTTGCTGCCGGTTTTTTTTCTGCTGTTTTTGTGGCCATTTGCTTTCCCCCTTCTTTTTTTGTGAAGCACAATAAATGCTTCTTACTATATTTATTGTATATCAATAAAGTATTCTGTCAAGATTTTTTTGTGTCCCGGAAAGTGCTCCATTTTCTTGAAATTGCACAGCATTACATGAAAGTAATTTCTCTATACAATTTTATCCTGTCGTAAACATTAATTGTATCGTGTCACTTGACACGAGTATCTGAAGTATTTTTGTTATGATAATGTAGTTTTCATTGGCGGATAGAAAAACCGAAGAATACCAGTTTTACTATGTCTGTGAGATAATAAAACAAATTGATGGTCGCTTATAAGGCTGGTATTTTTATCTATATTATTTGCAAGTATCACATAATTTAAACACATAAAAAAAGGGGATTTTAACCCCTTTTTATCTTTATCCTATTTATTTTCCAGCACTTCTCGGGAGTATTGCTACTTCTTAACTTTCATCGGCGCGCTGCAACAGATTAAATCGCAAACCCCTGCGCAACCGCAGACAGTGTCAACCGTTACAACCATCCCGCAAACACTGCAGCTATACTTCATTCCTTTTTTATTGACTGTCTGTTTCGCTGCCGGTTTTTTTGCTGCCGGTTTTACAGCAACTTTCTTTGCTCGCTGGTTTTGTTTTCGTGGCCGATGCAGTTTTAGTTGCCATTTACTCCCCCTTGCTTTATTTCTTTTTTGCTGCTATTGTTTTTGCCGCCGGTTTCTTTGCCGCCGGTTTTGCTGCTGGTTTCTTTGCTACTGCTGGTTTTGCAGCAACTTTCTTTGCTACTGCGGTTTCTTTGCTAGCAACTTTCTTTGCTGCTGGTTTCTTTGCTACTGCTGGTTTTGCAGCAACTTTTTTTGCTACTGCTGGTTTTGCTGCTGGTTTTGCAGCAACTTTCTTTGCTGCTGGTTTCTTTGCTACTGCTGGTTTTGCAGCAACTTTCTTTGCTACTGTTTTTGTACCCATGTACTCCCCCTTGTTTTATATTTTGTAAAACACCTGTTACTTTATTCTTATTCTATATAAATATACTATTCTGTCAAGAAAAGATTTTAGAAAAATCAATTATTTTTTTCGGGATTTTTTAAAAAAATGATACACTTTGTGGACAGCATGCGAAAATCTATGCAGGACAGCGTCTCGCGTAAGGTAAAGCAGAAATATGGAAATAATGCTGACACTCAGCAAAATAAAAAATGATAGATATTTTTCCTTCTCTACAGCACTACCTTGCATTGTAAGCATAAGTGTACCAGGCAGGCGTGCAATAAGATTGATGAGAAAAAAATCAAGAAATCTCATATGTGTGAGGCCCAGCAAATAACAAAGCGAATCCTTTGGAAAACCGGGAATGAGAAATAGAACGAAAGCGACATAAAGACCTTTATGAGTTATAAAAAAATTAAACTTTTTAATATATTCTTTCTTTACTATTTTCTCGACAAATCCTATGCCGAGGGACCTGGCAATAGTAAATGCCACAGTAGAACCCAGCATCAGACCTATTGTAGAAAATATAACGCCCCATGTATTACCGAAAATATACCCGCCGACAAATCCTGTTACCTCACCGGGAACAGGAGCGAAAACAACCTGCAGGGCTTGAACAAGGATAAAGACAACAGCAGCATAATGGCCGAAGGAAGTGATAAATATTTTCAGTTGTTTCGGGTTGAGAAAAAACCTGTAGTAGTTGGCTATATCCCGCCATGCGCCTTCATGATAGATATAGAAGATCAGAATAATGAGGACAAAAATCAATACTCCGAGCAACGCCCTGAGAAAATATGAAAGCCCTTTTGATTTGACGAGAGAGTGCTTTATCAATTTTGAATTGCGACGGTTCTTAGCACTTCATCCACCGTTGTCATTCCTTCTTCGAGGAGGATAAGGCAATAGTCCTTCAATGTTTTCATACCGCTCTCTATTGCAACCTGACGGATAGTCTGTGTGTCACTTCCCTCGGCAATGAGATGCCGTAACTCATCGTTAACCAGCAGTACTTCATAAACGCCCACCCTTCCCTTATAACCGGTATGTCCGCAGGCATCACAGCCTTTCCCCTTGAAGATCTCCTTGCCTTCTTTCACTCCAAGGTATGTTAAGACCACGGGGTCAGGCGTGTAGGCCTCTTTGCATTTTGTGCATATCCTTCGCACAAGTCTCTGCGCAACTATTCCGATAACCGATGTGGAAATAAGGAAAGGCTCAATACCCATCTCCGAAAGCCTCATGAAAGTGCTCGGCGCATCGTTCGCGTGGAGGGTTGTAAAGACAAGGTGACCCGTGAGAGCAGCTTCGACGGCAATCTTTGCCGTCTCCGTATCCCTGGTTTCACCGACAAGAATGATGTCCGGATCCTGTCGTAAGAAGGCCCTCAGGACACGTGCAAAATCGAGTCCGATATCAGAATTGACCTGTACCTGATTGATGCCTGCAAGATCATACTCAACGGGGTCCTCAACGGTAGAAATATTGACATCAACGCTGTTGATCTCTGAAAGAGCGCTGTAAAGGGATGTACTTTTCCCGGAACCGGTGGGTCCTGTAACGTATATGATCCCATAGGGCTTCTTGATCATATCCCGGACAATATTCAGGGTTGGTTCATTGGTAATCAATTTATCAAGACCGATGGTCGTGTTGCTCTTATCCAAAATTCTTGTAACTATTTTTTCGCCGAATTTTGTTGGCACCGTACTGACCCGGAAGTCAACAGACTTTGCGCCGAGTTTCAGCGTAATTCTTCCATCCTGAGGCATTCTTCTCTCCGTAATGTCAAGTTTGGAAATAATCTTGACCCTGCTGACAAGGGGAAGCTGTACTTTTTTCGGCAGCATCATTTCCTGGCGCAATATACCGTCAATTCTGTACCGAACTCTTAAGCCCTTTTCCATGGGCTCTATATGGATATCACTGGCGCCTTTTTTGAGAGCTACAGCGATAATATTGTTTGTGAGTCGTATGATCGGAGCCCCTTCGGCCTCGCGGGCCAGATCGGTGATACCGAGATCTTCTTCAAGGCCATCATCGAATTCGGCATCTTTCATGATATCGGATTGTATGTGATCCATATTGTCAAGAACATCATCAAGGCTTACTTCCGGCTGTTCATCCTTTACCGGTTTCACCAGTTCCGTGAATTCTGTTTCCATGAATTTCTTCAAATCATTTTCAGCAATGATAACAGGATGGATGGCTATGCCCTTTATAAATTTTCTCGCCTCATCCTGTGCGATCAGATCATGGGGGTTCACCATGGCAAGGGTCAGTGTGTTATTGGAATATGATGTGGGAAGCATCTTGTATTTGAGAAGGAGCTGCTCCGGTATCAACTTCATTACATCGGGATCCAGCCTGAGTGTTTGCAGAGATACAACACCCATGCTTTGCTGGTTGCTCATCTCTTCGATGCGCTCGGCTACGATCTTATTGAGGGCCAGCGATATTGTAGGATGCGCCATGAGGAGGGCGTCAAATTCTTTTTTCTCAAGGACAAAAACTTCCGTTGCCTGGACGGCAAGGACAGTGGCCGTACGGGGTTTTCCGGTAAGGAGGGCCATCTCGCCGAAACATGCGCCGGTCCCGAGTGTGGCTATGGTAAGATCAACACCAAGGACTTTCTCTCTCTTCCGTATTTCTACCTTACCGTTTTTGATGATGAACATAGCATCACCCAATGAGGCTTCCCTGACAATTGCAGTATTTGGCGGATACACTCGTTCCTTGAGTTTGACGGAAAATTTTTCAAGATCTTCACTTGCGAGGGCCTTAAAAAGCTCTGTGTTTTTCAACGAAGATATTTTATCCATTGTAGCACTCATCTATAAACCCTCTCTATCGATCCAGACTATCCCGGACTGTTCCATCTGTTGAACTATCGTCTCAAAAAAAATAGTAAACGACTTCCCGGAGGCACGTAAAATTATAAAGTATATTTAAAAAAATAGTAATATTTATTTCGTTGGAGACAATAAATACACTCTTTTTTATCTATGGAATGATGCTAAATTTGTATCAGTTTTTTTGGTCTTGATTTCAGGGCTTTTATGGCATCTTTCAGGCCGTCAATAGTCAACTCGAACATGGGGAATACCCTGCTTATTGTGTCGACGGTATAGTGGCCCCAATAATTTTTGTGGGTCGGGTTAAGCCACACGGAGTGGGGGAAGTGTTCTTTGACGCGAATAAGCCATTCCAAACCCGGCTTATCGTTTGTGTAGAAATAGTCTATGTTGCCATTAACATCGAATAATTCCGAATATGCCATCCTCGCGTCACCCACAAAGATAACCTTGTAGCCTTTATGGAAATTGGAAAAGAGTTTTTCCGTCGGTATCCTCTTATAGTTGCCCATATCTTCGTAGACATCCTGATAAAGACAGTTATGAAAGAAATAATACCGGAATTCTTTAAAATGTTCCATTTGCGATGCCGCCGAAAAGAGCTTCTCGCAAAGTTCCACATAGGGAAGCATGGAACCGCCGGTATCCATAAGAAGAATAAGCCTCGTGGAATTCTCCCGTGATCTGCTGAAGACAAGTTCTATCTCGCCACCTTCTTTTGCGGTCTTATCGATAGTTTCATCAATATCGAGTTCGTCTTCCACACCCTCCCGCTTAAGCTCCCGTAATTTCTTGAGGGCCACCTTTGTCTGTCTCACGTCAAGAATAATATCATTTCGATAATTTTTGAACTTTCTCTCACTTGCTACTTTTGCAGCGGACTGCATCCATGATTCACCTCCAACCCTAATACCGCCCGGATGTTTACCGTATGCACCGAATGGAGAAGTCCCTCCCGTGCCGATCCATTTTTTTCCACCATCGTGGCGCTCATGCTGTTCGTTTAGTCTCTCTCTGAACTGTTTCATCAGCTCATCCATATCATGGGTTTTTCTAAATTCCTCAATCTGCTTCTGGAACTCAGCCATCTCTTCAGGACTTAATTTCGGAAGTTTGTTGATAGGGTTATCAAGCCAGTCAAGGACCTTATCAAGTTCAAGCCCTTCTGTTTTTATACCTTGGAAATATTCCTGAAAAGCAAGATCGTAGTGGTCATAGTATGCCTCGCTTTTTACCAGGAATGCTCTGCCGATATAGTAAAGATGATTGAGACTTGATTGAAAATATCCATTATAGAGCGCTTCAATAAATGTCATCCATTCTGTGACAGAAACAGGCACGCCCTTTGCGCGCATGAGATAGAAAAAATCAATAAACATTAGTATCTTCTCTTAGATCCGAGACCCCCCTGGGACAATCTGGCAAAACGTTCCGTATCCTGCTCGGTCTTGAGAAGGGTCCCCAAAAAAGGTATCTCGTTGGTTATTTTTTCAGTGTTAACACCGCCCAGCATAAGGGCCTTTATCCAGTCGATGAGTTCACTCGTAGAAGGTTTTTTTCGTAACCCGTCCATTTCGCGTATCCAGTAAAAACGTTTCAACGCTTCCTTTACTGTCTTATTCTCAATATCAGGATAGTGGACCTTGACAATCCTTTCCATCATCTCTGCGTCAGGAAATTCAATGTAATAAAAAATACACCTTCTCAGAAAGGCATCGGGTAGTTCCTTTTCGGAGTTGCTTGTAATAATGACAATTGGCCGATGCTTTGCCTTTACTTCTTCGTCAAGCTCATGGATATGAAAACTCATCTCGTCAAGTTCATTCAGGAGGTCATTGGGAAACTCCACATCAGCCTTATCAATCTCATCGATAAGGAGAATAAGCTGTTCATCGCTTTTGAAAGCCTGTCCCAGTTTTCCCATTTTAATGTATTGCCTGATATCGCTAATATCCCTATCTTTAAAGCGGGCATCGTTAAGCCTCTGTACCGTATCGTATACGTAGAGACCGTCTTTTGCCTTTGTCGTTGATTTTATATTCCATATAAGAAGTTTCTTGTTCAGGGCTTTTTGAATGCTATGCGCAAGCAGTGTTTTACCTGTGCCTGGCTCACCCTTTACAACGAGAGGCTTCTGCAGCGCTACCGCCACATTCACAATTTCCATGAGTGGTTTTGCTGCTATATAGTTATCACTGCCCGAATATCCCTGTGTACCGCCTGTCATCTTGTGAACCTCCTTAAGAAAGTGAAAAATATCACTATATTATAAGGTTTTGCATCCTTATTGTCAATGTGTATCACGGCGGGCCATTGCCATTAAACAATGTACAGGATAAAGCTGAGGAACACCTGAACGAATGGATGCAGAACATCCCCGACTGACACAACCATTCTGACAAGCTTACGGTTGGTTCTGTGCATTATGCATGTTGCCGGATATCTTAAACGATTTTTCTTGACAAGGAAGGTGTTTTCCTTTTTAATCTCTTTATTATGCAGGCTTTTACGCCCAATTCTTTTTATTTCTTTTATTACTTTAGCAGCTTGCACCCGGGTTTGCTTTAAAAAGCAAACGCCATGGGTGCAGGAACTCATGGCGTTTTAGTTTCCAGGCCATGGGATAAACCCATGGCTTTTTTATTATGTGTATATGGAGGAAAAATGATTATCTCAGACAAGATACAAAAGCTGATCGCCAATCAGGAAGGCTGGACACGAAGGATGTTTGAAGAGGGCCTCAGAATTAAAAAAGAGTACGGTGAGGAAAATGTTTATGATTTCTCTCTGGGAAACCCCGATACAGAACCCCCTGATGAAGTCCGAAAGACCCTCATTGAAACACTGAGCAACCCCGTCAAAGGGATGCACCGTTATATGTCAAACAATGGTTACGAAGACGTACGCGAAGAGATCGCAATATACCTCAGTGAACAGTATGGGTTGCCTTTCACGGCAAACAATATCTTTATGACGGTAGGTTGCGCGGGCGGTCTCAATATCCTCCTCAAAAGCATGTTGAGCAAGGGCGATGAGGTAATCGTCCCCTCGCCTTTCTTCTGGGAATTTAAGAATTACATAGAGAACCACGGTGGTAAAACACGTTTCGTACAGACAAAAAAGGATTTTCAGCTTGATATCGGAAAAATAGAGAAGGCAATTACCAAAAAGACAAAGGCAATCCTGCTGAATAGCCCCAACAACCCCACAGGTGCTGTATATACCGAAGAAAGCGTCAGGGGGCTCATCGAGCTTCTCAATAAGAAAAGGGCCCAGGGACAGGACATCTACATTATCTGTGACGATGCCTATAAGAAAATCGTATATGATGGTTTTCGGTTGCCGAACCTTTTTGCCCTCTACGATCTTGTCTATGCCGTTACTTCCCATTCGAAGGACCTTGCGCTGCCGGGTGAGCGCATAGGCTATGTGGCCATCTCCCCCCGTATCGAGGGATATCAGCTTATGGTGTCGGCATTGATGATATCCATGAGGACCTTGGGATTCGTCAATGCACCAGGGCTTTTTCAGAGAATTGCCGGTAAATTTCAAAGAAGTTCGGTAGATATTGCAGAATACCAGAAAAAACGGGACTTCCTCTATAATACACTCATGGAAGCCGGATTCGAATGCGTGAAGCCGGTGGGGGCATTTTATATGTTCCCCAAGTCGCCCATCGCTGATGAAGTCGAATTTGTCCGGTTGCTTCAGCAGGAAGAGCGGATCATGGTTGTACCGGGAAGGGGCTTCGGGAGAAAAGGTTATTTCCGCATCGCATACTGTGTGCCGATGGAAACACTGCAAAAAAGCGTGGATGGGTTTATGAGGACCGGAAAACACTATAAATTGAGGTAATATATGAGCATATCAAAAAGCATCAGTCACTCGATGAAATCTTCCTCCTGGATCAGGGCCATGTTTGAGGAAGGCGAAAAGATGAAAAAGAAACATGGACCCGAAAACATACTCGACTTTACCCTCGGTAATCCCATTATGGAGCCACCGGGTGAGCTAAAGGAAGAACTTGTCAAGATAGCCTCATCGGACCTCAAAGGGATGCACCGGTACATGACCAATAGCGGCTACGAATTTGTCCGTGAGGAGATAGGAAATTACTATAAAGAAAAGACAAAACTCCCCTTCAGCAAGGATAATATTATCATGACCGTCGGTGCGGCAGGGGGTATCAATGTTGTCCTTAAGGCGCTTCTTGACCCCGATGATGAAGTGCTTGTGCTCAATCCCTACTTCGTGGAATTTATGTTTTACATCAGCAACCACTGCGGCGTCATGAAACTCGTAGATACTAAGGACGACTTCCACCTCGATATCGATAAGATTGAAAATGCCATAACGAAAAAAACCAAGGCCATTATTATCAACTCTCCCAACAATCCCACGGGGGTCGTCTATACCGGGGAAGAACTGAAAGAACTCGCTCAAATCCTGAGAAAAAGGCATGACAAAGGCCAGAGGATATTTCTCATCGCCGATGAAGCTTATAAAAAACTGATCTATGATGGCGCCATTCTTCCTGACGTATTCAACATTTATGAAGACACGGTCGTTGTTACCTGCCACTCCAAAGATTTAGGTCTTGCCGGTGAGAGGATCGGTCATATCGCAGCATCGCCTTCCATAAAAAATATTAAACCCCTTATGGATGCCATGATCTTTGCGAACAGAATACTGGGCTTTATCAATGCGCCTGCACTTATGCAGCGCCTCGTCGCAAAATTCCAGCATACCAGTGTTGATATTATGGAATATCAGCGCAGGCGGGATGCTATTTACAATATCCTTATCGAAGCAGGGTTCGATGTTATAAAGCCTCTTGGGGCCTTCTATATTTTTCCGAAATCTCCCATCGCAGATGATATTCAATTCGTGAGAGAGCTCCAGAAACACCATATCCTTGGTGTCCCGGGCATCGGCTTTGGAAAGGCCGGTTATTTCAGGCTTGCCTATTGCGTTGAAATGGATGTGATAGAGCGCTCGCGGAAATATTTCATGGAATTAGGCCGGTAAGATCAAGCTTCAAGGGTTTTCAAAATCATTTCCGTGTCAATATTGGCGGCAAAGATCTCTGCCAGTGATTCCCTGCTCACCGTGCCATTCAAAATTTCTTTTGAATACGGGAAAATTCCGAAAACAGGCACATTGAGGTATTCCCTGAGTATTTCGGGGTTCGTTTCTGCGGCAGGGCCTTTATCCCCTTCTGTATCGTTGAGAATGACGCCGAGGACCTTAATCCCTCTGGACTGCAAAAAGGCACATGTGAGAAGAGTGTGGTTTATGGTGCCAAGACCCAGACGGGAGACAATAATAACAGGGACATTCCAGGCCTTCATAAGATCGGCGAAAAAAAACCCTTTCTTGATAGGAACAAAAACGCCACCGGCGCCTTCGACAACAAGAATATCGTGGTGCGCTAAAAGCCTTTCATAGGTTGTGTTCACCATGTCCATATCAATGATGATGTTTTCCTGTCGGGCTGCCGCTTCGGGGGCAAGCGGGGCTTCAAAAGTGTAGGGGCTGATTTCACTCAACTCATCACGGCTTCCGGAAGCCTCCTTGAGGAACCTTGCATCACAGGACAACTCGGATTTGCTCAGTTTTGGCAAACCGCTCTCAAAAGGCTTCATGACACCTACATCGAGATGCTTTCTCAGTGACAGGAAGGCGCAAAGACCGGCAGATACAGCCGTCTTTCCTACTCCGGTATCAGTCCCTGTTATAAAGATTGTCTTCACTATCTGATAACTGCTGCAACAAGCAGGGCAATACCGATGAGAATACAGGCACAGATGATTGACAATGCGATATTGTTTTCGTCGGAAATCTTCTTTTCAAAGTCCGTCGTAAAAATTGCCCCTATTATTTTCACGGAAACAAGAACAATGATCATATACACGGCAGAATATACGAACATTTCTATCACGTTTCCAAAAACTTTCATCATAAAGGCCTCTTAATTCGTCAGGTAATATACAAGATTATCAAGAGCTGATGTAAAAAAGAGATTTCTTAGCTTCACATGCTCCGGCGTTTTCACCGGAGATGGTGAGAAATTCAGGATTCCTTTTACATTTGCATCTATGAGTAAATCGGCAACAGTCTGCGCGGCCCCGGGAGGTGTCGTAATAATCCCTATTTCGACATTTCTCGCCTTTACTACTTCCTTGAGCCTGTCTATATGGAGTATTTCAACGGGCTTACCAACCCTTTCGGAAATATTGCCAATTACCTTTTCAGGAAAAATATCAAAAGCAGCCACTATTTTATAATTCTGCTTTAAAAAATCCTTATAAACAAGGAGAGCACTCCCCATGTTTCCGATACCGATAACAGCGATCCGCCACTCACGGTTTATGCCGAGTATCTCTTTAATATGCCTTTTGAGTTCTTTGACATTATAGCCCATACCCCTGATACCGAATTCGCCGAAGTAAGCAAAGTCTTTTCTTACCTGGGCTGCGTTTACGTTGCATATGTTGGCAATGAGGGCGCTCGAAGCGACTTTCTCGCTTTTGCCCTCAAGATCGATCAAGCACTTCAGATAGTTTGACAGTCTTCGAACTGTTGCTTCCGGGATTTTTGCATATTTTGCCATTTGTTATACCTTCTTTTTCTAAAATTCCTCTTTTGTTTCATTTATCTATCAATTCCAAACGGTTTTTGCAAGAGAAATTTTTAACAAGCTCCGCTGGGCATGGTCTGGCGGCTTGTCAGCCCAGTGTTAAGGGCAGGAAATGAGCGCAAAAGTTAAGAGAGACTCATCTGGTATCGTGCAACCGGAGTTCTTCGATGGCATCAAGGAGGTCCTTCTTGGTGCCTGTACGGAAGGCTTTGTCACGAAGGGGCTTTGTGCCTCTTAGACCCCTTGTGTACCAGATGAAAAATTTGTGAAAAATACCAACACCACGTTGTTCACCATTGTGTTCTATGGTAAGGTCAAGATGTTTTTTGATGGTAGCGATACGTTCATCCATACCGGGCCTTTCAATGATCATACCATCATCAAAAAACCGTGCTGTTTCCCTGAAAATCCAGGGGTTTCCCAGAGCACCCCTGGCAATTGCCACGCCATCACAACCGGTTTCGTCAAACATCTTTTTAATGAGCGGCGCTGATATATTGTCGCCGCTTGCGATGACGGGGACCTTCAAAACATCCTTCACCTCTTTGATCTGCCGGTAATCGACTGTCCCGCTATATCCCTGGGTCTTTGTCCTTCCATGAATAAAGAGGGCGCTGATACCGGCATCTTCAGCATAGAGAGCGACCTCCCGTGCATTCACCGAATCTGCGTCCCACCCTGTCCTGATCTTGACGGTCACCGGCACTTTCACGTGGTCGACAATAACCTTGAGAATTCCCCCTAATTTGCGGGGTTCTCTCAACAGGGCAGCCCCTTTATTTTTCCGGGTAACTTTCGGCGTAGGGCAGGCAGCATTGAAATCAAGGAGGTCAAAATCATATTCGCTCAGAGCATCGAGGGCATGTAAGATGTATTTCTCGTCGTTGCTCAACAATTGCACCCCCAGGGGCCGATCGTCAGGGGCCGAAGAGAGCATCTTCCGGGTCCTTTTGTCCCTTTGACTGACAGCCCTCACATCGATCATCTCCGTAAAGGCCAGGGGCGCGCCGAAAGCACGGTTCATGAGGCGGAAAGGCAAGTCGCTCACCCCGCTTAAGGGAGCAAGGACACAAGGAAAGGGTAACGTAATATTGCCGATTTTAAGCACGCCTTATTCTATCTGGAGTTATTTTTTTTCTTCTTTGGGTTGAATCGTAACGTGGGCTTTTTTGTCCTTCTCTGCCTGGACAGTAACGCGATCTTCATTTACGTAATAGATGATTACATCGCCGGTAAGTTTATCCTTGCCCTGGTAGACAATGACATTGTCCTTGAGCGTAATTTCACCTTTTGCATTCTCGAAGATGGCTTCCCGGCATGTTGCCGTCCGGTCCTGCTTGACTATTTTTACGTTTCCCCTGGCAATTGCTTTTTCTATTTCATTCGTCTCTTCACTCATATAGGCTTCAATGGTATCGGCAAAGATATATAGATCTTCCTGCTTGGCTATGACGCTTCCCTTAAAAACAACATATTTTTCCTTATCGAACCCTTCCATGGTATCTGAAACGATATCGACAGGCTTTTTCTTATCGAAGAAACCCATTTTTTTGTCTTTTTCATTTCCCTTATCGGGAACAGCGGGGTCATTATTTTTATCTTTTTGCGTCTCCTTCGCTGGCGCTTTCTCCTTTTCATTTTCCGGCACAGCTGTCTGATCTGCTTTTACCATTTGAGGTGTGAGGTCAATATTTCTTTTCTTTTTGTCTTCATAAAGAGGCAGCGAGAGCTCTCCTGTTCCTTGTGCCCCATCGGCTTTTACCGGCTGCAGGGTCTTTCTTGCCCGAATTGTGCTGCGCGCAAAGAGGCTGTTCGGATATTCTGTCCGCAGCTTATCCATATATTGATCACTTTTTACCTGATTGCCAAGTTCCCGGTAGGACAGGGCTAAATATAATAATATTTTATCGCGCCCCTTTGTGTCGGGATATTTCTTCAGGAGATTTTCAAGCCGCAGGACCGATGCATTATATCTGGAGGTTTTGTAGTAGAACTCGCCGATATAGAGCTCTCTGTCGGCAAGTTTCTGGACCATCCTTTTCAGCCTTGGTTCCGACGTCTGCACATAGGGGCTTGCCGGGTAACGGTTTTTCAGATATGTCAATCGTTCAATAGATTTCAGGGTATATGCCTGATCTCTGTCGATCAGGGGGGACAACTTCTCATAACATTCACCCAGTCTGGAGAGTACATAAGGGACATTTTCGTCTTCCGGATGGGACTTGAAGAAATCCTCATATACATTGATGGCGAGAAGATATTCCTTGTCCGCGAAATAGACATCGCCAAATTTAACGGCTGCAACGATGGCAAGAGGATCGAAGGGGTAATTTTCCCGTAGGGCGGAGAATTTATCAATCGCCTTAGAATATTTTTTTGCCTGCAGGAGGTTGACGCCATCGACATAAAGGTTCCCCGGGCTGTCAACCCTTTTCGGCTGCTTTGATGAGCAGGAAAAAAGAAGAAGAAAGGCTGCAAGAATGATAAGCAGTTTTCGCATTGAGCATAAGTATAACAGAAGGAAAAAAATTATGCTATTCTTAAAAATCATGAAATCGGAGATTGCCATCAGGGAAGGTTTGGAAAGTTTCCATATTGATTATGACGAAGCCGATTTAAGGGACCTCCTCTTTTATATGGAAGAATTGATGAAATGGAATAAAAAGGTGAACCTCACAGGGATACGGGACATAGTTATGGCAATCCGGGAACTCCTCTATGATGCCTTTTTTCTGAAGGACCATACCGAGCGTGATCATTCAGTATTGGACCTCGGCTCCGGCGCCGGCATTCTCGCAATCCCTCTTGCGATATTACAGAAGAAAGCCCGGATCTTTTCAATAGATAAAAGTCTGCGAAAGATCCAGTTTCAAAGGCACATTAAACGGAGCCTGGATCTCTCCGCATTAACACCCCTTCACGGCAGGGCGGAAGAGATACCTTCAATAGGGGTTGACAGTCTCGTTGTAAAGGCATTCGGCAGTATACCGGAAATCCTCGAAAAAGGAGGGGGACAAATAAGACCCGGCGGAAGGGCGTTGATCCTGAAAGGAAAAAATGAAGAACCTGTAGAGGAGAAAGATTTTCTCTTCACCGATGCAATACCATATGAGTTGCCCGTTATTGCAAAATCATATAAACTTCTGATTTATAAAAAAGTTTCATAGTAATTTTATTTATGGTATTGTAACAAAATCATCATGGTAATATCCATTGCGAACCAAAAAGGCGGGGTCGGAAAGACTACAACAGCGGTTAACCTTTCTGCATCGATGGCGGTATCAGAGAAAAAAACCCTCGTCATCGACATGGACTCTCAGTGCAATACCTCATCGGGGTTCGGCGTATCTTACAACAGGACCTATGATCACATCTACCATGTTCTCATCGGAGAAAAAGACATTCATGATGTCATCAGAAAGACTGAAATACCCTTTCTCGATATCATCCCTGCCCACCCTGATCTTATAGGCGCAGAGGTGGAACTCCTCGACATGCAGGAACGGGAATTCCGGCTGAAGAACGCCTTGGCAGGACTGGAGGATACCTATCAGTATATCTTCATTGATTGTCCCCCTTCTCTTGGTCTTTTAACACTCAACTCTCTCGCAGCATCAGACTATGTCATTGTACCCCTGCAATGTGAATATTTTGCCCTTGAGGGTCTTGCACTGCTTTTAAAGACCATTTCGATCATTCAGAGGAAGCTCAACCCGGACCTTGAGGTGCTCGGGATTCTCCTGACCATGTTTGACCGGAGAAACAACCTTTCATTCAGAGTATGGGAAGAGGTAAACAAATGCTTCAGCGACACCGTCTTCAAAACAGTGATCCCGAGAAATGTTAAACTGAGCGAATCACCGAGCCATGGGAAACCCGTTCTACTGTATGATATAAGCTCAACAGGCGCTGAGAGCTATCTCCAGCTTGCTTCAGAAATTATCGAGAAAAGGAACGGACATGTGAAAAACGATCCCCTGGGAAGAGGCCTGTCGGCAATATTGATGGACGAGGAAAAGGCATCCAGCAAGCTTATTCCGATAGACCGGATTGTCCCGAATCTTGAACAGCCGAGATTGAAAATAGATGAAAAGTCCATAGCGGACCTTGCCTCGTCGGTAAAAGAACACGGCCTCCTGCAGCCCATTATTGTGCGGCGAAAGAATAAGACCTATGAAATCATTGCAGGGGAGAGGCGGTTCAGGGCTGCGGCCATGGCGGGCCTCAAGGAAGTACCTGCCATCATTAAGGATGTTGACGATAAGGAAGCCCTCGAAATAGCGCTCATCGAAAATCTCCAGAGGGAGGACCTGAATTCTCTCGAAGTGGCCATTGTCTATGAAAGGTTTATTGAAGAATTCTGTTACACCCATGAGGATGTGGCGCAGAAAGATGGGTGTCGACAGAAGTTCCGTATCTAATTTTGTGCGGCTCCTCAAACTTCCCCCCTGGATTAAAGAACTCATCACGGACGGAAAGCTGACACAGGGGCACGCGCGCGCGCTTCTCTCTTTAAAGACCGAAAAGGAACAGAAGAGATTTGTGGACAAGGTTCTCCGCGATGGGATCTCCGTAAGAGAACTGGAGAGACAAACAAGAAAAAAAACAGCTCATAAAGCCCCCGCTTTTTCCTCAGTCGAAGAGAGCCTCCAAAAGGCATTACAGACCAAAGTGGATATTACCTTTAAGAAAAACAAGGGTAAGATCATCATCGAGTTCTATTCAAAAGAAGACCTGGAACGAATTGCAGAGCTAATAGCTGAAGATTAAAGAAGGATTCTTTGATATATCCCATGGGAAGCAGTGATATATCAAATAGACCGGGGTTGCCATTTCAATGCAGTGTCTAATACATATTAAATAATTATTTTTCATTTTAGGTATTATGGAATTGTATTTTACCGGAATACTATTTAATTTCTGCGAGCAAAAAAGATCCTTCATATATTGAATGTTATTGATCTTAAATAGAATTCCGCTTTTCTTTCCCGAGGGGTTTCTCGTGGGAAAAAATTTATATAAAATATATTTGAAACTTCTGATCATTTATGGTACATACCTTATGGACCATGTGAAATAATTCCTTATTAAACAGGGAAATCTTATGATTGATTTTGATAAAACCATTATTTACCAATTTGTAAACTTTATTATATTACTGATTCTCCTCAATATTTTTCTCTTTAAGCCAGTACTCAAAGCACTTTCAAAGAGAGAGGAAACCCTTAAATCTCTTGGAGAAGGTTCTGATGAGGCGAAAGGCGCTGCGAAAGATTTTGAAAAACGTTTTGATGACGTGACCCGCGAAAAGAAAAAACCTATCCTTGAAAGTAGAGATACTACAATTACCGAAACCCACAATAATGCGATGAAAGTCATCGAGAAGGCCCGTTCCGAACTGTCCATTGACCTGGAAAGGATAAAGAGCGAAATCAAGGTTGAGGGGGAAAAGGTTTATGCATCCTTGAAAACCGATGTGGACAGACTTTCCGCAGAGGTTGTTCAGAAAATACTTAAAAGGAGCCTGCAATGACGAGCGGCGGCGGCGAGCCGATACTTTCAATCGTATTCAAATTCGTTAACTTTGGAATCCTGGTCGCAATCCTGGTAAAATTTGGCGGAAAACCACTGAAGAATTTTCTGATAAATCGTCACAACACAATAAAAGAGAAGATTGAAGGAGCAAATAAGTTACTTGCCGAGGCAGGCGTCCTTAAACAGGAATATGAAAGCAAGCTTGCAAAGCTTGATGGAGAAATAGAAGTTTTTAAAAAGACAATCATCAGCGAGACGGAAAAAGAGAAGGCAAAAATCATCGAAGACGCTACGCTGTTTGCGGCAAAGATAAAAGAACAGGCCCGTACGACCTATGAACAGGAAATGCGAACAGTTAAAAGAAAAATTCAGGAAGAAATTACAGAACTTACCGTTAAAAGGGCGGAACAGCTTATTGTAGAAAAGATAAGCAAGTCCGACCATGAAAAGATGGTAGATGATTTTATTGTGAAACTGAGGAGTATGAATTGATAAGCCAATCCATTGCAAAAAGATATGCAAAAGGTTTATTCAGTGTCGGTGAGAAGGATGGTCAGTATAAAAAATATTTCACCGAGTTCGAGGGTGTCCTCGGGGTATTTGATAAAGAAGAGCGTCTGAAAAAAGTGCTCATGCTTCCTATTATAGAAATCGAGAAGAGAAAAGAGCTTTTAAGTGATGTCCTGAAGACGCTTCAGGTATCGCCGCCATTGGCCGGCATATTCACCATGCTTCTCGAAAGAAACAGAATGGGGTATTTAACGCTCATCAAAGATGTTTACGGTGAGCTTGTTGATGAAAAGGAAGGTAGGGTAAAAGGCGCAGTCTGGTCGGCCTATCCCCTTGAAGAGGAAGCAAAAAAGCGTATTGAGAAAGAATTGAGCACTAAACTGAACAAAGAGGTCATTCTGACTGCCCATGAAGACAAAAGCCTCATTGGTGGCATCAAGGTTATCATTAAAGGGACCATCATTGACGGCAGCGTAAAGCAGCAGCTCGCAACATTGAAGGAAAATATACTGAAGGAGTAATATCTATGGAGATTAAGGCCGACGAAATAAGCAGGATTATAGAGCAGAAGATATCAGGCTTTGAAAAGGAGATAAATCTCCAGGAAACCGGTATGGTCATTTCTATCGGTGACGGTATCGCAAGGATCTATGGACTGGAAAATGCCATGTCAGGCGAACTCCTCTCCTTTCCCCATGGTATTACCGGCATGTCCTTAAACCTTGAAGAAGATAATATCGGCGCAGTTGTTTTCGGAGAAGACTATAAGATCAAAGAAGGCGACCTCGTTAAAAGAACAGGCAGGATTGCTTCAGGTCCCAGTCGGTGAAGCTTTGATCGGCAGGGTCGTTGATGGCCTTGGCGCCCCTATCGACGGCAAAGGCCCCATTGACACCAAGGAATTCAGGAACGTTGAACAGATGGCCCCTGGTGTTGTTGTTCGGCAGCCCGTACGAGAACCCCTCCAGACAGGTATAAAAGCTATTGACTCCATGATCCCTATCGGAAGAGGACAGAGAGAGCTGATTATCGGCGATAGAGGAACAGGAAAGACCGTTATTGCCATTGATACGATTATTAACCAGAAGGGAAATGATGTATTTTGCATTTATGTGGCCATCGGGCAGAAACGATCCTCTGTCGCGAGAACCGTTGACCTGCTTACACAATATGGCGCCATGGAATATACGACAGTTGTTGCAGCTACAGCAAGTGATACGGCGCCGCTTCAGTACCTCGCCCCCTTTGCAGGCTGTTCCATGGGAGAGTATTTCCGTGACACAAAGCGTCACGCCCTCATTATCTATGATGATCTTTCAAAGCACGCTGTAGCGTACCGGCAGTTATCACTTCTCTTGAGACGTCCGCCTGCGCGTGAAGCTTATCCCGGCGATATCTTTTATCTGCATTCAAGGCTCCTTGAAAGAGCAGGAAAATGGGACGATGCACACGGAGCCGGCACACTGACAGCCCTTCCTATCATTGAAACGCAGGCTGGAGACGTTTCGGCATATATTCCGACAAACGTCATCTCCATCACTGATGGACAGATATATCTCGAACCGGAACTTTTCTACTCAGGCGTGAGGCCCGCAATCAACGTCGGTCTTTCAGTATCGAGGGTCGGCGGCAACGCACAAACAAAAGCAATGAAACAGGTTGCAGGTCGTCTGAGAATGGAGCTTGCCCAGTACAGGGAAATGGCCGCATTTGCCAAATTCGGCAGCGATCTTGACAAGGCAACGCAGGCACTTCTGGCACGTGGTTCCCGTCTGACAGAGCTCTTGAAACAGGGCCAGTATGTGCCAATCCCTGTCGAAAAACAGGTTGTCCTTCTGTACGCAGGCGCAAATGGGTATATCGATGCATATCCTGAAAGTGCCCTGAAAAAGTACGAGCAGGAAATGATCAAGTTTGTTGAAACCAAATATGGCGACATACTCACTGAGATCAAAACTAAGAATACAATTGACGCGGCGTTGGATGATAAACTTCATAAGGCGCTCGATGAATTTAAGACACAATTTACTTATTAAGGATTCTCTATGGCGACGCTAAGAGATATTAAAAGAAAAATAAGTAGCATTAACAGCACACAGACCATTACCAGGACTATGAAAATGGTCTCTGCGGCAAAACTGAGAAAAGCACAGGAAGAACTGGAAAAGATAAAAGACTATGCCGTAAAAATGGAAGAGTTGACGGGTCGCGTTGTGAAAAACATGCCTGAAGATGCTCACCCTCTCCTTATGGCAAGGGATGAGATCAAAAAGGTCCTTATTGTATCCATCGGTTCCGACAGGGGTCTTTGCGGGGCTTTCAATACAAATATTGGTCTTCACGCACAGAATTTTACCCTCCAGAACCGTGATAAATATGAAAGGATCGGCGTATACGTATTCGGGCGGAAAGTAAGAGACTACCTCCAGAGAAGAAAAGTGGACGTCGTAAAGAGTTGGGTTGACGTCAAAAAGATAGACCAGGAATTGGTTAATGTCGTCGCTGATGAATTGATCAACCTCTATCTCAGTGGTGAATTTGATAAAATTTACCTTTCCTACACATACTTCAAGTCTGCCGTGAGGCAGGAGGTTATTTTTGAGGAATTTGTCCCCATAAAGACGCCGGAAGACGCCGAATATATCGATTATCTCTGTGAACCTGACCGGATAAAAATTGTTGAATCTCTCATCCCAAGGTATATCGGTACAAAAATATACTATGCCCTGGTAGAGTCACAGACATCGGAACATGCGGCACGGATGAGTTCCATGGAAAATGCCACAACGAACTGCGGGGATATGGTGAAATATCTTACCCTCGTTTACAACAAGAGAAGACAAGAAACTATAACCAATGAGATGATGGATATTGTCGGTGGTGCTGAAGCATTACGAGGAAAGTAAAAGGAGGAAGTATAGATGAGCAGCGTGGAAGTGAGTGGTAAGATAGTGCAGGTCATCGGTACGGTAGTAGATTTCAGGTTTCCGCCTGATCAGCTTCCACCCATATATGGAGCAATTTACGTCACCAACCCGACAATTAGTGATAAAGCAGAGAACCTTGTCCTTGAGGTTGCCCAGCATGTAGGGGACAGTACCGTCCGCTGCATCGCAATGAATACAACCGATGGATTAGTCCGCGGTCAAACAGCGGTCTATAAGGGAACACAGATTACCATACCGGTTGGTAAAGAGATTCTTGGCAGGGTGCTCAACGTCATCGGTGAGCCTGTTG
The DNA here is from genome assembly GCA_963785225.1 of uncultured delta proteobacterium. GTDB lineage: Bacteria > Desulfobacterota > Syntrophorhabdia > Syntrophorhabdales > Syntrophorhabdaceae > PNOF01. The sequence goes on along the minus strand of CAWAUQ010000015.1, from coordinate 473,009 downwards.
ACGGTGTAGGGGAAGTTAAGACTGCAATGACCTATCCGATCCACAGACCGGCCCCAACACTGGTTGAACAGAATACTAAGATTGAAATTCTCGAAACAGGTGTTAAGGTTATTGACCTTCTCGAACCATACTCCAAGGGCGGTAAAGTCGGTCTCTTCGGCGGCGCCGGTGTTGGTAAGACGGTTGTTATTATGGAAATGATCCATAATATTGCGCTTCACCATGGTGGTATATCGGTTTTCGGTGGCGTCGGTGAGAGAACGAGGGAAGGGAACGACCTTTGGCTCGAAATGAAAGGTTCCGGCGTTATTGACAAAACAGCCCTTATATACGGACAGATGACAGAAGTGCCCGGTGCCCGTGCAAGAATAGGTCTTACGGCCCTTACCGCAGCAGAATACTTCAGAGATGAGGAAGGCCAGGATGTGCTCCTCTTCATTGATAATATATTTAGATTTACCCAGGCAAATTCAGAGGTTTCGGCCCTTCTCGGCAGGATGCCCTCTGCTGTCGGTTATCAGCCGACCCTTGCTACTGACCTTGGGGAACTTGAAGAACGGATTACCTCAACACTGAAGGGCTCTATTACTTCTGTTCAGGCCATTTACGTTCCTGCAGATGACTTGACTGACCCCGCACCGGCTACAACCTTTGCGCACCTTGATGCAACGACGGTTCTTTCAAGATCGATTTCAGAGCTCGGCATCTACCCGGCCGTTGATCCCCTCGATTCAACAAGCCGTATTCTTGACCCCAATGTCGTCGGTGAAGAGCATTATCAGGTTGCCCGTGATGTGCAGAAGATACTCCAGAAATATAAAGACCTCCAGGACATTATCGCCATCCTCGGTATGGACGAACTTTCCGAAGAAGACAAACTTGTTGTTGCCAGAGCACGAAAGATTCAAAGGTTCCTCTCACAGCCTTTCTTTGTTGCCGAGGTTTTTACCGGCCAGCCCGGAAGGTATGTTACGCTACCGGATACCATTAAAGGCTTCAAGGAAATTGTGGAAGGCAAACACGATGATCTGCCCGAACAGGCATTTTATATGGTAGGAACCATTGAAGAGGCCGTAGAAAAGGCCAAACAGTTTATGGGAGAATGACGATAACATGCTTAACCTCGAAGTCATTACACCGGAAAAAACACTGGTTAAAGAAGAAGTCGATATGGTGGAAGCCAAGGGGGCATACGGTGAGTTCGGTATACTCCCTGGTCATACACAGTTTCTTACAACCCTTGAAATCGGTGAAATACGATACATGAAAGCCGGCGCAACGGTCCACCTTTCAGTAGGCGGCGGTTTTGCGGAAGTGGTAGAAGATAAGGTAGTATTACTCCTGGATGTGGCTGAGATTGCCGAAGACATAGATGTGGAGAGAGCAAGAAAGGCTATGGAAAGAGCAGAAGCTGTACTTAAAACACTTTCCACTGAGGATAATGAATACAGGATACAGGAGATGGCACTCCTCAGAGCGATAGCGCGAATCTCGGTTGCTTCAAAACATCTTGGATGATATTTTCTATCGACGAAGGTCTATTCCGCCTTTTTCCTGCCCTTAAAATAGGCATCCTTGTCTGCGAAATCCATAATATGAAATATGGCGATGACCAGCTTGAAGAGGTCCTCGACGATGTTGGCGTTCATTTTTCCTTTGAAAGACCCCAGGACCATCCCAATATAAAAGTCTGGAGAGAAGCCTTCAGAAAATTGGGCATCCCCGCTTCGAAATATCAGAGTTCCATCGAGTCACTCCTGAAGAGAGCACTGAAAGGAGGCCCTTTTCCAAGGATTAATCCTCTTGTTGATTTGTATAATGCAGTCTCATTACGACACCTTGTCCCTATTGGCGGCCATGCACTCGAGACCATTGACGGAGACATATCCCTTTGTTTTGCTCAGGGAAACGAGATATTTATCCCCATGGATCTTGGGGAATCGGAGATAGTTGATAAAGGGGAAGTGGTTTACAAAGACAACAAGGACATTCTCACCAGACGATGGGTATGGAGACAGTCCAATAAAGACAAAGTCGCAAATGAAACAACGCATATATTTATCCCCATTGATGTCATGGGAGGGCTGCCGGAATGGTTATGCGAGAATGTAGTCAGAGATATGGAAGATAAAATTATCAAGAACGGTTACGGACAAACTATTCACAAGGATATCCTCACAAAAGACAACATACTAACAGAATTCAATTATTAATTGACAAATCCTTATACAAGAAACATATTTAAATAGAGTTGGAGCACAATGGATTTAATCACAGCTATTAAAGAAAGAAAAAGTACCAGGGCATTTAAGCCTGATAAAGTTTCCCGGCAGCAGATCGAGGAAATCCTGAAACTCGTAGTTGATGCGCCATCGGCTATTAACCTGCAGCCCTGGGAATTCATCATTGTCATGGATGAGGAAAAAGAAAGGCTTTCAAGAAGACTCATCAAATTGTACCGCGAAAAACAGATTTCATGCAGCCCCGGCAATGTAAAACCACTTGCAGAGAATTTCAGCAAACGCGGCGCCGAGTCTTTTGAACTCATGAACCCCTATCTCGAAAAGATGGGACAGGACTTTAACTGCTTTATTAATGAAGGAAGCTGCAATTTCTATGGGGCCCCTGTGGCCATCATTATGTGTCTTGATAATGCCTTTTCAAAGGCCCGTCTTGTTGATATCGGCATCGCCCTCGGTTATTTTCTCCTTATCGCCCACCATTTCGGTTTTTCAACATGCCCCATCGGTCTCATTAATGCCTATGAAGATGACATAAAAGAAATTCTCAACATACCCGAAAATAAAGATGTAGTCATTGGTATTGCGCTGGGCTATGCCGATCCTGAAAGCCCTGCCAATCAATTCAAATCGCCAAGGGACAGTCTGGATAATTTCGTGAAGTGGATCGATTAAATAAGCATAGTCGGTTTTTATTCAGCTCCCGGATTGTTCGCTCCTTGAATCTCATGATGAATATCGATACTTATGTCAATTACCATCCAAAACCTTTTACAGTCTGATATAATTGCAGCATCAAGTTACGATCACTGGAGGTTTTTATGACAATACACACAGAGAGATACGGAGAGGGAGAAAAGGTTGTCTTTATCCATGGCTCCGGCTGGAATACCAGCATGTGGGACCATCAAAGGGACTACCTGAAAGCATCAATGGAAGTCCTACTGGTAGACTTACCGGGTCATGGAAAATCCCCCGGAGAAGGTTATGATTCCGTAGAAGAATACAGAAATGCTGTCTACGGGATGATCAGGGATCTTGATCTGGGAAAATGCTTTATCGCCGGCCATTCGCTGGGCGGCGCCATTGCGCTGTCATTATCGCTTGCCCATGCTGAAATTATTAAAGGTATCATCCTCATCGGGACAGGCGCAAAACTCCGGGTACACCCTCAAATCCTCGACAACATCATAAAAGACAAAGAGAAAACAGTGCGGGACATCGGCGCCCTGGCCTTTTCAATGAATGCTTCATCAGACTTGAGGAATAAGGCTTTCAATGAAACGATGAAATGCACGGCAGGAGTCATCCATAAAGATTTCACAGCCTGCGACAGGTTCGACATAATGGATTCCGTTAGTTCCATCTCGGTTCCGGCGCTCATCATATGCGGTGCTGACGACACCCTGACATTGCCGAAATATTCCGCACATCTCAATAAGGCGATACAGGGCTCAACATTGGCGCTCATAGAGGGCGCGGGCCATATGGTGATGATAGAAAAACCAATGGAAGTCAACAGGGCAATCGAGAAGTTTGTTACGGGTAAATAAAGGTGTGATTCTCTAAAAAGTATTTGTCATGCATCTGCTGTTGCATCCAGCACCTGGCGGACTGCCAGTCCGAATTCCTGCCGGGTAAGGGGTTCTGCTAGAAATGAGCATAAAAACCTCCTTTCGGTCTGATTCGTACTACGTTATAACTTGCTCTCATGTGTACACTATAAGCATTGCCAATCATTGCTGACTGCATAGTTCTCTATAGTTCTGTGAGGTGATTAGTCATGACTGACAAATATTAACTTACTTACATCGAATCCCAATGACTGTGCTTTCGCGATGAGGGTGTCCTGTATGTCTTTTCCTATTTTCGGGCTTCTTGCCAGAAGCCAAAGGTATGATTTGTCCGGACCGCACACAAGTGCATACTGATAATTTTCATGGTCGAGCTCAAGGATAATATAAGAACCATAAAATGGACCGAAAAAAGAGACTTTTAGGTAGCCTTGATCTGGTTTTTTCATGAAATAAGCCTTTCCTTCGGCTTCTTTCCATGTATTCTTTTTTGGGAGATATCCCCGGTTAACTACTCTCAGGCCGCCGTCATCCCGCAAGCTATACTGTGCCGTTATCCGTGTTAAACCTTTTTCAAAAGAATTGTCCAATCGGGCAATTTCATACCATGTCCCAAGATACTTCTCTACCTTGAAATTATCAATCGGTTTTACGTTTTCGGGCATTCCAACGCACCCCGTCAACAATAAAACCAATAATGCTAGTAATTTCTTCATCTCCGTTTTGCCTAACCTGCTTATTAATATATAAACATCTCTTTTCCTGAATGCTACACCTGATGACAAAAATTTATTTATACCATGAGGTATGTTACAATACTTGCATATCAAACATGGAGGGGTGATATATGAGTCCTAAAAAAAGACAAGTTCAGAAGGTAAGGCCAACCCATCCGGGAAAAATACTCCGTGAAGATTTTCTCGATGATTACGGATTGACCGTTGCAAGTCTTGCAGGGGCAATCGGATCATCACGACAGACGATCAACGAACTGCTTCGCGAACGACGGGCTATGACCCCCGTAATGGCATTAAAATTGAGCAGATTGTTCGGCAATAAACCGGATTTCTGGCTTGATGCCCAGCGAGGTGTTGATCTCTGGGAAGCGGAAAAACAATACAGGAAGAAACTGAACGGTATCAAGCGCGTTCGAATCGTGTAGCGCACAAGGAGCCCTTTATCAAACCTGAAAAAGGATATTGCCTGAATTGCGACAACAGGCATGGGTGCAAATCTAAGACCCCGCCCTGCATTGTTGAAATGACAGCAGACAATATTGCCGATATGTCGGGTAAGCAATATCTGGTCGAGAAGAATAGGGTTGATAAATGCAGGGAATGTGACTTTTTTCGTTCATGCTGGAAGAAGGAAGAATACAACCGGTTATGCACCCAACAATTACCTGAAAAAAACTCCAATGGGCTTTAATCGACGATCTTGTCGGAGAAAGCGGCTCCTTTCGACATTTTTTTCCTGAATTTCAGTGCCATTATCTCCTTATGATATTAATTAATCAACAATTATAATGAGTTACCAGGTAAGGCTCCTTTGGCATTACTTTTGCTATTACCATTAAGAGAGAGGATTCATAAAACGTGTTTACGAAACGGTCAAACACTGGGAGGTTGAAAATGAAAAAGAGTATTTTGATTGCTTCAATCTGTGTGCTGGTCATAATGATAGCCCTGCCAACAATGAGCTATGCCTGGGGCCGTGGCGGGCATTATGGCGGTCATTATCGCGGCTACGGTTGGGGTCCGGCATTGGGTGGTTTTTTCGCAGGCGCCGTAATAGGTAGCGCATTCGCCCGACCGGTTTATGTTCCTCCGCCTCCAGTTTATGTTGTTCCTCCGCCTCCGGTGGTCTACTATTATCCTCCGCCTCGTCATTACCGAGCATACGCATACCCTTATTGACAGCGCGGAGGTTCACCATTGCGGAACCGGCTACCCCCCCCGGCCGGTTTCGCAATGTTTTTCTTGTTCTAAAATGATCAGTTATATTGAAGCGTTATTGCCATAATTACTTTTACCTCAATTAAGTACTTGGAATATTCTCCTGCATATAGTAAATAAACCTTATAGACAACAGAAAAGCTTTTCAACGAGGTCAATATGAAAGTATTCGTTTTGAATGGCAGCGGAAGAGGACAAAAAGGAACAACAGGGAGGCTGGTAAAAGCCCTTTCAGATGGTCTTTCGGGGGCAGGAGCTGAAGTAAAGCACTGCGAAATACGTCTCTTGAAAATATCACCCTGCATTGCCTGTTTATCGTGCATGTATAAAACCTTCGGTCAATGCCCGGTGAAAGACGATATGGAGGGTATTTACGAAGAGCTGAAATCAGCCGATGTGCTGATCATGGCTACCCCGGTATACATCGATACCATGTCTGCCCAATTGAAGGCCGTCATGGACCGTTGCATGTGCTGCATGCTGCCCTTTCTCACAAAAGACAGCGCCGGGCGGGTGAGACATCCCTATGCCTGGCGGATGCCTGCGAAATTTCTTCTTATCTCCACAGCCGCTTTCCCGGAAATGGAAACCTTCGCTCCTCTTATCGCAACTTTTCGCGCTGAAGCGGCTAACTTTGGGTCTGAATCAATAGGAGAAATCTGCATCCCAGGGTCCGTTGCCCTTCAGACTGAGCCAAAACGGTTAGAACATCATTTAAAATTGCTCGAAGAAGCAGGAAAGCTGATAGCTGAAACGGGCGGGTTGCCAGCAGATATCCTGAAAGAATTAAACACCCCTCCGGTTACTGTTGAAGAATATCTGACAATATCCGCAAAATACGAAGCATGGTGCAGGGAACAGGCGAAGAAAAACGGGTAAAACAAACCTGCGCGACAAATCTATTATGAGTTAAGGAGCTGACATGGACAAAGAGGCATTGATTGTTGATACGTTCCGGCCAGAAGACGCAGAAGGCGTGGGCAAGCTTTTTACCGAAGTGTACGGAAACGGATATCCGGCAAGAATAGTCTATAATCCCGGTCAGCTCATTTCAGCATTTAAAAAACAGGACAATATACCCATTGTTGTCCGTACACCCAAAAACAGGATTGTCGGGTACAGTTCCCTCTTTCGTGCCGCACCTGACAAAGGCGTTTATGAGAAGGGAAATGGCGTGGTTTCACCGGATTTCCGCAATGCCGGTATTATGAGCATGATTTTTCAGTACGTCAAAGAGGTAATACCCAAAATTGACGATTTGAATATGTTCTTCGGCGAACCGGTCTGTAATCACACATATATCCAGAAAGCTGCTGCTACAAACCTGCCCATGGTAGATACGGCCCTTGAAATCGACCTTATGCCTGCGGAGGCCTACGAGAAGGAAAAGAGCGCCTCGGGACGGGTATCGACTCTGCTCATGTTCATGACCATTACGCCAAGACCGCACACCGTCCATGTTCCCTCTCTGTATGCCGATTACTTTGAATACATCTATGGTGGTCTTGATGACAGACGGACCCTCTCTCCATCAACGGACGATCCCCCTCCCCTGCCGCAAACACATTTAGACAGGCAGATATTCGACTTTGCCCAGGTGGCCCGTGTGGCTGTTCTTGAGTCAGGCGCTGATTTTGAGAATGCTTTTGCAGAAGAGGAAAAGCTAATCCTCAGCAAGAACGTGCAGGTAGTCCAGGTATGGCTCAAGTTATCATGGCCCTGGATCGGCGCAATCGTTACCGCGCTCAAAGAAAAGGGCTATTTCTTTGGCGGCATCCTCCCCCAGTGGTTTGGTGATGACGGGCTCCTCATGCAGAAAATCCTCATTGAGCCCAACTGGGACGGCATCAATCTCTATTCGGAACGGGCGCAGAAGATACTGGAATTCATCAAATCCGACTGGCAGAAATAACCCTCCAGTCAGATTCGGAAGAAAAGGCGCTCTTTGCCTAGGGGTGATCAATCACGAAAGATGAGAAGGTAAAAGATGAAGAAGAGACTACGTAAGAAAAAACACTATGGTGAATTCACTGAATGGGGAAGAAAACTGATAGTCACACGAAATCGAAAGGACGGATTCGGTGAATTCTTTGATGCTTTCATTGAAGAAGCTATCGAAGCAAACGAATGTTATTGTGGAGGTGGTGGCAGTGATGACAAGCTTGACGTGATTGTTGAGTTTGGCCGTCGCTCAGACAATCCTGATGCAAGATTGAGTAGAATTGTGGCATGGCTTAATTCTCGGCCAGACGTAAAGAGTTAGAAGATAAGCGAAGAGTTTGACCTATGGCACGGAAATTACGAAGATATCGAGGTGCATTCGAGCTAACCAACACACAATGCACGCAGGAACAAAGCATATATGAATTGTGGCGATGTTTGTAAGTCACAGAAGCTACCAGCACCCTGATATCATCCCTACCCGGATTACCCCTCTTCAGTTCAAATTATCTTTATACTGTCTCAAATTCTCTGCCTGTCCTCATTTTCTTTATCGCCTTTATAGTAGATTTCAATTAACTCAACCTTGTCTTCCTCTGCATAGTAACCATATATGACTCTGATACCGGAATGCACACCCTTGCCGGCAAGGGAACGACAGGCAAATTTCTTTGCTTTAAAGAAACGTGGAACAGTAATATCCAGGCCCATAAGAGGGAATACTCCTTTGTTGTCTATTTTCAATTTATGATACAGGTAAAGTTCTTTTTCTATGAAGATTCTCAGATCGTCTTCGAGGGTTTTAAATCTTTTCAGAAGTCTCTTCATGTCCCTGTCGAAATCGGGGAGGCGAAGAACTCCATTAAATATTTTCACTATACTCTCTTACAGAATATGGCGAGGTCCTGTAGAAAACAGACTCATATTCGATAGGCTCTCCTTCCTCTGTTGTCATCCAGGGAACATCGCCGTGGGAGTAATCGCTTATCTGGCTTGCGTTCATATCGGAAAGTCTGTTTAGTACATCGTCGATGACTGCAATTTCGCTTGCCTTAAATTTTGTGAGATCAGGTTTACGTAAAGGCAGGTACTTTGCCTGATGATAATCAAAATATTTACTCTTTACCTTTATGAGGTCTTTATCGATCATCGTCTCGACAATTTTTATGAATTCAACAGGTGTCGGTCCGAACCGGTTCTTGATGTATGTAGCGCCGATGAGCTGTTCTTCATATTTCTCATAGTAGTTGAAGTCTATAAAATAGAGGAGTTTATAGACCACTGTTTCGCCGATATTAGACTTTGAACCGACTTTGTTGAGGATATACAGAAGGACCTCTTTAAATTTCTCAAGGTGTTTCTGGGGCACGTTAATCCTGATTTTAGGCTTAACTGTATAGTTCGCCCGTTCTTCACAAATAGTGACTTCCGGTTCTGATACAAGCTCGAGCAAGCTATCAACGGACACGCGAAAAACTTCCGCCAACTTCTTCGTTTCCTCAGAACTCACTTTCCTCTGTCCGTTCTCGATCTGAGACACCGTCGGGCGCGATACATCCAGTAATTGAGCCAGCCTTTCCTGACTCATTTGAGACTTCGATCTGAGTTCCTTTATTCTTTTACCAATATGAGCCATTTCTTTCACCCTTCTGATAGTATACTCATGTTAGATATTAAGTCAAGTATATGTTAGATTAACTTACAATAAAATACGCATTCTATAGACGTCATGAATCCTATGGCAATGATATAAAAGTTGTTGGGAACTAGCAGTAGGCAGATGGGGAGTACGTGTTGTTAGAAAGTGGGACATTGCTAATTTCTGTAATTTATGAAAAAATACTTCTGGCCGAAGAGATTTTCGATGGATAGACGCGAAAAGCAAGTGTCGGGATTCGCTGGCGTAGCAGTGCTACGTCGAAGAATCACGGTGCGAAGAGGAACGTGGTCAGGCGCGAAATACCCCTTCAGGCCACAGGCGATCGAGGCCACCTCGGAGGCCGTAGGGAACATTTGCTCAGCCAGGAAAGTTCCTTGCCGATTTTGTTCAACTTTTGTTTCAACGTTGGCAAATCCCGTTCCACTACCTGCCATACCTCGTCGAGGTCAATCCCAAAGTATTCGTGAGCGAGCAAATTTCGCATGGCAACAATTTGAGGCCACGGGATTTCCCGGTAGGTATCATGAAAAACATGGCCCATTTTGACGCAGCTTCGCCTATAATCTGTAGATGATATACAACCCAGGCCTGTATAAGTTCATCACTTTTAAAAACATGGGGTCCTTTTTTTGAATACCGCTCAATGTTCTCAATGGCTTCCAGCATGTCAAGTACACGCTCGCTATTGTCTCTCATAAAGGTTGAGCCTCGCTGAGCACACGTTCACGCATACGGGCCTTTATTCCTTTGTCGCTCACCACATCAACCCTGCATCCAAGAAGTTTCTCCAAATCGAGCAGGAGTGCGGCATGGTCGAGAAGACTCCTGCCGGGCTCCATTTCAACAAGAAAGTCCAGATCGCTTTTTTCGTTGAAATCGCCGTGCGCAACAGATCCGAAGATTCTTACATTCCGTGCACCGTGCCATTTCGCTGTGGCCAGTATCTCGACTCTTTTTTCTTTCAATAAATTTGCAAGATCCATACTTATTTTCTACCCCTGATATACAATGCCTCTATACGCCTTTTAATCTAAAAAAAGCTATTATTAAATATTATTTAGTCACTTTGACCGTGTTTTTACAACTCTTTTTCCTGAAAATTATGAAGCTATCATAGAATTATACCAAAACGTTGTCAGATAGCTACAATTACATCGAGAATGCCGTTTCTTGTAGCGGACATCGAGGACACTTTGGGACCCTGCCGGTAAGCTGTAATGTGCCAGTGGCAACCCTCCCTTCGGAGGACAGGTGCCGCGTTTTGGCCAATTTGTGCTGTCTGAGCCCAGGGCGAGTTCATGGTAAATAACTGCGAGTATTACGAGCATGAAGGGGAGGCTCTGCGGGCTTATGCTCGTGGAGGGGGCGACGCAAGTCCCTGTAATTGAATGGAAGCTTACCGATGCAAGGGTAAAGTGCCCGGAGTGGGAGCGAAAGAAATGGTACTCTTGATGTGCAACATTGAATGCAACTTGTATTAAGAAACACAAATATGTTGTTTCTTTTATGGTCAAAGCCAGAGCTTGTACCCCAAACTCTCATTTCTGTTCCAGCGTAATCACATCCGACGGACACGTCGACGCACACAACCCGCATCCAATACAGGTATCTTCCTTAATATGGGCGATGGGCGCTGATGACATCGGTATGGGTCCGAAAATCGAGATTTGTCTTTCCTGTATCAGCAGTTCGATGGCGCTGGCCGGACAGGCTTCTTTGCAGGAGCCGCAGCCGCTGCACCGCTCGTCATTGACCTGCGGGAAAGAGCCGCTCTTCTTCATCGTCGAGGAGCATCTCACCTATTGCGCCCAATACCTCTCGCGTCTCCCACCGGGGATCTCTGGGGTGTCTGATGAAACCCACATGGTATTTCTTCCTTCCCCACTTTGTCGGATTCCACCTCAGTTGCGGTTCGGAACGATAGACAGAGAGAAACTCCCGATCATGAAAAAGCTTTACGTAATCGTCAAAAGAGATGACCCTGTCAATATCGAACTGGAGATCGCGTCCGGGTCCGGTAATATGTGCCGATGCCTCCATTTACCGACAATCGGTCTTCTTCTTCGAGATGGATAAAGATGATGCCTTCACGGCGCGCCTCTTCATATGCTATTTCACCATAGGAGGGCGTGACCATATTCTTTGTGACCACATAGGCAGTTTTGCCGGCCCTTGCCACGTCTCTCGCCATGCTGATGAATTTGGAGGACATATATTCATAGTACATGGCCGCACCGGCATCGTCGGTGCCGAGATAGAAGAGGCAGGAGTTACTGCCATTTTCAGTGAAGCCGAATTCCGGCTCAGGTTCCTTGTAAAGCCGCTCGTTCACTGCACTGTTTTGCTGCAAAGAGTCCGCTCCTTTGAGTACACGAACGCCTGCACCGAAACCGGTAAGGATGGAGTCTTTGATATTCATGGGCTCAAGTGCGCCGCCGCAGACATAGACACCTTCAACGTCTGTTGTCAGGGGCTCCGTTTCCTTCACGAATCCATACTCGTTGAGGGAAAAGCCGAAGAGTTTGCTTAAGGGCTCAAGTTGCGGGTTAGGACGTAGACCCACGGCGAGGACAACATAATTAAAACGCTCTTCTTTCAACTCCCCGCCTGCAAAGTAGCGCACGGTAACACCGGTTTCATCCTCTTCAAAATAGCGTGAATTTGCCCGAATGAAAGTCACCCCTGCATCACGGTATACTTTCTCCATGTAGAATTCCTGACCGAAGAAGCGAAGATCGTTGTAGAAGACCTTAATCTCCGGCTTTGCGCGCTGGAGGGTCCATTTGATTTCACGGATCGTATAGGAACAGCAGACCGATGAACAAAGGGGAAATTCCTTCGAACGGGACCCTACGCAGAGAAAAAAACCAACCTTGTTGAAATCATCGGGAAGCTCGCCTTGCCGCTGATCGATGACCTGGTCATATTCAAGGCTCGTCATGACCCTCTTGCCCTTGTATTCGACAGGATCGTATGGTGATAGCCCTGTAGCGATGACAACCTTATCGGCAGTCAGTGACTGTCCATTTTCAAGGGTAACGGTGAAAAGCTTCTCCTTTTTGTCAACAGAGGCAATCTTCCCTTCCCGTATTACCGTCAAGCGGGGGTTATCCCGTATCTCATCGAAAAAGGTCTTAAACCCTATGCGGCAATTGGCGATACGCGCCATGATACCGCCCGGTTCTGCTGAGGATTCGAGGATGGTGACGGTATGGTTTTCCTTCAGGGCTACCTTTGCCGCCGAGATACCGCCTATTCCGCCTCCTATTATCAGTACGTTCATAAGGCCTTATTCTCTCCCATGATATAGAGGAGGAGGTCCGTGAAGTAGATAACCTTTCTCTCTCCTGAAAATGTCTTCATTGCCATATGACACAGCGGGCAGAAGACAACAATCGTTCCTTTTGAGTTCTCCAGTACCAGCTTTGACAGTTTTTCCGTGACCGCCTTGTTGATAAAAATCTGGTTGCCGCCGCAACACCGGTCTTTTACCTTTTCGCCGGCCACTTCACCGCCAAAACGGGTGATTACCTCTTCCATAACGTATTTCTTTTGATGGCCGTTTCCTTCGGCCGAAGCAGGATACATCCGTAGTATGGGGTAAAGACCTGACCTTTCAGATCGTGCACGGGCTTAATAGAGTCAATGAAGGCATCATCAAAGAGGTCCAGCGGATGGGTAACGGCAAATTCACTTTTTTCATCGGCCTCACGGAGGTTCTTGTAGCATGCAGGACAGGGGGCTACGATCTCAGTGAAGAGACCACGGGCCTTTTCCAGGTTCTTCTTGGAAAATTGCGATAATTCCTTTCTGTCGCCGAATTCAAAGGCGCCGCAGCAGTTCCAGTCAGGGATTTCCTTGAGGGTATGCCCCTGCTTCGCGAAAACCTGTCGTATCCCTTTATCCAGTTTGTGGGCTGAGCCGGTAAGCGAGCAGCCGGGGTAATAGCCGTAGTTCATTTAAGTCCTCTTCACTTTATGGGGTAAATGAATACCCATATATTCCATCCACCTTGTCATATGTTTCATGTACCCTCCCTTGAGAAGAAAAGGGATAGCCATGAGGAGCACGTATGGCTCGTAGACCCTTCCCCATATTGAAAGAGAGCCCTTAAAGGCCTTTTCAAAGGGCGATTCGATGGCGAGTTCTTCCCTGAGCGCCCGTATAACCTCAGGAATCCGTATATTCCACGGACAGGCGCCGGTGCACCGGTAACAGCCCGTACAGTAACGGACAAGAGGCTCATCAGCGGGGATATCTTTGCCGAGAAAGAGCTTCTGAAGAATGTCCTGCGGATTCGTATTCTCCGAAAGATCATTAACAGTGCAAACAGAAGCGCAGATCTTGCAGCCTAAGCAGACAGAGAAATCCTGCCGTTTATAATCCGTTAAATCGAAGACCTTGTCCTGATTATTATTTTTCATCGGCTGTTCATCCGTCTCTTAATCTTCCGCATCTTTCAGTTCATCCTCAATAAAGGTCAGGTACGGTATTGCATCGTCGAAGCTGCGGCCGGACATATAGGAATACATACCCTGAAGCCTCTCCGAGATACCTTTGAAATATTTCGTTAAGGGGATATTCTGCGGACAGGCCTCTTCGCAGGCGCCGCAGCCTACACATGTCTGGGACACATGGTACATGCGGATCAGATGAAAGAGCTCTTTTCCCTGAGGCATGCTGGTCGAACCGGTCCTGAATATCTTGTTTAAGAGCGCGTCCCCTTTGGGCAGGTATTCGTCTCCATTAAAAACACAGTCGATACAGTAGCAGACAGGGCACATGTCCCTGCAGTTCTTGCACATGATGCACTTTGAAAAATCCTTTTCAAAATCGTCCATATTGGTCTGGAATTTGGGAAGCTTTTCTTTCTCGCCGATAAGCATCTCTTTCGGAGCTTCTTCGAGATTACCTTCAATCATGGAGAGAAAACCTTCGCCTTTTTCCGTATAAGAAGTGGCCCAGAAGCCCCCATCTTTATCGATTCTGATCCCGGCGTCTCCCACAACTCCTCGTCGTTCCCTGCAAACCTTGCAGGCCCACCGCATCTTGTCAGTCTCCTTCATATATGCATCCAGTTGACCCGCCTCAGTCGGGATTTCATCAATCTTCTCTTTTGTAGATACCGTGCCGAGACAATCAACGGAAACAGCAATGACATCTTCCCGTTCAATCTGGGTAAGCTTGACAAGTTCGACGTAGGCCCGAATCTCGCAGGGTCTCAGAAGGAGGACGATCTGCATCCCTTTCGCAAAAAGGCGGCGAAGGAATAAGGCGCCATTTGTGCTGAAAAGAGGATTGAGAAAGGAGTATTGGTCGAGACTTTTTTTGAATATCCGATGACTTACACCATCTTTGTCCTTTTCAAAACCGAGGACAAGGTGCTGTTCATCCTTCAGAAACTCGTTGAGTACGCCCTCTATGGCACCGTTATTAAGCTTTTTTGCCTGCATTTTTCTTTTCCTTTATCTCGTTGTACATTCCTGTTACTTTTTCCACAAAGCGCCGTGCTTCAGCCGCGCTTACCCAGAAGAGCCTCAGTTTATCCTTCATGGAGAAGGCATCAAACATCTCTTTCAGGGCAGCGATCTTTCTCCGCGTGTAATAGTTGCCTTTTATAAAATGGCAATCTCCCGGGTGGCATCCGGCAACAAAGGCGCCATCGGCCCCGTCAAGTATCGCCTTGATCACAAATGCCGGGTCAACCCTGCTCGAACAGGGCACCTGAACGAGTTTTACTCCATCGGGGTATTTCATCCTTAAACTTCCTGCCATCTCGGATGCCTTAAAGGTACAGAATGAACAGGCAAAGCCGATGATCTCGGGGTTTTTGTTGGTTTTCTCTTCCATCACAGTACCTCGGTTAACTTTTTCATATCGCCTCCGTGAGGGCGCTTATTTCATCATCAATCATCATGTCTATATATCCTTTTAAACTTATCGCCGATGAGGGGCATGTACTGTTACAGAGGCCGCATCCCATACAGGCCGCTTCCTCCACATGGACAACCCTCTTTTCTTCATCAAATTTTATTGCCTTCGCAACACAGGCCGTCTCGCACATCCTGCAGCCGCTGCACCTTTTCGGATCCACGAATGAGATGAAGGGATCCACAAAGGCATATCCGAGATTGAGGAATCCGAAGAGTTTCACCGCCGACGCCCTTCCATGGTTGATCGATTCCTCAACATCCTTGGGGCCTGAGCATGATCCGGCAATGAAAATCCCTTTTACTGCCGTGTCAAAGGGTCTCAACTTAATATGCGCCTCAAGGAAAAACTTGTCCTTATCGAGGGTAATCTTGAAGAGTGATGCGATCATTTTGTTGTCTACAGGCGGAGACATACCGATTGAAAGGACAGCAAGGTCAAATTCCCTTTCAAAGGGCTCTCCAAAGAGTGTATCCTCGCCCCGGACAAGCAATCCTTTCGGGCCGGGGATAATTTCTGCAATGTTTGAGCGCGTGAAGAGCACACCCTTTTCCTGTGTATCCTCGAAATATTCTTCTCCCCCTCGCGGATGGGCCCTTACATCCATGTAGAAGGATTCAACATAAGAATCCTTGCATTTATTCTTCACGGCATCGCCCACACGCAGAGCATTGATACAGCATACTCTGGAACAGTAGGGTTTTCCGATCTGTTCATCTCTGGACCCCACGCAATGGAGTATCGCTATTCTTGGATTTTCAGGAAGTTTCAAAGTATCGCCTTTTTCTTCAAATTCAAGCGTGGTGATGATTCTTTCATCTTTTCCGTAATTCAGCTCCGGCTTTACGATGGGATCAAAGGGTGAAAATCCCATGGCCACAATCGCTCCACCGGCAATGATCTTTTTTTCGCCTTCCGGCGTATCAAGGGTTACCTACATAGTTGCCGAAGAAGCCTTCAAAGGCGGTCACTTTTGCTGAGGTAAAGATTTCTACATTCTTTCTCCCGGCAAGCTCAGCCACCATTTCATCAATAATCTCCTTGCCATCTTTTCCTGAAGGCCAGATATGCTTGAGGGTCCGCACATGGCCGCCAAGTTCAGCCTCTTTCTCAACAAGGTAGACCTGCATGCCCATCTTTGCAAGGAACGATGCCGCACTCAAACCCGAGACGCCGCCGCCGAGGATAAGGGCAGATTTGGTAACCTCCACCACCTTTTCTTCGAGGGGAACATAGTGGGCCGCCGAATAAAGCCCTGCCAGGATCAATCTTCGCGCCTTTTCCGTGTTGACATCCAGATCATCGCCGACCCAGGAACAATGCTCCCTGATGCCGACCCTTCTCAAAAGGAAGGGGTTGAGGTCCGATTTTTTCAGAAGGTCTTTGAAGAGATCTCCATGAAGCGAAGGGGTGCATGATGCGATAATCACGCGATCAAGGCCCTGCTTTTCGATGCTCTCTCTGATCATGTCCTGACCCGGTTCGGAACAGACAAAGGGATAGTCTTCTGAGACAGTCACATTGGGGTACTTCTTGAAATATTTGCTTAACTTCTTCACATCGACAGTGTGTTTGATGTTGTGACCGCAATGGCAGATGAAGATTCCGGTTTTCATGTTCTGCCTCCGTCTTCAGCCCTCTGCCCTTCGGCTGTGATATACTCCATGCATCGTGATGCTGCTTCTCCGCCGGAGGCAACGGTGTCGGGCACATCCTTCGGTCCCGAGGCCATGCCGCAGACAAAGATCCCATCCACATTCGTCCGTGACGGATGGATCGCATCCACATTGATAAAACCGTATTCATCTCTCTCTATAGACATGATTTTGCAAAGTTCTTCCGTCTGTTTGCGCGGTCGCACCCCTGTTGCGAGGACAACGAGGTCTACTTCGATTTCACGCATTTCACCGCTTAACATATCCTCAACTCTCACCAGCAATCCATTGTCGGTCTTTGTAACCTCTCCGGGAATGCCTCTAATGTAAAAGGCCCCGCTTTCCTGAGTGCTCTTGTAAAATTCTTCATACCCTTTTCCGTAGGCCCTGACATCGATGTATGATACATAAATCTCAGCGTCCTTTATCCTGTCTTTCACGATGCTGGCATGTTTTGCCGTATACATGCAGCATACCCTGGAACAGAACCGCGCGCCGCTCTGCCGGTCTCTGGAACCAACACACTGGATAAAAAAGAACCGCTTTGGCGTCTTTCCCTTTAAGAGGATATCACCACCGGTAGGTCCGGTAACCGAACAGATCCGCTCGAACTCTATGCCTGTCATGACCCCTTCAAGGGTGCCATAACCATATTCCTTTTTTTCCGTCGGGTCATAGAGATCAAACCCGGGGGCAAGCACTATGCTGTCATACTCTCTCTCTATAATCTCATCCTTCATGGCATGATCGATGGCCTTTACTTCGCACCGCCTCTCGCACTCACCGCACTGGATGCATCCTTCTATCTGTCCCGCAAGGCAGCGTGACGCCTCTGCCATAGCATCTTCAGGGCTATAGCCGATGGCCACCTCATTGAAATTGGTTACCCGTTCTTCGACGTTTACCTCCGGCATGTGGATACGCTCTGCCTGTGGAGTTTTCGCTGCCAATTGGGCCACCTCATTCTCTGTGAGCTGCTCCGGTTTCTTTTCTTCCCATGCCGCAGTTACCTCTTCACCCTTCAGATAACGGTTTATGGAGAAAGCCGCCTTCTGACCTGCTGCAATGGCATCAACCACATAGGCTGGTCCCGTGAACACATCGCCACCGGCAAAGACGCCTTCAATATTGGTGAGTCCTGTTGCGGGGTCCACCATTATGGTCCCGTTTTTCGCCAACGTCACCCCGATAGCTTCAACAAAGGCAGTCTGCGTCGCCTGACCGAGGGCTGTGATCACCATATCTACCGGTAGGGAAAATTCTGATTTTTCAATGGGGACCGGACGCCTGCGACCGCTCGCGTCGGGCTCTCCAAGTTCCATGCGGATACACTCCATCTTTGAGAGTTTCCCGGATTCTGCATAAAAACGCACCGGTGTAGTGAGAAACTGTATTTCAATCCCTTCGTGAATAAGGGCCTCGACCTCTTCATCGGCTGCAGGCATCTCATCACGGGTCCTCCGGTAGATGAGCTTCACGTTCTCACTGCCAAGCCGACGCGCTGTTCTCGCACAGTCGACGGCCGTGTTGCCTCCGCCGATAACAGCAACATTCTTCCCTGTTGCGAGCGCCTCGCCGCTATTGATCGCGCGGAGAAATTGTATCCCGTCTATAACACCCTGAGAGTCTTCCCCTTCCACACCAAGAAGCAAACCCTTCGGAGCACCGGTGCCGATGAAGATGGCATCAAAGTCGTTCTTTATCGTATCAATGGTTATATCCTTGCCTATCTCAACACCACATTTAATGTCAACACCAAGTTTTTCGATATAACCGATCTCTTTTCTCAGCTCTTCTTTGGGAAGCCGGTATTCCGGTATGGCATAGCGCAACATACCGCCCGGCTCGGGAAGGGCCTCAAAGACGGTTACGTCATGGCCTTCCACGGCAAGATCATGTGCGCAGGCAAGCCCTGCCGGTCCTGCGCCGATAACGGCCACCTTTTTCTCTGTCTTGGTTATCTGGGGCACCTCAAGGGAATCGACATCAAAACTGTCAACGGCAAAGCGTTTCAGGTCCCGAATTGCAAGAGGACCGTCTAATTGCCCTCTGTTACAGACGCCTTCGCAGGGCGCGTAGCAAACCCTTCCGCAGGCTGATGGGAAGGGGTTTGTTGCCCTGATAAGCATGTAGGCATCGGCAAACCTTCCTTCGCTGATATGTTTGAGGTATCCAAGCACATTGGTATGGATCGGACAGGCATCTACACATGCGGCCTTACAGGGACGATCTTCACGTTTGTCTATACTGGCCTTGTTGGGTATGGCCTGGGGAAAAGGAATGTAGATTGCCTTTCTCGGACCGGTACCCATGTTAAATTCGCTCTTCATTACTACCGGACAGGCCGGTGAACAGGAACCGCAGGCATTGCATTTCTGGATATCGACATACCGTGATTTTTGCAGGATCGTTACCTGAAATCCCTTCCCCACTTTTTCTACTGCCATGGGTTTTGCCCATGAGAGCAGCTCAATATTGCGATTAAGCGCCACCTCAACCATCTTGGGCGAGAGTGTACAGGTGGAACAATCGAGAGTAGGAAATGTCTTGTCCAACTGGATCATCCTGCCGCCGATAGAGGGCCCTTCTTCCAGCATGGTCACCTTGACCCCGCAGGAGGCAAGCTCAAGTGCAGCGGTAATGCCGCCGATCCCTCCACCTACAACAAGGACACTGTCTTTCAGTTCAGAGGGGCTCACGTCGCCCCCTCCACCGGCACAGCCGTCGGAGCCACTCCCTTTGCTCGCAGAAGCTCGCTGTATATCTTTCTCTTCCATCATCCTGCCAATATGTTTTTCAGTTTGTCTCTTACCTTATGGATGTCCGCAACGATCCCGAAATGGGCATACTGAAAGATAGGAGCTTCAGCATCCTTATTCACTGCGATGATGCAGTCCGAATCTTTCATACCGGCAATATGCTGGAAAGCGCCGCTTATGCCCATGGCAAGATATACCTTTGGTTTTACTGTCTTGCCCGATGTGCCGACCTGACGTGCCTTCGGAAGCCACAGTTTGTCGATGACAGGACGCGAACCGGAAAGCACCGCTTTCAGAAGACCTGCAAGCTCTTCGTAATCGGGAATTTCATCTTTATTGCCGATACCCCTTCCAACGGAAAGAAGGAACTCCGCCTTTGTAATATCGATATCGGTCTTCTCTTCTTCCACATACTCAACGAATGTCCTTGCCTCACTGACAGCAACGTTCTCGATAAACTCCACCTTGGGGGCAGTCGCTTTTTCTCCTGCAAATTCCTTAAAGCTCCCGCTCCTGACGGTGAGCACGCATGTCCCTTCCTGAGAGCTCTGAAATTCACCGAAAATCTTATCCGAGTAATAGCTCTTGAAAAAGATGTTCCGTTCTTTATCATAGCCACTCACATCAGTGACAACAGGAAGACCGAAGAGACCTGCCATATAGACCGCAGATTCAGATCCTGATGATGAATGGGTCAGTATGATAAAATCAGGCTTGCCACGAGCGCCAATAACCTGCTCAACGATACCCGCAATGTTTAAGGGATTAAGGAATACCTCTTCCTCTGTTTTTGCCTTGATAATGGTATCGTACATGTTCTCATTGAAGGTATATGGCTTGTCCGGTATGAGTAACGCCGTCTCTTTTCCGAGAAGGGCGCAAATACCAAGGGTATCGAGGTTTCTCTCTTCAAAAACGCCACGTCTTACTTCTGCAATAATCAGCGCATAACTCATTGATACACCCCCTTTTCCTTGAGCACACCGAGAAGTTGTTTGCAGACCTCATCGAGTTCTCCCGTCAGCATTGTGGCCGCGCCTTTCTTCGGCGGATAGACCCATCGCATGACTTCTATGGAGCTATTCACGTTCTCTGAGTAATCGGCTCCTTTATAGGTCTTACGTTCAACCTTTGAGGCCTTCCGTATGCCCATAATGGATACATATCGTGGCTCATTAATGCCGCTTTGAATGGCAAGCACACAGGGGGCAGTAATTTTCACCCGTTCCTGGAGGCCGCCTTCCAGCTCTCTTCGGGCAACAATGTGGTCTTTCTCCACCGTATCGATTCCGATGACCATCGACGCGTAAGGGATTCCCAGCTTCGCGGCAAGAATTCCGCCTACTGCAGCAAACTGATCATCTTCTGATTGAACACCGGTCAAAATCGCATCGTAGGCAATACCTTCTTTTTTCAGGAAGCTGCTGACCAGGGCCGCCCTCGCACCGGGATCGTGAAGGATCTCTTCCTTTTCAATGAGGAATCCGTCCTTTGCACCCATGGCGATGGCCCGTCTCAGCACTTCGTCTGATTCTTTATCGCCGATAGATATTGCCGTCACGGTTCCACCGGTCTTCTCGGCGATTTGCACGGCCTCTTCAACGGCATAATTGTCCCAATCGTTGACCTTGAAAGGCACTTTGGATAGGTCAACAGCCTTCCCATCGTCAATGATCCTGAGCTCCTCTTCCTGAGTTGCCGGCACCCTTTTTGTAAAAACGAGTAGATTCATCTTATATAACCTCCATGAGTATCTCCGATAATTCTTTCACTGCCAGCCCCTTCTCCGTTGCAGGATCTTCCAGCGTCATTACACAAAAAGGGCAGCTCGTCGCCATCACTTCAGCGCCTTTTTCTACTGCTTCGATGACTCTTACTTCACTATTCCGCTGATATGTCGTTTCGACCTCGCAGAACATCCTTCCGCCGCCGCCTTCACAGCAGAGAGAGGTCTCCCGTGACCGGGAAAATTCGAGCAGTTCAAGGCCGTCTATGGCCTTGAGAATACTTCTCGGTTCGTCAAATATTCCGTTTTGTTTCCCCAGAAAACAGGGATCATGATAGATGACCTTCTTGGCATAAGGTGTTTTGGGGATAATCTTCCCTTCCTTTATCATTTCGGCCACTATCTCTGTGTAGTGGGTTACCTTGATGCCCAGCTCTCCGTATTCCTTTTTCAGCGTATTCATACAATGCGGGGAAAGGGTAATAATTTCCTTCACTCCATACTCCTTGAAGGCCGCAGTATTTTCTTCCTGTAACTCCTCAAAAAGACCGGACTCTCCGATCCGGCGGATCTCATTACCACAGCACGCCTCTTCTTCGCCGAGTATGCCGAATTCAAGGCCGCCTTTATTGAGTATAGTTGCCACATTCACCGGTATGACCATGCACCGTGGATCGTAAGCCTGTATGCAGCAGGTGAAGAGAAGTCTCTTCGATGTCGTTTCACTCACATGAGGAACTTCGAAACCAAGTTTTTCAACCCAGGCCCCTCTCTTGGCACGTGAACGCCCCCAGGGGTTTCTCTGTACAGAGGTATTCTCAAGGGCCTTCTGGATCGACACCGGTATATCGCCATCCTCCACAAAGGAGGACCGCATCTCGATAATCATCTCTGAGGGTTTCACATCGCGGGGACACCTGATTGTACAGGCCCCGCAGGATGTGCAGTACCAGGGAATATTCTCATCGATAGACGACTTAAACTGTCTTTTCCTGACAAGCATTCTGATATTAAAAGGTGTTTTCCCTGATTCAGGACAGCCACCTGTACATTTGCCACATTGAATGCATGTTAACACTCTGGTCTGGCTCTGTTCAAGCATCGTAAAAAACCCCCAATTGAGGTGAAATCTTTTTATATGTATGTACTTTCACCACTTTTATATCTATCACTGTATGCAACAGATATGCCACTTAAATAATACCCGATAAAGCATTGCCTGTATAGAAATCGGGCCTTTTCATGCCATGGCAAGGCAAGGCTATTTTTGATACAGGTGTTTCAATATTATACATAATTAATGTCCTCACCGAGTCCACTCAGAACGTGCCGATCTCTTTCAAGGAATAGCTCATTTACATCCAGGAAAAATTTGTTCTGTCTATCTGTATCGTCGAGAGTTTCCATTTTCATTCAAACATCAAAATCTCCGGAAATTCCGGATGCGATGGCATGACTATTTTTAATACACTCTATGACTATTTTCAATACATGCTGTACGTCTGGTATACAGCAGGATTATTGGCATAACATATTAAAATCGCTGAAGAAGCTACGTATTGTTGAGAAAGGCCATGGCGGCATAGTACTTGCCTTAAGACACATTACTAAATGCAAAAAGGAGGAGGATTATGGCAGAAGCAAAAACCTTTTCAACCATCCGAACCTTACTCAACAGAAACACCATGCTGTACCCCGACAATGTCGCCATAAAAGAAGTGGATGGCGACAGGGTTTTAACGTACCGGATGATGCAGGACCGGGCGAACCGAATGGGGAACGCACTATATGATTTGGGAGTAAAAAAGGGCGATCGGGTCGCCATACTCAGTCAGAACAGCTTCGAGTATATGGAATCAGCCATCAATATTCCCAATGCAGGGTTCATCTTCGTCGTATGCAACTTCCGGCTTGCTCCACCGGAAATAGCGGCAGTGCTCTCTGACGCTGAACCAACGGTGCTTTTTGTCCAGGATCAATTCGCGGAAATTGCAGAGAATATGAAGGCTATTATTCCTTCCATCAAACATTTCATCTATTTCGGGACTCCTGAAAAAAGACCGCAGGGTTGGTACGACTATGAAGAGTTGATACAAAAAGCCTCTCCTGCCGAGCAAACGACAGCGATATTTGAAAATGACATTGCCATGCTCATGTACACCAGTGGTACAACGGGACTCCCGAAGGGTGTCATGCAGACCCACGGGAATTTCTATCATGCAGGCCGGGTATGCTCAAAAAACAACAATTTAACGATGGATGACAAGGTATTTATCGTCTGTCCCATGTATCACATCACTGCCCACTATACTTTTTTCGGCAGTTTTTATACAACCTGTCCTGCCTACATCTTTTCACAATGGAATCCCGATCAGTTAATGGCAATTACCGAGAAGGAAAAGCTCACGGCAGGTATGCTGGCAACACCTATGGTCATGATGATAATGGATTCTCCTAATCGCGGCAAATATGATGTCTCAAGCTGGAAAACACTCTGGTTTGCAGGGGCAGGAATTATACCTTCCGTCTACAGACAGTTTATCGACACCTATGGGAATATTCTGGGCGAGCATCATGGAACAACGGAATCGACGGGCGTCACGACAAACCTCTCCGTGCGGGACATTCATGAAGCCTTCGAGAGGGGAGATTACGCCATCCTTGAATCATGCGGCAGGGCTAGTTACGACATGGAGATACTGGTTGTAGACGAGAGCGGCAAGACGGTTCCCCTGGGCGGCGTTGGGGAAATGATCATCAGGGGCCCCGGCATGGCTTTGGGCTACTGGAGAAAGGAGGAAGCAACTAAGAAGGCATTCAAGGGAGAATGGTTTCACACGGAAGATGTCTGTTCAATCGATGCAAAAGGGTACATACGGGTTATCGATCGCTTGAAAGACATGATTATTACCGGCGGGGAGAATGTGTATCCCGCAGAGGTGGAAAAAGTCCTTCACGCCCACCCATGCGTCAAGGAGTCCTGTGTCATCGGTACGCCCCACCCAACATGGGGAGAGGCTGTAACGGCTGTTTGTGTTTTGCAAAACGGGGAAACCATCGAGCCGGCCGAATTGACCAAATATTGTAAAGGAAAGGTGGCCGGGTACAAGGTGCCGAAGACGGTGTACATTGTTCCGGAGCTTCCACGTAATGCAGCCGGAAAGATCCTCAAGAGAGACTTACGGGATCAGTTTGGAGGGAAATAAGCCGTGCATGACGGGCCGGGAATTGTCCTGGCACGATCTTATCACACAGGGGGTTTGGTTATGAGAGAAATATTGGGTCACACTCCGGGTAGAATTCTGTTGTGGGTGCTCTTTTTAAGCGCCATCTGGTACGTATTCGTTCTTCCTTTTGTTCTGCAGGGTTCCACATTTCTGTTGTTCGGGTGGATGCCGCTTGCCATAGTCTTTTACAATCTTCAAACCATACTATGGCTAGTAGCCTTCTGGATTTACACGACTTGGTACTGGCCATACCGGTGAGGTCTGGCGAGAAGGGATCACTTGACTAAAATAAAAAAACAAAAGGAGCGTATATGCTTTGGATAATCCTTATACTGGGCGTACTAATGGTGCTCATCAGTGCGTACGGTTACAAACTGGCGAGCAAGACTGCCGCTGACTATCTTCTGGCCGGCAGGGCAATCGGGACATTTGTCATGTTTTTCTATGTGTATTTTGCGATATCGAGTGCGTGGACCTTTTATGGTTTTCCGGGCACCATCTATAATACCGGTCCAGGCTTCGTGCTTTTTTTCTCTTTCATCTCCTTCGCTTTTCTCTACATTGTTGTAGGTCCCAAGCTCTGGGCAGGGGGAAAGAAATACGGCTTTCTGTCACCCGTTCAGTATCTCGGCGAGCGGTATCAGTCCAATTTCCTTCGGGTACTCCTCGGTTGTCTCCTCGTGTTGTTCCTCTTCCCCTATCTCGGCCTTCAGGCCGTAGGCATCGGAGCGGGCATGAAGGCAGCGCTCGGGACACCCTTCTGGTTCGGCGCTTTATATATGACCGTTATCATGCTCCTCATCTGCCTTATTGGCGGGACCCGGAGCGTGGCATGGCTCAATGTGCTCCTCGGTATCATTTTTACAGCCACATTCTGGGGTTTCCTTGTATGGATTATGTTTGCAACGGATAATACGAGTCTCTCCGGCATGGCTGCCAAGGTTCAGGCTATGAAGCCCGGACTGCTCGGTGTACCGGGGCCGGTAAACGCATGGACAACCCAGAACATCATGGGTCTTGCATTGGCCGGTTTGACGGTCTTCGCCTGGCCCCACATAGTAATAGGCACCATGCAGGCCAAGAGCCTTGTTGTAACGCGTAAAACAGCCATAGCAATGTTGCTGTTTGCTATCTTCTTCTGTAATATAGCCGCAATCTGGGGCTATCTTATTGCACCTATCCTGGTACCAGGTCTAAAAGGCAAGGCGGCAGACGCCGTTGTCCAGATCGCTATCTCGACCTATCTTCCTGCCTGGGCATCGGGCCTTACGTTGATAGCCGTGCTCGCAGCAGCCATATCAACAGTGGCAACCCAGTTGATGGTAACAGGGCTGTTCGTCTCCAGAGACATCATCTTTGCCGTAACAAAGGCAAGTGACAAGAGCCTCATCCTCTGGTCGCGATTCGGCATGGTTCTTGCGGCCGTGGTAAGCTTTGCCCTGGCCCTTGCGCGGCCTGCTGAGCTGGGTCTCCTGCTCAGCAACATTGCGTCACCCGGTTTCGCTCTCTGGCTTCCCGCACTTGTGGGCGGGATCTTGTGGAAGCGGGGCACCAAGGAGGGGGCCATAACAGGCATCATCGTCGGCCTCATATGGCTCATCGTCGGCTCCTTCTTCTATAAACCGCTGCTTCTCGGCTTTCACCCCATATTCGCGCCTCTCCTTGCGGACATGATTCTCTATGTGGGGATAAGCATGCTGACGTCGCCGGTATCCAAGGCAGTCCAGCATAAGTTCTTTGATGAACTGGAAGATTATTTACTCGATTATACAGGCAAGGAACGGGCAGAACGAGAACGCATCAAAAACGATATCATAGCTCAGGTAGAACCTGAGAAAGCGTAATGATGGAAGAGGTGAGAGCATAAACGCTGAAAACAAAAACTATCATAATAAGGTGAGAAATGAAAAATAAAAACAAGCCTCAACGTAACCCCCCTTAAAGTAACGTTGATTCAGTAAAGAGCCGGGTTCCACTCCTAAACCCGACCTCCCCGGAACCCGGCTCTGTCCAAAAATCAAGACAAGGGATGGAGAAGCATGAAACAGACACATGAACGCACTATAATAAAACAAAAAGGAATGAATGTTATGGGGTATGCTACGAAGCACAGATACGAAAAGTGGTTTATGGTAGTAGTGGTAATCTTTATGCTGGCCGGTTGCGGACAAGGTGGTGGTACCGGCGGTGGTTCAAGCGAGTTTGATAACGCCACAGCAACAAAGGTTATTATGGACAATGCAACGAAAGCTCCGGCTGCCTTTTTAAAATCCTCGGGCAAGGCTGTCGAGTATGCACAAAAAGAGGTTGCAACAATACCCCAGCAATATATCGTATTTTGTAAAGGCTCAAAGGAGCAGCAGGACGCTCTTGCAAAGCTGGAAGGGAAAGGCCTTGTAAAGATTTCTACAGACCAGCAAAATGGCTGTTCCTATGTTTCCTTTCCCGATAGCTCTGCGCCCTATATGCAGAAACAGGAGAAAGGTATGCTTGTCATGCTAGCAAAGTTGGACAAGGTTGAGGTGACAAATCTTGGGGAAGGCAAACAAGTGCGCACCGTGAAATATAAGGCGTACTTTACCTCAACCCCATTTGGAGAAATACTCCTGAAACAGCAGAATGCAGTTGAAGAAAAAGAAGCATTGTTTTCCCTTTCATTTGATGAAGGCTGGAGAATGAACTAAAAAGGATGGCAAAAAGGTTGTTCGTTGATACTGCTGTCATTATGAGTTGAAATAAAAAACAACCATAACATATAAGGAGAGGTATCTATGGAACTTACAAGAGAACAACTGGACATAAAACAGGCAGCTCATGAATTTGCTGAAGGTGAATTTAAAGATAGGGCAAAGGAGTTCGACGAAAATGAATCCTTTGACCAATCTATTTGGAGGAAAGCCTGTGAAAACGGGTTTGTAGGCACCTTTATCCAGGAGGAATATGGCGGAGCAGGACTGGGATTTTTTGAACACTCTCTGATAGCGGAGGAGTTCTGGAGGGTTGATCCGGGTTGCGGACAGGCGGTGCTATCGACGACCTTCGGCTCTGAAATGATCCAGGCCTTCGGTTCTGAAGAATTGAAGAAAAAATATCTGCCACCCCTCGTAAATGGCAAAGCCATCATGGGTTTCGGTATTACCGAAGCAGATGCGGGCAGTGACGCTGCAGGCATCAAAACAAAGGCGGAAAAGAAAGGCGATAAGTATATTATTAACGGATCAAAGATGTTTATTACAAACGGCACCCTGGCACAGTACCTTCTTGTTCTCTGCCTTACCAATCCGGATGAGAAAAATAGCCACAAGAGGCATAGCGCAATACTCATAGATACCAGTTCGCCTGGTTATGAAGCGACAAAAATACACGGCAAAATGGGGATCAGAGCTTCGGACACTGCCGAGATAAGCTTGAGCAACGTTGAGGCGCCGGTAACAAACCTCGTGGGTAAGGAAGGAAACGGTTTCCATCAGCTCATGGATTTTTTCAATAAAACCCGGAACCATGTGGCTGCCCAGGGTGTAGGAGTAGCCCAGGGAGCCCTTGAGCTCGCTCTTGCGCATATAAAAAAGAGAAAGGCCTTCGGGGGAACCCTTTCCCGGCTCCAGGGGATACAATTCATTATCGCCGAGATGGCGACACGTATCGAATCGGCACGAAGCCTCTATTGGAGGGCGGCCTATTCGGTCGATAAGGGCAGACCTGATCCTACGTTGATATCTATGGCCAAGTGGAATGCCGGTGATACCGCGGTATATGTAACAAACCAAGCACTGCAACTCCACGGTGGATATGGCTACATTGCTGAATACGATATCCAGAGATTTTACAGAGATGCAAAGATTGTGGAAATCTATGAAGGCTCCAGAGAGGTTGAAAAATCAATTATAGCTAACGATCTGATAAAGAGATAGACTACGGATACGTGAAGAGGGATACAAAGCCCCACGGGGATTATTCACCATTGGTTTTTGTGCCCTTTTCACCGTAACCCGCCGCGATTCTGTCATAAAGATTTTTTCGGGTTATGCCTAAAAGGCGTGCAGCTTTACTTTTATTTCCCCCAACAGAACTGAGGACACTTTGTATATACTCTGCTTCCATCATGGAAAGGCTCAGAATTCTTCCTCGCGGTTGCTGCTCATCGCTTTGTTTGACACTCGATACACCTTTAACCATCCACTCTGAAAGATCGTCGGTAATAATCTCTTCGCGGACATCACTGAGGAGAATCGCTCTTTCGACAACATTTGCAAGCTCGCGCACGTTCCCCGGCCATTCATAGGCGGTAAGCAACTCCATGGCTTCCTGAGAAAATCGTTTTTTCTTCCCTCCACGGGCAAACTTATCAAGGAAATAATTGACCAGCAGCGGAATATCCTCCCTTTTGTCCCTTAAAGACGGAAGATTGATGATAAAGGCATTTATCCGAAAAAAGAGATCCTTGCGAAACAATCCCTTTTCGACCTCTTCTTTGAGTATCTTGTTGGTGGCAAATATAAAACGGGTATCAACCAATGTTTCCTTCGTATCTCCCAATTTTATAAAGGCGCTGTATTCCAGGACCCGCAAAAGCTTCGCCTGTATGCTCAAACCCATATCGCCCACCTCGTCGACAAAAAAGGTGCCCTTGTTGGCTATTTCGAGAAGACCGAGTTTGTTATCATGAGCGCCCGTGAAGGCGCCCTTTTTATATCCGAAAAGCTCGCTTTCCAACATGGTTTCCTGCAACGTGCTGGAATTAATCGCAACAAAGGGGTTTGCTGAACGGGGGCTTGAAGCATGAATAGCGCGGGCTGCAAGTTCCTTTCCTGTGCCTGTCTCTCCGGTAATCAGAACAGGAGTATTCGTAGGGGCAACCAATGATATGAGGCTCCTCACCTTCTTCATCGACTGGCTCGTCCCTACAAAATCGTCGTGCGCCTCAATTCTGTGAAGGTGCTCCTGCAGAACAATTGTTTTTACCTGCAGCATCTTTTTCTCGTATGCCTTTGAGATTATATTTGAAAGCTCCGTCATTTTGCATGGTTTCGTCAAATAATCATATGCACCCAGTTTCATGGACCGGATTGCAGTGTCGACAGATGCATAACCGGTAAGAATTATCACTTCCAGAGTAGGCTCCAATTGCTTAAACTTTAAAAGGAGCTTGACGCCGTCCATATCGGGAAGCCTGATGTCGAGAACCGCTATGTCAATACTCTCGTTTTTGAAGACAGAGAGAGCCTCATCGGCACGAAAAGCAGTAAAAACCTTCATGCCGTCTTCCGTCAATTTCTCCCTGAATGCCTCCACGAGCCGTACTTCATCATCGACGATAAGAACGCGGATCATCTTTACCGGTCTGCCTTGCCGGTTTCTTTGCTGCAGACAGGAAATGCAACAAAAAAGGTGGCGCCATACCCTGGCTTGCTGTCCATTTTTATAGTCCCTCCCATGTTGGTAACAAAATCGTAACATAAAGCCAGCCCAAGGCCTATTCCTTTTTTTGATTCCTTAGTCGTAAAAAATGGTTCAAAGATCTTTTCTGTAATTGAATCGGGGATCCCCATGCCATTATCCTCTATCTCCACAACTATCTCATTATTGTTGAGCCTGGTTTTTATCCATATAGTTGCATCGATTCTTTTCTCGGTTGCATCTACAGCATTGCTTATGAGGTTCACAAAGACCTGCCGCAGGGCATTTACATCCCCTTCGATGGCAGGCAAGCATGGGGTTATTTCCCGGACAATCCGTATTGACTTTTCAATGTTCATCAAATCGAGAACGTTATTGAGGAGACCATTCATGTCTACATGGGTGATTTCCAATCCATCCTTATGAGATAAACTGAGAATATCGGTGGTAACATGCTTGCATCGGAATGCCTCTTCCTCGATTATCGTAAGGTACTTTTTAAGTCTTGCCAGTTCGGGCCGTTTCGTCGAACTGCCTTTGATGGATTGGAGACAACCGACGGCAAGCTCTGAATATGCCACCAGCGTACCAAGAGGGTTGTTCAGTTCATGGGCAATACCCGCAGCTAACCTGCCTATGGCTGATCTCTTTGCCTCCTGCATGAGCTTTGCTCTCGTCATCACCCGGTCTGTGGTCTCTTCGATAATGCAGAGGAGCCCCGCAATTTGTCCATTCTTTTTTTTTAATGGGACCCCCTTGAAATCCATGAAGATATTCCGGTCACCTTTGTAGGTCATAAAAGGAAAATCCCAGAGTTGAAAGGGTTCTCCCTTCAACCCCCGTTCAATAAAAGCGGCAAGGCCACACTGAATCGTGTATGGGTTCTGAAGCCAATTAAAACCGATGAGTCTTTCTTCCGCCTTCATACCCAGCCCTGAAAGAGAGGCTAATGCAGGGTTTATACTGGTAAACATACCGTTTCTATCGAGGGTAAATATTGCTACAGGGGCATTATTAATGATCGCCTTGTTAAATTCATTGAGGAGACGGAACTGGTTCTCCACTTTCTTCTTTTCCGTAATGTCTTCAATGCTTCCCTCATAATAGAGGACTGTTCCATCTGGGTCACGGACTATGCGGGCATTCATCGAAGCGATGATGATACTTCCGTCCTTCCTGTAAAGTTCGCATTCAAAACCTCGTATCTCCCCTTCCCTTTCAAGCGTCCCGGCAAAAAGGGAGCGGAGTGCGGGCTCAACATAAGCCTGACGTTCTATGTTTGTCATGAGCGATATAAGCTCTTCAGGTGAGCCATATCCCAGCATCTTTGCAAAGGATGGATTGGCCACTAAGAAG
This sequence comes from uncultured delta proteobacterium, assembly GCA_963785225.1. Taxonomy (GTDB): domain Bacteria; phylum Desulfobacterota; class Syntrophorhabdia; order Syntrophorhabdales; family Syntrophorhabdaceae; genus PNOF01. Next base: position 441,588 of record CAWAUQ010000015.1, on the reverse strand, counting down.
TGACCTTCCGGGGTTGTCTGAAAAATACCCTCTATGGCATTTTCAAATATACTGCGGTATTTCTCCTCGGCCCTCCTCAACAACTCTTCATCACGCTTTTTTCTGGTAATATCCAGCAGGGTCCCTATCAACGCCGGCTCCCCTTGATAGGTGGTGCGGGAACCATAAGCTTCGATGGCGATGACCTCTTTATGCCTGGTGAGTCCCCTGAATTCGTAATGGAAGGACTCAGCCTCACCGGACACCCTTTTCTGGATGTTCCCTGCCACTAAAGACCAGTCCGCCGGGATAACCACGTCCTTTGGCTTTATCTTTGTAAGAAGATCTTTTACGGTATAACCGAATATCTCTGCCAGTTTGGGGTTTACATACTTGAAGGCTTCATTTTGAATAAGATAGATGCCGACAAGCGATTTCTCTGCCAGATCTCTGAACTGGTTCTCTTCGATATAGAGTGTCTTCTTCCGTTTTTGCTTACCGGTATTCACAGATGCCCTATCCGCTCCGGAGAGATCTTTTTTATCTTTATTTTTGGCAGGCATAACGCAGGCTCAGTTTTAACAGAAAAATAACATGGCAATCACTTAACAAAGTTTTCGTCTCATCAAAGAATATCATGGGGAAAGTGAGGATTACAAGAGGATTGGCATTCCGTCGCCTGGAAATCGTTTTGTTTTGTGTATTTACGAAACACCTGATTCTAAATGGCACAAAGATATTGTGCTTTATCGTGAGCATACATTTCATAGTCAAAACAAAATAGTACAGAACCTTGACGCAGTAATGGTTCCGGACCTCCCCACTTGTCTGGCATAGTAATTGCTCAAACAACTGCAGGTGACTGTGAACGGGGACAGAAAATTGTATCAGGCAATAGAAGGCGTTCTGAGGACCTTTCCCGGTATTCTTGACGTTATGGTGACAACCGATTCCGATGAAAACGGCGGTGCATCGATAAAGGTGCTCGTTGTCATGAGAGAGGGGATTACCGTGGAAGAGTGTGATATTATGAAGTTCTGTAATGAACGCCTGCCAGACCATATGAAACCCCGGTCAATAGATATCTACACAGAGCTGCCAAAAAAACATCCCGGAAAAGCGTCAAAAAAGGATTAGATCTTCCATCACAGTTACTGAATACCATTTTACAAAAGTTCCGGAAGAAACAGGAAGAGGCTTTTGGCCTTACCCGACGAGGAGTTTCGGATAAAGCCAAAAGCTGTGTTTTGTTGAATCAACTCTTATTAAAAGATAATCTGATGTCTTTTTTCAGTATCTTACCTTGCGGGCTTTTCGGGAGTTCTTTCCAGAAGGCAACTGATTTGGGTTTTTTGTATCCCGCCAGATGCTCTCCGCAGAACTTTATGATCTCTTCTTCCGTCGCGCTGGCCCCTTCTCTGAGAACCACTACAGCCTTCGGTACTTCGCCCCAGTGTTCGTCAGGGATCCCTATAACCGACACTTCAAGGACTGCCTGATGCCTGTATAGCACTTCCTCGATCTCACGGGGGTAAATGTTGACACCGCCGCTTATTATCATGTCATTTTTCCGTTCTACAATATACACATATCCATCTTCATCAAATTTGGCAAGATCACCGGTATGGAGCCAGCCATTTTTCAATTTCTTCTCAGTCTCTTCCGGCATCTGCCAATACCCTTTCATCATGGCTTCACTCCGGCCAATCATCTCACCTACTTCACCTATAGGCACGTCGTTATCGTTTTCATCGACAATCCTGATCTCATAGTTGAGGGCCGGTTTTCCCGACGAGGCGAGACGCTTAACCTTTTTCTCGGAACCATCGAGAATGTGGTCTTCAGGTTTCAATACCGTGGTGAAGGGGCCGCTTTCGGTCTGTCCATACAGTTGAGCAAAACCACAGGGAAAGATCTCGAGCGATCTTTTAAGAAGCTCTACCGGCATTGGGGCTCCGGCATATAAGATGAGGCGCAGACTTTTCAGGTCAAACTTTGTAACGTCCGGCACCTGGAGGAGGCTGTGAATCATCGTTGGCACCATCTGGCAACGTGTAATTCGTTCCTTTGCTATATAACCAAGGACCTCTTCGGGATTAAAACCGCCTTCTTTTTTTATATAGAATGTGTTCGGCAGAAATGTATGCCGTACAATATTATCTTCGCATGCCACATGGTACATCGGGAAGGTAATGAGCACCTTCTCGTCATATTCAACCCTCAGATCTATGGCGCTTGCTATCGCGTCGGACATAAGGTGTCTGTGTGTCCTCATGGCGCCTTTTGCCTTACCGGTAGTGCCCGCAGTAAATATAATGCTTATTACATCATCTTCATCAATAACAACACCCGGTTCAGTTATCTGCGAATCAGAGATTATATCTTCATAATTCTTCATATACGGATAACCTGGCGTCTGGAGGGAAATATACTGTTCTACTGACGTCAATCCGGACTTCAACGAATCCATCATCTCTGTGTAGTCTTTGTCGATAAAAAGAAACTTCGGACTCGAATAGTCGATAATATCTTTTAGCTCCGTCTTCTTGAGATGATTGTTGTAGGGGCAGAAAATACCTCCCGCCTTGGCTGCTGCGAAATAAAGCTCCATAAATTGATGACTGTTGTGAACAAGCACTCCGATACGGTCGCCTTTCTTCAATCCCGTGGTGATCAGGTAGTTGGCGAGACCGTTCACCCTTTCGTTGAACTTGCGGTAGTTCAGATTGACCTCGTCAGAGATGATGGCGGGTTTTTCGGGGAACTTGTTCGCGTTTCTTGTGAGCATATCTCCAATAACCATAAAAATGCCTCCTTAACGCGCTTTCTATTTTAATACTACTTCTTCACACAATCAGGATATTTGCCTATGGTGTTCCGTAATAATGAATAGAGTGTTTATTTCATAAGCACACTGGGCAAATATGTTGCAATTTGCGGAAATATAAAGAGCAGAATCATGCAAAAGACCATAGACGCCAGAAAGGGATAAACACCGGCATATATGGTGCTCATAGGTACCTTTGTAATATTTCTTACGATAAAAACACAGATGGCAACAGGTGGAACAACGGAACCGATACAGACCGTGCAGGCGATCATAATGCCCGCCCAGAGAGGATCATAGCCCATCTTTATAATCATGGGAAAGAAAATGGGTGTTGCCAATATCATGAAAGCAAGATCATCGATAAAAGAACCACCGAGGAGGTAAACAAAAAAGATGATGATGCATATTGCCATTTTTGGCAAGGGAAGCGCCATTATCCATTCTGCAGAAGCCTGAGGTATATTTGTGACCGCGATAAAATGGCCAAGCACGGCTGAACAGGCGATAAGCATGAGCACCATACATGCAGTCCGCAGCGATTCCTGTATTGAACGCGTAAAACCCTTGAAATTGATATCTCTTTTCAGTGCGCAGAGGAGAAAGACGGTGAATGCCCCTATACTACCCGCTTCAGTGGGGGTGAAAAAACCATACATAAGTCCGCCTATGAGAATAAGAAAGATGACGATAGGCCATATTACCGAGGGGAGCGTCTTCACTCTCTCCGGCCAGGTATACTTTTCGCTTCGCGGACCGAGGGCAGGATTGATCCTGCACCATACGAAAATAATGAGAATAAAGCAAAAGGACATAATGAGGCCGGGAAAAATCCCTGCCATAAAGAGCCGCCCAATAGACTGCTGAGTTATAATACCGAAAACAATGAGGGTAACACTGGGAGGCAGGAGGACGCCAAGAGTTCCTACCGTGGCAACTATGCCCGTGGAGAGTTTCTTGCTGTATCCGTAACGGTCCATCTCAGGAATTGCGACACTGGCAAATGTTGCTGACGTTGCCGCAACGGATCCGCAAATTGCCTTGAATACGGTAGCCCCTGCTACTGTTGCCACCGCAAGGCCTCCGGGGATATGTCCCAGAAACTTGTGCGTCGTATCATAGAGCCGTTTCGCAATACCCGCATTAAAGGCAATCTGGCCCATGAGGACAAAAAGCGGAATAGCCGTCAACCCGTAGTTGGCAAGGGCATCGAGTAAGTCATTTGCCATAAGACTGACGGCTGTGTTGAAATCATTGAGAATGGTAAATCCGATAAAACCAATGGCCGCCATTGCGAAGGCAAGTTCAATACCGGTAAGAAATAAGCCTAAGAGCACAACGAGCGCTATAAGGCCGATCATGGTCTCATTCATGCTTCCCTCCTTCACCAATAATTTTGAAGATCTGCGCGAGAAGCACAAGACATTCTATAAAGCTTGCAAGCGACAACCCGTACGCAACGGGATAATAGGGCACCTGAAGTGTAAGTGAAACTTCGTGAGTGTCATAGAGGTCCATCCCTTTCAAAAAAAGGGCATAGGTGAAAATGATAAAAACCCCGAGACTGATGAGTTTGGTGCAGACATTAAGGGTCACCCGTGCTTTGCCGTGGAGGATTCCGGTGAGCATATCTACACTTACGTGGGCGCCATCGAGAGAGGTCTGGGAGATGGCAAATCCGGCCACAATAGCCCCGGCGTATGACATGAGTTCAAATGTCCCTGTAATCGGTTTCCCCAGGTAGCGCAATACGACATCGGAACAGGTGAGAAGCATCATCAGGGCAAGAAGGACCCCGGCGATGAAGTTCGCGCTTTGCGTAATTTTTTTCGTCGCGTTATAAAATACTTCCATTCTTTTTGCCTCCTTTGATGCAGTGCATATCCCCTGAGGTTCTAACCCCTCAGGGGATATGCTTTCAGGGATTAGAGCCCGGAAGGCACCATCCCTTATTTCTTCCTAAGGACGCTCAGGAGGTACTTGACTGCTTCGTCGCCAGGCATTCCTTTATCTTTTGTCTCTTTAATGTATTGATCGACGAGAGGTTTACTACCCTTTTCATACCACCTTGCTTCTTCTTCTTTGCTCAGGGTTATAATCTTGTCGCCTCTCTTAATGAGCCAGTCTTTGCCTTCTGCGGTAATATCTGCCCAGAGCTTTCCATATTTCACGATATATTCTTCACTCATTTTATCAATGGTGCTCTGAACATCGGCAGGGAGTGAGGCAAATTTCTTTTTGTTCATCATAACAACAAAGGTTGCCGAATATGCTGTCGTCGTATTCTCGGTAGAGTATTTTACGTGTTCACCGGTACGGAAATTGTGAAGCGCCTCATAGCTCGACATAAGCCCGTCGACAACACCTTTTGAAAGGGCGTCATAAACGTCGGGCATAGGCATGGCCACCGGCGATGCGCCGATCAAACCGACAAACTTTGCGTTGGACCCAAAACAACGTAATTTGAGGCCCTTTGCGTCTTCAAGCTTATTAACAGGTCTGGTCTTGGTATGGAGATAACCACCGGGCTGAGAATGGAACAGAAGCACCTTCACGTCATCAAGTTCTTTTGGCTTGAATTTCTTATAAAAATCGTTGGCGATCTTTGTGCCTTCCCCGGTTTGCGGCCAGCCGATGGGGAGATCGAGCACCTGCGAGAAAGGGAACCTGCCCATGGTGTAGCCAAGAACGTGGTTGCCCACATCAGCAATGCCTTTAACGACAGCATCATAGGTCTGCGCGGCAGGGACAAGCGTACCTGCTGCATAGTAACTGACTTTTACCTTTCCATTGGTACGTTTTTCAAGGTCTTTGCCCCAGTCCTGCAAAATTAAATCATGTTTGCTCCCAACGGGAAACCAGTTGGTGACTTTTATCGATACTGCCTTTTCCTGAGCAAAACTGTTCGGAACAACCACACAGGTAGTCACAAAGAATAAGAAAATAAATACTTTGATAATGTTTGAAAGTCTCATAAATCCCCCTTAAGGATTAATTTTATTTTGCTGCATTAGTACAAAAAGCAATTTCGGTGCCACACAAGCAATTCCGTTCAACAACAGGTCTGAGGGTGTAATCACTCTTGAGAAACCCCGTATGGGCAGGATAGATTCCAAATGATGGGCCGGTTATCTGTTGTGCATAATGGATACATCTCTGTATCGTATCTACACATCCATCACACAGGGATGGCCTATAGTCTCCGCTTTGCCGATGGAATGCCTTATCAGATACCTTCATCTTATGCTGTGAGAGATCTCTGGCCATGATCTATCGTCCCAACAATCTTTTTCCAATAATCAATTTTTCAACTTCTTTGGTACCTTCGAAAATCTCGATGACCTTTGCATCACGCCAGTAGTGAGCGACATCATACTCCTCGAGCACGCCATAGCCTCCGTGTAGTTGTATGGCTTCATCGGAAACTTTCACTGCCACCTCTGCCGCATACCATTTTGTCATGGCAATGATTTCATGATCCATTTCACCACGGTCTACCCTCGCGCTTGTACTGTAAAGAAAACATCTCGCCGCCTCAACCAGAGTGGCCATCTCGGCTATCTTCGTCTGAACGACCGGCGAATCGGCCAGAGGAGCGCCAAACTGTTTTCTTTTACGCACATGGTCGATGGCTTTTTCTAATGCCCCCTGGGCTGTACCGACACCAAAACCCGCCGCTTCAAGACGAGAACGATTAAGAAATTCCATGATGTTGTAAAAGCCTTTTCCCTCCTTTCCCAGTAAATTTTCCTTCGGAACCCTTACATCATTAAAGGTAACCTCTCCTGTATCAGAACAACGGATGGAAAGCTTATTCTTTAACTTACTTGCTTCGTAACCCTGTCTGTTTGTTTCCACAATAATAGTACTGAAACGATCGTATTTTTTCTTCGCTTCCGGATTGGTTATACAGAGCACGATCAGAAAATCAGCGCGATTGGCATTGGTAATAAAGGTCTTATTGCCGGAGATTATATAATCCTCTCCGTCTTTTTTCGCCACTGTCTTTATGGAGGAGACGTCACTTCCCGCGTCCGGTTCCGTAATAGCGACACCCATCTTTGCCTTACCACTGCAAACCATAGGAAGGTATTTCTGTTTCTGTTCTTCCGATCCAATAAGCTTTATCAGTTGTGTGCCAAAAAATGTTGAGGTTATTGAGTGGGCGATACCGCAGTCTATTCGGGACAGTTCCTCACAGATTAAACTGTGTTCAAGATATCCAAGACCGGCTCCGCCATATTCTTCATCAATAAAGACGGCAAGGAATCCAAGTTCTGCAGCCTTTTCCCAAAGCTTTTCATCAAAATGCTGTTTTTCATCAAGCTCCCGGGCGATTTCTTTCAGTTCACCTTCGGCAAATTCCCGGGCTGCCTTTTTTATGTCTTTTTGTTCTGACGTCAGTTCAAACATTTCTCAACCTCCCTCTGATAAGTGGTATTACTGAACAATAATATATTTATATCAAAACCCATACGCATCATATTGAACCAAATTGTTTCCGTAGTTCCGGTTTTGAAATTTTACCGGCAGGATTACGAGGCATTTCAGGAATAAAGTAGACCATCTTGGGCACTTTATATCCGGCAATCTTACCCTTGCAGTATTGGGTGATCTCGCTATCGGTCAGCTTTTCTCCGTCATTCAATACCACGATGGCCGCAATTGCCTCTCCCCATACCGGATGCGAAACGCCGATTGCTGAAGACTCCCTCACGGCGGGATGTTCATTGATAACCTTTTCGATCTCCGCCGGATATACATTTTCCCCTCCGGTAATGATCATGTCCTTTTTCCGGTCAATAATTTTAATATATCCCTTTTCGTTAATGGCGCAAATATCTTCAGTATAAAACCATCCGTCTCTGAAGGCCTTCTTTGTTTGCTCTTCCTTGCGCCAGTATCCGATGGCAGTACCCAGACCCCTTGCCTTCATTTCGCCGACACCAGGAGGGGTAATCGCCTCATCATTGTCGTCAACAATGAGAACTTCGCAGTCATAAGCCGCCCTCCCGCAGGACTCAAGAATATCGATATTCCCCTGGGCAAATTCTTTCTCGATATTCTTCGCCGAAAGGTTTGTGGTAACCCCTGTTGTTTCTGTCGTACCGTGATGTTCGCCAAGAATAAACCCGAAGGTATCGATGAACTGCTTGTAGACAGAGGGTATAATGCCCGCTCCGGCAAACCAGAGCTTTTTCATGCTTGAAATATCATATTTTTCCTTCACAGAAGGCCAGGTATCGAGGAGCATCCGCACCATCGGTGTTGCAAGCATACCCGCCACCAGCCTTTCCTCATGGGCTGCCTTAAAAAGCGCTTCGGCATCCCATTTCTGAAACAGCAGGCTCGTGGCCCCTTTATAAAAGGGTCCCATAAAGGAAGTACATGCAGTCACATGGTACATGGGGCATATCGTAAAACCGATATCGTCAGTTTCAATCTCATTATTGAAAGCACAGGTACGGCCACAATGATAAAGATTTCCATGGGTCTGCATTACCCCTTTCGGCAGCCCTGTTGTTCCACTGGTATACATGAGCATGGCGATGTCGTCTTCCAGGACCGGCATATCAGGGTCATCGGATGCCACACTCCGAATCATCTCTTCGTAGTCGTGCCATCCTTCCGGCCTTTTTTCTTTTGGTCCGATATAAATAACGTGCTCTATAGTGGGAACTTTTTCCTTGATCTGTCCTATAACAGGGAGATACTGTTCATCAACATATAAGACCCTTGGTGCGGCATCCAAAAGCACATCCGCCATTTCAGGCGGCGCCAGCCTGAAATTGACAGGCACAAAAATATATCCCGCGCTCGGTACACTGAGAATCAGCTCCATATATTCATAGCTGTTTTGGCTCAGTATGCCTACACGATCTCCCTTTTTCAGTCCTAGACTGTGTAATGCACGCCCCATTCTGTTTATCCTGTCCCTGAGCACCTTAAATGTGCACTTTTTGCCAGTCTCGACTTCCTTCATCGCAATTTTATCAGGGTAGAGCGCTGCATTCCTGTTGATGAGTGTTCGTAATGTAGAAAAGTTTCTTTCTCCGGTCATTACAGACTCCTTCTGGTGCTGGTCTTTTTTTATAGGCAAATTGTTTATCAACCGTCCTGGTCTCTGCCATGACTAATAGCAATTGCCATGCCAACACCGGGAACACCCCTTCCCGGACCGGCAAGCCCTTGACAATATTCGTTCTTCTGTGGAGGGGCAAGACAAAATAGTTTCGTAAAAAATAATAAGAATGGCAACGAGTGTTCCCATTCTACACACTTTCGAGCGCTTACCTTTGAATAGTCTCTACGGGTTATTTGTCAGTGTGCAGGGAAGAATCTTTCTGGATCTCTTCAACTTTTTGGTATAATTTCTTTCTGCTGATACCCAGAAGCCGGGCTGCCTTGCTCTTGTTTCCACCGGCAAGTTTGAGCACTCTCTCTATGTGGTCCTTCTCCATACTGTCCAGTCGCAACGTATCCTGAGTCAACGCCTGTTTTTCAATCATGGGAGAAGAAGACGGCGCTTCAATCATGCTCTGGGGTAAGTCACCGCTTGCAATGGTTTCTCTGCTTGCCGATATCAATATGGCCCGCTCCAACACATTTGCCAGCTCTCGCACATTCCCGGGCCAGGTATAGTTCATAAGAACATTCAGGGCATCTTCTGAAATGATCTTCTTATTACCGCCCCGGGCGTGCTTCTCCATAAAATAATCGGCCAGGCGGGGAATATCGTCTCTTCGATGACGCAGCGGCGGGACGGTGATAATGAAGGTATTCAACCTGTAGAAGAGGTCCTTGCGGAACCGGTTGGTTTTCACCTCTTCTTCTATGCTCTTGTTGGTGGCAAAAACAAACCGGACATCGACGACAATCTCTTTTGTATCTCCAAGTCTTCTAAAAACAGACGTTTCAAGGGCGCGGAGCAGTTTTGCCTGAATAGCGGGGCTCATGTCAGCCACCTCATCGACAAAAAAGGTACCTTTGTCAGCGATCTGGAGGAGGCCAACCTTGTCTGTCTGTGCTCCGGTAAAAGCGCCCTTCTTATATCCGAAGAGTTCACTTTCAAGGATATTTTCCTGCAGGCAGCTCGCATTAATGGCAACAAAGGGGTTTGCGGAACGGCTTGAATTGTCGTGAATGGCCCTGGCTACCAATTCTTTCCCGGTACCGGTCTCTCCCAGAACAAGAACAGGCACATTCGAGGTGCCTACCAAAGAAATGAACTTTTTCACTTCTTTGATTAATTTGGCTTCTCCGATCAGCCTATCGTGGCCCTCGACTCTCTGTAAGTGCGCCTTGAGGATAATATTCTTTTCCTTGAGCTGTTTCTTTTCATAAGCCTTTAATATTATGGTATGCAGTTCTGAAAGTTTGCATGGCTTGTTGAGGTAATCATAGGCCCCGAGTTTCATGGACCGTATGGCAGTATCCACCGAAGCATAGCCGGTAAGCATAATAACCTCAGCGGTCGGCTGGGTGTCTCTGAGCATTTTCAAAAGCTCGACGCCGTCCATGTCGGGGAGTTTAATATCAAAAAGCCCTATATCAAGCGTTTCTTTCTTAATAATAGAAATGGCATCCTGTCCGTTTAATGCAGTGAAGACCTTCATGCCTTCCTTGGAAAGCTTTTTCTTGAATGCCTCCAGCAATTGATGCTCGTCGTCAACAATGAGGATTCTTATGACGGGGTTCTCAGTTTCCATTATCTTCCTTTCGATATATTGGGAAAATGACCCTGAAGGTGCTTCCTCTTCCCAGTGTACTTGTCACTTCGATCTTCCCGCCCATTTTGTTCAGAAATTCATAACAGAGAGTAAGGCCGAGTCCTACACCTTTGCCGGAATCTTTTGTCGAGAAAAAGGGTTCAAAAATCTTGTCAACGAGACCCTCGTGGATACCGACACCGTTGTCCTCAATGGCAACCACCACCATATCGTCGGAGGGAAAGACCTTAAGCTGTATTATCTTCACTTCTCTTTCCCCTACGGCATCGACAGCATTCTGAAGGATATTCATTAATGACTGCTTTGTCGCATTGACGTCCCCTTTGATGTGCGGCAGGTCAAGGGCAATCTCCTTCACAAAATGAATGTTCAATTTCTTGAAATTAATCAATTTTGTAAGGTCGTTCAAACAGGCATTCAGGTCTATTTCCTGTACTTCAAAACCTTTTTTCTTTGTCAGGTCAATCATGTCCTTGATGATGCTTTTGCAACGAAATGCCTGCTCTTGTATGACGTCGAGATATTCCCGGAGCTCAGTCATGTCATTTTCGTTGATTACCCCTTCTTTAAAGCCCTGGAATAATTCACAGGCCAGCTCCGAATTGGCAGCAATGGTGGCAAGAGGGTTATTCAGCTCATGAGCAACGCCTGTCATGAGTCTCCCGATGACGGACATTTTTGCGTCCTGAATTGACTGTATCTTTGCCTTTACCTTTTCCGAGCTGTCTTCAATGATACAGAGCAGCATCTCTACCTTGCCGCTTTTGCCTTTTAAGGGGATTCCCCTGAAATGAATATACTGTCCCTTGTCCCCCCGATACGTTACAAAAGGGAAGTCCTGCAATTCAAAGGGTTCACCCTGGAGTCCTTTTTTTATATGCTCTGCAAGGCCACATCTTACCGTGTAAGGGTTCTCAAGCCAGTTGAACCCTACAAGCTTCTCTTCCGCCTCGGAACCCAGCCCCGAGAGGATAGCCAGCGCCGGGTTTACACTGGTAAACTTGCCACTTTTATCAATCGTAAAAATCGCTACAGGCGCGTTTTCAATAATCACCCTGTTGAAGTCATTGAGACGGCGCAGTTCATCTTCTGCCGTTTTATGAGTTGTTACATCCTGAACTGTAACAATAACAAAGGGTTCACCGGTGGCCCCTTTTTCCTTTAAGGGTGTTGATGTGGTCAAATAATAGGATACCTTCCCCTTGAAGGTCCTTCGTATTTCCGCGTATTCTGACGTTTCGCTCTCAAAAGCTTTGATGGCAGGACAATCCTCACAGGGCGCTTTGTTGCCGAATATGACAGCATAGCAGTTTTTGCTTTCTGTATAGGAGATCTTCTTGCTCTTTATCCATCTCAGCAGCCTTTCATTGGCCCAGGAGATTTTTAACTCTCTGTCGATGATATAGATACCAATGGGAATAGAATTAAGGATAGAGTGAAAAAGGTCTTTTGTCTCTTCCGGTTTCGTGCTCAATGATATTTATCTCCTATAGAAAAATGACCTGCTAAGATATTATATATATTTTTTTTCAAACAGAACAGAGCTTTATAAACTTGAGGGAATGCCTATCCTCTTTGTGCCTTTCCTGTGGCTGGCCTGCACGTTCTCACGGGTGAAAATAGCTCTTATGAAAGAGGCAGAGAACAACTGTGGATTTTGCCTGAAACATGGTCATTAATCTGTACTGCCGGAGTGATACTGATTTGCTTCTTGACTTAACAGACGGCCTGCCTTCATAATCTTCCATGCGTTTTATTGCCGACCTGCACATCCATTCAGGCTATTCACGGGCCACAAGTAAGGGTATGGTCCCGGAGGAGCTCTGGAGATGGGCCCAGATAAAAGGGATCACCGTTGTCGGCACCGGCGACTTTACGCACCCTGCATGGTTCAAAGAACTGAGTCAAAAGCTTGAGCCATTGGGAAACGGCCTTTTTCATTTAAGGGAGGAGTTTCGGGGTGATGTTGTGTGTGACTCCTGTGTCAATGATGCCTTCTTTCTCCTCACTGCGGAAATCAGTTGCATATACCGGAAGGCTGATAAGACAAGGAAAATCCATTCCTTAATTCTTGTCCCTGATCTGGAGAGCGCCCTGCGGATCAATATGGCACTCTCGAAGATAGGCAATCTGAAGGCAGACGGAAGGCCCATTCTCGGTCTCGACGCCAAAGAACTATTGAGGATCGTCATAGAGGAAAGTCCAACGGCCATGTTTATCCCCGCCCATGCATGGACACCTCATTTCTCGGTCTTAGGAGCAATATCAGGCTTCGATTCCCTTGAGGAATGCTTTGAAGAATTGACACCCCATATTTACGCTATTGAGACAGGGCTTTCCTCGAACCCGCCCATGAACCGGCGTCTCTCTGCCCTCGACGGGCTTACCCTTATCTCCAATTCTGATGCCCATTCACCGGCCAAGATGGGCCGGGAGGCCAACATCTTCGACACCGATATTTCATACGACGCTATCACTACCGCCATCAGAACAAAAAAAGGATTTCTCGGGACCATTGAATTCTTTCCCGAAGAAGGCAAGTACCACCACGACGGCCATAGAGCGTGCAATGTAAGGCTCTCGCCACAGGAGACGATAGACAATAATTATCTCTGTCCGGTATGCGGCAAAAAGGTCACTGTCGGAGTAGCACACCGTGTGGAAAAGCTTGCAGACAGGCCGGATGGAGTAAATCAAGAAGGCGCACCACCATATTATTCAATGATTCCTCTGGCAGAGATCATTGCCGAAACCCTTGGTGTGGGTGTAGCCAGCAAAAGGGTCGACAGGATATATCAGAACCTCATAGAACAACTCGGAAACGAACTTACAATCTTGATGGATATACCCCTGAGTGATATTGAACAGGCAGGGTCAGCACTCATTCGTGAAGCTGTATCACGGGTCCGTACAGGCAAAGTCCATATTGCACCAGGCTTCGACGGTGAGTTTGGCACGATCAGAATTTTCGAAGACACCGAAAGAGCGAAGGGCCGTAAACCGTAAACAGCCGGGCAGAGTGCGCAAGAAACTTTTAAAAAACTTTCATCAAGGCGGGCACTTGGCGCAGATGGATCTGAACTGCATGGTGCTCAAATAGCGGTCGCCACGGTCGGGAAGGAGCACAACGATGGTGCCGTGATCGATCTCAGAGGCGAGCTTGAGGGCTATAGCAGCGGCAGCTCCGCTGGAAGTTCCTACAAATATCCCTTCATGCTGTGCAAGGAGCCTGGTCATTTCAAATGCCTCGCCATCTTCTACCATACGCTTTTCGTCGAGTTGGGCTTGTTTATAGATAGCCGGCACCATGGACTCCGTCATGTTCTTCAACCCCTGGATTGTGTGGGACATGACAGGTTCAACACCGACAATTTTCATAGCCGGTTTTACTGATTTCAAATAGCTTCCGGTGCCCATGAGGGTCCCCGTTGTACCCATTCCGGCAACAAAATAGTCGATCTCTCCATTGGTTTGCCGGTAGATTTCAGGTCCCGTTGTCTCAAAATGGGCAAGGACATTATCAGGGTTTTCGTACTGGTTTGGCATATAGTATTTATCCGGGTCTTGTTCAACAAGCGCCAGGGCCTTTCTGATTGCACCATCGATGTTTTCTTTGGCAGGCGTGAGAAATACCTCAGACCCTAAGCCCTGGAGGATGAGCCGCCTCTCGGTGCTTACGCATTCAGGCATACAGAGCTCCACCTTATAACCTTTCGCTGCGCCGATCATGGCAATAGCAATTCCTGTATTACCCGATGTGGGTTCCAGAATGATTTTATTTTTTGTGAGTTCTCCCCGCCTTTCAGCGTTCATGATCATATAGAGCGCCGGCCGGTCCTTTACAGAACCGCCAGGGTTACAACCCTCCAGTTTGCAGAGGACTTTTACATTCGGATTGCTGTTGATGTTCATCAACTCCACGAGCGGTGTGTTGCCTATTGCCTGTAATATATTCATCTGTCTACCTCTTCCCGAGTTTGATAGCTGCAAAAGTTTAACAAAATAATGGCGGCTATACAAGAAAAACTGAAAAGGCCCCGTCGCCGCTTAAACCGTAGGGTGACTCTTTTTCAGCCAATCCATGATATATGAACATTCCCGCGAAACGATGCCGCAATAACCGGAACGATCTTTTTCTTCAGTACAGGCGGAGCAGACTTGCCAGTGTCCACAATTGACCGTTGTCAAAAGCGCCATGTCGCACTCAAGACACCAGAGATACCCGCAGGCAAGACAGAGTCCTATAGTGGTATCGTTGAGATCTTTGACCTGTCCGCAATGAATAGTATTGTTACTGCTGCAGTGCGGGCACTCTCTGATGGATATTTGCCTCTCCTGCCAATATCCTCTTTGTTTGTGTATCTCAAGGGCCATCTTGAGGGACTGCTGAATGGTAACCGGTAAAAACTCCCACATTTTGAATGGCGCTGCTTCTTTGCCCATATAATCTTGGTGGCCCCTGTACCACCGGGGCGGATACTAATATGTGAATATGCCCTTTTCGTATATAACTATTTTTTTGCCGGAAGTCAGATGGGCTGTTATCGTTTTATTCTCCGTATTGACAAGGTCCCAGTGAAGGGCCGAATCATTGAAACCGAGTTTCTTCTTGAGAGCACCCGTCATTTCCGAAAGATCTCCGCTATAGGTATCGGTATATGAGGACCCCAGCGCTATATGACAATTGCCGTATTTTCCTCCGAAATTCTCATCGAAGAGGGTATCTGCCATAAATCGGTCGATCCGTGAAAAACGTCTGTCGGTAAGTGAAAACTCTCCGATCCTACAGGCCCCCTGGTCCATTGAAAGCTGTTTCCTGGTAAAATCTTCGCCGGTTTTCGCCTCTATTTTCACGGCCTTGCCTTTTGTGAAAGTTATGCGGACCCCTTCCACGTAATTGCCACTCCTGAAAGAGGGGAGGTTCGCGAAATAGGTGCCTTCCGTGCCCCGCCAGTCCGGCGAGAAGAAGACTTCAAAGCTGGGGATGTTGTGTCCTGAAACTCCCGCCCACCGGCGCTTATCCCCCGGTGTGATGGTCAGGTCAAGATGCGCTGATTCCATGTGAAAAGATTTTACCTTCAATGAATTGAGCCATTTTTTTATGTCGGTGACGTTTTTATGGATATCCTTCCACTCCCCTACAGGGTCACTTTTATCGAGATAACAGCCCTTAATGATCTGGTCGGTGTACTGCCTGAGGGTCATCTTTGCCTGTTTTGCCAATTCCGGCGTCGGCAATGTGCAGAGCGTCCAGCTATAGCGCCGTTCTTCTTCCCGTTTATCGAGGATATCTTTCAGCGGTTTTCGAGAAACAAGGACTTTGCCTATTTTCAAAGGATCGATATCTTTCAGGTGGGTAAGCGACTCAGGGGCGCGGAGAAAAATTCTTCCATTAATGTTTTGATAGAGCTCCTTATCGCCGGGCGTCAAAAAGGTAAGTTGTTTTTCATTTGCCTTTTCGTAAAAGGCATACTCCATACCGAAGGTAAGGCCCATGCGCTGGACAGGGTATATACCCAGATCAAGCAGTCTTCCGTAAAGGAGTTCCGCGAGTTTCAGCGCCGGAGGTTCATACTGGAGCAGAACAATTTCCTTCTTTTTCAATGTCCCTTTTTTTGCGGTTTTTAACCCCCAGAGAAGGACATCTGCATATTTTTCAAGTTCTTTATCAGTAAGCATCTTTTTTTGCCTCCCTGTTGGCACAATAAACTCAAAAGCTTTATCAATGTTTCAAGGTATATCGTTATCCGGCAAATAAAAACCATAACCCCGCTGTTTCCAGGCTTTGGATTCCCGCCTGCGCAGGAATGACAACGTGTTCATATGTTTCATTGCCGGTGAAATAATATACTCATATTCTCTCCATTTTCAAGCTATTTACCGGAGTCGTGGCCCTCCAGCCAGCCATAGGTCAATGCTGCGCTTGTTCAAATTACCGTATTGCCGATTTGAGTTGCATTTATCGCAAATCATACAGTAAAATACGTTACTATCAAAACGACAGGCCTTATAATGCTTTCTTTAACAGAACAGACTTCAAAAACAATCCCGGCACATTGTTGATCATGCTGAATAACAACCCTATCGTTGACAGCACAAAATCCGTTATTAAATCTCTGGGCCTTGTCTTCGGTGATATCGGCACAAGCCCCATATATACCTTGACAGTCATTTTTCTCCTCATGAAGCCAACAACGGATAATATCATGGGGGTCCTCTCTCTTGTCATATGGACATTGACAATTCTCGTTTCCGTTGAGTATGCCTGGCTTGCCATGAGTCTTGGTGAGAAAGGAGAAGGGGGCACCATTGTTTTAAGGAGCATTCTCATCCGTCTTCTCAAACAGAGCAGAAGTATGGTTTTTATTACAATCCTTACATTCATAGGCGTCTCGCTTCTTGTGGGCGACGGGGTCATAACACCTGCAATCAGTATTCTCAGTGCTGTAGAGGGTATACTGCTCATTCCCGGTTTTAAGGAGACCAAACAACTCACCTTAATCATTATTGCCAGTGTCATAGCTATCATTCTTTTTGTGTTTCAGAGAAAAGGAACCGAAAAAGTGGCCGGGGCCTTCGGGCCGATCATGCTTGTATGGTTTTTTGCTCTCAGCATCTTCGGCGTTATCTCCATAATCCAGGCCCCATCTGTCTGTAAAGCGATAAACCCCTATTATGCCGTTACCTTTCTTTCTCATAACGGGCTTGTCGGTTTTTTTGTATTATCGGAGGTAATCCTCTGTGCCACCGGAGGTGAAGCGCTCTATGCCGATATGGGTCACCTGGGCCGCAAACCGATTATCAGGGCATGGTACTTTGTTTTTGTCGCCCTTGCGCTCAACTATCTTGGCCAGGGTGCATTTCTCATAAAAAACCCCGGCACCGCCGCTTCCAATGTGCTCTTTGGTATGGTATTCCAACAATCGCTGTTTCTTTATATACCCTTTCTTATTTTGAGTATAGTAGCCACCGTCATTGCATCGCAAGCATTGATCAGCGGTATGTTTTCCGTTGTGTATCAGGGGATCAACACCCGGCTGATGCCTATGTTCAAGGTTGACTATACTTCTGCAAAAATGAGGTCACAGATATACATCGGTTTCGTCAACTGGTTCCTTTTAGTATCTGTGCTGTTCATTATGTTTCTCTTCAAAGAGTCAAACCGGCTTGCTGCAGCTTATGGACTTGCCGTTACAGGAACAATGACCCTGACGGGTATTATTATGACCTGTATATTCTATCTGAGAAAGGAAAGAGCCAAAACCGGTGTCGCCCTCCTCGTCACCTGCGTTGATATCATTTTTCTTGTGTCCAATTCATATAAAATCCCTCATGGCGGCTACTGGTCGCTCATCATAGCGGCCCTGCCATTGGCCATTATGATTATTTATACCGCCGGACAGCGGAAGTTGTACCGTTCTCTTCGCCCCTTAAAGCTCGATATATTTCTGGAAAGCTATAACCAATTATACCGTGAGCTCAATAAAATTAAGGGAACAGCCCTCTTCTTCGCGCGGGGCACACAGAGGATACCCGCCTATATTGTCCACACCATGTTTATGAATAATATCATTTACGAAGATAATATCATCGTCTCCATTGTAACCCTTGATGTGCCGTTTGGCGTGAACAGTTTTTTTAAAGCAAATCTTGCTGATGGATTAAGGACCTTTGAGATCCAGATGGGTTACACAGAGGTTGTTGATATTGAAGAAATATTTAGAAAGGCCGGAATCGCGGAAAAGGGAATATTCTACGGGTTAGAAGAGATTTCAACAAAAAACGGCATCTGGAAAATCTTCTCCATGATGAAACGGTTGGCGCCGCCCTTTGTCCAGTTTCATGACCTGCCCCCTAATAAACTTCATGGTGTAGTCACAAGAATCGAAATCTAGTTTCCGTCCGGAAAGGGTCCTTTTTCGCCCTGGCGGTGTCAATCTGCGGGTTTTTGCTTGTGCGGCGTACAGAAGTACGCCTCCGCGCAATCCCTTGATTTTCTAGCCAGAACGAAAAATTCCTCCTTTCCGATCTCGGAAACCAATCGCCTCTCATCCTGAGTTTCCGGATAGACCTGCTACCCGAAAGACCATGCAGCCGAATTGATACTAGCGCTTTCCCGGAGGGTTGCTCTTCATGGAAAGAGATATCCGTTTCCGGGGCATATCAACTTCAAGGACAGTGACGATTACCTTCTGATGGACCTTCACTACATCGCCGGGATTCTTCACAAAACGGTCCGACAACTGGCTTACGTGAACAAGGCCGTCCTGATGGACACCAATATCCACAAAGGCACCGAAGGCTGTAATGTTGGTGACAATTCCCGGAAGTTTCATCCCGGGTTTCACGTCCTCTATTTTTTCTACACCCTCAGCAAAGGCAAAGGCTTCAAACTGCTCCCGGGGGTCCCGTCCGGGTTTGACAAGTTCACTCATAATATCGTTGAGCGTAGGGAGACCTACTTTTTCTGTTATATATCGTTCCAGGTCGATCTGTTTTCTAAGCCCTTCGTCCCCCATAAGATCACGGACAGATAAGCCCCGGTCTTTTGCCATGGCTTCCACGATTGAATAACTTTCAGGATGAACGGCGCTTGCATCGAGGGGGTTCTTTGCTCCCCTGATTCTCAAGAACCCTGCCGCCTGCTCGAATGCTTTCGGGCCCAAGCGGGGCACCTTTTTTAATGCCGTTCTTGCACCAAAAGGGCCATGTTCATCGCGGTATGCCACTATGGTCTTCGCAAGCCCCGGTCCCAGACCGGAAACATAGGTGAGAAGCTCTTTGCTTGCCGTGTTAACCTCGACACCAACACCATTGACACAGCTCATAACCACATCATCAAGAGCCCTTTTCAAGGCATTCTGGTCAACATCATGCTGATATTGGCCTACGCCGATAGACTTGGGATCGATCTTCACCAGCTCTGCAAGGGGGTCCATGAGACGTCTGCCAATAGAAACAGCTCCTCTTACGGTAATATCATAATCAGGGAATTCCTCGCGGGCAACCTCCGACGCAGAGTAGATAGAGGCCCCGCTCTCATTGACCATGATAACAGGAATAGTCCCGGCAGCGGTAAGTCCTTTTACAAAAGCCTCTGTTTCCCTGCCGGCTGTTCCGTTTCCAATGGCGATAGCCTCAACCTGGAAACGATCGCAAAGATCAATGACCGTTTTTGCTGCTTCGGCATTCTCGTTCTGCGATCTATGAGGAAAGATCGTAACGGTGTGAAGAAGTTTTCCCTGCCTGTCAAGGCAGACGACCTTACAGCCAGTTCTGAACCCCGGATCAATGGCGAGAACGTTTTTCTCGCCCAATGGCGCAGCAAGGAGGAGTTGGCGAAGATTTTCCGCGAAAACGCGGATTGCTTCCTCATCGGCCCGGTCTTTTGTGATGACCCTGATTTCTGTTTCCATGGAAGGGAACAGAAGACGTTGATAGCTGTCTTCCAGGGCCTCCTTCACCTGATCGCTGCCTGCACCTGCTCCCTTGACAAAAAACCGTCTCAAGATGGCAAGAGCTTCCTCTTCCGGCGCAACAATGTGCAGCAGGAGAAACCCTTCCTTCTCCCCCCGCCGCATGGCGAGTACCCTGTGAGAAGGGGCGGAGTTGACAGGCTCTTCCCATGCATAGTAATCCTTGTATTTGATGCCTTCCTGCTCTTTGCCGCTCATAATTTTTGCGCTGAAACGGGCATGCTGAAGCAGATAGTCCCGTATGGCAGCCCGTGCACCGGCAGCTTCGCTTATCCATTCCGCGATAATGTCTCTGGCGCCCGCAAGTGCTTCTTCGGTTGAATTGATCCCTTTTTCAGTGTCAATGAATGCTTCCGCCTCTCCAAAGGGATTACTGTATACGGAATCAGTATCCATCTGTGCGAAAAGACGCTCTGCCAGGGGTTCCAGTCCTTTTTCACGGGCAATTGTTGCACGGGTCCTTCGTTTGGGCCTGAATGGGAGGTAGAGGTCTTCCAGGACGACCATTGTTTCCGCAGTGGTAAGCTTTTCCTTGAGTTCATCGGTCAAAAGCCCCCTCTCTTCAAGAGAACGGAAAATGGCATCCCGGCGGCTGTCCAGTGCGGCCAGTTGTTCCAGCCGATCACGTATTGCAGTTATCGCTACTTCGTCGAGGGAACCTGTGGCCTCTTTCCGGTAGCGTGCGATAAAAGGGATTGTGGCCGACTCATCAAGGAGGAGTGCCGTCGCTTTCACTTGCTCAGGTGCGAGGTGAAGCTCACGGGCAGTCTTTTCAATATGTGTTTTGTTCATTCTTTCCTCATGGGGTAATTGATTTTCCGCATAAGTGTAGTACAATTGAAGGGAGATTGAAAGGTTTGTAGTCATTAAGGAGGTAAGCGTGTACACGATGGTGACAAAACGGTTGGTCCTCCGGGAACTGCGTGATTCTGATATGGAGACTATAACCGCTATGTTAGGCTCTCAAACCGTTATGCGCCTGCTCTTCGGCGGTTCTCCTATGACTGCTCAGGAAGCCGGGGTGTTCATAAATGAAAATTTTTATTTCGGAAGAGAGATCTGTGGTATCGGTGTTCTCTGTGAAAAGGAGGATGGCTCTTGTGTCGGTTTTGCCGGACTATTACCCTGCCGTTATCTCAACGAAAACGACTACGAAATTGGTGTTGCCCTTCAGGAAGACACACAGGGCAAAGGGTACGCCACAGAAATCGGAATGGCGCAAATCGCATACGGTTTCAAAAATCTCCACGTAGATCGCCTCCTTGCCCTCACCCACCCGGAGAATACCGCCTCATTGAGGGCCTTTGAAAAGTTGGGCATGGAGTTTTTGAAAGTAATTGAAACCGATAAACGGGGCCCGCGCTGCATTTACAGCATAAAAAGGAGCTGCCTGGAATAAATGATACCGGGTATTCCTGCTATTCGCTCTTATAAAACTGACGAAATTCTTCTGATGGTTCTCTGTCGGAATATATGTAAATGGGGGTGCCAATTGGGTCAATAATCGAGAAGCCCCTATCTCCAAGCGAAAATATCCGTTGAAATGCGCTTGCATAGTCAACACAGATATACTATAATTATTACCAGGTAATACCTCGGAGGTGTATTATGGCTACTCATCCTATGGCAGTAAAATTAGAACCGGACATGAAAGAGCGATTGCTCCGCCTGGCTGCTGCGAAAAGACGTTCACCGCACTGGATTATGAAAGAAGCGCTTAGGGAATACACTGAGAAGGAAGAACGTGCGGAAAATCTTCGTCAGGAGACTCTCCAGCGGTGGGAAGCATACAAGGTGACCGAGAAAAGCATTGATAATGAAGCAGTAATGGCCTGGCTGGACACCTGGGGAAGCGAACACGAGACAGGGCGTCCTGAATGAGAAAAATAATCTGGCTCTCCGAGGCCATTGATGATCTTGTAAGATTGAGAGAGTTTATCGGAGACAAAAACCGGGAAGCCGCGCATAGAGCAGCAACGACAATCAAAAATGTAGTGAAAATCCTCGAAGATTACCCCGATATCATACACCCCCTTGAAGACCTTCCGGATTTTCATGATCTGGTTGTTCCCTTCGGATCGGGAGGATACATTGTCAGATACAGGATTGAAGAGAACACCGTGCATATTGTAGGGATCAGGCACAGCAAAGAAGAGGGATTCAACCCGTAAACATCCTTTAAAAGTGCCGTTGCCCCCGTGCCATCAAGAAATATTGGAAAGGAACAGAAATCCTATCCAAACCCTTCTGAATTGAAAAAAGATGTCCCCATTCCGTTTTTCAAATGTCAATATGTCACCACCCCAAAGCCCCACATGCCCGGCACACATGAAAAGGGCCGCCATTGATGGCGGCCCTCATGAGATACCCGTGATACTTTAGTAGTCAACTCCTTGGACAAAAGTCCGGCTCTGAGTCATTATCAATAAACTCATAAACTCTGTGAGGCATAAAGTGGAACGAAGCATAGGGACATTAAAACGAGGGTATCACTTCTTTCGTATGAGATACAAGGGGCTGAAAAAGGGAAATATGGAATTTCTCCTCAACTCGCAACGGCATTTAATTTGAGAGCACACGGCACGGCAGGGCGCGCAGAGACGCTTGTTGCTCGACTGATGCTCGCAATTGAACCGTACCCTTCCAAGCCGTTGGCCGATTTTAAAACATAATACAAAAGAGAACTGTAACGGATTACAAACAAAACCATCGCTGACTGTCGAAATTATTGGTAAAAATGGCATGTTTTATGGTATAGAAATGGGGGTTTAACCATGTATTTTCAAGATCTCATACTTGCTTTACAAAAATTCTGGGCCGACAGAGGCTGTATTGTCCAGCAGCCTTACGATGTGGAAGTCGGCGCAGGCACATTTCATCCGGCCACATTCCTGCGATGTCTGGGCCCTGAGCCTTGGAACGCCGCCTATGTGCAGCCTTCACGGAGACCTGCCGACGGACGCTATGGCGAAAACCCGAACCGTCTCCAGCACTACTACCAGTTCCAGGTTGTCATGAAGCCGTCCCCCAAGGACATCCAGAATATCTACATCGAAAGCTTGAAAAGTTTCGGCATCGATACATCCTATCACGACATACGCTTTGTCGAGGACGACTGGGAATCACCGACGCTCGGCGCCTGGGGGCTCGGATGGGAAGTCTGGCTCGACGGCATGGAGATCACCCAGTTCACCTATTTTCAGCAGGCGGGCGGCATCAACCTTGCGCCTATTACCGTGGAGATCACCTACGGCATCGAGCGCATCGCCATGTACCTCCAGGATGTCGATAATGTCTATCATATCAAGTGGAACAAGGACATCCTCTACGGCGATGTTTTCCTTGCGCCTGAACGGGAATTTTCCATCTATAACTTTGAAGAATCCGACCCTGTGATGCTCCGGGGCTTATTTGATACCTATGAACGTGAAGGGGAAAGACTGATCAAGACGAGAGGGCTCATCTATCCTTCCTATGACTACTGCCTGAAATGCTCCCACGTCTTTAATCTCCTCGATGCGCGGGGCGCCATCAGTGTTACCGAGCGGGCAAATTACATCGCAAGGGTACGAAACCTCGCAAAAATGTGCGCCGAATTATACGTTCAAAAAAGAGAAGAGTTGGGTTTCCCGCTCGTGAAGAAATAACAGTCGAAGTTGTTGTTCGGAGTCCAGAGTGAAAACATTATTATTGGAAATAGGAACTGAAGAAATTCCCGCCCGCTTTCTTGAGCCGGCAAAAGAAGGCTTGAAAAAGCTCCTCGAAGATGGCCTTGCTCAATCGAGAATTGCTTGCGGTGATATGAACATCCAGACAACGCCGAGGCGCATGGCTGTGTTGGTGGGCAACATGGCCGAAAAACAGGAAGAGACGACAACGGTCAAATTCGGCCCGCCCTTAAACAGGGCTTATGACGAATCGGGCAACCCGACAAAGGCCGCCCTTGGTTTTGCCAAATCACAGGCAGCCGAAGTGGGAGACCTCAAAAAAGGCCTTAAGGATGGTGTTGAATTCGTCACCATTGAAAAGTTTGAAAAAGGACGGGAGACCGTAGAAATACTGCAGGAAATTCTCCCCGACATAATCACAAAAATCCCCTTTCAGAAAAAGATGCGCTGGGGCGCTGAGAGCTTCGAATATGCGAGACCAATCCAATGGGTTCTGTGCCTCTTCGGCGATGCGCCTGTAAAATTTGCCGTCGCTGATGTCAAAAGCGGCAACAGTACATACTGCCACCGGTTTTTATCGCAAGGCCAGGTTGTAATCACAGATCCGCAGAAATATGCGGAGACACTGAAGACAAACTACATCATTATCAATGAAGCAGAACGGATGGAGACAGTCCGGGCAGGGATCAAACGTATCGAGGAAGAGACAAAAGGTCATGCTATCCGTGACGAAGAACTGATCAAGGAAATTATCTACATTACAGAATATCCTTATCCGCTTCGGGGTACATTCGATGAAGTCTTCCTCGGCATCCCCAAGGAAGTCCTTGTCAACGTCATGAAGACCCACCAGCGATATATCCCTATTGAAAAAGATGATGGGCAGCTTATGCCCTATTTTATATTTTTTGCCAATACAATCCCGAAAGAGGATAAAAACGTTATCCGTGGCAACGAAAAAGTGCTCCGGGCACGTCTCGCCGACGCGCAGTTTTTCTTCGAAGATGACAAAAAGGCGTCGCTTATTGATCGCTACGACAGGCTCGGCTCTATCGTATTTCACGTAAAGCTCGGCACACTGAAAGACAAGGCGGAACGGGTAGGTGCTATCGCGGCCCATCTCGCATCAATGCTCGCGCCTGATGCGGCTGCCATTGTCGCAAAGACGGCACAGCTCATGAAGGCAGACCTTCTCACACATATGGTAGGAGAATTTCCCGAACTTCAGGGTACTATGGGAAGGATTTACGCCACTATCGAAGGTGAAGAGAGCGATGTTGCCCGCGCCATCGAGGAGCACTACCTGCCCACAGGAGGCAATGGTAATCTTCCGCAAACACTTGCAGGTTCCATTGTCGGTATTGCCGACAAGATTGATTCCATTACGTCCTTTTTTTCGATGGGCATGATCCCCACAGGGAACCTCGACCCCTATGCCTTGCGGAGACAATCTCTCGGTGTTATCAAGATTGCCATCGACAAACGCTACTGTCTATCCCTCGAAGACCTTATCGACATCGCATACGAGAGTGGCCACAACATCAAAGGCAGGCTTCCTCTTGAAGAGACGAAAACAAAGATTCTTGAGTTTATCGCCACACGGTTCAAATTCTCCATGCTTGACGATAAGCATAATCAGGATTACGTGGAAAGCGTCCTCCCTTTTGTCGCCCACGATATTTACGATGGCTATCAGAGACTCATCGCCCTGGAAACCCAGAAATCCGTCGAGGATTTCGAACGGCTTATGATTGGCTTCAGGCGGGTATTTAATATTACGAAACAGATTACTGATAATCTTATTGTTACCCCCTCTCTGTTCGCTTTTGATGAAGAGAAGGCCCTTTATTCTCTCTATGAATCGAAAAAAGAAGATTTCTTCAGGCTCATGGAGGCGCAGAAATACAGCGATTCGCTTGCGGTGCTGGTCAGCTTTAAGGAGACCATCGACAATTATTTCGAAAAGGTCTTCGTTATGGACAACGATGAGACAATAAAAAATAACAGGCTCGGAGCCCTGAAATTAATAAAGGACATGTTTCTCACATTTGCTGATTTTTCGAAAATAAGAATTGAATGAGGAGGCATATATGGCAAAAACAAAGTATGTATATTTCTTTGGCGGCAAAAAGGCTGAAGGTGGAATCAGTTTAAAAAACTTGCTCGGCGGCAAAGGCGCAGGTCTTGCCGACATGGTTAATCTCGGTATACCTGTACCTCCCGGTTTTACCATTACTACCGAGGTATGCACACTCTTCTACGACAAAGGCATGAAGCTTCCCCCCGGCCTCAAGGAAGAAGTCCTCGAAAACGTGAAAAAAGTAGCAAAAACAATGGGCGCGCAATTTGGCGATGCTAAAAACCCTCTCCTTTTTTCAGTCCGTTCCGGCGCGCGGGTCAGTATGCCCGGTATGATGGATACGGTCCTCAATCTCGGTCTCAACGACAAGACCGTCAGCGGTCTCGTGAAGCTCACGAATAACGAGCGATTTGCCTATGACTGCTATCGCCGTTTTGTACAGATGTACGGCGATGTTGTTCTCGGTCTGAAACCGCAAACCAAGGAAGAACACGACCCCTTTGAAGTTATCATCGATGCGAAAAAGAAGGCCCGCAAGATTACCTCTGATGCAGACCTCTCCGTTGATGACTTAAAGGACCTCGTAAAAAGTTTCAAAAAAGTCATTAAAGATAAATTGAAAGTGACATTTCCCGAAGACCCCTTTGATCAGTTGTGGGGAGCCATCGGCGCTGTCTTTAAATCATGGAACACTGACAGGGCCATTGCATACCGCGAGTTGAACAACATCCCCGGCAACTGGGGAACGGCAGTCAATGTCCAATGCATGGTTTTCGGCAATATGGGTATGGACTGCGGTACCGGCGTAGCCTTCACGAGAAACCCCTCATCAGGCGATAATACGTTTTATGGTGAATACCTCATCAACGCACAGGGCGAAGATGTCGTGGCAGGCATCAGAACGCCACTCCCCATCAACAAGAAACAGAAAACCGATAAATCGGTAAAGTCACTGGAAGAGGTATGGCCTGATCTTTACAAAGAAATCATCAAGGTCAGGAACACACTGGAAAAGAATTACCGGGATATGCAGGATGTCGAGTTTACCATTCAGAACAAAAAACTCTGGATGCTCCAGACGAGAACAGGCAAGAGGACAGCCTTCGCGGCTTTTAAGATTGCCGTCGATATGGTAAAAGAAAAACTCATCACAATAGAAGAAGCCCTTATGCGGGTAGAGCCCGATCAGTTGAGCCAGTTGTTACGGCCCATATTTGATCCCAAGGAAAAGGAGAAGGCCCTCAAAGCGGGCACTATGGTGGCAAAGGCATTGAATGCAGGCCCCGGTGCAGCATCAGGCAAAGTCGTCTTCAACGCCGAGGATGCAGAAGCCTGGGCAAACCGTGGAGAACAGGTAATTCTCGTCCGTATCGATACATCACCGGAAGATATCCGCGGTATGAACGCAGCCCAGGGTATTCTCACCTCACGGGGCGGGATGACAAGCCACGCTGCTCTTGTTGCCCGTCAAATGGGCAAGGTCTGTGTCGCTGGCTGCGGCGATCTTGATATCGATTACACGAAAAAGGTAATCAGGATTAAAGGAAAAACGATAAAAGAAGGTGAATTTGTCTCCATCGACGGAACAACGGGCGAAGTATTCATGGGACAGATCAAGACGATACCGTCGGAAATCCTGCGTGTCCTCGTTGATAAAACATTAAAACCGGCGCAATCAAAAATCTACCAGGATTTTGCCCTCCTCATGAAATGGGCAGACGAGACGAGAAGACTCAGCATCAGGACAAATGCCGATCAGCCCGATCAGGCAGCTATTGCCGTTGCATTCGGCGCAGAAGGCATCGGTCTTTGCCGGACAGAACATATGTTCTTTGAGGGCGATAGAATAGACGCCGTGCGTGAAATGATCATCGCAGACGACGAAGCAGGGAGAGTGCGTGCCCTCCAGAAGCTCCTTCCCATACAGAAAAAGGATTTTGTCGGTCTCTTCACGGCAATGAAGGGTCTGCCTGTCACCATCAGGACGCTGGACCCGCCGCTTCATGAATTCCTCCCTCATACGGAAAAAGAGATGAAGGACCTTGCCAAGAAGATGGGCATCACATACGCAAAAGTGCTTACAAAGATTGAAAGTCTCCATGAGGCAAACCCCATGTTGGGACACAGAGGCTGTAGGCTTGGCATCGTCTATCCTGAGATTACTCAGATGCAGGCCCGCGCCATTTTCGAGGCTGCCTGCGAGGTGAAGAAGAAAGGCATCAACGTGAAGCCCGAAGTCATGATACCCCTGGTCGGCAACGTGAATGAATTGAAGCTCCAGAAAGATCTTGTCGTCAAGGTCGCCGATGAGGTCTTCAAGAAAAATAAAACAATGATAGATTATCTCGTCGGAACCATGATCGAAATACCAAGGGCCGCTATCACTGCCGACGAAATCGCAAAAGAGGCAGAATTTTTCTCCTTTGGCACCAATGACCTTACTCAGATGGCCCTCGGCATGAGCCGTGACGATGCAGGGAAATTCTTGAAGTATTATGTGGATAACGAGATATATGCCTTCGACCCCTTCCAGAGGATCGATGAAGGCGGTGTGGGCAAACTCATGGAGCTTGGGGTCAATCTCGGCAGATATGTCAGGGAAAACCTGAAAATAGGCATCTGCGGCGAGCATGGTGGCGAGCCCAATTCGGTTGAATTCTGCCACAATATCGGCCTCAACTATGTGAGCTGTTCGCCCTACAGGGTGACCATCGCGAAGCTGGCAGCGGCACGGGCGGCAATAAAAGAAAAAGCGGCGAAAAATGCTGTTGCCAAACAACCGGCCGCAAAAAAACCTGCTCCCAAAAAGAAATAGAACGCCGAAACGATACTATCTGAGGGAAGCGGCACAAAACCGCTTCCCTTTTTTTATCAGAACTATCGCCGGGTTCCATGCCTTTATTCCAATTCTAAATCAACCCTGTCGTTTCGGAGGTCACCATTTTCTTCGCTCCCACTCGTCTGCTTACCCTGCATACGATTCACCTTTGCTCAGTTCTCGAACTCGCTCTGCCACTCATACAACGAGAACTGTCCTCAACGCGGCACCTGTCCTCCGAAGGTGGGCTGGCCGCAGGACCGCAAAGGTTCATCGGCAGGGTCCCAAGGCAGCCTTCGATGTCCACTCAGAAAATGATGACCTCCGAAGGGTAATGGTACAGTTGATTTAGAATTGGGATTAGACATCCATTAATCAAATCCTTGTCGAGGAGACCTGTTCCCGAAAAGAATATCGGAGAATTTCTGCATACCCATCTTAGCAAAGGTGAGCGTGTCCTGAAAGGACCGATGCGCAGGCCTGAACATCAGCGCATATACTCCCTTGCGCATCGAGGGAGACAAGCTTTAGATGGGTCAGAAATTCGTAGTAATGAGTGGAGGGAATGGGTCTCCTCGACAAAACTATAATTAAAATTGAATGTAAAACTGTATCTTCAAGATTATAAAGAACATGATTCCGAAGAAAATTTGTGTTTTTGCGATGGTGATGATAAAACTTACCCATGAAAAATGTAATCGGTTATATTGCCGCCTTCTTTACGACATTTTCACTGCTGCCACAAATCATACGCATCTGGAAGCTTAAAGAGGCGAGGGACATCTCCCTTTATTTGCCTTTCATGGCATCTATCGGCTCCGTATTATGGCTTATTTACGGGATCATGATCGGGGAGATGCCAATAATAGTCGCAAATAGCGTATCATTGCTTTTTGCGTTAACAACGCTTTTTGTAACGATGAAATACCGATAATGTTAAAAGGAAAATGAAAAAGTTTTATAATGCTTAATGAGAGTAGGCGAAAAAGGAGTAATGAGATGATCAAACCAGTATTCTGGTCCTTTCTGGTTCTGCTTGTGCTGGGAGGCTGCACAACCACCTATACGCATTCAACCAAAGGTATCAATGATTTTGAACGGGACAAAGAGTCCTGTGAGCTTGCCGCCCGAAAGACACTTGCGAAGCAAGGAATTACCTGACCGGGAGAGATAGGCAAAGAGACAGGTCGTTGTCTCGAAACAAAGAAAGGCTGGAAGCGAAAAGGTTTGTGGTAACAGATCTGATTTGGAAATGGAATAAATAGTGCGCCCAGAGGGGATCGAACCTACAATGATGAATCTGGCTTGACGAACATTTGCTTTGTGGGAGAGCCTTCCTGTTTCATAAAAGTGTTTTTACTGCTTCATCCAGTTTAAAGGCAGAGATTTCACCTGCAAACTTAAACCTTAAAACACCCTCACGGTCAAGGATATATGTTGTGGGTACGCCTACAACTCCATATTGTTTCGTTACCGACAAGTCATGGTCGAGAAGTATGGGGTAGGAGATCTTCAGCTTTGAAATATATCGAATGGCACTTTTCCTGTCTTCCCCCGCATTGATCGAAAAAGCAATGATCCCCTTGTCATGATGTTTTCTATAATATGATTCAAGAGTACACATTTCCGTAACGCAATACGAACAGGAGCTTACCCAGAAATGTATGAGTGTCACTTTACCTTTCAGGTCTGCCGGGATGACGACATTATTCCCCGACAGGTCTTTCAAACTGATATTCGGTGGGATTTTTCCGATAGCCAGATTCGTTGTGGTGACCCTCCCCTTCGAGAAGACAACAAAGATTACGACGACGACTATAGCGGTGGCAAACATTACCATGAGAACTTTTGGGGAATTTTTATTCTTTATGGAAGATCCGGATTTTCCCATTTTAGTCTGCCAGCTGTTTTATCTTGATAACATCCGCCCTGCCGATGCGTCAATACAATATTTGCATCGAATGAGAAAAAGTCAATTGCCCGGATAAGGGATGACACAAGGAAGACATGCATAATAACTACCTTCCATGCGTGCCTCCTCCATCTCGTTTATCGCAACTCTCCGGCATAGAAAATCCGGACCTCAATCGAGCCTATAGGTGATAGGCATTATAATTTCTGCCATAACCGGTGGTTTCGGATAAGGAGAGCACTTCCTTATGGTTTCCACGGCGTTTCTGTCAAGCATTTCAAAGCCGGAACCATGAAGTACCTTGATGTCCCTGGCGCTGCCATCTTCACAGACGACAAAAGAGATCTTGACGGTTCCCGTCCAACCCATTCTCCGGGCCACGATAGGATAAGATATCATTTTCATGATATTTTCACGTATAGCCGTAAAGTGCTGTTTCAAATATCCTTTCTTTGCCCGCTCGGCAAACCCAATCTGATCTGTTCCGTTTCCTGCCGGTCCGTATGGGTTGCCCGTACCCGTTCCGGCTCCACCATGAAGGCCTGTTGATGCTGTTGTCGCCCCCGGGCTGGACGCGTGGGGTACGGAAGCGTCAACAGGGGTTTGAGCATCCACAGCCCCCATATGAATATTCTGTGGCCCTTTTTCTATTGAGGTCTGTACAGTCTGTGAAAGTTTGACCGGGCGGGAGCGGGAGGCTAACCCCCCTTTATTATTGATTATAGGAGCATTCTTGTCAACTGTACCGGACCTCTCAGGCTCCGTGGTACTGAAGTCGATCACAACCGGTGTTTGTCGTATATGCGAGCCTGCGTTGATGAAAAGAATAAACAGCAATGCCAGGAGATGAATTGCCGCAGAAAAGATAAAAGACTTGCCTTGCAGGTTCATCGCACCGGTTCCGTTTGGAGGCTTACTTTTTTAAACCCCATGTTTTTCACCCTGTCCATAACATCTACAAAGATCTGGATGATGAGTTGCCGGTCGGCCCTTATCAACACCGGTGTTTCTCGTCCGATCTGTGCCATTGCGTTGTATAGCCCTCCAATAGTCATGCGTTTGCCGTTGAAAGAAAGCTCACCCTCCTTATTGATCTCGATAGTCTGTGTCCGGAGTGTTTCGGCCTGATTTTTTGATGCCCGTGGTAGTTCCATAGGCATTGTTCCCTGGACAATGAAGGTCGATGTGGTAAGCACGATCGTAAGGAGCACCAGCATTATATCAATAAAAGGAATGACGTTGATGACGCTAAACTCTTTTTCTTCCATCTCGTATCTCCCACTTGAGCATAATCTCTTTTGCCTTCCTGATCTGGAAATTGTAGAGAATGATCGCCGGTATTGCCACGATGAGGC
Source organism: uncultured delta proteobacterium (assembly GCA_963785225.1). Taxonomy (GTDB): domain Bacteria; phylum Desulfobacterota; class Syntrophorhabdia; order Syntrophorhabdales; family Syntrophorhabdaceae; genus PNOF01. Next base: position 409,743 of record CAWAUQ010000015.1, on the reverse strand, counting down.
CCGCAGCAGTTGCCTTCAACGCCAGTGCGAGCCCCGTCATGATCTTGCCGGTATCCATAAATCCCTCCTGTCCCATCGTATGAAAAGTAAGCATGATGCCGAGCACTGTGCCGAGAAGTCCAATATAGGGGGCATTCGATCCTATCGTCGCGATGAAATGGAGCTTACGCGTCAAGGCAAGCTCCAACTCTTTTTTGTCTGTAAAGCTATCCGGATTTAGGGTGCGATAGAATATCAGCCTCTCGATAGCTACAGCAACGGCCACCACGCTCATCCCTGTAAGCAGGAAAATAATCCCATAGTCGATAGCCCATTTAAACCATTCCATTTTTTTCCTCCTTTCCCCATATCCTTTTTTTCTTCCAAACCAAAGCAAAGAGAATTAATAATAGCCCTGTCCACGAACAACCAAAACATGCAGTACAGCCACCACCGGCGCACTTAACTTGAGAGATGATGCCCCCCATGCCCATAAGGGTCCCCAATATTCCATAGAAAAATTGCTTACTGTAAGCCCGTATCATGTTGCCTCCCTAGCGCGGGTTGTATGTATGGCAGCCTGAGGACATTCTTTTCCACATATGCCGCAGGGGAAACAGGAGAGCTGGTCAATGGATGCTTTTTCTTCTTTCAATTCAATAGCCCAGGTAGGGCAGACATCCTTGCAGATACCGCAACCGTTACATTTCCCGCTGCTTACGGTTACCCGTTTTCCGAACCTGGCTCCCAGCTTATTCGATAGGGCATCGAGTGCCCCTATGGGGCAGAAGAAGTTACAGTAGCCTCGACCCCCTTTGGCCAGAAAACCCAGCCCGACAATAAGGCCCAAATTAATAAGGCCATATGTCCTGAAGAAATAGGCCATGTCTGCCGGGACCATGGCAGCGCCGAAGAATCTTGGTACTGTGGCAAAATTACAGTAATTACAGCACAATGCTCCTATGCCTATTGCAGGCGCAATGAGATAGACAGCCAGATATCCGTATCGAACCGGCGCCGCAGGGATTGCCGAATAATTGATTTTTAAAAATCTCGGAACAAGGCGGCTCCCCAGTTCCATCGTTCCTCCGATAGGGCATACATGGCTGCACCAATAGCGTCCGGCAAAAAACGTGACTGTGAGGATTCCCAAAACAAGGATAACCCCCATAAAACTCCTGAGCATGCCCATGAGAAACTGTGCCCCTGTTGTACCCTGACGCCAACTGAAGAACATGCGAGGACACCAACTGCCGCAAAAACTATTATCCCCGGTAGATACCTGGAAAATAAACGCGAGAGGCGGAAGAAAAAGAAAAAGTCCCGCAATAAGGATCAAAGTTCTGTGACGCGTGAAAAAACCGGGTACCGTTCTGTTAGTGTCCATCATTGTTACCTCCTTTATCCTTGAAAATGACCGGTATCCGCAGCACCTGCTTCTGTGTCCTGGTGTCGGAGAATACGATAGCGAGGCGTTGAAGGCTTTTTCTCTCTCTCGTGTCGGCGCCTTCTGCGGTTGTAGAAGAGAAAAGCGGAGCGGGTGTTTCACAACAGCTCATTTGCTCCGGGGTTTCTCCGGGGACGACCCCCTTCATTGTAGTCTTATCAGTATTTGACTTCGGCGTCATCACAATCCAAAGTGCTATTTTATCTTTTGGTCTGAGATCGTAGAGGGTATTGTTATCAAATTTCGGATGGCGATAGAATCCCAGGTCAATGGCAGGATGGGAATCAAATATTCGGTAAACCGGCAAGGACTTGCCCTCCAGCGTAACCTTTACATCGCCGTAGTAAGGGGGTAAGACGGTTCCTGTGGCAATAATGGTATAACGGGATTTTCCTGCGTCCAGTATGGCTGGATGGTTAACCTTTCCTCCGTTCAGAGAGAGTGTCCCGATAGAATGGGCGGAATCGTGAATCCTCGTTGTTGCTCCAATCAAACTTATTGCCACCGATAATCCCAGGAATATCATTGATTTCAGTTTCATGAAAAACCTCCTTTATATTGTTGAAGCTCAGTTCCACCGGTAAGAAGCACCGATAAAAAAGGAGATTGGATCACCGGGATACAAGCTCAAGGTATTGGCGGTGAAGTTACTTTCACTGATGTAAGTTGCATAAGTCCGGTTTGTAAGGTTCAGTACGTGACCCCAGAAGGACCAGTTTTTCATATTGTAGTTGGCCCTGAGATTAAAGAGTAGCGGTCGATTGTATGACAGGTTGTTTGCATCATCGGCATACTGTTTGCTGACAGCATCCATTTCCAGTTCAACCTCAAGTTCCTTCACGGGAAGGAACGCAAGGCGGGCGTTCAGGTGATGATTAGGCGCCCTGGGCAGTCTGTTACCGTTGTAGTTGATGGGCGGTCTCGAATTAGCGTCTATATAGCTTTCATAAAAGTTGCGGGAATAGGTGTAAGAAAGGGAAGCGCGTAAGAAATCAAAAGGCATGACGGACGTCTGAAGTTCTATGCCACGGTGCGAAGTCTCGCCGACGTTTCTATAGAGAATCTGGGAAACATTGATGGTCTGCGTTATAATTTTGTCCGTAATACGCATGTCGTAGTAGGCTATATCAAAGCTGGCACGTTTATTCCAAAAAGAAGATCGCAGACCGACCTCATAATTCTCAGCTTTTTCCGGCGAGAGATCCCGGTTTGCGCCACGTGAAGTGGTAAAAAGCTGGCTTGGCGATGGGGCCACAAAACCCTGCGAATAATTGGCATATATATTGAAGTCCTTGGTGATGTCATACGTTGCTCCAGCCTTGCCGGTAAATTTATTAAAATCACGGGTTCCGCCCAGGGTGCCTCTAAATGTGTCCTTGACGTCGTAATCTATCGTGTCGTAACGCCCTCCCAGGATGAAACGCATTTTTTTAAGAGGAGAAAGTTCCAACTGAGCATATGGGGCCAACACATCTGCAGTGGTGTCAAAAGAACCATTCAAAACTGGCGTTGAGTAGCTGGTGAATTTCTTTGTGGTTGCGTTGCGGATAACCGTTGATAAGTAATTCTTAACCTCCTGATTGCTTCTTTCGTAATCAAATCCTCCTATAATCCGCGCATTCAGAGGCTTAAACTGGTGTTTGTAGAGTGCCTGTACATCAAAATCCGTGCCCTCCATCCAGGTTGGTGTGCCGGTATAGGTTCTGGTGCGCGCATCATATCTGATTGAATATGTACTGAAGTTTCTATGATTATTGATAATGCGCGACTGAAAGGCAAGTTTAAGTTCCCCTGAGTCACCTACGGAACGATTGTATGTAAGAGCAGGTGTGATTTTATCCATACGCGAAAAGGTAAAGGTGTTGTAATCCTGCTGGGGATCGGAACGATAGTCTCCAAAATCCAGAGCCCCGGGGACTTTATTGTCAAAATGGGTATAATCTACTCGAAGACCGAGAATAGAACGATCATCGGGCATATATTCGCCGTTTGCGGTAACTGCCTGTTTCCTTGTCGTGCTGTTCTGACGCCACCCTTCGTTTTGAATGAAATATCCATTAAGATTACCGGCAAGATTTGTAGAGCGTATACTCCCGCTTATTCCGCCCCTCCAGCGATCATACCGGCCATATTCCGCCCAGAATCTGGCCTCTGGCACATTCCCCGGTTTCTTGGAGATGATGTTGATGACCCCTCCGATAGCGCTGCTCCCATAGAGCGCTGAGGCAGGTCCTTTGACCACCTCGATACGTTCGATGTCCATACTGTTTAGCTCTCTCCAAACACCGGCATTTCCTTGACCGTAACTCGAAGCAGGAATTCCATCAATGAGAATGAGCGTATAAGGATTGATGAAACCTGTGGGGACACGTATTGAACTGAGTGCATCTTCTCCGGTATAGGTATTTGTGTATATGCCCGGCAGACGGTTTAAAACTTCCGACGGATTCCGGTATTTAATATCTTCCAGTTCTCCGGAAGTAACGACGTTCACTGTAGACGCAGTCTCCCTGACCTTTGTATCCACGCGGGAGCCCGTAACAATCACCTCATCCAGCTCCTGTTTTTCTGAGGAGTAACAAGGATTTAATATAAAACAGCTCAGGATGATGCAGGCTGATAAAAAGAAAACTTTCATGTAATACCTCCACTTGATGTAGTTTTGACATCCCTTTCAAGCAATTCTATTTATCGGGACAACCATATCCGGACATTTATACACCCCCCCGCGCTCACGGGCAGGGTATAGTAACCCATTGGATAGAGACAGACTGGGATTTTTGTCAGGGCGATTACACCTGATATTTATCCTTGAGCCTTATCCTCAGGAACAGAGGCTTTTTCTGCTCTGCCGATAAAACATTATTATGATGTCTATGTGCGCTTAAAGATATTGTGGAGGTTTGACGGGGGGCTGCAGATACACAGTTTCTGGTGGTACGGAAGAATCCATCGGGCTATAAAAAGCAACTAATTTTATTACATCGGAGTAACCACCGGGAAGCGCTTCAAAGGACCATACTGCACCTGCTGAGTCCTGACCGTGCGCCTTGCAGTTACAGGGGGCAACAAGTGAATAGTCATTACACCTTGCCATGCAGCAGTAACAGGCAAGACCTGACTGGGCTTCATATCCACATTCAAATAAACCGATTCCGGGAGGATACAAGAGTGCCAACATGAGTAAGGTTAACATTATTGGGGTCACGAAGCTTGTCTTCATGTTGGCTGCTTTCCTATGCATGGTAATCGCATCTCTTCTTCCAGTTTTTTCTATCAGACAACCTAAATCACAACCTGTTTCTTGTCAATGGGTGCAGTTGTCATAAAGTATTACGATAATGAAAACAAAGGGGGAATCTCTGGAAATAAGGTCATCTGCAGGGTGAAAAAAAACAGCATTGGAAGTAACTGTTGTTTCGAAAAAAAACCATGCACGCGGGTATTATGTTGGTGGGAACAATGAAATGTTGATCAGTGCTTTTCAGCAAGTTTTCAATGGCTATATCATCATACTGTAGGGTTACCCGAAGGGTGCCCGATGAAGATATGAGGAGGCAGAACGGGGACTGTTTTGTGCCAGTCACTATATGTGTCACGTAATATTGTGAAGTACACAAATCTGAAAAATGACTACAGTCAGCAATATATGATTATATGCGATTATATATCATGGCTTCTAGATCTACCCTAAAGGCATCGTTAAAGTTTTCGATATCTTGTTCCCCGCCCCATGCCAATTCTTTCAATCTTCCTGAGTTTAATCAATCTGTTGAGAGCCTGAATCACTGTTGGCTTCGCTATCTTGGTTTCCCGGCAGATTTCAAGCGGTGTCGCTTCCTCAACTTTCCGCAAGTAGTTCCATATTTCCAACTGTTTCGGGGAAAACAGTTTTTCCACATCCTCACTTTCTATAACAAGAGCGATCTTTAGGATGTTCTGTCGGGAGTGTTTTGTAATCCATGCTCCTAATGCAAAGCATTTAAAACGAAGTGTCTTTAATGTTGATTGTTTTCTCTCACGAAGTACGATCTGTCTGAAGAGGCTTAAAAGATTATACGCAACCATGATAAACCGGAAGGCTGCCTCAGTGGCAAAGAAGGAACTCAGACAGAAGCTGTCGGCACCAAAGTCATACTTGAGTTCTTTTATCCTGTTTTCTGCATCAGCCCTGTCCCGGTAGAGTTTCCATACCATCTGAGCCGGCAGATCAAGGTTGGTGACAAAGACACTATAGCGGTATCTTTCCTCCATTCCATCCCAGAGCAGGAGCTTCCCGCTTGATCGGGGACGTTTGGACAGGTTTTTCCGGACTGCAATCATGCGACGGGGATGGGACCATCCGGGAAGACGGAAGAACCATTCCGTTATCTCTATACCATCGTGAAGAGATATCCATCCTTTTTGATGGAATACTTCATTTTTGATGGGTTTGTAGAATTTGACCGCCTTGATGTAATTGAGATTTCTCTCTTCGCAATACTCCATGAAGCCATTGGAGAAGAAACCGCTATCTGCCCGGATGAGACCTACTTTCTTATTCGAGAGAATACAGAATGTCTCATCGAGGAAATGAACGGTAATTGCTCAAATCCGCCGTATTGCCGGGACGCATCCAGGCATTGACCACCATTCTCATCTCAGGCATAAAGGCGATAAGAGGATGATGGGATGCTCTGCCGGGTTTACGGGGATTATAGCCTACTTTTGCCCCTTCCTGTTCTCCATATCGTCGTGACAACGCTGCTGTCCAGATCGAGAGTCATATTATTGAAAGTACAGTTGTTCGAAGAACCACTGCTGAAGTAAAGGGAATATGGCATCGTTACGCTTCCAGGTGAACTTGTGGAAGAATCTGCTGTAGGTACTCTGTGAAGGAACTTCTTTCCATGAAAAGATCTCTTTTAATACCTTGTCATATCTGAACCAGGAGCTATGGGTAAACCGGCTTGCCCCTATCAATACGCTGACCCAGAAGCTTTCAATAATATCGATCGGATCATATCCCCGGTTTGATCCCGGTTGGGGAAGATCCAGAGTATTAAGATATGCTTTGATTCCCGTCTGATCGATAAAGTTCTTCATCAGCTTCATCCCGCCCCATGGGGTGATATTCCGGTCGCTATATTCTATTCTGGAGCTCTTCCATCTGTTCTTTCCTGTCCTCACCTTTCTGATGTGTTGGCGTTTATGCTAAGCTTATGGCGATATATTATCGGGTTAGATCCGGTTAGGCAAGTTGTATTGCATGGTTTAATGGCCATCCCGGATCGTTTAAGGAGGATGTCCAGAAAGAAATTGAGCCAATGGAAAATATCGCAATCGACTATCTGGGAGGATCAGAGGAAGCGGTCCGTCTTTTGGGACACCCTGGAACAACAATATGGCGTATCTGAGCATCCTTTCGGTATACGAACTTTACGCGGGCATGAGAACCACGGAAAAAAGTGTTACGGAAGATTTTATCAATGCATGCCATCTTGAGCTGGTTACCATGCAGATAGCTAATAAGGCGGGAGATATGTACAGGCACTGGAGAGGGAAAGGAGTTACCATAACATCCATTGATTGCCTCATTGCTGCCACTGCCGCCCTGAAGAAACACAAATAGCTACAAGAAACAAAGGGCACTACCCCGAAAAAGGCCCCCTGCCCTTAGTAACCAATGTTACTGACTAATCAATATCAATAAGAACGTTTTTCTGAACACACCTGCCAGGTTTGCTCCCAAGGGTGGGATTTAGCAGATTTCTGTCATTTTAGCGTCTTGTCCCGTTGCCGTTACTCGGATGTCTTCCAATAGGGAAGCCATTTCTTCACCAACTGATCCACGGTCCCGGCCTTCTTCCAGGTTGCCAGAGCGGCATTGGCTGCCTTCAAAAGAGTTTGATCATTGCGATTTATAGCCCATGCGAGAGACTCGTCATTCAACGGCTCCCAGAACCCCTCCAGCGTTGTCTCGTTCTCGGAGACAAGCCAGATAATAGCTGGTGCATCATACACGAAGAGATTGACTCTTCGGTTATTCAGCAGGCCAGGGCCCTCACGTGCGCTCTCAACGCTGATAATGGGTGCGGCCTTCGGGAGATTGGCCCGAACGTATGCCTCCCCCGTCGTCCCCTTGACCACGCCTACCGCACCGTTGCAATCCCGAATACGCGCCAGTGAGTTATATTTGGAGGCATCCTGTGCCCTCATCATGGCAACCTGCCCAATGTTGAGGTAGGGATCGGTAAAACTGACCCGCACCTGTCTCGCCTTCGTGACAGTCATTCCCGACATGACAATATCGATCTTGCCTTCCATCAATGTATTGATTAACTGGGTGAATGGCAATTCCACAAACACCACATCCCGACCGAGGGCATCCCCGAGGAGAAAGGCAAGGTCTGCTTCCATCCCAGTTATCTTATTGTTGAGCTTAAAGATCATAGGGGGATAATTGGGCGTAACTCCCACCCGAAGAAGAGGGCGTTGAGGCATTAGAGGCGTATTCGCAGGTCCTTTCCCGGCAGAATCGGTGGCACAGCCCCAGATGACAAGGACCATCAGAATTACGAGAATCAGTTTGTTAAATGAGAAGCTTTTCATAGGTAGACACCTCCGGTATTTTCTATACCTGTTGAATCAATGATTACCACTTGCAACTACATATTTCAAGAAAAACCTTGCGATGTTTGTTACGCATAGCAGGAAGCAAGAGGGAGAACCGGATATTTTAACAAAACAGCCGTTATGACAACCGTTAGCCCGGAATTATTTCTGTGACATTGTCTTTGTCCTTTTGTATAAATGCCTCTTCCAGCTTTAACGTGGCCCGCCTTTTATCATCGGGTGTCAAGTGTGTGTACCCGACAAATTTTTCAGGCTCACTCTTTCTCTTTGGTTTCTTGGGTTCTGCCATTATTTACCCCTGCAAAAGGTTTTTACTGTCCTTCCAGGAAGTCCATCGGTTAGTTACGGTTAACCTATAGTTAACATCTATAATTAATATGAGTGATATTCTGTGACGATAATAATTGATGTTCATCTTGTAAGTATTCTATAATTAAAGATTAAATGATGTTAAATGATATTGAGTGATTTAATTAAAAAGATGTTTATAACGGACTAATAATCCAAAGGTTGCACGTTCGATTCTTGCTGGGCGCATTAATAATATCAATAGCTTGCAAGCATTCATCTTGATCAAACTCCTACCGATTGTACAGCTTTGTATAGTTCGTTTTGTCATTGAAAACATTGTCCAGAATATCTGTTGGGGGTTCGATCCCCTCTGGGCGCATTCTAAAAGACCCTTTTAATCAATTAGTTATAAGCAGTTGCCCTCACCATTGGATCTTTATTTCAACGGTATTATGATAACCGTGCATCTGTGCCTCATTACTGCATGTTCTTCCGGAGTTCGACGAGGGTCTGGTCGGCCGCGTCTATACGGATCAGGCCCAGGCGCGGGTACTCGAGGTCCAGAATCACATACACAGCGAATGACATGATGGCCGCAAAAACCACCATATACAGCAGGCGCCGGACATCGCTGCCGGACATACCGATGCCTGCCAACAACGCACTGACAAGACTCAACCCTCCGAGCAACAGGAAGATGACTGTCGGTGGGTGAGTCTCAGTTGCCACAATCCTTGTCGTCGTGATATCGATCATCTGATTCAATGCGGGGAGCAGGAGGATGGCAGTATGGGCAGGAACATGCGGCCTCTGGCATGCAACTGACGCCTTTGTCCAGATCATCCCTTGCAGCGCTGCTGATTGAGCAAGCTTCTCTTTCACGACGACCATATCCCCCGGATTCTTATAAACATCCAATCGTGAGTCTATGTAGCGGCGGAATAATTCCCGCATCTCCGGCTGTGCGTCAGCCGGAAGCAGGTCAACACGCAGATAGGCTGTGCCGATTGCGTTGACCTCCTCGGCGATCAGATGTCGGCGGTAATCAAACCTTGAAGCGGCGCCGGAGAAGGTGAAAGCGATGAGCAATCCCAGCAGTCCGAATATTGCGCCCTCCACGGCACCGCTTCCCTTCTGAGCAGTTTTCGGGGATCGTGCCCGTCTGGCAAGGCCGATGCGACGTCCCGCCTCCAGAAGAAGCAACATACCGAAGAACAAACCGGCAGCAGACAATGAAGCGATCAGCGTAAGACTCATGTTCAGTTTTCTCCTTTTCGCGGCAAGTACAAAAATCACCAGCCAGCAGTAATTCTCATCAAACTACAATTACTCAGATAGTATTCTTATCATGAATTATTGTCAATCAAGAAAATATCCTTAGGATTTTTTTAAATGCAATCTGTAGCTGGTAAAATGATCCTGCATCAAGTCGAAGTTTTATAATATTATTAAGGTACAAGAAACAAATAATGGCAGAGTCATTGCTGACTCTGCCATTACGATAATGCCGACAAAAAAATCTTATGTTTCGGGAGAAACGCCTGCCTTGTCTCTGTTCTTACACTTAATACTGATAAAAATCAGGAAGAACCCCCGCTGCTATTCCAAAGAAACCGAGGGGAAATATAGGTTGCTGTCTCAGATTCGCATTATAAGAGGTTCGTGAGATCAGTTCACGGCACAGGGAGATTCTCGCGAATTTTACGGGAAAATTCCTTATCATTGCCGATAGCATGGGCCTTGGGATTGATATAACTTCTTTGCTTGAGTTCTTCGAAGGGGATACTCGTATTTAAAGCTCCGTTTTCGTATGCATACAGTGGGGCATAGCCGCTTAACAGCACCTTCCAGTCATACCGGGCTCGACCCCCGGTGGCTTTCATGAGGTGGATGACGCTTGTGGTGCAATTTGTGGTGAGCGTATTGTACCATTCTGGCCTTTGCCTCATCCTGTTAATCTGGTGGATATAGGCCATGAATACTTCCTGTATCCGTTGCGGACTGGCGCGCAGGCGATAGATATATACGTCCTCCTGTGGTACGCGGTAGTCAGTCCTCACGCGGATCAGGTCACGCTCATCTCCTGCAATGAAGATCAGTTCATACTGTTTAAAGAACCCTTTGATGGTTGAGTAGTCTTCTCCCTGTTCCCTCCTTGTCTCGATGGAGAAGGTTATGAAATCCTTCCCCTGAAACCCGAAACTCATCATAATATGGGCAATGGCGTCCCCCGCCCAGTAAACGGCTATAAGGTCAGCCGAGTCGAGTTTTGTCACATCGAAGGTTTTATCATAGTAGACAGCATCAAAATCCTTCTCTGTCCGATAGTGGAAGTTCCGGATATCATGAATGGTGACGAGGTTACGCTCCATCGTGGCATAAGGCTCGCGGGCTACTTCCCGCTCCCAGTTTCGTGTATTCGAGGCGGGAATGGTCATCCACCAGATGACAATTACCGCAAAGAACGCCACAAATCCTGTCAAGGTGCGGCTCCGCTTCGGCAGGAAGAGGAATGCAGCCGCAGTGGCCAGCACAAATATCCCTGCCAGGCCAATCCTCAGATACTCACCGGGAAGGTTTGAATAATAAAGGGCCAGTGCCACCCATATAGTCATAAAAAACACAGCTACAGAGATCAGGGCGATGCCGGCATAGCGGACAATACTTTTAATGGTGCCCATGGTCATGGTTCTTGCAGGTTCTCAATAAGGATGCGACGAATCTCCTCGATGGTTTCCGGATGGTCCTGCGTTGAATGGCCGGAATGCACTACGAGTTCAGAAGCAACGCCGTCAATATGAGCACTGCTGTATTTCACTACACCATCATTCCATTTCTCCTTGGGGGCATTGGGATTCTTTACGGGGATGATGGAATGGGCATATACTCCCGGCGCGATAGGAAGCGAAGAGATAGTTTTAATAAATCGGTTTTTTGGGTCCATATTATCTGTGCTTTTAGGGATATCTCTGATAGAAAACTTGGCGGCTATTTTCGGATCACGACTTATTATCTCCTCTAAAGGATTGAGCAATGTCTTTGGAAGAGAAATTAATTTTCCTGTCAGGCGGCCTATCCAGCCACCGGCAACAAAGCTACCCCCATGAGGTGTAGCAATGAAAACAACCCGTTTCACGAAGGGGAGCGGTTTATAATAAAGACTCCGTGTTAACAGTTCTTTTGTCTCAGGTGACACGTCAAGGGCATCCAGAGGGGTTTCTGTGATATTGTCCCAGAATTTGACACCACTGTCTACGGCAGTAAGTTTCGTCAGGAGGCCGCCCTGACTATGACCGATTACAACCATTTTCTTCATGGCAGGGTCTTTTTCTTCAGGATCAAGCTCCTTGACTGTATTTTTCAGACCTTCCATGAGTATACCTGCAGAGTAGAGGATAGGGTTACCTGTATTGTAGGTATAAAGCCAGAACTGGTATTTCCCCCAGAGTTCCCGATCGTTGAGCACTTCATTCATCAGTTCTGCCCACCGTCCGGGGCTGGAGGCGGTTCCATGGACGAGAACAATGGGTATACGACCAACCCTGTGCGGCGCCATGAGGAATACATTGTCCCGGAAGCGGGCCGGTTCCCTGGCAAGCACAAGACTTCCGGACAAGAGTCCTTTAAGCTCAATATCGTAGACCCGTGAGCCTTCCAGCGTATAGGCCAGGGCAGAGCTGAGCCCGTACTCGATAGGCACTTTGCGTCCTTCCAGAGTAGTAAAGAGCTTATCTTCATCTGCAGTTGTAGTGAGTTCCAGTTTTCCTGTCACCCGGCCTGTCTTGAGCCCCTCTTCTACATTGTCGATGCGGAGCAGGGCTGTGGCAGAAACTTTCAATACCGGTGGCACTCTGGCAAAGGCCAGGTCTTTAGCGCCCGGGATACGTTCCAGTGAAGCGACAAGAGGGGCACCTATACCAGGCCAGCGGTACCAATTTCTTAAGCCCCGTACACCCAATGCAGATGCATCGACAAAATCTATGAGACGGAATTCTCCCCATATGAACTCGCTGGAATCAATTGTGATAGACACTTCTCCGAAGTGAGTCCGGTAAATGCCCTCCTTGAGTATAACTTTTCTGCTGTTTTCGTCTTGGAAACTTCTCGTGACACCCTGATTGTACAGGTCAACAGCGAGCCGAAAACGGGGATCAAAGGGGTCCGGCGCGTGAGTGACGTCCCGTGGAAAAAGAAAGGCATAGGCATAGATGGCCGCCGTAAGGAAATACGATCTGTCCCCGCTTTTTGATGCATGGAGAAAGGAGAGTTCGGCAAGGGCAAAGAGGCGGTCCGATTCCTTTGCTGTAGGCAGGCCTTTGTGGATAAAGGTAATAACCTGTTCCGGGCTCGTTTCAAATCTTTCTGCCATACCTGAGCGGTTGAGTATCTGCGTTGTTGATACGTTCAGTGTATCACCGGAGAGAACACTGGAAGTAAGCTGATGCCCCACCTCCTGCCTGTCCAGATAGCGTACCCCGACCGGGGAGGCACACCCTGACAGGAACAGGAGCACAGCCATGGATGCCGCAAAAATTGCAATTTGCACAGGGTTTGAAACACGTTTTGATGCTTTCATCGGGTAATCCTCCAGATTGGTTCTTTTAAAACTTATGGTACCGTGCAGACACCGAAGAGCACAAAAGCCTCTTCATCTCCGGAAGCGGTGAGCGTCATACTTCCGGTAGTTTCACTTATGACCATACTCCAGCCCCTGATTTCAACACCCTGAAGGAAAAGTTGCCCGTCGAGGCGCAGGAAGTTCTTTATCTGTGTTTCCGTCCTCGCTCCTTCCACAGCCCTGTTTTCTGTAATAATTTTCTTCTTATTGAAGTCAATACGGATAAACCGGGGAAGATTGAGACCTTCCGGGGTAGCAGCCTCACAACCCATCTCGCGGTCACATCCTGCCGCACTGGTAAATGCACAGATGATAGGCCTGGATCCATCAATCGCGGTTGCCCCTGCCTGGCACCATATAACAGATAAGCAGATTACAGCAGCCATACCTAATGATTGAAACATTCTTCTCGCTATATGCATATTATTACCCCTTTCGGTTTGAGGAATAGGCGCTACTTTCTTTTCGCTACTTCACCGTGTAACCGCGTCCTTCCATGCAGGCGCCAAAAGCCCGGTTGTATTCGTCCTGTTTTGCGGCAACTGAAGCACTCTGCTGCTGCTGGGCCTGGGATTGCTGTCTTGCTTTGTCCCGTTTTTTCATCCCGCCAATCATGGCGCCTCCGGCGGCTCCTGCCGCAGCACCCTTACCGGCATCTCCTGCAATACCACCAGCCACAGCACCAACTGCTGCACCGCGTGCTGCACCTTTTATTCTCTCTCCTCCGGGACCCTGGGGCGGTGGTGGCGCGTTCGATGTCGAACCGGCCTGCATTGGATCAAACCCTGTTTGTCCCTTAGCCCATGTGTAGCATTCATATTTGTCCTTCTCCTGCGTCTTTTGGCTCTGTCCCTTGGCGGGATAGATGATGGCGTTTCCCTGAGCGAAAGTCCTGCACTGCAATCCACCATAAGCCATGACGAGAGCTGTCATAAAAGCGGCCAGCACTGCAATACGTACCAATTGCCCTGTTTTTTTCCTGTTCATTACTGCCTCCTGTTTTCAACGCACCACCATTGGGCAGCGCGTGGATGCAGCCACCCCGAAATTTGATTCAAGATGGCTGCATGCCGTTGTTTCACCTGATATCGTTAAAACCCTGCTCTACGGGAAAAAGATTCCCCTGAGCAGGCAGCAGCCTATTCGCTCTTCGTTTCCGACTTCTTCCATGTTTTGTCGGGATCAAAGAGTTTAATAACCCGGGCAGTCTTCGCAGTCTCTTTTCCAAGATCCTTCTCGTAAACAATGCCCTCATGGTTGACGACAAAAGTCGTGACACCAGAAACACCATATTGTGCAGGATATGCGACCATGGCAAAACCACCGATCATTTTCCCTTTGACAAGGTAATCCTGAGCTCCCCCAGTGGCATGTTTGCCCTGGGCCTTCAGAATCTTAAAATAATACCCATGGTAGGGTATAGGTTTATTGCTTGTCTTCTTATATCCTTCACGGGTGGCCCTGGCAAAAATATCACCTAAAGGGCTTTCCTCTTCACCTTCGTTTACATTCCAGTAGAGGCCGTCTTTCTTGCCGGGTGTGCTTATAAATTTCTGCGCGTATTCAAAAAGACCATCTCCGTCCCGGTCTTTAGCCGCATATTCCCGTTGCGCATCAACATAGGCAAGACAGACCTGGATAGTATTCAGTTCATTTCTGCCCACACGCCGGTTGATGAGCTCTTCTTTCCCTTTTTTTGTATCGAAGAACCATTTTTCACCCTTCTTCACGACAGGTATAGGAAAAGGCCATTCCTCCTCGCCTATCTGAAGGACAGTCTTCGCGTCATCGGCCTTTACGAGGGTATTTTTCGTCTCATATGCCTTGAGGAACCGCTCCCTGCCGGCCTTGTCCTCTACGGGATCGCCGGAGGAGAAGACTTCTTTCCCTGCTGGACCAAAGATGGCATTCAGCTCCTTCATATTATCGGTTTTCACTGCATCAATCAAAGCTTTCACTGCTTCCTCGGAAGAAGCAAAGGTCTTTTGCACAACCTTTGCCCCGTGCCCCTGCAAAGGGATAGACAGCACCATTATCAACGTTGCGACAGAGCACAAAAACAGTAAAAGCCATTTTTCATTTTTCTGCGTGTATGAATTCATATCCTCACCTCCCTATCTTCTTCCGCCACCGCTACGGCCACCACCGCCACTACTACGGGAACCGCCACCACCGCTGGCACTACCACCACTACGGGAACCGCCACCACTGCTCGCACTGGCACCACCACTTCTCTGTGAAGGCTGTGCGGAAGACATGCTCTGCCTGCTTGAGCTTCCCCGGTCACTCTGCATTTTCGTAGTACTGCCTTTATCCATGCCACCGAAGGCATCCTGCCTTCCTCCGCTTTGCATCGTTGAGGGGCTTTGCTGCTTCTGCCGGTTCTCCGCTGACTGACCCTGCTTGTCCGCCCCGATCCATTGTTGACGGTTTGCCGGCGGCGCCTGCGGGCTGCTGTGAGACTCCTGCACCCTGGCCGGTCTTGCCCCGGTAAGCTTCCCGGTTCTGTGCGCCTTGCGCTGATGATCCCCGGTTGTATTGCTGGGCTGTGGCCTGATTGCGATAGGCAACCCCTCCCCGGTGCTCCGGGCTGTGCTTCCATTGACCCTGGCCACCCTGACCTTTTCCCTGATATTGAGTCGCATACTGCTGCCGGTTAATGCTCTTGTTGACGTTGGCATTCTGGTTGACGTTGACATTGACATCGCCTCCGTGCCAGTTGGCGTTACCCCAGGCATAGCCCCATGCGGCGCCGACGGCGGCGCCCGCCATAAAGGAAAAGGCGGCTGTTGTGGCCACATATCCCAGCGGATAGACCGGATATGGCGGGTAAGCAGGATAGGCCCATGTGCCGTATACCACAGCCGGGTTATAGGCCGGTACATAGACAACCTGCGGACTGGCAGGTTCGATGATGATGACTTCCTGCTCGACCTTGACAACCTGCTCCTTCGTGGTTTTCAGGTTACCAGATGCCTGTGCTTTTGCCCGAAGTCTCTGGATAGTCCCCATGACGTCCTTTTGCTGTGACAGGAAAGCATCACCCAATTTTTGTGTCCAGTCGAGTTTCTCACCCATCATGGACAGTACTTGGGGAAAGTTCACCAGGGACTTAACACTCGGGTCCCATGGTTGAGCTTCAAGGGCCTTTGCCAGGGCGTCACCCTTCATGTCCTTGTTCTGCTTAGCCCAACGATCAGCCTGCACAATTTCAAGGGGATAGGTGGAAGCCATCAGTATCTGGGTAAGCAGGGAGTCCGGATACAGCGCAATGGGAGCAAGTATCTGGTCCAGCTCCTCGGCTTTGAATCGACTGGGCTCCCTGAGCATATGAACATGGGGGTACAATAAGGGTCGTTACGCAAATAAAGACCACAATCATTAGGAAATATTTCTTTTTTTTCATAACCACTCCTTTCTTTTGTTTACAGATCATCAACAAATATTAATGGATAGAAGAACGGAACAGATCGCTATTGCACGTCATTGCTCTTCTCCGTGAAAAATGTCATCCTCCCTGAATCAGATTTCAGATCAAGAGAGAGATCACGGTCTTTCAGAAAAAAGACTGCTCCAGCCATAAGATCCCGGACAAACTGGTCCTCCAGAGAACCCTCCCCGCAAGCTGCCCGCGTTGAATAAGTTATCTCGATTATAAGCCTGTTTCCCTGAACGGAATAGGTCCCCCCTTTTATGTTGCAGTCGGCCTTTACTTTCAGCATACCGGCTTCAAGAAATTGAACCGTATAATTCTTCGACTCTGGGGGAATAAACTTCGTCCCGTCCTTATGGACCGTATGGGCCCACTTCCAGACGGGACCGGCGAGCCGTGGCATGTTGTCCGCACTCCCGGACACGGCGTTACCACCTTGTCCGGTCATAGAACAGGACATGCAGAACAGAACGAAGGTTAAAAGAGCTAATGTTCTTTTCGTCATCATGTATTCACTTCATGTATCAGACAGTTATACTTGCAGCTGCCATCGTTCTGCCCATTGCCTCTTTGTTATTTCATACCTACATCTTTGGCTGCTTGTTTGCACCGGCTGCTCACTTTAGCTTCATTCTTTTCCAGGCATAAAAGAATGCGGCCTTCACCGGGCTTTGTATCGGCACAAAGAGCAGACACATCGCTCTTGCATTCATTGGCGAGGTATCTGAGGGCCATAACTGCTCTTTCGAGCTGGTTTGCGGCATCATAGAGCGCGAAAACGCATTTTCCTGAAAGCTTGTCCTCATGGGCGTAAAGACATGCAAGCAACCGTCCTTCGCCTGCCGTTACGCTCTTGCAGAACGTGCCAAGTTCTGTCTTGCAGCCTTCTATGGCGTTATCTATGGGCCCCTTCTGAGCAAACGATATCCCTGCGCAACATACCATCACAACGATTGACAAAACCAGTATCATTCCAGAACGCATATACTTCTCCTTAGTATTTTTTTACGGAAACGCACATTTCCGTATTGTAAACCAATTATATACCTTTTCCTTATAAAACCTTCCGTGTCACCAGTTAATCCTTCTGAGCTGCTGATTTCCCCACTATCTCCTTTAAGAGTTTTTCTCCGAACCTTTCTTCTATCTTCCAGCCCCGTCCTTCGAGTGCCTTCCGTGCCGTTTGATCCACAGTACCTACAATCCAGAGTTCCTTCCCCTTCGCTCGCGGTATTTTCCGTATGGCCTCCGAAACTGCCCTTTCTTTTTCCGCGAACCTCTGGGTCCAGGCCACACGATCAACTGGAAATATGCCAACAACTTTTCCATCTTTTCTCATGAGGAAGGGAAGGCCATCGGCCTCTACAAAACGTTCAACTGATTTCGTTTTTTCATTATAGATAGTCATCAACTGCGCCATAACACGCATATATACCGCCATTGACTCCTGTTGGGCAGAACATGCCGCCATGATAAAGACAGCTTTGTCCTTCACACTTTCCATAGTCATTAATTCCCCCACCAGCAAAGTCGCTTCCTGGGGGCCATAGGTAAAATTTTTCAGGAAGACTTTTACAAGGGAGTCGGCGATCCCCATATCCGACAATCTCTGAGCATTAATATTTTGGAGCTCAGCCGGTGTTTTGTCCCGTATAAGACTGCGAAGGCTATCGGCCGTGCCTGTCAGAGATACCACGGTGCCTGCACCTCCGGGGATTGCTGAAAAGGCTGCCTTTACAGTAAGACTGCCGCTGGCCGCCGTCCATGCAACCGAATCCAGTGTCTTCTGGAGGGGTGGGTATGGTGAATAGGGGTCAACTCCGAATTGGTAAGCAAATTCACGTTTACTCGCTGCCTGTCCAAGGGCTGATTTTACAGCACTTGCCTGATGTGGATCGTCAGTCGTAGCCGCTGCGCCTACCCTGCTGAAAAAACCGCCTATCCCGCTCCCAACTGCCGAAACCGTCCCTACGGGGTCTACAATCAAACCCTTTGCAGTAGTGAGGGGACCTGTGGCGGCGGTCTGTGCTGCCTTGGCAAAGAGATCGGTGCCCTGCAACTGATCCATTTTATGGAGGGCCATAAGTTCCCTAATGCGTTTCAGCAGAAGCACATTGCTTTCCACTGCCACCGGCCCATATATCGTGTCCAGTTCATACCTGTTGATAAAACCATCATTCGTGATCGTTTCTTTAATTGTGTAGTTTGGTCCTGTCATCCACTCCTTCGGAACCACCTGCGAGGCCTTCAGGACAATCGGCACATTCTGAAAGGTCTGTGAAAAGGCCGGTTCGACAAAAGAACCTCCACCAAAGCTTGTTATCGAAACTAGTAACAAAGCAAAAATGATACATCTGACTGTTTGAGACATGCTAATCCTCCTCTAAATTTATTTCCATAAAGCCGGAAGCCTGCACCAACGGAACAGGGAACGATCTTGAAATGGGCCGCATATGGTATCATGCGAACCGTGATTGAAGAATCTTTTCATGGTCGGGTTAAACTTATGGGCCGCCATGAACTGCCCGCAATCTCCTTCCATACGGTCCATAGGCCCGTTGTATGGTTATTACGATATAAGTTTAGGTCTGTTGAGAGGTCCTGTCTATGGGACTTTGGTCGTACGGTAAAGGGCCTATAGGGAACTGTCAATTACCCTTCCGGACATTACGCTAATGCAGGCGCTATTCACTCCTTATTTCCGTTTTCTTCCCGCCTGTTCATATTAAAAACGAAAACTCACACCCAGGGAGGGCCCCTGCATCGTCATATCGTATGCGAAACTACCGCCTTTGTAGTCCACGCCAAGAGCCTTATAGCCTGCCCAGAGGTTCACCATTTCTGATACCGAGTATCCCAGATAACCGGAGGCATTCCAGGAAAAATCCGAGCCCACGCCGAAACCCCCGACATCCCCTCTGAGAACAACCATGAGCTTCTTGGTAAGGTTGATTCTCGCTCGTAATCCGATAAAAGGATCTACCCATTCCTTCGAACCACTCTCACTAAAGGCGCTGTTTGCCACGATTCTGTTACCCTGCAGCGTCGCGGCGGCGTCAAGGTCTCCATAAAGATACCAGTACCGTCCTCCACCCAAAACATCCAGGGCAAGCATCCCTCCATCGAGCTCCCGCAAAGGGATCTTCGTAAGCTGATAGAATCCTCCCAATTCAAGATACAATTGCTCAAGACTCAAGTCAGCATCTACCAATAATTCCACCTGTAACTCCGTGGTCCTTCGGCCAAAGGGACCACTCACAGTTCTACTGACAGTTCTGCTGCCCTCAGCGCTACCCTTCATACTAACGTAAGTGGTGTCAAGAAAGAGTCCCCAGTTATCCTTCCTTGCCTCCATATACATCATTCCCCCAAACTTGAGGTTATCCCAGATGTCGCCAAAAGACATATCGACGCTGATATCGTTTCCCTTTATGGTCGTATTTCCTTTTAATCCAGCCATCCAGAAATAGGGCATCACCTCAAATTTCCACTGGTTCTGATCAGGCGTAACAGATTTTTTTTCGGGAGAAGAAACAGCAGGACCCGGTGCAGATGCGGAAGTATCCTGACCATGTACCCATCCTGTACTGAAAAGCATGAATACAAGAAAAGAGACTGACACAATTACCTTTTTCCATTTCATCATTATTACCTCCATTTTTTATGAGTAACCTAACATTTGGTTTTCATTTTTCTCTTTTGGCCTCTTGAAAGTGGCGAGGCGGTTCACGGGACACCCCGACCAGCACATAGGGAACAAAAGCCGGAATGACCGCAACGAGAAGAGTCTCGCCTGGATAGATCCATCGCAGTACAATCAATTGATACCCGATCATCGAGATTATCAAATACGAGTGTCAGTCTATCTTCCATTGTGATTCCACTCTTCTTTACGTAGTTAATCAGTTACCGCTCTGTTACTCACCTTTCCGTTGCCAGGGCCAGCGGCCCTCCATCTCAACTACCAAAGACCAGCTCAGGAAGGTACGAACAATCACTAAGAGACCCAGCAACAAGACATTCTGTAGGGTTGTGGATAGAGCGACCGTTCCGATGATATCAGCCGCCACCAGCAATTCCAGACCTAACAAAAGGGTTTTTCCAAGTCTCTCCTTGAATCGCTTATAAGGATCGTCAACGTGTTTCCATTGGTTTATGAAATAGCGCACGACGCTGTTGGCGATGCCCAGAATAATAATGATTACCGCAAAAGCTTCAATGTACTGCGCCGCATGTTCGATCAGTTCCCGCATCATATCACCTCCTTGAAATTGAAACTTTACTTCATGACCGCGCCGCAAGGGGCAAGAGCAGATTGACCATTCCATATCCCACAAAAAACACGGCAAATGAAACTTTGTCAAAAAAGAGCCTCAGTTTCTCACAACCCATTGTATCTTCAATGTAAAGGGCAATTGTAGACTGGACGAGGGTAAGGAAGATGGTGGCCATCCCGATTCCATTGACCATGGCGGCAAGGGTAACCCCCTCCGAAGGAGGAAGGATCGTCCCGACATAAATATTGTTACCCACTGCAGCAAAGATAGCGCCCACCCCCAGGCCAAAGCGAGGGTCCACATGAATTGGTTTGACAAAAAAGACGATAAAGGTGATGGCAACGGAAATGAAAAGGGCCTGAAACATTTTTATATACAATACCGCGCCGGGAACTGATACAAGCACACCGAAGACGAACCGGGAATAAATGTCATCGGTCTTCGATGATGATCGTGGATCACCTCGCCTGGACCCGTAACTGTGCGTCTTAACCATTGTAAGCGATTTGCTGATCTTCAGCGCCTGAGGGATTCCGGACCTGTTTATGCCGCTTGCCTCTTCATCGGCAACATAGCGCAACCTATCCTCCCCGTGCGTGTTGTCCTCCACCTGGATTGTCAGACCTTGATTGCCGAAGGGAAAACATGGAGCGTCGAAGTATTTGGTAAGGCGCGCCCTGACATGGTAGCGCTCGTAATGTTGTCCACCTTCGACGAAGGCATCCTCCTTGTCACGCTTGTCAATCTGGCCATTGACGACCTGGAAATGGTCTCCCGGCCTGATTCCGTCGCCTGTCCAGCGGAACCAGATATCAAAATCGGCAACCCAGGCAGACTCCTTTACGGAAAACTCTCCCATACTGTTGATATACATACCGACATGCACATCTACCGGTCCTATCTTTTGTCTTTTTGACAGGACATCCGGTTCTCCTCTTGGGGCCCCGATCGCCTCCTGTCGAAATCTTTCCGTTGCCGCTTTGTAATCCTGAAGTGTGCGAATCCCAAAAAATCCCCCTATGCCATAAAGGAGTAGAATACCCGTTGCCCACAAAATTACAAAAAAACAACCTCGTTGAGTTATCTTTTCCTTCACATTAGTCTCCGTGAGTTTCTCGGTCATTGTAGTTCGCTTTGATCAATAAACAGCGAAATGCAGCAGACGGTGATAAAGGGGGCGAAACACCGGCAGGATTCACTTCAAAGGCTCATCTAACCAGGCGGGTTTTCCTGTCTCCGGCCATTTAACGATTTTGTCATTACAGTCCGCCACCCCAGCGATACTGCCAGACAATACCCAACAGGTCAAAATCGCTTCCCGTGCGGGTAGAGATCCCCGTGCTGCCGTGAAGCTTGATCGAATTGTTCCGGTTGATGGGTACCCCGATTGTGAGCCCCACCCGCGAATTGCTGGAGCGGTCATCGTTCCCGTTGCCATTCGTTGTGGTATGGCCGCCGTAATCGTAGGTCCCGCTTAAGGCTGCCCAAAGGCCTTTGCCGAAGTTGTACATAGCGTGTACCTGGGTAGTTGAGATAGGATCCTGTTTCAATGTCGTGCCGCCATAGTAGTTGGTATTGTCACTGAAGATGATTATGCCTGTGGAAAACTCCAGCGTAAACTCACCCCACGCTTTTGATATCCCGATATCGGGTTTTACGAACCAACGGTTATTGCCGAGGTTAACCAGCTTCTTTGAATCATACTGGCCAAGAGGCGGGGAAACCTGGATGCTTGCGCCGATAAGTAAGTCCTGCTGGTAATGTGCGAACTCTTTCACGGAGAGGACGGGGGCGCCAAAAAAGATAAAGGAGAAGCGAAATCGCGGGTCATTAAACCCGGAAATATCGCGTTCTCTCTGTGTCCCGGAAACCATGGCGGTACCGGATAAATCGGAATAGGGAATGACGACATCAAATTTCGCCGGTTTACCCCACACTTCCATAGTCCGCGCATAAGCCAGGACTCCTGTATGCATGCGGAGCTGGGCGTCCTTAACGGGTGATGACGCTGCCGTTGACAGACCTCCCTCTGAATAGCCATACCCCAGTAAGAGAAAATTGACTCCCACAGGAGCATTACCATAGGCCCGGGGCTCGATCTCACCGGCATGAACAGGCAGGGCTATGAAAAGGAGCACAATTACTACTAACGGAACGAGTATCGAACGCGCAAAAGTCATCTTCTTTTCTCCACGCTTTTTTGTTCGGACTTTGCCGATATTTTTCACTGTTTATCGTCTTATATTCGCAGGTGTTTCAGGAGAGCAGGAAGGACCAGTCGCCTTATCACCGGATTCAGAATTATTCATCCTTCGAAAAATTCTGTCGTAATCGCTCTCAAAATAGTACAGCTTCGCTACCGTAATGCGCTTCGCCAAGAAACTGCAGGCAAGGCATGCTGCGATACAGCCGATCAGCGGACCGACCCAATAGACCCACCAGCTCTCCCATTGTCCCGAGATAATTGCCGGCCCCAGGCTCCGTGCAGGATTTGTGCTTGTGCCGGAGATTGGCGCCTCAACCCAGACCATGATGGCATAGAGAGGCGGGAAAATCGCCGGAGTGAAAGGACGAAGCTTTCTAAAACCAAGGAAGACGCAGAGCAAAGCGACCATCGCAAAGGTTGTCGACACTTCGCCCAGCATGACAATCGGAAGCGTGTAGCCCGGACCAGGAAAAGTCGCCCCAAAGGCCACGCTTTTCCCCATCATTCCCCAGATTAAAAGGGGCAGCGACCCCACAGCGGCGCCTATCAGTTGCGCCACAATATATCCGATGGTGGTCCAACCATCAAGTTTGCCGAAGAGCCTGAACCCGAGGGTGACCACAGGGTTGATATGTGCTCCGCTTATCTTACCGACAGGAGATAAGGCAATGCAGGCGCCCGTCGTCCCGAAGAAAAAGCCGGTGATGAGCCGCCTCATCCCTTCGCTTGGAATCAGGCGCTCCATTGGAGAGCCGGCGCCAAACATGAAGATGACCAAAGAAAGGCCAACAAGGACGAGTATTGCCGTCCCGATCAGCTCAGAGGCAAAAAGCGCCCAGGGGATATGCCGGCTGCCCGATTCTTCCATTAGATCTCCGAGAACTGAATGACCACCTTGATGTCGTCGGGTTGTCTCTCCAGAGCCTCTTTGAAATTCTCCGGTTTTTCATAGCGGGTAATCAGACGGCTCAGCCACTTCCGGTCCAGGCGAGCCAACCTGTCATTCGCTTTGTACCAGTGTCGTTTGTTCGCATTCACGCTCCCAACCACCACATTGTTCTTGAGTACCGCCGCGGCGGCGATGTCCGCTGTGGCGCGGGGAGCAGTACCGCCTGCTCCGACCCCCGTCAGGCAGACGACCCCGCCTGCTCCGACCTTCTGGATAGATTCCGCGATCACCGACCCAACCCCTGTGCACTCGACAATGACGTCGGGCTCGAAGCTGAGATCCAGAACACTCCCGGAGTGATGCGTCGCACCAAGGGCGCGCACGAGTTCCGGTTTCGGTCCGGTTTCGTTACGATCGAGGACATGGACCTCGATTCCTGACAGACTCGCCACGGCGGCGGCCAGAAGACCGATCGGACCCGCACCGGTCACCAGCAAGGTCTTCGGTTCCCAGAAGGCCCGTTGTCCCACCGCGAGGACCTGCTCCAGCGCTTTTATGATTACCGTCGTCGGCTCGAGAAGCACGCCGAGGATGCCCATGGAAGGGTCCACCTTGATGGCGTATTCGGGTTCGATACGCCAGCGTTCCGACATGAATCCGTCTATTTCTTTGATACCCCGCTCGGTGTACTGACCGTTGCGACACATGTCGGATTCACCCACTGCACAATTTGGACAGGGAACCGGATCCGGGCGCCTGACAAGCCCGGACACCAGATCTCCCTTTTTGAATAAACTGCTGGTGCCCGGATCAATGACGCGGCCAAGGGATTCATGTCCCAGTACCAGACGCGTCTTACCCGGAGGCGCCCAGCCGTATTTCCCTTCAGCGATCTCGATATCTGTCCCGCAGACAGCTGCAGCTATCGCTTCAACCAGGATCGAGCCGTCACGCTCGTCGGGCTCGGGAATATCTTCACACCGGACTGAACCGGGATTTTTCGGTTCCACAGTAATCGCTTTCATAGTGCAACCTCCTTTTTCAGTTCTCTCGCAATTGCTTTCATAGATTAACCTCCAATTCAAAAATATGATAAGACCAGGGTTGCAAATCGAGGTAGAGTCCTCGCTCAAGCAACTCATTCCCTTCGCGGGTATAGCTGACAGAGCTGAGCAAGTCCTTAAATTGTATTGAATGGTTGCTCATTCCGGGAAACGGCAGGTTAAGATAACACTGGCTGGGATGGGGTGCATAATTCACGACGATCACCATCAGTTCACTGCCAGATCCGTGCCAGGCATGTGCCACGAATGAATCCCAGGATCCGTTCCCGTCCCAGGCCGGACGACAGTCAAGCCTCTGCCATTCCCCATTTTTCACTAAGGGCTTCCGGAGGATGGCAAGGATCTGGTCATAGAATTTTTCAATATCACTGTCCCGCGTCTCTTCAGGCGCCCGAACGAGATGGGGTGAAATACGCGTCCTGCGGCCTTCTAATTGACCCTGATGGAAGAAACGCAGACCTGGTATGAAATAGGTGATTACCGCGGCGGCCCGGTGAACAAGGGGATCAAAGGAGGCACAGGCACGGGGTTCGTCGTGATTCTCCAGAAATCGGGCGAGCTTGGTCTGATAATCAAAGGCCGCATGTAAGTGCTCGCGCACAGGCCGAGCATGACCCTCGCGGAGGCGGTCGTAGAGGCGCTTGTCGTAGGTGTAGTCAAATCCCTGCTGCTGGAGTCTCCATTCCAGGTCCCAGTAAACCTCGGCCATGAACCGGAAGTTCGGATATTTCCGCCGTACGGACTCCGTTGCCTTTGGCCAGAAGGAATCAGTGTGAATACCCCAGGTGCGTTCGAAGACGTCGGGCAAGACCAGCATAGCCATGTCACAGCGCACTCCGTCGCACTGCCCTGCTATTCTCTCCAGTTCATCGATCATCGCCTGCTGTAATTGGGGGTTGCCGTAGTTGAGCTGCAGCGTATCGGGCCAGCCCTCAAAGTAGGGATCCCGGCCGTAGGCGATGAGCAGCGGCCCCTTTCTTGTCTGTACCCGGCAGTAGTTTCGAGGCGAGCGAAACAAGTCGGCCTCGCTGCCGTGAACAAAGAAATCCGGATGCTCGTCAATCCAGGGGTGATCGGGGGCCATGTGATTGGGGACAAAGTCGAGCATGAGCCTGAGTCCGCGTTTTTGGAGTCGTTCTCGCAGGCGTGCGAGCGCCGCATCGCCGCCCAAGTCTCGATGCACAGCGTAATTCTGGATGGCAAACCCGGAACCTGCGATATCCTCGTCCTTGAGGTCCGGCAGCGTTTCCTCGAACTCCCGACGCCATCCGGGATTCGCTCGCGAGATCGCCTGCGCAGCAGGACCGGTTTGCCACACACTCAAAAACCAGACCCAGTCAAATCCCATTTTGCTCAAACGATCCAGTTCAGCGTCCGGGATGTCATCGAGCTGAGCGGTCCTGCCCAGCTTCCGGGATAGTTCCGTCAGCCAGACCCGCGTGTTTATTTGATAGAGCGACGGATGAAGAACATGTGTCATCTCTTCCTCCCTGTCGGGCGTCTCCCGCCGGCCGATTTTTCTTTGCCCTGGTCGAGTATCTCATCTGCCTTGAAAGACGCAAAAAGATGCATGATGCGGGCGATTGCCCCTGACCATCCCGTCTGGTGGCTCGCACCAACGCCAACACCGGTGTCGCCATGGAAGTATTCATAGAAGAGCGGGTAATCTTTCCAATGGGGATCTTCCTGAAATTTCCGGTATGTCCCGTGAACGGGCCGCTTTCCTTCTTCATCCTTCAAAAAGATCCTGCTCAAGCGGTGTCCTATTTCGTCGGCCACTTCGTAGAGGTTCATCTGAATGCCCGATCCTGTGGGACACTCGATGGTGAATGAATCCCCGTAATAGAGGTAATACTGAAGCAGAGCGCGGAGGATCAACATGTTGACGGGCATCCAGATGGGGCCGCGCCAGTTTGAATTTCCGCCGAACATGGCGTTGTCCGACTCACCTGGGAGATAGGAGACACTATACTCTTCATCGCCGGCCCGATACGTGTAGGGGTGTTCCCGGTGGATACGCGAGATGGCGCGAATCCCGAAGGAACTCAGGAACTCCTTCTCATCGAGCATGATCTTCAGCACCCGCCGAAGATTATTTTCGTTTAAGACCGATCCCAGGCGTCGCCCTTTGTGGCCTGGTTTCTGCGGATCATGAATGAAGGCCATCAGTTCAGGGTGAGCTTCGAGATAACCGTGCACAATCTCACCGGTCTCCGGGTATTTGGCCAACAACCTCCCTTCAAAAAGGGTCACAGCACAAAAGGGCAGAAGCCCTACCATAGAGCGAACTTTCAGACGCTCTGACCGTCCGTCGGGTAAGCGAAGCACATCGTAAAAGAAACCATCCTGCTCGTCCCACATCCCGGCCTCCTCACCCGGCCGTACCATCCCTGAAGCGATGAGGAGGAAGTGTCTGATGAATCGTAATGCGAGATTGATATAGACCGGATTATTCATGGCCAGTTCCACGCTGATCTCCACCATGTTCTGGCAGAAGAGCGCCATCCAGGCAGTGCCATCTGCCTGTTCCAGGTATCCGCCGGTAGGCAGAGGCGCTGACCGGTCAAAGACCCCGATATTGTCGAGCCCGAGAAATCCTCCTTCAAAGGCATTGTTGCCTGTACGGTCCTTTCGGTTCACCCACCAGTTAAAGTTGAACATGAGCATGTGGAAACACCGCTCCAGCCAGGCAATATCACCCTTTCCTTTCTGCGTCTTCTCCATCAGATATGTGTAGATCGTCGACCAGGCATGGACCGGGGGATTGACGTCTCCGAAATTCCATTCATATGCCGGGATCTGGCCGCTGGGGTGAAGGTAACGGCCCTTCAGAAAAAGTTCCAACTGTCCCTTACCAAAGTCCTCATCGACGAGGGTCAGGGCTGTCACATGGAAGGCGAGGTCCCAGGCGGCGTACCAGGGATACTCCCATTTGTCGGGCATGGAGATCACATCGGCGTTGACCATGTGTCCCCAGTGGTCGTTGCGGATGGAGCGCTGATTCGCTTTGTAGGGCTGAATACCGTGCTGCTTGAGCCATTTGCCCACATCATAGAAGAAGAACTGTTTGGACCAGAGCATACCCGCCAGGGCCTGCCGCATAACCAGGGCCCCGTCGGCACTGATTGAGGAAGGAATGACTGCCTTATAAAACTGATCAGCTTCGCGGTGCCGGGTCTTGAAAATGGATTCGAAGTCCTTGCCGAAATGTGTGGCACATGCTTCCTGCGGATCCCCTATCGGTTCATCGCTCAGTCGCAGACGAACTGTGCGGGACTTCCCGGCCCCCACACTGAGCGGGTAATGGGCCGAGACTTTTGTACCTTTCTTTTCGGGATTGATGGCTTCTTTTTTGCCATGAACGATATAGTTATTGATGCCATCTTTCACGTACGGCGATGGATTGGGCATGGCGACCAGCCGCTCAGTATTCGTTTCATTCTCCGTGAAGAGAAGATCAGATGCGGCTTCCGCAAAGAAGAAGCGCTCACCAGGTTCTCTATGGGAAACAGCGACGATACCGCCGGTGTTATCATGAACAAGCTGACGAAGGACAGGGCGGTGTACATCATCGCCCCACGACCAGTCATTGCGGAACCAGAGGGTAGGCAGGAGATCGAGTGTCGCTGGTTCCGGGCCGCGGTTATAAACGGTGATCTGGATGAGTAGATCCTCAGGAGATGCCTTTGCATATTCCACGAAAACGTCAAAATATCGGTCTTCGTCGAAGACACCGGTGTCGAGGAGTTCGTATTCCGGGTTTCTTCGTCCGCGGTCACGGTTCGTCGCAACCAGGTCATTATAAGGAAAGGCTGCCTGGGGATATTTGTAGAGGTACTTCATATACGAGTGCGTTGGCGTCGAATCGAGATAGAAATAGTATTCCTTCACGTCCTCGCCGTGGTTTCCCTCAGTGCCCGTCAGACCAAAAAGGCGTTCTTTCAGAATCGGATCCTTGCCATTCCAGAGGGCCAGGGCAAAACACAGGACCTGTTGATCATCAGAAATACCGGCAAGACCATCTTCGCCCCAACGGTATGCCCTGGAACGGGCATGGTCATGGGTGAAATAATTCCAGGCGTCGCCGCTTTCGCTGTAATCTTCACGGACGGTTCCCCACTGGCGCTCGCTCAGGTACGGTCCCCACTTCTTCCAGGGAGCTTTCTTCGTTCGGGTTTCTTCAAGACGGGATTGTTCAGCATTCATGGATGGCCTCCTTTGTCTAACTTCCGGCTGCTCTTTCATTCCTCTTCCCCTTGCCGTAAGTGTTCACGTGCTCTTCTTTTGAGCCTCTGCCCAGCGGGCGTGATGTTCACGGACGATCTGCAAGACCCCGGCTCCATCATTCACGCACTGCGGGAGGGTGAAGTCCTCGGGACTGGCAAGGGGGAACTCGGGTCGAAGCATGGATTCCCTGCACCAGTCAATGAGGCCCGAGTACATTTTTCCGGTTAGAATCAACGGGGTGTCCTGGAGGTGTCCAACCTGGAGGAGTTGCCAAATCATCATCGCTTCAAGTACCGTCCCGATCCCGCCAGGGACAACAACGAACACGTCCGACATGAGCACGAACTGCTGGAGGCGTGTGAAAAACGTGCGATGCTCATATGCCTGGGTGACGAAGGCATTCCCATCCTGCTCAAAAGGAAGGTCCACTCGAATACCAACCGACCGCCCAAGGGCAGTCGGGTCCGCCCGTTTCACTCCTTCGTTGGCAGCAGCCATCAGCCCTGGTCCGCCGCCCGTGACAATATCGCAATCGAGCCGGGTGAGTTCCTCGCCCAAATCACGCACCGTGGCATAGACCCAATGATCCCTGGGAATGCGGGCGGAACCGAATACCGTTACCCGATACCTCTCGCGATGGGTAGGCCGTAGCCGGGTGAGATTGTTGACAACCTCCCACAGGTTCATGATTGAGTTGCCGACGAGATCAAGGACCTCCCGTTCGTCGTGAAGACTTACGGGCCCTTGAGAGAGATTTCCTTGTGGCTTGTCTTCGTTCATGGCTTCACTCCTTTCCCAGAATTTCTTTCACGGTTGCTATAACATGGTCGGGTTCAAACCCGAACCTTCGTTGGAGTTCCTTGAGTGGCGCTGATCCTCCGAATGTCTTCATCCCGATAATGCGTCCCGACTCGCCAACGTAACGCTCCCAGCCGAAGGTCGAGGCCTGCTCGATGGCAACGCGGGCTTTCACATTCCGGGGG
This sequence comes from uncultured delta proteobacterium, assembly GCA_963785225.1. Lineage (GTDB taxonomy): Bacteria > Desulfobacterota > Syntrophorhabdia > Syntrophorhabdales > Syntrophorhabdaceae > PNOF01. Next base: position 379,714 of record CAWAUQ010000015.1, on the reverse strand, counting down.
CAGCACGCTCTCCCGGTATTCGGGCGTTTGATGATCGAAAATATCCCAAGACGGCATGGAAACAACCCGTGCCTTGATGCCGTCTGCAAGGAGCTTTTCATGTGCTTCCACCGCCAGGCATACTTCACTTCCCGAGGCGATCAGGATCACTTCCGGATTTCCCCCGGGGGCGTCTGCCAGCACATAGGCGCCTTTGGAGACACCGGCGGCAGAAGCATACTTCGTCCGGTCGAGAGTCGGCAGAGGCTGGCGCGATAGGGCAAGCACGGCAGGTTCGTGGCGCAACCGGATAATGTAGCGGTAGGCTTCAACGACCTCGTTCGCATCCCCGGGGCGGAGAGTGACCAGGCCCGGGATCGCACGCAAAGATGCAAGGTGCTCTACCGGCTGGTGGGTCGGGCCGTCCTCCCCGTCGCTCATGGCGTCGTGGGTGAACACAAAGATCGTCGGCAGTTCCATTAAGGCCGAGAGACGGATTGCCGGCCGTGCATAGTCGCTGAAAATGAAAAAGGTTGCACAAAAGGGCCGGATCTTGGAAAGCGATAATCCATTGACCGCAGCCGCCATGGCGTGCTCGCGAATGCCGAAATGAAGGTTCTTCCCCCACGGAGTAGCTGCCTGGAAATGGCCTGCGCCTTCGTAGGTCAGCAGGGTCTTGTTCGAGGGCCCGAGATCCGCCGAGCCGCCCATGAGCCAGGGAATGTTCTGAGCCAGGACGTTCAGGACTTTACCGGACGCCTCGCGGCCGGCGATGCCTTTCGCATCGGCCGGGAAGACGGGGAGGTTTTTATCCCATTCCGCGGGAAGTTCTCGCTTTTGCATCTGGTCTATTTCGGCTGCGAGGTCCGGATATTTCGCGCGATAGTCTGTGAAGAGACCCAGTCCACCTCTGCCGGGCTTCGGCGCCGCGCGCCCCGATACCGGCGGCCAGATGCTCGGTCACGCCCTCGGGAACAAGAAACTGGGCGTCCTCCGGCCATCCGTAGGCGCGTTTCGTTAGCCTGGATTTCCTCTTCTCCCAAGGGTTCACCGTGAGCTTCCGGTGTATCCTGTTTGTTCGGTGAACCATAGCCGATTTGACTGTCGAGAATAATCAGCGTCGGGCGTCCCTTGGTCTGCTGAAAGGTCCGGACGGCACGCTCGATCCGGTCCACATCATTGGCGTCTCCGACCCGCAATACATGCCAACCATAGGCCAGAAACCTGGTGGCCACATCTTCGGTAAAAGTGATGTTCGTGTCACCTTCGATGGTGATGTGGTTATTATCGTAGATCCAGCAGAGATTATCGAGCCCGAGATGTCCGGCCAGCGACGCTGCTTCTGACGCCACGCCCTCCATGAGACAGCCGTCGCCGCAGATCGCATAGATGCTGTAGCCGAAAATGTCGTAACCCGGCTTGTTGTACCGGTTAGCCAGCCACTTCTCTGCGATCGCCATTCCGACGCCGGTGGCAATCCCCTGCCCGAGTGGTCCTGTCGTCGTTTCCACCCCGGAAACCCAATGATACTCGGGGTGCCCTGGTGCGCGGCTGTCAATCATGCGAAAGCGGCGGATGTCCTCCAAAGAGACGGACGGCTTGCCCAGGTTTTCATACTCGGCATCCACGGCCTGGGTCCCGGTCAGATGAAGGATAGACCAGAGGAGCATAGAGGCGTGCCCGTTAGACAGGATAAACCGGTCGCGGTTCGGCCAGATAGGGTCTTTTGGGTCGAACTGCATCACGCGATTCCAGAGCGTGTACACCAGCGGCGCCAGAGCCATGGGCGTGCCCGGATGTCCCGACTTGGCCTTATTGATCGCATCAATCGAAAGCGTCCTGATCGTATTGATGGTGAGCTGGGCTATTTCCTGCTCCGATCCTTGTTTGTTAGAAGTGGAATTAACCATATTTATCCTCCTTTTCATATGTCATTCCCCGCTGGATTGAGCGGAGAATCTAAGGCGTGCTTCGGCAGGCTGGGTACCAGGCGTAGAACAGCTTGAGACTGCCTGTCCGGGAATCATGCTTCAAGCAAAGTGACTTTGCCCAGGCGGCGCAGGTGCCGCTCGGCTTTGCTGAATTTGGCTTCCAGGAAGGTCTGGACGAGATCCCAGGCCACTTCCGGACCTACCGTCCGGCCGCCCATGCAGAGGATATTCATGTGATCGTCTTCCACGCCCTGCCGCGCTGAGAAATGGTCATGGACCAGCGCAGCTCGAATACCATGGACCTTGTTGGCGCATACCGAGGCGCCCACGCCGCTGCCGCAAATCGCCACACCGCGCGAGACATTCCCCGCGACGACCGCCTGCGCGAGCGGTACCACGAAATCCGGATAATCATCGACTGGATTCATGTCGTAGGCGCCGAAATCGATGACATCGTACCCTGCATTGCGCAGTTTACCTAACAGCTCTTCCTTCAAACCAAAGCCTCCATGATCTGTGGCAATGCCTATGCGCATATCTTTTCCCTCCCTTGATTATTTCCGCACCCTTCTCCAGCGGCGGCGCGGTCAGCCAGGATCAAAGCCGGATCTCGGCGAATGCGACCGGCCGGAATAGAGATGTCGCCATCGCGCAGGCGCTTGAGCATGGGAACCTTTTCAGCCCCTGTCACGACCCAGAAAATCTTCCTCGAACGATTGATCATCGGATAGGTCAAGGTCATCCGCTGTCTTCCCTGGTAAATGCCGGTGATCGCCACGTCCCGGTCGGTGACCTCCAGTGCCGGGTCGCCGGGAACCAGGGAGGCCGTGTGCCCGTCGGGCCCGAGGCCCAGAAGGGCCAGGTCGAGCACCGGGGGCGTTCCGGCAATTTCACGGAGCGTCTTGGCATAGCGCCCGGCAGCGGCCTCCAGGTCGGCCGATTCCACCGGCATCGCGTGGATCTGCTCTTCGGCTAGCGGGGTTTCCTCGAGAAGGGTTTCGCGCAGATGCGTCAGATTCCGATCGACATGCCCCGCGGGAGCGACACGCTCATCAACCTGAACCACGTGTACGCTTTCCCAGTGCACATCTTCGTCTGCCAAGGCACGGAGCATGATCCACGGAGTTTTGCCGCCGCTCACTGCCAGACAAAATCGTCCGCGGGCCGCTATAGCCATCCGGGCTTCTTCAGCGATAAACGCTGATGCTTTCCTGGCAACGGTCTCGGCATCAGAAAATACTTCAATGAGCATTAATGATCCTCCTCTGACGATTCTTTATCATCGACTCATCACCGGGTTGTGCCATCCCCCAACCGCAGAGACCAGTTTGTCCGCTTCCGGTGGGCCCCAGGTCTTCGGCTCATAGCCGTAGACCGGAGAATCCGACTTGAGATAGGGATCGACGATCCGCCAGGCCTCTTCGACGTAATCCTGGCGCGCGAAAAGCGTCGCGTCCCCTTCCATGGCGTCGGTCAGCACACGCTCGTAGGCGTCTTTCTCGTCGCTTACCGGAGCAGGGGTGCCTTCGAGCTCTTTCAATGCACCGGTCATCTTCTCGTCGTCCACCATCACGAGCATCCCAAAGGCAACCTGCACATTCGGGCTGATCCGGAAGCGCAGATGATTCGGCACCGTCGCCAAATCCGAATAGACGTTAGGGGCGCGGCGGAAGCGAACCAGGATTTCCGTGCAGGTCACCGGCAGATTCTTCCCGGCCCGGATGTAGAAAGGAACGCCCTGCCAGCGCGGGGAATTGATATCGAGACGCATCGCCGCGAAGGTTTCCGTCTTCGAATCAGGAGCCACTCCGGTCTCCGAGGTGAAGCCGCGGAATTGGCCGCGGATGACGTTTTTCGCCTCAAGAGGCGGAATCGCCTTGAGCACCTTCACCTTCTCGTCGCGGATCGATTCGCTGTCCCGGCGTACCGGCGGCTCCATCGCGAAATTCGAGAGGACCTGGAAGAGGTGGTTCTGGATCACGTCGCGGATGGTTCCCGTGGCATCGTAGAAAGCGCCGCGGCCCTGGATGCCGAAATCCTCCGCCATCGTGATCTGGACGCTCTCGATGGCGTTGCGGTTCCAGAACGGCTCCAGAAACGAGTTCGCGAAGCGGAAGAAGAGCATGTTGTTCACCGGCCGCTTCCCGAGGTAGTGGTCGATGCGGTAGATCGACGCCTCGTCGAAGGTCCCAGACAGGATCCGATTGAGAGCTTTCGCCGAAGCCAGGTCCGTCCCGAAGGGTTTTTCGATGATGACGCGGGCCCCCTCAGCGCAACCCGATTTTCCAAGCTCCGTCACGACATCTCCGAAGAGGACCGGCGGAATGGCCAGGTAATGGGCCGGACGCTTGGCGGAACCCAGTTCTTTCCGGATCGCCTGAAAGGTCCTCGGGTCCTTGTAGTCGCCCTCGACGTAACGCAGCAGGCCGCAGAGCTTCTTGAAGGCCGCGGGATCGAGGCCACCGTGCTTCTCGACGCTTTCTTGCGCGCGGGCCCGCAGCTGCTCGAGTGTCCAGCCGGCCTTGGCCACCCCGATGACCGGCACGTTCAAGCTTTCCGCGCTTGACCATCGCCTGGAGCGACGGGAAGATCTTCTTGTAGGCCAGATCGCCCGTGGCCCCGAAGAAGACCAAGGCGTCCGAATGAGCAGTTCTCATGCTGACCTCCTCACTTCGCCGGTTTTTCGTGGTGGCCGCCGAACTGGAAGCGCATGGCTGAGAGCAGCTTTATCCGGGTAGATCGCCTCGCCGCGCGAGCTGAAGCGCTCGATAGAGCGCCGCTGGTCAGGACCGGCGCCGGCACGGCTTCGTCGATCGCCGCCTTGATCGTCCAGCGCCCTTCGCCGGAGTCCGAAACCCGGCCTGAAAACTGCGACAGAGCCTGGATCCTCGACCAGGGCGGCGCCGTCAGATCGAGCAGCCAGGACGCCACCACGCTGCCGCGCCGCCACACCTCGGCGATATCGGCCAGGTTGAAGTCGTACTGGTAATGTTCGGGATTGCGCAGAGGCGTTGTCTCCGCATCGACTTCATGATCGGCCTTCCCGATGTTGGCGTCGCGCAGGATTCCCATCCCTTCCGCGTAGGCGGCCATGAGGCCGTACTCGATGCCGTTGTGCACCATCTTGACGAAGTGGCCGGCGCCGTTCGGCCCGCAGTGGAGGTAGCCCTGTTCGGCGGTGCCGCTGAGCTTCTCGCGTCCCGGAGTGCGCGGAATGTCGCCCGACGCCGGGCGCCAGCGTCGCGAAGATCGGATCGAGGTGCTTGACGATCTCCTTCTCGCCGCCGATCATCATGCAGTAGCCGCGCTCCAGGCCCCAGACGCCGCCGCTGGTTCCGACGTCCACGTAGTGGATTCCCTTTGCGGCAAGTTCCTTCGCCCGCCGGATGTCGTCGATGTAGTAGGAATTGCCGCCGTCGATGAGGATGTCGCCCGGCTCCAGAAGCGGGACGAGATCGTCGATGCTCTTGTCGACGACCGCGGCAGGCACCATCAGCCAGACCACCCGGGGCTTTGTCAACTTTTTGACGAAGTCGGCAAGGGAGCAGCCCCGACCGCTTTCTCGGCGACCAGTTCCTTCACCGCTTTTGCCGAACGGTCGTAGACGACACACTCATGGCCGCCCTTGATCAGTCGCCGCACCATGTTTGCGCCCATCCGTCCGAGTCCGATCATTCCGAGTTGCATTGTTGACTCCTTTCATCAATTGCATTTTGTCTCTTTACTACGCACAGAAGGATATACAACGGTCTCTCAAATCCAAGAGTCATCGTGAAGCCTCCTTTCGCTTCCGGTAGCGACGGATCAGGTGGTTGGTTGAACTGTCATGCCCGAGCGCGGGCTCCGCCGTGCTTTCCAGTTCCGGGATGATGCGCTGGGCCAGCACTTTGCCCAGTTCGACGCCCCACTGGTCGAACGAGTTGATGTTCCAGATGACGCCCTGGGTGAAGACGGAGTGCTCGTAGAGGGCGACCAGCTTGCCGAGGGTTTCCGGCGTGAGCCGCTCGGCGAGGATGGTGTTGGACGGGCGGTTGCCCTCGAAGACCCGGTGCGGAACGAGCCAATCGGGGGTGCCTTCGGCCTTCACCTGTTCGGGGGTCTTGCCGAAGGCCAGCGCTTCGGATTGGGCGAAGACGTTCGCCAGCAGGATGTCGTGGTGCCGGCCAAGCGGGTTGAGCGGCTCGCCGAAGGCGATGAAGTCGCAAGGGATGAGCCGGGTCCCTTGGTGGATCAGCTGGTAGAAGGAATGCTGGCCGTTGGTCCCCGGTTCGCCCCAGTAGATCGGGCCCGTCTCGTAGGCGACCCTGGACCCATCGAGCGTCACGTGCTTGCCGTTGCTCTCCATCGTCAACTGCTGCAGATAGGCCGGGAATCGCTTCAGGTACTGCTCGTAGGGCAGCACGGCGACGGTCTGGGCGCCGAAGAAGTCGTTGTACCAGACCGCCAGCAGGCCCATCAGCACCGGCAGGTTCTTCTCGAACGGGGCGGTGCGGAAGTGCTCGTCCATCTGGTGGAAGCCGTCCAGCATGGCGCGGAAGTTGTCCGGGCCGATGGCCAGCATGGTCGAGAGGCCGATGGCCGAGTCCATCGAATACCGCCCGCCAACCCAGTCCCAGAAGCCGAACATGTTGGCCGTGTCGATGCCGAACTCGGACACCTTCGCGGCATTGGTCGAGACGGCGACGAAATGCCTGGCCACGGCCTTGACATCGCCGCCGAAGGCCCGCAGCAACCAGTCGCGCGCGCTCTGGGCGTTGGTCATCGTCTCCAGCGTCGTGAAGGTCTTCGAGGAGACGATGAACAGCGTCTCCGCCGGGATCGAGGTCGCGTGTCGCTTCCACGAAGTCGGTGCCGTCGATGTTGGAAACGAACCGGAAGGTCATCGTCCGGTCGCTGTAGTGCTTGAGCGCCTCGTAGGCCATCACCGGCCCGAGGTCGGAGCCGCCGATGCCGATGTTGACGACGTTGCGGATGCGTTTGCCGGTGTGGCCCTTCCATGCGCCGCTCCGGACCCGGTTGGAGAAGTCGGCCATCTTGTCGAGCACGGCGTGAACCTGGGGCACCACGTTCTCGCCGTCAACGACGATGGACGCCCCTCGCGGCGCGCGCAGGGCCACGTGCAGGACGGCCGGTTTTCCGTGATGTTGATCTTGTCACCCCGGAACATGGCGTCGATGCGCTGGCGCAGGCCGCATTCCTCGGCCAGTTGCAGGAGGAGCTTGAGGGTTTCGTCCGTGATGCGGTTCTTCGAGTAATCGAGGTAGATGCCCGCGGCCTCAGCCGTCAGACGCTCGCCGCGGTTGGGATCATCCGCGAAGAGCTCGCGGAGATGCAGGTCCCGGACTTCTCATGGTGGGCTGCGAGGGCCTTCCATGCCGGGCGTGCCGTGAGCGATGTCTTTTTTGTCTGCATGTACGTGCCTCCTTTGTTCTGTCTGCCGTGTCGGGAACAAGCCGTCAGGGAGCGTGAGGCCCTCGATCCGTTACCTTCTCCCACAGGCCGAAACCCTCCCAGGAATGCGTTGGCGTTGTCGCCCACTCGGCAGCCCGGCGGCAGCTCTTTCAGTTTCTTGACGTTGCCTCCCCCGAGACCACGTCATCGGGGTGGAGGGCCTCGATCAGGCGGGCCACCACGTCCGCGACATGTTCCTGCCATTTCTTCTTGCCCAGTCGCTCCAATGCCGCGGAGACCCACGTAATCCTCGAAGGTGCTCTTCTTGTAAGGGAAGGTGGCCCAAGTTCCATGGGCTCCACGATGCCGTCAGCGACCAGGTGGAACCGAGGCCGGTGCCCAGGCCCAGAAAGAGCATCTTGCCGCCCTTATAGCTCCCCAGGGCCTGCATGGCGGCATCATTGATGAGCTTGACGGGACACCCGAATGCGGCTTCAAAGTCGAATCCGACCCAGCCCGGGGCGAGGTTGTGCGGTTCCGATGCCATGCGACCGTTCAGGACCGGCCCGGGTAGCCGATCGATACCACGTCATACTTCCAGTCCGCGGCGAGCTTCTTGACCCCGGCGACCATCTGCTCGGGCGTCAGCGTCGGCCCGGAGAGAAATCTCCGGGGTTCGGTCTGTCCGGTGGCGAGGATCTTGACATTGGTCCCGCCGACATCGATAACCAGCACATTCATGAGCTTTCCTCCCATGTTTAAGCCTCCCCCTTGAGGGCGGCGCTCTTGGACGGAGATCACCGCCATCAGTTCGTTCCAGGACTTGACGAACGACTTCGCGCCTCCGTCCTGGAGCTTGCGCGGCCAGGGCGTCGATATCGATGCCGGCCTCGGCGAACTGCGCCAGCACCTCCTCGCAGTCGCCGCCGTCTGCCGGCAGGAGCGCCCGAGATTCGCCGTGATCCGCGAGGGCCTTCAAGCGTGCCCTCGGGCATGGTGTTCACCGTGAACGGCGCAGCCAGGGCCTTGATGTACAGGACGTCGGAGGCCTTGGGATCCTTGGTTCCCGTGCTGGCCCACAGCAGGCGCTGCGGGCGGGCGCCGGCGTTGTAGATGCGCTGCCAGCGCGGGGAGCTTAGCAGCGATCGGTACGCCTTGTAGGTGCGCTGGGCGATCGCGATGCCGAGCTGGTTGCGCAGCGCGTCAGGCACCTTGTCCGTGACCGCGCGCGTCCCAGCGGCTGATGAACACCGAGGCGACCGAGCCGACATTGGGCTTGAGCCCGGCTCGATGCGCCGCTCGATGCCGCGCAGGAACGCCTCGGCGGCCGCGAGGTAGTGCTCGCGGGAGAACAGCAGGGTCACGTTGACCGGCACGCCGGCGAAGATCGCCTCTTCGATGGCCGGCAGGCCTTCCGTGGTGCCGGGGATCTTGATCAACAGGTTGGGACGCCCTGCCCGGGCGTAGAGATCTTTGGCTGCGGCGAGGGTGCTGGCCGTGTCGTAGGCCAGCAGAGGCGACACTTCCAGCGACACCCATCCGTCCACGCCGTTGGTCCGGTCGTAGATCGGTCGAAACAGGTCGGCGGCCTGGGTGAGATCCTCGAGCGCAAGCTCGAAGAACAGATCCTCGCCCGATTTGCCCTGCTTGAGCTTCTGGCGGATCGCCGCATCGTAGGCCGTGCTGTTCTTGATCGCCTGGTCGAAGATCGTCGGATTCGAGGTGAGCCCCGTCACCGACAGCTCGTCGATGTAGCGCTCGAGCGTGCCGCTCGTCAGCAGGTCGCGGGTGATGTTGTCGAGCCAGAGGCTCTGGCCCAGTCGATGGAGCTGGCCGGTGGCTTTTGTCGCAGGTCCCAGCGCGGGCGCGGCCCGCGGGAGGATGATACTGCTCCACGGCGTTGGCGAAACCCTCATCAGCGAAGGAGGTCGTTACGAACGTAGCCTGCCGCTGCACTTCCTCGCTCGCATTGCCCATGGCGATGCTCAGGCCGCTTCGTTCGAACATCAGCACGTCGTTCACCTGGTCGCCGATCGTGGCGATCTGCTCCAGCGGGATCTTCAGGTACCGCGACAGCCGCTCGATCACGGTCCCCTTGTTGGCCGTCGGATTCGTCACATCGAGGTAGTACGGCTGCGACCGCGCCGCGGTGACCTGTGTCCCGAACTCCTGCTGAACCGCCGCCTCGCATGCCGCGACGCGGTCATAGTCGTCGCTGAGGCCGACCATCTTCACGATTCCGCTGAGCACCTTGTCGAAAGTGGGGACCACCGTGGGCTCGAACTGGACTGTTGATGCCTCACGGTCCACGCGCGGTGACTGACGGGAGCGAACATACCAATCGGTCGCGCTATAGAGCCAGACATCGAGACCATGTGACTGAATCGTCTCGATGAGGGCCGGCAGCAGATAGTCGGGTAGCGATCTCTCGTCGAGCACGGACAAGTCGGGGAGAACGATCACGCCGCCGTTGAAGGCGGCCATGGGCATCGTCAGCCCCAAGGGCTCCACCAGCATACGCAAGCCGCGCGGCGGTCTACCGCTGGTGATAGTGAAGATGAGCCCCAGCTCTCGCATCCGTTTCACCGCCTGGATCGCACGTTCGGTAATCACCTTCTCTTTTGTGACCACAGTTCCGTCTACATCCGCTAAAAGAGCGGCTATCGCATGTTGAGACCTGCTTGTACGAATCATTGCTTTTCATAGGTCAAATCCTCCTTATCCTCATCGTCACAAAATTGTTCACCTTCTGGGCATATCATCGGCAAACCGCTCCTGCGTCTAAAGTCATTCCTCAGCCTCCTCTCGCATGAAAAACCGAACGATTGCCATACCCATTGCAAGCCCCAACGCTATACATAGCGACGTGGTAAAGACCTTGCCCAGGTTAGAGCTTAACGCTACCGACGCTTTGCTGAGCGCCTCTCCGGTCAAATGAGAGACGTTCATCAGTGACGCAATCGTGTTGAACATGGCTACGGAACCGCCGAGCGGAAGGACCCCGCAGACCATAACAACAGGGGATACCTTGTGCCCTCTGATGATGGCCATTCCGATCAGGACAAGTACTGCCGAAGCAATCGCTGTCGACCAGTTTTGGCTGACTCCCCAACCCATGAACAGATCACGGGCAAAACGCCCGGCAAAACCACAGAGAACCGCGGGGACAATGTATCGAAGCGGAGCAGTGAGGATAAACCCCATGGTGCCGGCGAAAAGGCCCGACCATAGGCTGTTCATAAACATCGTCATAAGGTCCATTTTCTCCTCCCTAAATTACGAAGGCATTAGCGAGCGCAATGGCAATCGCCAGTACCAGAAACAAGAATGAGGCGTTTGCCATCCGTTCCAATCCCACAAAGAGATATTTGTGAGTCGTCATATCAACAAAGCCATTGATCAAGGGCATGCCTGGGACCATGTAGATAATCGACGCAATCGCTGTGGCCGGTACCGTCTGGCTTAAACCCAACCTGAGCCCTATGCCCGCGATACATGCAGAAATCACTCCACAGACAAGAGTCACGGGAGCGGCTGCCATCTTCCTGTCCTGAAGCATGGACCGAAGAAGTTGCCCGACACCAGCAGCCACGAAGACGATGAAGAATGCCCCCCAATCTCCTCCGGGAAGTCTCGAAAAGAATGCAGCACTGCAGGCGGCGACCAGGATCATAACCCAACGATTGTAGGGAGAAGCGATAGAATTGATGCGCGCGACCTCAGAACCAATTGCCGTGGTATTGATCTCTCCTTTTGCCACCCGCTCACTCAGGACCGCTGCCTCGGAGGCACGAAGCAGATTTCCTCCGATGGGGCCAACGGGCCGCACCACCGTCGAAGGCTTCCCTTCCGTTGTACCGGTTGCCGCCACGAAATCGAGCCGCCATACGACAGAAACCCCTTCCTCTTTGTATCCTTTGAGGATATTTTGAAACGCACGGTCCGCCGCCGTAGTGGAGCCGCCGTTTTTCATAACCATCAAACCTACATCCAAAGCTCTCTCAACAGGTTCCATTAGTTACTCCCCTTTCCATTCAAATCGGCTGCTCCCTGCTCAATTGTCGCGGCGCGACGGGCCATCCAGCGGGCAGTGAGTAAGGACGCAATCGTTTGCATTGGAACACCCAGCGCTGCCATGACGATGGCACGCTGATCAACACCTGCGATGGCAAACAGGGGTGCCAGCGCTGCACCGATGTTCCGCGTGGCCATACCAAGAGACAGCACGGTCTTTTGCCCCTGTGTCAAACCGAAGCTGAGATAATAGGAGCCGACGACTGACAACGTGAAGAAGAGAATCTGCGTCCCGAGGGCATAGGTCCCCACTGCACCGATGAAGTCTTTACCGTAAATAATCAGGCACAGCGCCAGCATCACGAGGGTATCAATATCCGTTGTCTTTCTCACGAAGGGAGCCATCTTGCCTGCGACGCCTGGCGCGGTCTTCTTGATCACCATCCCGATCAGCAAGGGGATGAGGATAAAGAACAACAGCGGCTTGGCGATCGTCCAGGCACTAGCCGACAGGCCCTGGACCATGACGGGGACCATGAGGGGCATATAGATAATCGTGACCACCGAGGCCAGGAGCATGAACGCGGCCGCATAGCCCATGTCCCCGCGCCCCTTCTCCGTCATCGCAGGCAGGAAGGGTGCGCACGGCGCCATCCCCAATAAGAGCATGCCCATGGCATAGGGCGCACTCAGCGGGAGAACTTTAGTGAGCAAAAAGGCTATGCCGGGACAGAGGACAAATCCCCACAGCAAGCTCAACGCCACAAAACGGACATTTTTCAACCCGCCCACGGCATCCTGGACCTTGAGCTTGAGGCCCATGTCCAAAACATTGCCTACCATGAAAATTAAAAGTGAAAGCTTTAAGAGCTTGTCGAGAATCTCAACCATGGTCCACCTCCTCCTTGCTTTTCACGTTCATTCCCCTTCCGCACCGCTGTTGCGGCCAAAGGCTTCATCGATGATCGCACGCAGCCTCGTGAGGCTTTCCGGACTGGGAGATGTAAAGTCCATCATCTCGTAGATCCTCCCCAGGAAGTCATATTTGCCCTCACCGAAGCGGTGATAGGGCAGCAGCTCGTAATCGACCACGTTCTTGTATGGTTTGATGAACTCCAATGTTGCCCGAATGTGTTCTTCATCATCGTTAACGCCCGGGATGACCGGAGTACGGACGATAAACGTTTTGTCGGGAAACGTTTCATAGGCCCGTTTAAGGTTGGCACGGATACGCCTGTTGTCCACACCGGTCCACTTCTTGTGGCGCTCCGGCTCGGTCAACTTGATGTCGTGGAGCACCGTGTCAACATGAGGCAGCACCTTTTCCACATTGGTCCAGGGAACGTTGAAGGCCGTCTCGATGGCCGTGTTTATTCCTCGCCGGTGGGCTTCAGCGAGGAGGGCAGCCGCAAAATCAGCCTGAAGCTGGCACTCACCGCCGCTCAACGTTATGCCGCCGCCGGATTCGCGATAGAAGGTGCTATCCTGCTCCACCTCGTCCAGGACCTGGTCTACCGTCATCTCTTGTCCAAAGAGATAGAGTGCATTAGTCGGGCAGATGTCAACGCATTTGCCGCAGTTTGTGCACAATTCCCAGTTGATATTCACCTTGTCGTCGGCGCTGTCGCCTGAACCGACAACATAGATCGCCGATTCCGGACAGAGATCCTTCAGGCAGTAGCCGCACTGTTTTTCACCAATGCATTTGCGCGGGTTATAGGCGAGCTCCGGTTTCGGGTGGATGCTTTCGGGATTCGAGCACCATTTGCAGCGAAGAGAGCATGCCTTGAGGAAGACGTTCGTCCGGATGCCCGGACCATCGTGGGTGCAAAAATGCTGGATGTTCAAGACCAGCCCTGTAAGCTTTTTTGAATTCACCTGCTTACTCTCCATGCCTCTTCCTCCTCAGTCGCCAAGAGAGGTGCCCAGAGCCCGGACGATCTTTACGAACTCGCTCGGGAAAAAGCAGATCCTCAAAGCCATCGTGCAACCCGACAACTTCCCATCCCAGTTCGCTCGCTTGGCCGCTCGCCTAATGTCCGGCTTTCAAATCCGCCATTCTTTTCCGTACCACGGCCCGCAGATCCTCTCCGAATCCGGTCAGCAATCCGCCATCTACCGCTATCATCTGGCCGGTGATCATGGCCGCACGATCGCTCGCCAGGAAACTGACCATTTCGCCGATCTCTTCGATCTTGGTGAAACGTCCCAGTGGGACCAGTCTCTTGATCGTCATCTCCCGGTACTCAGGCGTTGTAGCCGATTCCATGAGCGGCGTTTGAACACCGCCGGGGCAGACCGTGTTGACGGTGATATTGGAATCCGCAAGTTCCCAGGCCAGATGCTGGGCCAGACCTGCCTGGCCATGCTTTGACGCTGTGTACTCCAGACTTCCAAAAAAGGTCATTCTGATAGATGCCGTAGAGCCGATATTAATGATACGACCCTTGTTCTGCTTCATCATCTGCGGTATCACCGCCTGGCAGCAGAGAAAAGTACCCTTCAGGTTTACGTTCAATACCCGATCCCACGCCTCCTCTGCAAGTTCCGCGGTCAAGACCGGATGACTTTCGATGCCGGCATTATTCACCAGGATGTCGATGGCGCCGAAGTGCTTGACAGCCTCCGCAGCCATGGCGGTCACGTCGGCTTTCTTGCTCACGTCGGCAGCGACGGCAATGGCCTTTCCGCCCATGGATATGATCTTCTGCACCACGGCCTCAGCTTCCTTTGATAATGCTCTGTCATTAATGACAACATTTGCCCCCTCACGGGCGAGAACGAGGGCAATCCCCTCACCGATTCCCCTTCCTGACCCTGTCACGATTGCTGTCTTGCCCTTTAGTTCCATAGTATCCTCCTTTTTAGTTAATTAAAGTGATCACCCTTTCAACATCTTATACAGAAGGTACGGGTGAAGTCCCAGCCGGGCTTCACTCACGCGCACAGCTTCCTAGACGCTTTCTTCCGTTCGTGCGATGATCTCCGCTTGCTGTGCCGGGGAGAGATCCACAAAGTAGGCGCAATAGCCGGCAATTCGCACCACCAGGTCCCGATACTTCTCAGGGTTTTTTTGCGCTTCCAGCAAAGACTGTTTATTGAGAATATTGAACTGGATGTGGGAGTGCTTCTGGCTGCACCAGACACGCGCCAACTGCATCAGCCTCCGGGTCCCCTCTTCTCCGGCCACATTGGCCGGTGCGATCTTCATGTTGATAAGATCTTCCCGGTGCTCCCTCAGGTCATGACAGGTAGCCCTCATCATGGACTGCAGGCTTACCGTGGGTCCTTTGGTGTCCATCCCGTGCGATGGAGCGATTCCGTCGGAGAGATACTCTCCCGCCGGCCGGCCGCTGGGCGTCGCCATGGTCACCATTCCGCAGGGCACGTGGAACGTCACAGGGATGACGCGCATATTAAAACTTTGTCCGTGCGGCTTTGGATGGCTGTGGGAGTATTCCATGATCACGCGCTGGATCTCATAGCCGATTCTGTCGACCCACTCGATGCCGTTGCCATATTTGGGGGCATTCAAACACATCTGCCGGATCGCTTCCTTTCCCTCCCAGTTATTCTCCATGGCGTCCAGGAGTTGGTCCCAGGTGAGTTTCTTCGTGTCGAAGATGAGGTGCTTGACCGCGGCCAGTGAATCGATGGCGGTGGCGAACCCCCCGACCCCGTCAATGCAGCAGGCATCGAGGGCGCCCGGAATGTATTCACCATGGGTATGGATGTCCCGCCCATGTTCCATACACAGGTCGTGCAGCATGGAGCACAGCGGCGCAGCGTTATACTTCGACTTCAGGGTCAGTGCCACGTACTTCTGGATCATGCAGTGCTTGACCACGTTTTCCGTCTGGAGCTTGAAGGCATTCCACACGTCGTCAAAGGTATTGAAGGTCCGGGGATCTCCGGTTTGAAGGCCAAACTGCATGTCCTTCCAGAATTTCATCTTGCCGTCACGGAAGGTCATTTCAACGAGGGCCCCATAGTTGATGCCGGAGTTTCCCGTCTTGCCCGTCTCCCGGTTGGGCAACCGGGATTCTGTGCACCCTGAAATCGCATAGTCCAGGGCTTCCCTCATCTCAATCCCGTTACTCAGGAACCATGGGATCAGAAACTCGTCGTTCACCAGTTTGGGTGAGCCCTTGCCATCTTTGATGGTATCCGCCAGGGCATGGAGGAACTTGTCGGGGGTATTGGCGTGGATCCGGGCCCCCAGCTCCGGGTAACTGGTGCGAAGCGGCCTCGTGGACTCCAGGAGGACATAGGAGAGTTCGTTTGTGGCATCCTGCCCGTCAGGTAACTGCCCGCCGATGGTCACGGTCTCGTGATGTGAGAACCCCTGCCGGCCTTTGGCAGCGCCGGGAGACATTTGGGACTCGATGCTCTGCATCATGTGCAGCCACAGGCACTGGAACAGTTCCTGTGCCGCTTCCGGCGTGATCCGGCCCTCGTCGAGATCCTTCTTGTAGGTGGGATAGAAATACTGGTCCATCCGGCCCTGGCACACCTGCCCTCCCACCATTTCCTCGAAACGGGAGAAGAGTTGGGTGAACCACTGGGACTGAATCGCCTCGTGGAATGTCCGTGCGGGGTTCTCGGGGACCCAGGCGCAGACCGCGGCAATCTCTTCTAATTCTTTCTTGCGCTGCGGGTTTTTTTCTTTGGCCGCCATCTCCTTGGCAAGCTTGGAGTAACGTGCGGCCCAAATGGACAGCGCATCGCAGGTTGTAATTACCGCCTCGTAGAAAGGCTTCTTGTGGACCAGGTCCCGCGGGTGCTCCAGTCGGGACAGTCTTGCCTGCGCCTCCTCCCGTATCCCCTTGCAGCCACGGGAAATCATCTTGCCGAAATCGATGACCCAGTTCTGGGAATGGCGCATGGTGGAAGAGCTGAGGACCACGAAGGTCTGCATGAGGCCGATGTTATTCGGGTCCGGTCCGAAGCTCATGTGGCGGGATTCGGGGGGCAGAGCCTTCACAAAGTTAGGGGTGAAGTCTTTACCATTCCAGTAGGGGAAGAGCACCTCGTCGATGATCTTCTTATCTTCGTCCGTCACGGCGATGGCGTCGGGAGCCCCTTTGGCGGCGATGAACGCTTCCGCTCCCGCCTTCATGATGCTGCCGTCCAATTCGGGGTACACAAACGTGTAGCGGCCAACCCAGGTATTGGGCCTACCCACGATCAGCTCATCGTCGAAGATGGTGACGGATATGTTTTCAGCCACGTGTTTCAACGCTTTGGCCCAGCGCAACACAAGCGGCTGGCCTTCGGTGGCTTTGAAAGACTCCGTGAAATAGATCGCACGCTCCAGGGCGACCCGGGGCTGGCCGCCGGAGCGGATGCCATCCAGTATCCTCAGGACCCGGTCGGTCACCGTCCCGTGCATGACTGCCTTTCCACTCTCAATAGCCTGTTCTTGTGCTGACAGTGTTTGTGCAGTTTCTGCGCTCATACTGGTCTCCTTTTATTTTCGATACTTGCCGGGCATATTATTTGGGCCTATTTGGGGTTACGCCACATAGGTTTTAGTTTTGGCTGCACCGTCCCCCACACGGCCACTGCCCCCACTACAAGCACCCAGAAGGGGAAGACGTAGAGGCCGGGGATCGCCTCCATGATCAGGCCGGGCAGCAAGATCCATTGCCGGCCCAGCACCATGAACAGCAAGATTGCCGTCACCACATCGATCGCCCACTGTATTGGCGGGGTGAGCGTCAAAAAGATCGAGAGTCCATCGGCCACCGCAGCAATGGTAAAGGCCAGGGCCAGCCTTTTCACGGAGAAGCCCTGACGGGATAGAAACCCGGGGCCGTTGCCTTGGCGGATTGATGTTCTCAGTATAATCTCCTCTTCATGAGGGGAGCCTGACTCTCACTTGAATTGTGTGTTGAAGTCGAGGAACGACCTGTCACTTAAAGCCGTTTCGCGGTCTCGGCAGCAGTCCCTGGGAAGCGGGTCAACTGGCCGGCAAGCGTGACTTGCTCGGATGTGAAGGCCATCCTGATCAGTTTTATTTCCGCCACGGAGGGCGTCCGTGGAAAGTCCTGCGGTAGCGCATCGAGCGCAGTGGCCAGTCGTTCGTAGATATCTACTGAATTCTTCAGGATTACTCATTGCTGACCCCTTTTCTCATCGTCATTCCTTAACCGGGGCTTTTTGGTCGATGCGGCTGAAGGCTTTGTCGCTACACACCAGTCTTGCCGGCCTGTTTGGCAAATATTCTTGCTCCGATGGCCGAGAGGACAACCGACCACAAAGTCCACATGATGACCATCACCACGATACGCGGGTCCGCGTTGGGAATGGCAAGAGCCGCCGCCAACACTGCGGCGACGTTACGCGTGCCCATCCCGAGGGCCATGACGCTTCGCTGATTCTGTTTCATGCCGAAGCCGAAGCAATAGGCGATGAGGCCCATCCCGACCATAAATAAGGTCATCGAAAGGAGAGCGAATTCGCCTGCCGTGTTGAGCATTCCCCGTCCGTAGATGAGCAGGCACCATATAATCGTCAACAATGTGGAGAGCTGTGCCAATCCCTTGACCGCCGGGAATATCTTAGTTGCTCCCTTGTCGGCGTAATGCCGGATCACCGCTCCGATCACCAGCGGCAGAAGTATGGTCAAGAGGAGCGGTTTCGCGAGTGACCAGGTACTGATCGTCACTCCCTTGATCAGTAATGGCGCCATCAATGGCATCAACACTACCGTGCCGACCGCCACAAGCGGTATGAAGGCTCCCGCGAAGCCCATGTCTCCGTGGGCTTTTCCTACCATCTGCTGGAGAAACGGCGCGACAGGGCGCCAGGCAGGCAAGGAACACCACGACTACGTATGGCTCCTCCAGCGGAAGGGCCCAGGTGATCAGATAGCCGAGTACAGGCCCCACCACCCAGCCCCATACGAAGATGAGTGCCATGGATTTCTTGTTCCGTAACGCCACGATAACCTCAGGCATCCTAACCTGAAGGCCCATAGCTAACAGGTTCGAAACCGTGAAGACGAGCACTAATGGGCCGAATGTGGTCTGAAGAAACTGCATGATCTCGTTCATAGCCTGTCTCCTCCTATCTGTACCGGTGGTGCAGTTTGATCGGTAAGCATAAGTAGCCTCCTACTATTTCAATTCAACACAATCCCTGGCTTTCCAGGTTCAACAGGAATCGCTTTCATGGGGTACTCTCTTTCATTTTCTTACAGCTTCTTACTGCCAATATTTCTCCACATGAATCTGTCCAGTTTCGTTCTTCGTATCTTCTTTGAACCCTTCTTGCGCCAACAGCGCGATCATGGATTCACTCATATGTGGGCTGCCACACATGAAAACATGAGTATTTTCAGGCCCTGGGCGCGAGCCCCATGCCTTTTCGATGGCCCCACTCTTCCACACGTCCTGTACATGACCCGTCGCACCTTTCCATGCAACAGGCTCTTCGTTTGGCCGGCTGACAACAGGCAGGTAGGTTAAGTTGGTCCGAAGGTGCTCCATGGCCATTAGGATCGATCGGTAACCCAGGTCCCACGAATGTCGCACGCCGTGGATCAGTGCAACCCGCCGCTGGGGCGGGAACTTCAGGTGGGTACTCAACATGCTCATGAACGGCCCGAGGCCGGAACCCGTGGTGATCAGGACCAGGTCGGCGCCCTTGGGCACTTTTGAATCATCGTAGGTAAACTTGCCGGCGGCCCTCTGCGAAAGCCAGATGCGGTCGCCGATTTTCAGGTTGAACAGGCGAGGCGTAAGGGCGCCGCCCGGAACCAGGGCCACGTAGAATTCCAGAAACTCCCGGTTCACCGGGGACGAGGCCATGCCGTAGGCGCGCTTGATCAGCTTCTCCGGGTCGGCGGGGGGAATTTCGGGCTCGGCAATAGCGCAGCGGGACGCCGAACCGAATAAACCCAAGACAGCAAACTGCCCGGGTACATAGTCAGGCAAATTCCAACCATCCGGTGCAACCTGCAGGATCATTAACCATGGGGAGACCTCGTTACGCAGAGTGACTACCGCGTTCAGTGTTGTTTTTTCCATACCATTACTTCCCCTTTTCCGCTGCCAGGTACTCCAGGCGCCTTTCTTCCCATTCCTCCATGCTTTTAGGAGTATAGAACCACTCCTCAGCCGATACCGGTTCCAGTTCAAGCGCACCAGGATCGCATGCAATCACACAAACGCCACATCCTATGCACTTTTCGCGATTATATTCCGGCAAGCCATCATCACGGTTACCATCGGTATGTGCATAGGTAGGACAACGATCGATACAAATGCCGCATGCTGTACATTTATCGTAATCTTTAACAATGCGGTAGTTTGAAGCCTGGCTTGGATAGTGGTTGCTGAATACAGCGCAGGCGTAACGGTCGCAATTGCAGCCGCCAACGAACTGGGGAGCTTCGGCGCTCATCTGAAATCCGTAGGCTGCATTGCTGACATGCCCCATTTGTTCGAGCTTTCGAAGGAGCTGGTCCGCTTCCTCACGGCTAAGTACATGTTCTCCCAGAGGTACACTTGAAGGTAGTCCTAAAAATCCGCAGCGTTTTAACGGATAGCGGCTGTCATCTTTCCCCAAAGCCTCCATCTCCCTTTTACACACACAATCCATTACCAGAAAACGATCGTGGCGCTTTAAATGAGCGTCAATATCGAGATGCGGTTCCATTGTGGCCATCAATTCCGGCTTAAGGGAGCCTCTTACCGGAACAACGCCCAGCACTCCGGGCCGCGGAGCCAGGATTCTTTCGCTCCCGCCCTCTTCCATATACTGATGGAAAAGCTCGGCGAATTCGGTGCTTTCAACCCGCATACATGCTTCGTACCATCCGATCAAAAAAGGGCCAAGCCGGAAGAGCGAATCTTTTCCGGGAGACGGAGCCGGCATACCCGGGTATGACGGCGGACCTTTCATGCGAACAAGTTTCCTTGATATAAGTCCTGATAATATCACGATTGCATCATCCTCACTAATGCCAGCACGCCTGGCTATTTCGGCAGGATACTCGTATTCAATTGTCATATAACTGGCAAGAGAAACCTCCTCAGGAGAAAACACCATCCTGAGCAGTTTTATTTCCACGCCTGATTTCATCCTGGGAAAGCCCTGGGGCGTTGCATCCAGAACTTCAGCCAGTCGTTCGTAGACATCTATTGTTTTATCATTATTGTTGTCCATTTTGATTCTCCTGTTTAACACTAACAGTTATTGAATTTTTGAAGAAAAGTTCCCGAAATAAATACCAAGTGATTCTGCTATCTTCAGAAATTCACTATCGGCAGACACCTTTCTGACTTTATCAATTACTTCTGCCAAAGGCACGTAACTAATTTCAGGAGGAACAAAAGCAACCATTACCCCATTCTTTGATAATTTCAGCGCCTGCACAGCCCCGGCCCCGTATGCCATGCCCAATTGCAGGTCCACAGCAGTGGGCAATCCGCCTTTTGCCCAGGGTCCGACAACAAGCGGATAGGTTTCCATGTCAATGAGCAATTGGAGTTCCCTTGCCAGTGTATCAGCTGTCTTTTCGAACGGAATTATGACTTGCTCGGTTGCCTCACCAGTTGCCTGAGGTGGCAGTGAAACTATGCGGGAGGTACCGGATTTTTCTTCCCGGGGTTTTTTGAAGAGTTTCACACCTTCGGCAACAACAATCAAACCATAGGGTCTCCTGGGTGAAATCTTTTCATCTAACCTGCGCGCCAACATGTTAAGGTTACAGGGGATTTCGGGCAACAGCACCGCATCTGCTGAAATAGCAATGCCGGCCTGCAGCGCCAACCATCCTGCCTGCTCGCCAATTACCTCCACTACTGCAATTTTTCGGGAGGATCTGGCTGCCTGTTTAGCACGCATCAGCATGTCTATGGTAAAGCTGAGGGCGCTGTTGAACCCGAAGGATATCGAAGTAGCGGCTATGTCGTTCTCAATCGATTTTGGAATGCACACCGTATGGAGCCCTTTGCGATGGAGCTTATGGAGAATACTTAAGCCCCGGCCGCCCACCACTGAGATCAATCCATCAATGTTCTCTTCCTTCAACCGTTTTAGAATTTCATCAGAAACATCCACTTCCCCCACCTCAGTATCTTCATTTATTGTGGCGACATGAAATGGATCGACCCTGGGCGATTGTCCAAGGATACCCCCCTCGAAGGGATTGAGGTCCGCGATCCCTTGCGTGCTTAGGGTGACCAGTCCGCCATCGGGGTAGCGATCAGGGTGTAGCAAGCCTTCAAATCCATCACGGATGCCGAGAATATCCCATCCCATGAGGCCAGCGGCCTGGGCTGCTCCCGTAATCACGGCATTTATTCCTGGAGCATATCCGGCGCCCACATTGATACCAATGCGTCTGAGGATGCCTCCATGGCCAACGTGTTTAATCATGATTTTCTCCTTCTGGCGGTCCCAATTTCGTTTTTTCGTTGATCATTTACTGACAGGGGCTTTTGAGCCCGTGCGGCCAAAGGCTTCGTCGATGATTGCCTGAAGTTTCCGCACCACTTCATCGGACGGCGTTTTGTAATCGTCCAGTTCATATATCACGCCCAGAAGTTCATACTTGCCAAGGCCAAAGCGGTGATAGGGCAACAGCTCATAGTCGATCACGTTTTTATAAGGCTTGATGAATGCGAGTACGGCCCTTATATGTTCTTCATCGGCATTCACACCGGGAATTAGCGGGGTGCGTGCAATGAATTCTATATCGGGAAAAGTCTCATAGCCTGAATTCCGCACCACTTCATCGGACGGCGTTTTGTAATCGTCCAGTTCATACACCACGCCCAGAAGCTCATACTTGCCCAGGCCAAAGCGGTGATAGGGCAACAGCTCATAGTCGATCACGTTCTTATACGGGCTTGATGAATGCGAGCACGGCCCTTATATGTTCCTCATCAGCATTTACGCCGGGGATCAGCGGTGTGCGGGCAATGAAGTCGATGTCGGGAAAGGTTTCGTAGGCCCGCTTGAAATTCTCCAGAATCCGCTTGTTTTCCGCTCCAGTCCACTTCTTGTGTCTCTCCGGTATGGTCAGCTTGTGGTCGTGGAGCATCGTATCCACATGGGGCAGCACCTTTTCTATGTTCGCCCAGGGCACATTGCATGCTGTTTCGATTGCAGTATTAATTCCACGATCATGCGCTCCCTTTAGCAAAGCTGCTGCAAAGTCGGGTTGCAGCATAAGCTCTCCACCGCTGATTGTCATGCCGCCGCCGGTGCTGCGGTAGAAGGAGGCTGTCCTTCTCCACCTCGTCCAGCACCTCGTCAACAGTCATTGTTTTGCCGAACATCTCGAGCGCCCCTGTCGGGCAAAGCGAAGCATGCGTCTCGTCGCAGTCCATGGCCAGATCCCAGTTGACTTTTACTTTTTCATCGTCGCCCTCCAGAAAATAGAAGGCGCCTTCGGGGAAGGGTGACTTCAGGCAGAGACCGCACTTCCTGCCGGTGCATTTTTTGGGGTCGTAGGAAAGTTCAGGCTTCTTGCGGATGCTTTCGGGATTGCCGCACCACTTGCAGCGAAGGGAGCAACCCTTAAGGAAAACGTTTGTGCGGATACCGGGACCATCGTGGCTGCAATAGCGCTGGATATTCAGCACTATTCCGGTGGGAGCGGATGGGTTGTTGGATTCATTTTTCATAGTTCCCTCCCCAGACAAATGCCAAGCGATTGGGCAATCTTCATGAATGCGCTGTCCGCGGGCACCGTTCTGACTTTGTTGATTGCTTCCGCCAGAGGTACGAACTTAATTTCCGGAGGAACAAAAGCAACCATTACCCCATCTTTACCTCCATTCAGGGCCCGCACTGCGCCGGCACCGTAAGCCATTCCCAGTTGCCGGTCCACGGCAGTGGGGACGCCGCCCCTGACCCAGGGACCAAGGACGAGGGGATAGGTTTCCTCGGGGATCAGCAGTTGCAGCTCAGTTGCCACAGTCTCGGCTGCCTGACCCGATCGCTTAATCACGTGTTCGCTTGCCTCACCCGTTGCCAAAGGCGAAAGAGAAGCTTTGAGAGGGGATGCCGGTTCCTCTTTCTGAGGTTTATCGACGAACTTCGCCCCTTCGGCCACCACCACCAGCCCGTATGGCCTCGTGGGTGATATCCTTTCCTTCAACCTCGCTGCCACCGTGTGCAGATCGCAGGGAATCTCGGGGATCAGCACTGCATCGGCACAAACTGCTATGCCGGCTTGCAGCGCTAGCCATCCGGCCTGCTCTCCCAGGACCTCCACCACGCCGACCTTGCGGGCAGACCGGGCCGCCTGACGAGCCTTGTCGAGCATTTCGATGGTGACGCTGAGGGCACTGTTAAACCCAAAGGACACCGACGTAGAGGCAATGTCGTTCTCTATCGACCGGGGGATGCAGACCGTGTTGAGCCCTTTGCGATGGAGCTTGTAGAGAATACTTAAGCCCCGGCCGCCAACCACTGAGATCAACCCATCAATCATTTCCTCCTGAAGCGCTCTCAAGAGATCATCCGACAGGTCAACTTCCTCCACCATATCGTCTTCATTTATCCTCCGGACATGAAAGGGATCGACCCACGCCGACTGTCCCAGGATACCCCCTCCGGCCGGATCAAGGTTCTCAATAAGTTGTGGACTGAGGTCAACCAGTCCGCCATCGGCAGACAGGTGTCGTTGCAGCAACCCTTCAAACCCATCCCGGATACCGACGATCTCCCATCCCAATTTTGCCGCTGCCAGGGCCGCACCCATAATCACGGCATTCATCCCCGGGACGAAGCCGGCCCCCACATTGATAGCAATGCGTCTTTTGTCTATATTCATAAGGTACCTCCCGTTATAACCGTCCCGTAATTGTCTGATACACGGTCATTCCGGCGAGGGCTGGAATCCATTGATTTTCTGGATGCCGGATCAAGTCCGGCATGACTTTAAACTAATAATAGTTTTGTTCCTGCATTCATATCCTTTCATCCTGCCCTGTTGTGGTGCTCATCAGGGAACTTCCGCTGCGGCGTGCCGATGGGGCCACGCCGCAGCGGTTGCTGTTGTATTTCAGCACTTTGGCCGTCAAACGATTGCAAAGTACGTTCGATGACCTCGTCCTGTACGCCCTTAGCCAGTGCGGTGAAGAAGGCACTGAAACCGGCTACCCGGACCACGAGGTCACGGTAGTTTTCCGGGTGCTTCTGCGCGTCCCTGAGGATGTTAGTATCCAGGACGTTGAACTGGATGTGATAGCCATCGTTATCAAACAGGGTCTTGACCAGACGCAGCACATTATCCCGGCCCTTGCGTGTCTTCAGCTGGTCAGGCGGGAGTTTCATGTTCATGTGGGTTGCGGTGTACTTGATGGCATCCTGAGCCTTCGCCGCAGACATCACCAACGCGGTAGGACCGCTGACATCGGTTCCCGGCATGGCCGACAGACTTCCATCGGTGAGCGCCACTCCGGCTCTCTTGCCGTTGGGCAGAGCCCCGGTCACCATACCCATCAGGTTGTGGATGCTCTTGGTATAGGCATCCGGCGCTGATTTGATGTCTTTACTGAGGTAGTTGCCGCCGCCGTCAACATTGTTGAAAGCCGTGAGAATGCTTTCGTACACCCTGTGGGCCATTTTGTTCATTTCAGGGATGTCGTTGCCATGCTTGGGAGCTTCGTAACACAGCTTCCGCACCTTCTCGTATTTCCCCTCCCAGTTGGCGGCCAGAGCTTTCTTGAGTTCGGCCATGGTGATCTTTTTGTCATCATAAACCAGTTTTTTCACCGCCATCAGCGAGTTGGCCGCGTCAATGCCACCAACAACGATCTGGGCACAGGTGTAGTAATTGGCCCCGCCATTCCACACCTCGGTACCGGTTTCAATGCAGCCCCCGGTAAGGAGCGAGCGCCAGGGAACCGGGAGGAAGTCAGCGCACAACATACTGGCGATCCAGGCACCCCGGCGGAGGACCTCCTCATTGAAATTGATCTGCTTTTGGAATGCCGCGTAGAGTTCTTCGAAGGTTTTGAAGGTCTCGGGATCACCGGTCTTGGGTCCGACCTGCTTCTTGGTGCGAGGATCGAAGCCATTGTTCATCACCAACTCGATGACCTTGCCCAGGTTGGGCTGGCCTTCCACCGGGTGACCGGTTTCGTAGGGAATGTATGAACCCACACAGGCGCCGATGCAGGTGCGCCTGGCTTTTTCCAGGGTGATGCCCTTCTTGGAATCACCGAACAGATTTAGGGCACGCTTCATCATCACGTTGCCATTCACGAACTGAGGCATGCCGATACCGGTGCCGATGACATCCAGGACCTTCTCGAGGAATTTGCCGCTCATCCTCTCCGTGTAGACGCAAGTCAGCGGAGGCTGCGGCAGGTGGAGATAGTTGCATGCATCCAGAACCACATAGTCCATTTCCGCGGTGGCATCCTCCCCATCCTCGGTAAAGCCTCCGAGGGAGACGCTCTGTCCGAGGTCGGCCGAGTTCTGCAGGGCGACCTTCTCTCCAAAGTAATAGCCGATCTCGTTCAGCTTGATCACGAGATTCTGGAACATGAACGTCGCTTGTTCGTAATCGACCAGGCCCGCCGCTTTGTCGGCCTGATAGTAGGGCTCAAGGTTCTGACCCAGATAGGCCTCGGAGTAACCGCAGCCAACCTGCTCGAGCTCCGCACAAATGTGACAAAAGAAGTGGCATTGGATGGCCTCTCTCAGGTTCCGGGCCGGATGCTCGGGAACTCGTTCCATGGTTTCGGCGATGGCAATCAGCTCTGCCTTGCGGGTTTCATTCTTTTCCTTTTTCGCCATTTCCCGGGCCAGCTCGGCATAGCGATGAGCCAGGCGCACAATGGCCCTCATGACGATGAGGCTCGCTTCATAGAAATAGAGCTTGCTGGCATTGGGCAAGCGCATGTCGAGAGCAGCCTGACGCTCCTCGACCTCCTTGATCATAGCGGCCAGCCCATGGTTGTATATCCTGGGGTAGTTCAGGTTGCCTCCGCCACCGGGCCAGTCAAAGAAACTAATGACAAAGCCTGAATCATAGGAAGGGCGTGGATCAAAACCATACTTCTTCTCGAAGATCTCCAGCGTGCGGGGCTTCAGTGCTCGCTTTTCCCAGTAATCGAGAGCCCACTGGTTTACCCTCTTGTCCTCCGGATCCGTGCACTTCTCGACGGTATTATCGTCCTTCATCCAATCGATGTTCCATTCCGGATACGTGTAGATGCCGTTGACGGTGCCGGCCATGCTGCCCACAAAGCAGTTTTCGTCGATGTAGATCTTCTTCCGCTCCAGCAGGGCGGCATAGAACTTGGCTCGACGCATGATATTCTGGTCGCCTTGAGTAGCCGCGTAAACCTCCTCCATGATCCTGATCCGCTCGAAATCAACCTCAGCGGGGGTGCTCCTAAGTTGTTCTTTCAGCCGGTCGATCCGTGCTTTATCGGCAGTGACCCGACCTGTGGAACTCTTCTTTGAATCATCATTTTTCTTCATAATATTTATCTCCTTAACTACCTTTAAAGTATACTCCCGGCCTCAATTCCGCGGATCGCCCGAAGTGTAGGCAGCGATCCGCGTCCTTCAAGGTTTAAAAATTGCTACTCAGGTATACCGTTACTTATTGAGACCCTTGTTGACCAGAATGCTGACTTCCACACGGCGGTCCTGCTTGCGATCTTCTGCCGTCTTGTCTTTGCTGACAACCTTAGTCTCGCCATAGCCCATGGGTATCGTTATACGACGCAGGGGGACGTTGTGCTTTACCGTCAGGTACTGCACCACTGTCTCTGCGCGACGCTGGCTCAGTTCAATATTTTTCTTAAAATCACCTGTTGAATCGGTGAAGCCTTTCACTTCCACCGTGTAGTTCTTTGCACCGGGCGCTTTCGACGCAAGTTCGTCAAGCTGCGCTTTCTGTTCCGCGCCAAGCGTAGAGCTGTTTACGGGAAAAAGGAGAGCCACGGTCTTCACGACGTCATATTGATCGAGGGAAGAAATGCGTTTGTTGGTTTCTGCAACTTCCTTGCCGGTTTCTGCAAGTTTCTTATTGGTTTCTGCAAGTTCCTTATTGGTTTCTGCAAGTTTCTTGTCAACCGGAGCTGCCTGAACGTATGAGGTTATCGCCGCCTTGAGGTCAGCCTCTGAGAACCGGATGTCTTCGGCTACCAGACTACCCTGTGCATTACCCCTGCCTTCAGCCTCGATGATAAGACCGGGCTGGAGTACGGTGACATCAAAGGGTTTTTTTCCGCGAAAGAGGCCCTTTCGTTCAGTCCTTATTTTGGTTGACTCGGTCAAAACTACAACCGTATCGGTGCGTGTAATATCGCGTAAAACAAATGTCTCGCCATCACGGGTGAGGATAACGCCTTTCAGTGTGGTCTTCTCGCCGTCGGCGACGGTGCGCTTCTGACCCGGCTGGAATTGGCTATAGCCGCTGTCCGGAAGCAACATACCCAGCATCAGAACCAGGCTCAAACAGAATACTGCTAATGTAATTCTTACTGAATGTCGATTTTTCATGATGTATCTCCTTGTTTTATTTTGTAACCAGTTACAATCTTACTAATACCTCTGCCTGCTTCGTTATTCCTCTATGTCGTATCACCTCCTTTCACTGTTTGTCTTCTTTTTCCCGGAAAGGAACAGAAGTTGATCGGGTCCGGGCTAAAACTGATGTACCTGATTGAGATGAAGCTAATCTCTGAGATGCCAATCGTGGCCTCAATGAAGAGGCCCTCCGGTTACATCCCGGCACATT
The DNA here is from genome assembly GCA_963785225.1 of uncultured delta proteobacterium. Lineage (GTDB taxonomy): Bacteria > Desulfobacterota > Syntrophorhabdia > Syntrophorhabdales > Syntrophorhabdaceae > PNOF01. The sequence continues at coordinate 351,673 of CAWAUQ010000015.1, read as the reverse complement.
TCACGAAGATGTCAAACTGACAGCCCGGTATGGCGCCCCGTTATTTCGAAAATATGCTCTTTGGCAGCAGAAGCGCGATCTGCGCACGGAACTGCCAGTTTGGACCGATGTCCGGTCTCACCGCGTTGTAGTAGGCTGCGATCTGACCGTTAAAGGGAAGCTTGCCTATTTTGAAGATCTTGCCAATGCCCCCACCGAGCGGCACCGTCCACTGATCTGAGCCCGATGCCTTCCAGTCGGCAGTGATAATGGGAGAGTATGTCACATACCATCCCTTAGGTAAATTGTAGTTGATGAAAGGCTGGGCAAGGAACTGATTCACCGTCGGGTTTTCCCTCGTAGTGGATGGGCCGGCAAAAGACCAGATGTTTTGGGCCAGTAAACCCACTACCCATGGTCCCTGTATGGTGAGACCCACTGCCGACGGCCCGGCGCTCCATTTATCGCTCCCCAGATAGGTGGCCGTATGGGTGGGCAATTGAATGACCGGACCGAAACCCCAGATGAACTTGCTTGGCTTTGCCGGTGACAGAAAGCCTGTGAACTGGACGTTTCCCAGACCGGTCTGATAGGCGGGGAATTCCGTATAGATTATGGGGAATATGGTACGCGTGATGAGGTTCCAGTCCTTGTTCAGGCTGATGGGAATTACCGGCTGTACGTTCGTAACGATTTGTGTTTTATCCCGATTCTCTCCGTAATCGAAGTTGAAATTGCTTTGTACGGGTATGCTGATCAAATCGGCTACGGGGTTCTGTGAAGCCTTGGCTAATTCCTCCTGACTCTCTTGCGCGCCTGCGGCAATGGTGAAAGAAAAGAACAGAGCCACAAGAAGTGTGATAACCCGAACCCATTTGTTTACCGTATCTTTCATAGTATCAACCTCCTTTTTATTCTCCATCGCTGGACCGGCGGTAATGCTGGTTCTTTGCAATCCAGGCGCCCGCCGCCAGCGTATGTATATTTGCATCTCGCCCGTTTACCCGATCCGTCCTCCGGAGGCCAGAGGTGCAGCCGTCTCGGGAAGTTTTGCTGTGGTCCTTTTCTTCCATTCTTCTTCCAGCAGTTCTTTGGCTGCCTTCTCCAGGAACTCCGGTGCGGCCCACTCATATATGTCGAAATCGTTTTTGATGTAGCCGTGGCTCAACATAAAGTTCTTGCCAATCTCAACAGAAGCCAGGTTCAAAGGCGACAGGTTGGGCACCAGGTCAACGTCCCTGATACCTTGGTAGGTGTGCTCGATGTCACGGTAGAAGGTCTGTTGGTCGAGGATTTCCGCCGCGGCGCGTTTGTTCTCGTTAGCCCAGCGCCCGGCGCGGATCATGCCTTTCATGAACGTGACAGCGAGTTCAGGGTGTTCCTTGGCCATCACATCGGTGCACGTGATCGCGGCCGGAATATTGGCCACCTGAAGGCGCCAGTCCGGATAGCGGGAGAGATCCTCGATCGCCGCGAACTTGCCCGTCGCCTCGGAAACCTGCTGAAGCGGCTTGGTCTGCATGTACATCGCATCGATGATCCCTTTTTCCAGCGCGGTTTCCAGCGGACGGAAAGCCAAGTCGCGCTTGTGGTCACGCGCCAGCCACAGATCGATCGAAAGTTCCATGGTTGCTTTCATCATTTCCGGCAGGTTATACCAGTCATCCGCGTAGGGAAACTCAACGAGTTCGATGTCGTCCATGGTCATGCCGTTCATCCGGAGCATGAGCTCGATGCCCTGATGCTCCTGAATGCGCCACCAATCGTTCTTGATCTTGTTCATGCTCTTCGAAATGCCAATCTTCTTACCCTTAAGATCCGCCATCCGGTAGATATCGTCCTTGGCGCGCACCATCATGACACCGCCTTCTGCCGGCATCTGTGTAACCCCCATCAGCCGGGTCCGGCGGATGTCCGCATGAACCTCGATGGGCGGAAACAAACCGCCGAAGCGAATGAGGTTGTCGAGATTGTGAATGTAATGCGGATACCAGTCGTTCAGGGGGGTCGAGCGCATGTAGGCAAACTTCACGCCGATCTTCTTGAACTCCTTCTTGGTCAAGCCCAGCCCCTCATCCACATTGGACGCAGAAACGAGCGGGCAGTTGGTGTAGTAAACCTCTTTCCAGTCCAACTTGACAACGTTTAATTTCGTATTTTCCATTGTTGTAGTTTTGATTTCACCGGTTGCTTCTCCACTGTTTTTTGTTTCCATAGCTGTCCTCCTTTAATTTGTGCTACCAATGCCGGTAAAGGGCATTCCATCCTCGTAAGTCTTTATAACCATGCACGTTCACTTTCCCTAGCGCACTCCAACCCTGTTCACGGGTCCACCCCGGTTCGCAGGGGCGACACCAGGACCAGGCGCTCCTGCTCCTACTCCGGGTGCAACACCGACGCCTGGGGCACCAACCCCGACACCGGGTGCAACACCGACGCCGGGTGCTCCTGCTCCAACAGTAGAGCGCCTGGCAACACCGGCATAGCTCATCGGTGTCGCCGGTGCGCCAATGACCGCTTCTGCGGTGTTCACTGCATCTCCAACCGAGGTCGGCCGGATTTCACCATTCCAGACCAATCCGGCAGCAACAACGCCAAATACAAGTAGGCATTTGAATAGAATGTGTTTCATTTATTTTCTCCTTTTGCTCCGATGGGAGGCAATTCGTCGAAGTCGATGAGGGCATCGGGGTCAAGCTTTTTCGCGCCTGCCGGCGGGGTGAATGCGAATGCATCCCTCGCCGGTTCGGCGCCTGTCTTCCAGCTTTTGATGCGGACGGTGTACTGCGGTGCGCAATTCAGCGTCTTGCTGGTAATCACCAGCTTTCGGGGGATGGGCCTCTTGCCTACCTCTACCCATAACTGCCAGTCGGTATCGAAGTTGCGGAAGGCAAGGTGTTCACATTCCACACCATCGATAACACCGCGGCCGATATACTTGCTTTCCTCGACACCGGCCATGAGGACCTGGTACGAATTCGACAGGAGAAGGTCGGCGCCCGGCAATGCAACACCATATCCCTCTCTCAGGGTTTCGACCAATTGATCCACTGTCCCCGGAGCATTGAATTGTGCGTATGCATTGCTGTGCTTGCCATAGACACTGGCTATTTTACCGTCAAAGAAGAGTGCCACATCGGCATAACCGCCGATCCGGTGAGCACGTATCCTGTTTGGCCGGCTCAAGAGCACCTCACCTGAATTTGTGAACTGAATTTTTTCCATACTCGGCGTAATGATTTCGATATCGCTGTCAAATGTCAGTTCAATCGTTTTCTGACTGCTCGCATAGTCCGACATTGCCTTGAGAATGGACTTTGCATCACTTCCCTGCGCTTGACCACAGGGAAGCAGGGGACAGACAAGTGTCGCAGCAAGAAAAAGCATGCAGGCAAGTAATGGACGTCTATACCTGTGAATGTTCATGACGTCTTTTGTTTTTCTCATATTAATTCCTCCGTTTCGATAAGAACAGCAGGCTGACCGTGTGGGTAACCTGATAAAATTGTGATGGCCCGGTCCTGCCTGTTTCACTTTGCTATGAGCATCGACCGTGACAGCATGCCACCGGAGATGTTCCTTGCTTTGAATCCGTTCTGCTGGAGAATGCGGGTCGCGTAGTAGGCCCGCTGGGCGGAGCGGCAGATGATGAGGATCTCCCGCTCTTTCGGGAGTTCGCCGAGGCGCGAGCGGAGTTCCGGCAATGGTATATTGATCGCTCCCGGAACAGACTCCACAGCGAGCTCCGGTGGGTTACGCACATCGAGAAGGAATCCGTCGCCGAGTGCGTCCCAGTGAGTAAGCGGCATATCGCCCCGAAGCACATCTGCAGGCACCATACCGGCGAAGTTGACGGGGTCCTTGGCACTTCCGAAGGGCGGCGCGTAGCAGAGCTCGGCTTCCTCCAGATCGTACACCGTGGCACCCATCTGGATCGCCATGGCAATGGCATCGATCCGTTTTTCAACGCCATCCATGCCCAGCGCCTGGGCCCCCAGGAGACGTCCGTCGGACTTCCGGAAAATGACCTTCAGCACGATGGTCTTAGCGCCAGGGTAATACCCCGCGTGGGAATTGGGGAAGAGATAGACCTTCTCATAATCCTTCTGTCCCAGCCGGGTGAGAAGCTTTTCGTTGGCGCCCGTCATGGCCACGGTAGCTCCGAATATCCCGATGACCGAGGTGCCCTGGGTTCCCCGGAAGCGGGATTTCCGTCCGGCGATAATATCGGCGACGATCCTGCCCTGCCTGTTCGCAGGTCCGGCAAGAGGGAAGAGTGACCATTCGCCGGTGACAAAATCCTTGACCTCCACGGCGTCACCGACTGCGAAAATATCGGGATTGCTCGTGTGCATCTGCTCGTCCACCCGGATCCCTCCGCGCTCGCCGATCTCGAGACCCGCCATTTTTGCAAGTGCGGTCTCGGGACGGACGCCGATGGCGAGGATCACGATGTCTGCCGGATAGGCTTTGCCTGATTTGGTGAGGACCTCGAGCGCGCCGTTGGCGGCCTTCTTGAATCCGGCTACTGCGTCACTTAGAGCGAGGCGGACGCCATTCTTTTCCATGTGTCCTTCGACGAGGCGGGCACATTCAGGGTCCAGGGGGAGCATGACCTGATCGAGCATCTCCACCAGCGTCACTTCGAGTCCACAATGGGCCAGGCTTTCCACCATCTCCAGGCCGATGTACCCGCCGCCCACTACGACGGCCCGCTTGGCTTTCCCCAATGACTCAAATCCCGTGGACGTCCGTTCTTCCGTTAAGTCACTTGAACCACCCTCGATCCACTCCCGGATCTCCCTCGCATCGGGCACGGTCCTCACCGAAAAGATCCCGGGGAGATCGATACCAGGCAGGGGAGGACGGATAGGCGCAGCACCGGGCGAGAGCACGAGCTTGTCGTAGCTTTCGGTAGTTACATCGCCGGTGGTGTGATTCTTCAGTTCCACGCTTTTCTTCTCCGCCGAGATGCCGACTACCTCACAACGTGTCCTGCAGTCGATGGCAAACTGTGTGCGAAAGGTTTGTTCCGTCGCCACGAGGAGACTCGACTCCTTTTCAATCACGCCACTGATGTGGTAAGGAAGCCCGCAATTCGCATAAGAGACAAAAGGCCCCCGTTCCACCAGAAGGATTTCCGCTTTTTCATCCAACCTGCGCAGACGCGCCGCACACGATGCGCCCCCAGCCACTCCGCCAACGATGATCACTTTCATTTTTTTACCTCCTTATTTGGCTTATTCTGCCTTCTCATTTCCACATTTCTAAACACGGTGTAATCTCTAAATGATTTTCCACTGAGGACCGATATCAATGTGGGTGTCAATGTATGTTAATGAATCCCGGTGTTAAGGTTTCTTTTTCGAGCCTGCAAATACATAGGCAAGACTGGCCAGAGCCAACACGATAAATAGCTTTCCAAAAAACATGAGCACCTTGGGGATTATCATGGGAAACTCAATGGGAAGGTCATGCCAGAGAATGAGCGCCAGGACCGCACAGGCAATCATCAGAATAGCGATTCGTTTTCCGTTCATGTCATATCTCCCTGCCGGCACAACACCGGCTTCACCTTTTAGTTTGCTCTTCCGCCACTTCGCGAATGAAGGCTGCTTTTTTCCCTTGCTGGAGCGCCTTTTGAGAATCGAGCATTCCAAAGAGCTGTATCATCTTTGCCACCAGGCCGGTCCAGCCGGTCTGGTGTGATGCGCCAAGACCTGCACCGTTGTCACCGTGGAAATACTCGTGGAAGAGGATATGGTCGCGCCAGTGGGGATCGGTCTGGAATTTTTCTGTTCCACCGTAAACAGGTCGCCTGCCGTGATCATCGCGCAGAAAGATCCGGGTGAGCCTGTCGGAGATCTCTTTGGCCACGTCGAAGAGGTTCATCATCCTGCCTGAGCCGGTGGGGCACTCAATCCGGAAGTTATCGCCATAGTAGAGGTAGAACAGCAGAAGAGCACGTATGATCATGGCGTTCACCGGCATCCAGATCGGACCCCGCCAGTTCGAGTTTCCACCGAACATGCCCGAATTCGACTCGGCCGGCAGATAGTCAACCCGGTACTCCTGACCGCCGGCATTCAGTATGTAAGGATGCTGTTCATGGAATTTTGATAGCGAGCGAATGCCGTAAGGACCCAGGAACTCGTTCTCGTCAAGCATCTTCGTCAGGATCCGGCGAAGCCGTTCAGGGTTAACCAGGGCCAAGATTCCCCGGTCTGCCACGCCGAAATGACCCGGTCCGGTCGGGTGAATCGACTCCATAAGCTCGGGCATGCGGCGCAGGCGTTGCGAAAGTTGAGTCATTGCGAGCGGGAGGACCTCACGCTGCTGCGCTTCAATGACCGTTGTGGCACAGAGCGGCAGCAACCCTACCATGGAGCGCACCTTGAGCCGCGTTGCACTGCCGTCGGGGAGCCTGAGCAGGTCGTAGTAGAAACCGTCCTCTTCGTCCCACATGCCGTCCTGACCAGGACGGTTCATGGCAGAAGCGATGTAGACAAAATGCTCCACAAACTTGACGGCCATGTCTTCATAGGAGGGGTCATGCACAGCGAGTTCGCAGGCAAGCTCCAGCATGTTCTGGCTGAATATCGCCATCCAGGCCGTGCCATCGGCCTGTTCCAGGTTGCCGCCCGTGGGCAGCGGGGCGCTACGGTCGAAGACCCCGATGTTATCAAGGCCCAGAAAACCGCCCTCGAAGACATTTTTGCCGAAGCGGTCCTTGCGGTTGACCCACCAGGTAAAGTTCAGCAGCAGCTTATTGAAAGCCGACTTCAGGAAATCGATGTCTGTCTCTCCCCGAAGGGCCTCTTCAGTGCGATGGAGAAAGATCGTAGCAAAGGCATGGACCGGGGGATTCACATCACTGAAGTTCCACTCGTAGGCAGGCATCTGGCCGTTGGGGTGCAGGTAGACACCCTTGAGCATCAGTTCCATCTGCTCCTTGGCAAAGTCAGGGTCCACGATGGAAAGCGGCAGCGTGTGAAAGGCCAGGTCCCAGGCCGCGTACCAGGGGTACTCCCACTTGTCGGGCATGGAGATGATATCCTCGTTGAGCATATGGAACCACTCCGAGTTCCGGGCATTGTGATATCCGCTATGGAGGGGGTTGGAATGATGCTCGTCGAGCCAGTTATTGCCGTCGAAAAAGAAAAATTGCTTGCTCCAGAGCATACCGGCTATGGCCTGTCGCATGACATTGGCCGCGTCAGGAGAGACTGAAGGGGGAGTCACCGATGCATAGAATACATCAGTTTCACGAAGCCGCTCAGCGAAGATTTCATCAAACTGTTTATCAAAGGGTTGGTCGTTACGGTCTAAAGAGCTGGAGGAGAGCCGCAGGCGGATCACTTTTGTCTCACCAGCGCCGACAGTGGCCTGATAGTGAGCCGCAACTTTGGTGCCTGTTTTCTCCGGGTTCACCGCGCCCTGCTGACCCTGCGCTACGCAGTCATTGATACCATCTTTAACGTAGGCACTCTCGTTCTTTTGCCCGAAAAGCCGCTCGTGGTTAGTTTCGTTCTCGGTGAAGAGGAGCGGCACATCGCCCTCACATGAGAGAAAGTAGTCTCCCAGGAGCGGATGCGTTGCTGCAATGGCACATACTCCTGCCGAGCCCTTGATCTGCTTGAGATTTGGTTTCTCCGGGGCCCGGTTAGACTCTGCAATCCACGCCGACCAATCGTTCCGGAACCAGAGCGTCGGTAAAAGATGCAGTCCGGCCGCATCCGGTCCCCTGTTTATCGCCGTTATCCGCACAAGTATGTCCTCGGTGTCGCCCTTGGCATATTCCACAAAGATATCGAAATAGCGGTCTTCATGAAAGACGCCGGTGTCGAGGAGTTCATATTCCATTTCGTTCTTGGAACGCTGCTTATTGGTGGTCACCAGATCTTCATAAGGATAGGCAGCCTGGGGGTATTTGTAGAGATACTTCATGTAAGAGTGGGTGGGCGTCGAGTCGAGGTAGAAGTAGTACTCTTTCACATCCTCGCCGTGGTTGCCTTCACTATTGGTCAATCCGAAGAGCCGTTCTTTCAGAATGGGGTCGCGTCCGTTCCATAGGGCCAGTGCGAAGCAGAGGAGTTGTTTGTCATCGGAAATACCGGCGATGCCGTCTTCACCCCATCGGTAAGCACGTGAGCGGGCATGATCGTGGGTGAAGAAGTTCCAGGCGTCGCCCTCTTCACTGTAATCCTCCCGTACCGTCCCCCACTGGCGCTCGCTCAGGTAGGGTCCCCACTTCTTCCAGGGGACGTTTCCAGTGCGCGCAGCTTCGAGCCGTTTTGTTTCTTCATTGGTGCCCGTGGTTTTCCCTGCCATAACTCACTCCTCCTTCTTCCGGTCATAGCGTGACCAGAACTCTTGAGGCGACATCCGCGCTTCAAGCGTGGTGCCCACCTCGGTGAGGGTCTTCATGTTCCGAACGACATCAAGTCCCATTCCGATGTTTTTTGGCGTGAAGATCAGCCGCTCAAGCTTCAGAGACTTCAGCGGCGTCAGGTCTCTCACCAGGGTCTGTCCGATATGCAGCCTCTTCAGGCTGGACATCTTTGAGAGCGGCTTCAGGTCAGACACCTTTGTCCCTTCCAGAGTAAGGCTTATGAGCGGGCATCCGGCAAGAGGTGAGATGTCTCTCACCTGCGCTCCGTTCAGCCAGAGCTCCTGCAGCGGTGTGCCTTTGAGCGCCTTGAGGTTGTTCACCTTCGAACCCACCAGCATCAGTTCCTTCAGCGGCATGCCGGCAAGAGGTCCCAGATCGCGTATCGGGGTATTGTTCAAATAAAGCTTCTCGAGCTTCATGCCCTGTAAAGGTTTCAAGTCGGTAATCTGTGTTTCCTCAATGGCCAGGAGCTTGAGCGGCATACCTTTGAGCGGTTTAAGGTTTGTGATGGGCTGGCCCCTGAGGTCCAGTGCGCCGAAGGGGATGCCTGCAAGAGGCGAGAGATCTGAAATCCTGGAGCCGGTGAAGTCGCCCACCAGGCCTACCAACGGGTCTTGTGCAAACTGCGCCTGGCCCAGGTAATCGGGGTTCTTTGCCTTCACGCGCTGGTGAAGGGTATCCGGATTTGCCAGGACACGCTCTGCGCTCAGTGCACTGACCCGTGCTGTCTGAGGCGTATGCGTTCCGCTCAGTGTCTGAGCCGCACCTTCCGACTGCGGGGTTGCCCATATCGCGCGAGGTTATGCATAACAGGGATGCAGCCGTTCCCAGGTACCATGGACCTATGTGTAATTCTTTTCTATACATGTGCTTACTCTCTCACCCGTATCACCAGGGGTCCCTTCATGGCATCCATGATTCGGGAAGCGGGGAGTCCATTTTCCAGCAGTTGCGTCATTGTATGACAGTATTTCCGGATATGGAGAAAGAATTTCTTGTATCCTTCGCAGAGATAGTGGAGCCCGGGCTCATCGTAGGAGCTCGTCCCGAAGCGATGTTTGGGGCATCCTCCGCGGCAGGCTGCCAGCACGTCGCATTCTTTGCACCAGCGGGGCAAGGAACTCTCCTTGGCGATACCAAATCCCGACTGGGCGGATTTTTCCACCATATTGGTGAGTCTGTCGTTCTTGACGTTGCCGAGCCTGTACTCGGGATAGACACAGTGGTCGCAGGTGTAGACGTCGCCATTGTGCTCAATGACCACGGAACGACCACATTTGTTCGCATGGACGCAGACAGGCGAAGGGTTGCCGATCCAGGCGTTGAGTGCCCACTCAAAGTTCATCACAAAGATGCTCCCCACATCATGACGAACCCATTCTTCATAGATGGCTATGAGGAAGTCTCCATACTCTGCAGGGATAACCGACCATGGCGTGATTTCAGTCTGCTTTTCTTCTTCGGTTAAAGCCGATGGACCGGCGAGGCGCAGACCCGACTGTCTGCTCAATGATTCAGCCACCCGCTCCACCAGCGGCGTAAACTGGATGAATTCTACTCCCTCACTCTTGAGGAACCGGTAGACATCGAGGGGCATGCGCGCGGTCTCCCTGGCAACGCAGGCGAGCACGTTATATTCAACTTTATGTTTCTGCAAGAGTCTCAGTCCACGTATCACCTGTTCAAACGTTCCGTTGCCCCTTCGATCACGGCGATGACGGTCATGAATCTCCTTAGGCCCGTCGAGGCTGATTCCTACCATGAAATTATGCTTCTTCAGAAAGGCGCACCATTCATCGGTCAGCAGCGTTCCGTTGGTCTGGAGGGAATTTGTGATGGTTTTCCCGCCGGCAAAAGCCTTCTGCAGGTCGATGACGCGCCTGAAGAAATCAATGCCCAAAAGTGTCGGTTCTCCTCCCTGCCAGACAAATTCTACGAGCGGCGTCTGCTGGAATGAGATGTAGTCTGCAATAAATGCACGGAGAACGTCGTCGGTCATACGGTATTGCTCATCGGGGGCGAACAGGGTTAGTTTCTCAAGATAAAAGCAGTATTCACAATTAAGATTGCAGGCGGGCCCTATAGGCTTGGCCACTACATGGATGCCCTGGGGCCCGCTAAAGGTGTCTCTCTGTTCTGCTGTGTTACTCATTGATATGCCTATAGAGTGACCAGTGATTCAGTTATCGGTGATTGCTCAATACCACTACCGTGCATTCACTGACTCTTTCTCACCGACCACTGATCACTTGCCGCTATTTATTTGCCACTGTCGGCTACTGTCTTCCCATAGCCGCCGCTATTGCATCCTCCGGCTTGACCAGATGATCTGAATTATTCGGGTCGTCGACGATCGAGAGCTGCACGCCCTTGACCTCACCGTTAAAGTGGTTGCCAACACTACTATAGTCCGGCGATACCGCGGAACCGGAATCCTCACCGACATCGAGGCCGTCATCGGCGGAGAAGATCGTCGCCAGCGTTGCCTCGATGTTCCCCTCTCCGACCTTCTTGCCGTCGGTGTAAAGGGTTACCTTGCCGCCCTTGCCCGGGCCGCCGCCGGCGTAAGCGAACTCCATGCGCACCTGGTGCTGGCCTGCGGGGAGCGTGTCCCTGGACTCGACGAAGAATTTCTTGAAGCCGCCCCAGTTATAGCAATACTTGAGTTTGCCGTTCTTGGCGTAAAGGCTCCACCCGCCGATGTCGGCGCCCTGGGAGACGATGACGCCTTCGGCGCCCTTCTCCGGCACCACGATTTCGGCGGTGACGGAATGGGACTTATTCTTGATGTTGAGCACACAGTTTTCGGACAGGCGTCCCATGCCGCCGACGAGGAGCTGGGTCTTACCCTTGATGAGCACCGGACGGCCGGCGAGATCCGGGTTTAACTTCTCAAAGAGCCGGTCATCCAGAGGCAGCACTTTGTAGCGCGCTGCCTCGATCAGCCATTGCCGCTGCAGCTCGTGGAGTTTCTCCGGCATCTGCTTGGCGAGGTTGTTCGCCTGGGTCCAGTCCTTGTCTGAGTAAAGCTCCCACACGTCGTCGTCGAATGCGGGTCTCTTGGCCTGAATCCAGGGCGTGTAGTGCTTCGTGACAGCGGTCCAGCCTTTGTAGTAAAGGCCGCGATTGCCCATGATCTCGAAGTATTGCACGTCGTGCTGTTCAGGGACTTTGGCGTTGTTGAACGAGTAGAGCATGCTGGTTCCCTCGATCGGGTCCTGCTGGATGCCATTCACGTACTCCGGCTGCGGAAGACCTGCTGCCTCGATGATGGTCGGCGCGACGTCAATGACGTGGGTGAACTGCGAGCGAATTTCGCCTTTGGCCTTGATGCCCTTGGGCCAATGGACGACGGTACCGTTCCGCGTGCCGCCCCAGTGGGAAGCGACCTGCTTGGTCCACTGGTAAGGGGTGTTCATGGCGTGTGCCCAGCCCACGGCAAAATGGTTGTACGACTCCGGCCCGCCGAGCTTATCGAGCCGCGCCGTCAGGTACTCGGCCGTCTCGAGGGACTGCAAGCCGTTGAAATAGCTCATCTCGTTAAAGCTCCCGTTGATCCCACCCTCGGCCGAGGCGCCGTTGTCGCCGACGATGTAGTAAATGAGCGTCTCATCAAGAATTCCCAGCTTATCCAGCCGCTCCACCATGCGGCCGATTTGGTAGTCGGTGTATTCCATGAAGCCGGCATACACCTCCATCTCGCGGCGCAGGACGGGCTTGAACGCCTCAGGCATCTCATCCCAGGCAGGGATTTCCTTGGCGCGGGCAGTGAGTTGGGCATCAGCAGGGATGACGCCGAGCTTCTTCTGCCGTGCGAAGGTTTCCTCCCGCAGTTTGTCCCAGCCCTGGTCGAACTTGCCCTTGTATTTGTCCGCCCATTCTTTCGGAACGTGGTGAGGCGCATGGGTGGCACCGGGGGCGAAGTAGATAAAGAAGGGCTTGTCGGGGGTGAGCATCTTCTCCTGAGCAATCCACTTGATGGCCTTATCGGTCATGTCCGCCATGAGGTGGTAGCCTTGCTCGGGAGTCTTCTTGTTCTCAACCGGCGTGGTTCCCTCATAGAGCGTCGGATACCACTGGTTCGCCTCGCCGCCGAGGAAACCGTAGAAGTACTCGAAGCCGCCGCCGCCGGTAGGCCACGCCTCAAAGGGGCCGACGGGGCTGGTCTGCCAGACGGGGACTTCGTGGTTCTTGCCGAACTGTGCGGTGGAGTAGCCGTTCAGTTTGAGCGTCTCGGCCAGGGGCGCCATCGAGTTGGGCCGGACCGAGCTGTAGCCCGGCGCGCCGGTTGCAATCTCGGTGATACCAGCCATGCCGACGGAGTGGTGGTTGCGCCCGGTGAGCAGGGCCTGGCGGGTCGGCGAGCTGATGGCGGTGGTGTGAAAACGGTTGTACTTCAGGCCATTCGCCGCCAGTTTATCCAGGGTCGGCGTCTGGCAAGGGCCGCCAAAGGCACTGGTTGCGCCAAAACCGGCATCGTCAATGAGGATGATCAGGACGTTGGGCGCACCTTTGGGTGGCCGCAACTGCTCGATGGGGGGAAACTTGGTGTCCGGATTCTTGGCGTCGTAAGTGATCAGGTTTGGCCGAACCGTGTTCGGCATAGGGAGATTGGAGCGGTTCTTGAATGTTGGCGCGCCGGGAGCACTTCCTGTCCCGGTGGTCTGCTGTGCCTGCGACGTGGCTGAGGCCGCACAGATTGCTGTTAAGGCGACCCCGATTCCTGTTGTGAAGACGCTACGTTTCATAATTCCTCCTCTTCAAACGGTCATTTGTCGAAAATTGACTGCTGCAACATGAAAAGCTTTTGGAACATCAATTGTATAGATCGTTGTCTTCCGGTTTTCGGTGGTGAAAAGGAAGGGATGTTATCAATAATCGGTTGACATCATCACCCCAGGGGGCCTGCCCTGAGAATGATGCTCACGATCATGGCCAGGCCGAGAGATCCAATCAGGCCGGCAACGACGAGATTCAGGTCCCAGAGTCTGTAGGGATGATCTGACTCCAATTTCTTCATGTATCTCCAGTGTTGAACACTTGCTATAAGCAGCGAGAAGACCCCTATACTGATCAGTGTGAGCCCCACGGTCCGCGGGGAATGTTGCCCTATGGTTTGTGACGTTAATCCTCTGGACTGGAAGGATTCCAGGAACTTGAAGATGGTAAACCCGAAACCGATCATGGAAAGAGCGGTTCTGATCCACCCCATGAGGGTCCGGTCCGCCGCCATTCTCGTTCGCTCCGTGGCCAGCACATCTGCCAGTTTGGGTTCAGTCTCGTTCATGCCCTTCCTCCTCGATCGTTACGGGGTAGTATTTGTCACCGCTTACCATGTACCGGTTCGCGTCGTTTTCCCATCTTACTGAGCACTGGTTTGATCTTCACCGGAAACCCATGCCTGCAGCAGTGTGTATGCCACAGCAAGCACAACGGGGCCGATGAAGAGGCCGATGACGCCAAAGGCCAGCAGGCCGCCGATGACGCCGGCAAAGATCATTACAAGAGGCAGGTCTGCCCCTCGTCTTATCAGGACGGGACGGACAAAGCTATCAATGGCCATCGTCAGCACAGCGAAGGCGAGCAGGATCGTTCCCCAGAGTATCCCGCCACTCCAATAAACCCAAATGAGAGCCGGGACAATCACCAGGAGCGTCCCCATCTGGGCCAGACAGAGCACAAACATCACCGCTGTCAGAAACGGTGCAGCCGGTACGCCGACAACGGCCAGACCGATACCGCCGACAACGGCCTGTATAAGCGCCGTCACCACAACGCCCAATGCCACACCGCGGATCGCTTTGCCTGCAAGATGTGTAACCGCCACGCCATGCTGCCCTGCCAGGCGGCGGGCGAGATTTATAACGCCTGCAGATGCCGCCTCGCCTTTTACATACAGTATGGCTGCAATAATCACGGTCAAGAAGAACTGGATCACAACCATCCCTACGCTCCCTGCCTGAGTCACAAACCATTGCAATGCCTGACTCGCATAAGGGATCACGTACGTGACAAGCTCTTCCGGGGCTGTTTGTGCAAACCGTTGCCAGAAACCGGCGAGCCTCGGACCCGCTAAAGGGATGCTGCTCAGCCACGCAGGCGGCGGCTGGACGGTAAGGGTTTTCACAGACTTCGCCCAGACATAGGCGTCATCTGCCCCTGAAATAATGGCAACAATGGCGAGAGCAATGGGCACAAGCACAATCAGCAGGAGTCCTGCCGTCATAATCGCCGCCGCAAGGGAACGTTTGTCTTTCAGCCTCTCCTGAAGCATAAGCAGAACCGGCCAGGTTGTCACAACGATCATAGAGGCCCAGATGATAGCAATAATAAATGGACGGATAACCCACGCAACAGCGCAGATAAGCACGCCGATACAAAGGACCTGAAGGGTCGTACGCGTCACGTTATAAGGTCCCTGAACCACGCATTCGGTGGTGACTTTCGGGCCGCCATCACAGTTCACGTCGTTATTGCTCATGTCTCGTAAGCGCTATAGTCACGGTTTCCGTCTACTTGTCGATCTTCGTTATTTTCGTGCCCTGCAGACCAAGACCGCCCATTAGTCCCTTCTGATCAAAGAAATAAGCATACACGTCGGACTGGGCTGAAGTGGTTGATACGGAGCCGGCCGTTCCCACGTCCACGATGACGATGCTCGGGCCTGTGCCGAGTTCCCAGCCATCACTTCTGTCGAGATATGCCTGTGCCGCGTCGGTCATGAAAAACAGTGCATAGCCGTATTTCTGTACACCGGCCTGGAGACCGTAAGAGGCCGAAACCGTGTTGTAGTAAGCTACGGTCTTTCCTTTCTTCATCAGAGCCCCTTCGCCAAACTGCCCGCCTACGAGGAAACCCGCCTTTACAATGCCCGGAAAGACGAGAATTGCCCTGGCCTTTTCACCCAGCGCTTTCGCCGAACTTGATTTTGCATAGAGTTTCTGCAGAGCGTCTTTGGCGTCCCGGTTAATTTCCGCAGCAGATGCCGCGTAAGCGGGGCCAGGAGAGAAAAACGTGAAGGCAAGAAACAAAAATGCTAAACAGATAATTACGGAACGAATATATTTCAACATTGTATCCTCCTTTCCTTTCGCTACTTTTGGGTGTCTGCAAGTGGTATGTTTGCGGCAAGATCATCATAGAGCGCTGCATTGATCTTGTTCTCAATCTGGTAATAGCGCAGCACCTTCACATCGGGCAATGCCTTGCGGAATTCGGGAAGGTACGTTTTGCTGAGTTTCACCCGTAGTGTCTCGATTGTCAGAAATTCATCAATGAGCCTCTTGGCCGTGCTATTCGTCATGTTATTATATGCCCCCGCATAATCCTTTATCAGTTTCAGCGTTCGGGCACGGATAATAAACAATTCAGATTGGTATTTTCCATACAACGGCCAGAAGGCCTTTGCTTCGCCCTCCGTCATCTGCAGGTTATCCGCCACAATGAGCTTTTTATCGGCCCTGACCTTCTCAAGAAATATCTGCATATTATCGGCCGGCCTGTCCTGGGCCACGGCATTACCGGCAAGAGCCAGAATTGCCACGGTCAACCCGATCATCAATAATACCTTTCCTGTCATGTTTTTCATCATTAGTCCTCCATATATGTTGTTAGCAATCGCCGATCAGTGCCTGGCCAAGGCCGGAAATCCTGCCCCCCCTGGTCGCTGATCATTTTCTCTTCCCCGTCGATCATCTTTTTCGCCCGGTTTCCATGCGCCTCCCGATTACCCTTTACCGATATTTTGACAGGCTACCGCCATTGCCTATCCGATAATCGTTACTTTTATAGGCTACCGCCATTGCCTATCCCTTTATCTTCCCCCGAACAAGTCTTCTCTAAACCCGTTGCCTCACTGGCTGTCTTTACATCCTGTGAGGGCCCACAGGATGGCATCCAAAAGGGCCTGATCATCCACGGGTTTTTGCAGGAACGCCACTGCACCGACTTGACGGGCATACTCACGAGTCTGAGGATCATCGCTGGCAGAGACCACGATAACAGGTATACTTATCCCCTGGGAAATGAGCCTCTCGGTAAGGTCAAGCCCTGTTGAACCGGGCATACGGATATCTGCTATGACACAGGCGTTCTTGTCTTGTCTTGCAATGCTCATGAACTCCTCAGGAGACGAAAAGGTTTCACATTCGAGGTCTGCCGAACGCAGGAGCCTTGCGAAAGCCCTTCGAACGAAATCGTCATCGTCGATCACATATACAATTCTCTGCAGCTTTGCCATATCGACCCCTTTACTTTGAGTGCCCTACGTTTTGCCCTATGCGGATACTGGATAAGTATAGGTAAGGTGGAAAATGCTGTCTATGGGACCTTGATCGTAGGACTTTGGTCCTATGCGATCAAAGTTACCCGCGTGCTGTGAGAGAAGTGAATGCAATCAGTTCCTGCGAAAAGAGGGGTTTGTAACCCCAAGGGGTGTTAGAGAGTGTTAGAGGGTGTGAGGAGTGATGTCCGCCTTCTCGGCAAGATGTATGAGTTCTACTATAGAATGGGCACCAAGCTTCTCCATGATCCTGCTTCGATGAATCTTCACGGTCTTTTCTGAAATGCCTAACGTAAAGGCAATCTGCTTATTCAACATGCCGCTGATAATATAAGGCACAATCTCGCGCTCCCTGGGGGTCAGTTCTTCTACGAGCTTTATGACGCGCCGGCGCTCTACCTCTTCTGTCTTTGCTTTCCTGTCGGACTCGATGGCTTTCTCCAGGGCCTGAAGCAGCTCCTCCTGGTCAAAGGGTTTGAGGAGAAAATCAACGGCGCCTTTTTTCATAGCCCGGACGCTCATAGGGATATCACCATGGCCGGTTATGAATACTATGGGCAGGCCGTATCGGGCCCGGATCAGTTCATCATGCAACTCCATTCCGCTCAATCCCGGCATGCTGATATCGAGAACGATACACCCTATTCCCTGATATGGTTCTCTCGACAGGAACTCCTCCGAGGATGCATATGTTTCCACGTTAAAACCGGATGCCCGCAAAAGCCTCGAAAGACTCTTCCGAATAGACTCATCGTCGTCGATGATAAAGATGACAGTTTCAAGATCAGTCATACGTCGCTGGTAATCAACCAATGCCCTTCTCCTTGCCCGGCAGATCGAAATAGAAAGTACTCCCTCTGTCCGGATTATTCTCGGCCCATATGTGGCCCCCCTGTCCTTCAATGATAGAATGGCTCAGAGAGAGCCCCATCCCCAGGCCCGACCGCTTCGTTGTAAAAAAAGGTTCAAATATCTTCGCAAGCTCTACCTCATCAATTCCGGGCCCAAAGTCACGGATTGACACCAGAATGCCCCCGTCACCGGACATCTGCGTCCGGATGATAATTCTTTTTTCTCCAACGTTATCCATCATCGCATCGGCAGCGTTCATCATCAGATTAATGATCACCTGTTGCACCTGCACCTTGTCTATGTTAACAAGGGGCAAAGACCTGGCAAAATCAGTCTCAACCGATATTCTCCGGATAATGGATTCGCTATGGAAATAAACGGAAACTATTTCCTGCAGGACATCATTGATGGCAATGATCTCCCGTTCACTCTCCTGGGGCCTTAGCATCGATCTGAGGCTTCGTATAATGCTCCCGGCCCTCTTATCATCCTCGGCTATATCCTGCAGGATATCCGAAAGTTCGCCCATATCAAGCTTGCCTGACTGGATAAAACGGAGAGCTGCCCTGGTATTACTGAGTATCGATGTAAGGGGCTGATTTAATTCATGGGCCAGCGACGCCGTCAACTCGCCCATGCGCAGGAGTCGCTCTGTCCTCATCAGCGCTCTGCGCGCCACAAACCTCTCGTTTTCCTCTTTCTTCTGTTGAGTGATATCTTCAGCACGGTGAATAATCTGTATGACATCTCCTCTCTCATTCAAAATCGGGTACATGTAGACACGAAACCAGAGCTGCCTTGCTTCGTCATAGATTTCGATCTCTTCGTGTTTGCCGGAGCTCATCACCTTTTCAAAAGGACACCCTTCAACCGGTTCCTTTATGCCATGCACCAGACCAGAACAAGAATTCCCGACAACGTGCTCCGGTGGCAGCCCCAGGAAATGCCTGGCTGCGGCATTAACGCGGACAACTCTCCTTTCCCGGTCAAGGATCATAATAAGGTCCGGAATAGAATCAAAGGTAACCTGCCACTCTTTCGCGCTTGCCTCGATTTTCTCCTCCATCAGTTTGCGCTCGGTGATATCTTTAGCAAATACTGATATGCCGAATACTTTTCCGTCTCGCTTAAGCAGACTGAAGGAAAGAAGGAATATTTTTGTCGAGGTATTACCATTGTATTCTATGGTATAGGGGCCTTCATGCAGGGCCCGTTCGTATAAGGCACGCCACTGCGCAGCTACTGCCGTGGTGAAACCACCACCCATCATATCTTCCGGACTCATGCCCCAAGTGATTGTTAATCCCGTGCCGCGGAGGTTCTCACGTAAGGCCTTATTGAAGGTGAGCAGACCAAACCGCTCAGGGTCCACAGACCAGATCATGTCATCTGTGCTCTCCATAACCGCAGTAATCAGGGACCGCATTTCTGCCGCAGATGCTTCCATCTCTATCCGTTCGGTAATATCCATGGATACACCCATTAGCTGAAAGACCTTCCCGGAAGAATCCAACTGTCGCCTAGCCCGCGAGGCTATCCAGCGGATGATGTTGTTGGTGAGGATTACACGGTATTGGATGCGGACATCGTCGTTCGACCGTGACGCCTGATTGATAGCCTCAATGACCACTTCACGATCTTCCGGATGGACCAGTTTCAGGAACTTTTCAATGTCGAGTATATGATCAGACTCCAGGCCGAATAATTCAAGAGCTTTTGCAGTAGCCCAAAATTGACCGCTACTCAAATCAAAGGTCCACAGGCCAACCCCCACCGAAGCGGAAGCAAGACTAAGCCGTTCCTCACTTTCACGCAAGGCCTCTTCAGTCAATTTCCGCGCAAGAGCATTGGCGAATATCTCTGCCACAAGCTGAAGCCGGTTCACCAGGTCCTCCGGCCACAACCGTTTTTCGCTGACTGTGTTAAAACTCAGTGCACCTTGAATCGACTCCCCCCCTGTCGATAGCGGGAAAGTCAGAGAAGACTTTATTTGATAATGGCGCCACATTTCCTGGTCCCGGGATGCCTCAGGTGGTAACTCATCTGTAGAAACGGCAATTATTTTACCTGCAGTTAACTGTTCCACGCACCAGGGGAACATATCGAGTGCATCCGTCTGTTCGGGGACGGGTGGCCCCTGGAACAGGCGATACAAGTGGGTCATGGTAAAAAAACGCGGAGATCCCCTGTTCCACTGCCAGAGGGCAGCTATGTCAAAACCGAGATGCTCACAGATGGCCCGAAGGGCTTCATCGATCTGCATGTCTACCTTTTCCGGCGGTATACTGACAAAGCGTGCAGAAAGGTCAGCGAGAAGTATTTCGAATTCCAGCCGTTCTTTCAGTTTTTTCTCTGCACGCTTGCGCTCGGTGATGTTTCTTAAATAAATAATTGTCGCTTTCTGGCCCTTATAAGGGGTCTCATTCGCTGAAATCTCTACATCTATCGGTGTCCCGTCTTTCCTGATTCCTTTGAACTCATAGCTTGCCGGCACCGATGCGCCTCTTTGCCGTGCAGGAGCATACCCGATTATCCGTTCGCGGTCATCGGGATGAACGATGCAATATTTCTGCTCCCCTACTATCTCATCCAAATCGCTGTAGCCGAACATATCGAGAAATGCCCGGTTTGCGTAAACATGAACATCATTCTGTACGATAGCAATCCCTTCACCGGAGGCTTCTATGACAATGCGGTATTGTTCTTCACTCTCCCTCAGCGTCGCGGTGCGCGTCTCCACCAGTTGTTCCAGGGCATTTCTCTCTTCCCGCAACGATTCTTCCGCATGCTTGAGTTCAGTGATATCGCTCATCACAACGCGGCTCACCGGTTTATTGTCAGCGTCTTGCGCCGCTGCCTCCATGCGGGCCCAGAATCGGGTGCCGTTCTTTCGCACCATTCTTATCTCCCATGTTTGCAGGGCCCTTGTTTCAGAAAGCTCTTTACACTTCCTGTAGTAGAGATCATGTTCCCCGGCAAGGATAAAGCGGGTTAAAGGTTTTTTGATAAGTTCGTTTTTTGCCACCCCTAACATGGCGGCTGCTGTGAGATTGGCCTCTAAAACCATTCCCTTTTCACTAATAGTGAAATAGCCCACCGGGGCCAGGTCGTAGAGGTCAAGGTAGCGCGCTCGGGAATTCTCAAGCTCTGCCCTTGCGCGTCGAAGTTCTTCGTTCTGCATCTCAAGCTCGACCTTATGAATCCTCAGCTCTTCTTCTACCCTTTTGAGGTCCTGCACCGAATGTCCCAGTTCTTTGATGCTCTTTTCTAAAAAGGAATTCTCTTCGATTAACTCCTGATATGTCCTGAACGAGTTTTTCATCCGCCTTCCTTAATTAATTAAATAAATAATCTTATCTGCTGTCAATGTCAATTTGATGTTTCTTTATGCTGACCGGATGAACCTCCCTGCAGCACGTCGCAGGGGATAGTCAGGTTTATCTTTATTTTTTAAAAAGAGAGGTATATTTCTATAATGCCCGTTTACTGTTCCTTTGCTGGTGCATTCAGGATGCGATCTCTGATCCAATTCTTACTTCTGCCATACTTTAAAACCAATTGGCTTATTGTCTGCCGCTGATACACATACGTCGCTGGTAATCAACCAATGCCCTTCTCCTTGCCCGGCAGATCGAAATAGAAAGTACTCCCTCTGTCCGGATTATTCTCGGCCCATATGTGGCCCCCCTGTCCTTCAATGATAGAATGGCTCAGAGAGAGCCCCATCCCCAGGCCCGACCGCTTCGTTGTAAAAAAAGGTTCAAATATCTTCGCAAGCTCTACCTCATCAATTCCGGGCCCAAAGTCACGGATTGACACCAGAATGCCCCCGTCACCGGACATCTGCGTCCGGATGATAATTCTTTTTTCTCCAACGTTATCCATCATCGCATCGGCAGCGTTCATCATCAGATTAATGATCACCTGTTGCACCTGCACCTTGTCTATGTTAACAAGGGGCAAAGACCTGGCAAAATCAGTCTCAACCGATATTCTCCGGATAATGGATTCGCTATGGAAATAAACGGAAACTATTTCCTGCAGGACATCATTGATGGCAATGATCTCCCGTTCACTCTCCTGGGGCCTTAGCATCGATCTGAGGCTTCGTATAATGCTCCCGGCCCTCTTATCATCCTCGGCTATATCCTGCAGGATATCCGAAAGTTCGCCCATATCAAGCTTGCCTGACTGGATAAAACGGAGAGCTGCCCTGGTATTACTGAGTATCGATGTAAGGGGCTGATTTAATTCATGGGCCAGCGACGCCGTCAACTCGCCCATGCGCAGGAGTCGCTCTGTCCTCATCAGCGCTCTGCGCGCCACAAACCTCTCGTTTTCCTCTTTCTTCTGTTGAGTGATATCTTCAGCACGGTGAATAATCTGTATGACATCTCCTCTCTCATTCAAAATCGGGTACATGTAGACACGAAACCAGAGCTGCCTTGCTTCGTCATAGATTTCGATCTCTTCGTGTTTGCCGGAGCTCATCACCTTTTCAAAAGGACACCCTTCAACCGGTTCCTTTATGCCATGCACCAGACCAGAACAAGAATTCCCGACAACGTGCTCCGGTGGCAGCCCCAGGAAATGCCTGGCTGCGGCATTAACGCGGACAACTCTCCTTTCCCGGTCAAGGATCATAATAAGGTCCGGAATAGAATCAAAGGTAACCTGCCACTCTTTCGCGCTTGCCTCGATTTTCTCCTCCATCAGTTTGCGCTCGGTGATATCAAGCGAGAGACCCATTATGCGATTCGGTTCTCCCATCGAATCCACATGGTGCTTCCCACGGGACACAATCCATCTGATGCTTCCGTCAGGGATCACGATCCGGTAATCGCACTGAAGGTGCTCGTCTGAGTGGATCGAGCGCTCTACATCCTGGTACACCTGCTCACGATCTACGGGATGGATTACCTTGAAGAACCTTTCGTAGCATAACTCTTCATCGGGGGCAAAATGAAAGAGTTCGCGAGTTCTTGGCGAAACCCATACCTTGCCCGTGCTGACATCCATGATCCACAACCCTGCCCCCACGGATTCCGTAGCCAGGCTCAGACGCGCCTCGCTTTCACGCAATGCCATTTCGGCTTGCTTACGAATGAGCACATGTGTGAATATCTGCGCGATGATTTGAAGCCGCGCAATAACAGGTTCCGGCCAGGTGCGTTCCCTAAACACGGTATTGAAGCCCAGAATCCCGATGATCGGACCTCCCCCGGAAGACAGTGGGAGACTCAAGTTCGATTTGATGCCAAGGTAGCGCGCGACTTCCTTGTCACGGGCCGCTTCGGCCGGAAGTTCCTCTATGGATGAAATGGCGATTATCCTGCCTGCCTCCATTTGCTGCTGGTACCAGGGAAATTGTTCATGGCCAAACGTCGGTTGGGGAAGCAGCGGACTCCCAGGGGGATAATATATGTGAGTCATTTTGACAATACGGGGAGTTTCTGTCGACCATTGCCAGAGCGCAGCAAGATCGAGCCCCAGATATTCACAGACACGGCGCTGTGTATCCACTATTGCGTCGTCCACCTGGTCAGCGGGCAGGTTGATAAACCGGACCGACAGTTCGGCCACCAGCGCCTCAAATTGCAACCGTTCTTCCAGGTCCTTCTCTGCCTCCTGCCGATGACGAACCTCTTCACGCAGCTGCTCACTAAACAAGAACATCTCTCTATGCGCTTGTTCCAATAGAGCGGTTCGTTCCTGCACACGAGACTCGAGCTCATCATGGGCCGCCTGAAGCTCAATCTGCGCACGCTTAAGCTCCGTAACATCCCGGTCGACCCCCCTGTATCCCAATAAGGCGCCTTTCTCATCGAAGAAAGGAACGCCTTTCGTTTCGAGCAGAACACTCCGTCCATCTTTATGGAGATTCATGTTCTCCAACACAACAAGAGGCTCGCCATTCTTAAAATGGCGCTGAACCAGGGGCGCCAACCGTCTTGCCTCTTCAGCGGGCATAAAGTCGAAGGGTGTTCTGCCCACCACCTCGAAAGGCTCGTAGCCGAGAAGATCTTTGACCTTCGGACTTGCATAGGTGTAAACACCCTCTGCGTTCACCTCCCATATCCAGTCCGCCGTGGTCTCAACCAGGGACCGGTACCGTTCCTCACTGGTCCGTTTCAGCTCCTCATTATGCATTTCGAGTTCAATCTGGTGGACCTGCAACTCCTGTACAAGCGTATTCAGGTCAGCTGACACCGTCCCGTTGGAGGCAAAGTCGGTTGCTGACCTTTTTTTGTTCAGCAGTTTTTCTGCACTGCGGCGCAGTGACATGACACTCGGCCTCGTACCGGCGTCTTCTTTCATCTTAATCGGTTCTCTGTCCTCACGAGGTCTCAAACACTCTGCTGAAGGGCCATCGCTTATGATGGGGAGATCAGCCTTCTTCTGCCGGGACAGATCTTTTCCTTCAGTTTTGATCAGACCCCGTTTCTTTCCTTTGAAGCCGGCTTTCGTCTTCACGCGTTAGCTCCTATTCTCTACCCGGTCGGCTAACCAAGGGCTTTCAGCAATTTCCTCATGGGGTCACAGAGATTCACAACACCACACGTTGGTTTTGAACAGCCACACTATTTGCTCTCGTTTGATTTATCTATTCTATGAGATAGTATAATAGCATTCCCAATATTTGCAAGACTATTGCTATGAACATTTCAGGACCTAAGACAAGGTTTGCTGGATAAAGCTCTCCAGTTCCCGTATGATATTACAACGGCAAGTAAAGACCACAAAGTTTGTCATGCCGCACAATCATATTCACATCTTTTCACACTTCAAAACAAAATTAAAGCTTTTCCTCACAAAAAATGAAGAAAACTCGATTTTTAAGGGACACGATGAGTGAGGGGACGCGGGACACTCTTTCTGTGAAGATAGCCAGGTGTGAGTGATCGGGGAGCGTCATGTATGGTCACCGCCCAGGGATTGACGGAAAGTCTCATCAAGAATCCGAAAGAATAGGAGGCAATACCTATTATTAAAGATTTGCAGAGTAAAGGGTATCTCTTAATGCTTTGTAAATTATTAATATTAATGTGCGCCCAGAGGGGATCGAACCCCCAACCTTTGGATTCGAAGTCCAACACTCTATCCAGTTGAGCTATGGGCGCGCTTCCGTACTGACCGCATAATATCATACTTATCGAAAAAATTCATCTTTCTTTGTAAAATATCAGGTGCAGAGGGGGTTGCTGCACCTGATATGGCACGATACAGGTTTTTCTTAAAAACCTATTTGCCTATTTTAAACTGCTTGATCATACCTTCCAGGGCCTCTGCAATTTTTGCGATCTTTACTGCCGCAGGGGCAGTTTCGTGGATCTTTTGCGATGCATCGTTCATGACCATGGATACTTGCTGTATGTTTTGAGAAGTCTCCCCTGTTGTGGCATTTTCCTGTTCCACAGCAACGGCTATCTGATTGATCTGATTGTTGACCGTGTCTATCTGGCCCAATATGTCATGCAAAAAATCCTTTGATCTGGTAGCCTTTTCTGTGCCTTTTTCAACTTCGCTTACACTTTTTTGAATTGAAACTGCAATGCTCTTTGTTTCCGACTGCATTGCTTCGATGGTGGTAGCGATTTCCCTGGTAGCGTCTGTCGTTCGTTCCGAGAGTTTACGGACCTCATCGGCAACAACAGCAAAACCTTTACCGTGTTCCCCTGCGCGGGCAGCCTCTATGGCAGCGTTGAGGGCCAGAAGGTTCGTCTGCTCCGCAATATCATTGATAAACCGCAATACTTCTCCCACCTGATCGGACCTTTTCCCTAATGTCTGTACAAATTCTGAAAGGCCCTGGACCTTTTCGGCTATCGCCTTCATTACGACAACTGTTTCATCGATGACAACACCACCAGCCCTGGCGGCATCGTTGGATTTTTTTGAGCTGTCTGCCGCCACAATACAACTTTTCGCTATCTCTGCGGACGTTGAAGAAAGTTCTTCCGATGCTGCGGCAATGGAATTGAGCTGGGTGGCTATCTCTTCGAAAGCTGTTACTGTCTGTCCTACAGCATGCTGCATTTTATCGGCTGCGGTAGAGATTTCATCACTATCTTCGGCAACATGCATCATGATCCGATGCAGGTTATCCACAAACCCGTTAAATGCTTTGCCCATCTCTCCGACTTCATCGCCTGTGGCAACATCAATGCGGGTAGTGAGGTCGCCTTTTGAGATCTCGGCAACACCCTCAAGTGTCTTTCTTAGATTACTGATTATTTTTTTTGTTGCAAGCATACTAACGCCCAGAGAGCATGCAATGGCCGCTGCAATGAGTCCAAATGAAATGATCTGCGGATATCCGGCATACACAACAAAGGCAAGAACAAGCAAAAAAAGACTACAAAGTGCAGGGGCCAACATTAATTTGCGCGACATGCTTGAATACCCAATAGTTTCTTTCATATTACCGTCCTGGACATAGCTGCTCTATTGTAGAGTTTATCCCAAGGACAAAACTATCTTGAGCAGCAGTTTTTAAATCCTTTCAAGAATATTATCGGTAAGAGCGATTATTTACATTAATTTTTTCAGCAAAAAAATGAATTACGAGGAATGAAATCCAATACCCCGCTGGTAAAGCGGGGTATTGGATTTCGATAGAGGACTATTCCTGCACTGCACTGCCATTTGTGCTGCTCTTGGCTTTTGTTTCTTGGCAGGTTTCTTCTTACTCGTTTTTTTCTTCTTGCTTGTTTTTTTCTTCTTGCTTGTTTTCTTATTTTCCTGACTTTTCTGTTCACCAGCAACACTGCTTGCATCTTTCTGGCCAACTGGCGGATTTCCCACAACGCCTACGGCATCCTTTTGAGCTTCCGGTTTCCCTTCGGCAGCGAAAGAACCGGTGGCAACAAAAGCAAACAAGACTGCAACTAACAGAACAATAAACCTTTTCATTGAAACTTCCTCCTTTTATTAAATTATAATTGATAAAAGCCGATACGAGCTAAACTCATTTATCAGCCGTCAATTCATACTATATATTTAATACAGTTTGGATCTTTGATTACAAATATTTTATTACTATTTTTTTTTGTGCAGCCTGTGCTGGCGCATGAATTCGATGACCCCGGGCAGGATGGAGATGATGATAATTGCGAAGATGACGAGAGTGAAATTCTTCTTTACCATGGGAATATTGCCGAAAAAATAACCGGCGAAAGCAAAAGAGGCTATCCAGACAATGCCGCCAATGATATTATAACTGATAAAACGCATATAGGTCATGCTCCCGATACCGGCCACAAAAGGCGCAAAAGTCCTGATGATAGGGACAAAACGGGCGATGATAATTGTCTTGCCGCCGTACTTTTCAAAAAACTGATGCGTCCTGTTTAAATATTCTTTATTGAGGAACCTCACATGCTCCTGATGGAAGACCTTTGGCCCCACGAGATTGCCTATCCAGTAGTTTGCGGTATCTCCCAGGATAGCGGCAATTGAGAGAAGAACAAAAAGCCATAACACATGTAAATCCCCCCGTGCGGCAAAAGCCCCTGCGGCAAAGAGAAGTGAGTCACCGGGCAGAAAGGGTGTTACAACGAGCCCGGTTTCACAAAAAATGATAAGGAAGAGAATGAGATAAGTCCATACCCCATAGGACTGAATGATCTCGCTCAAATGGACATCGATGTGGAGAATGAAGTCGATAACTATCTTTGCAAACTGGAGCAGGGTACTTAGCAGATCCAAATGGTATCACCTCTCAGCAAGTCTTTAACAATTGTGCGCCTTCAAAATTCCTTGTATAGTACACTGTTACGTATATGTAGTCAATGTTTTGGCAACAGAAATTGTTATTTCGCAATTCCTGCCTTATACTATTTAAAGGGGCTCACGCCTGCCACCCGCATGGGTGGTCGCCCCCTCCATCGGCATAGGCCGGCGGACCATTCCCTCTCGCTCGTGAACTCGCTGAGGGCTCGCGCCTGTGGGAATCTACTATCGTCTGTTTTCTGGGCGTCTTTCAGGAGGAATATATGGCGGAAAAAATAGAGCTTCCTATTACCGGTATGAGTTGCGCCGCCTGTTCGGCGCGCATTGAGCGGGAACTCAATAAAATGGATGAAATCAAAGAAGCTCATGTTAATTTCCCCCTTAAGAAAGCCGTTATTATCACTAAAGATGATCTCGATTTAAAGAAGATTATCTCCCTTATCCGTGACATTGGTTACGATGTTGACATTGAAGCCGATGTGACTATAAGGGCAAAAAAGAAGAAGCTGAACTCAAGAAGGATTTTATTTTAGCGGCGTGTCTCAGTGTTCCTATTATGGTCTTTTCCATGTGGATGGTGCTGCCTTACAATAATACTATTCTCCTTCTCCTTACTCTTCCTGTTCAATTTTATGTGGGCTTGCGGTTTCATAAGTCCGCGATGCTCAATCTGAAACATTTTACCGCTGACATGAATACCCTCATATCAGTGGGGACATCGGCGGCCTTCTTCTATAGTGTATTTGTCACCTTTTTCCCCCATGTAGTCAGCGCTGCGGGTGTCATGCCCATGACATATTTCGATTCCAGCGCTACGATCATCACGCTGATCCTCCTCGGGCGCTACTTTGAATCAAAGGCAAAAACGCGGACCTATACGGCCATTAAAATGCTCTATGAACTCTCGCCGAAAGAATGCCTTGTCCTGAAAGATGGAAAAGAAGTACGCTCCCGACAGACACCCTTGAGGTGGGCGATCTTGTCCTCATAAGGCCCGGAGAAAAAATCCCCATCGATGGTGAAGTTACCGAGGGGGGCACCTATGTCGATGAGTCCATGATAACCGGCGAGAGTATGCCGGTTCATAAAGGCGTCGGTCATGAAGTGATCGGAGGCACGATCAACGGCAAAGGCTCCATAACCATAAAAACAACGCGGATCGGACAAGACACGGTACTTGCAAAAGTCATCCGTCTTGTTGAAGAAGCACAGTTTACAAAAGCGCCGGTCCAGAGACTTGCCGATCGCGTCGCCGGGGTTTTTGTTCCCATCGTCATTCTCATCAGTATCTGCGCCTTTTTTGCCTGGTTCTTTTTCGGCCCGGACCCGAAGATTACCAACGCCCTCCTCTCTTTCGTAAGCGTCCTCATCATTGCCTGTCCCTGCGCCCTCGGTCTTGCCACACCGACGGCAATTATGGTCTCTACCGGCGTGGGGGCAAAAAAGGGTATCCTCATCAAAAATGCCGAGGCCCTTGAACTCACCAACAAAACCAGATACGTTCTCTTCGACAAAACAGGGACCCTTACGGAAGGCACTATCGTGCTCTCCGACGTAATTCCCCTCAATAATTATTCCGAAAAAGACCTCTTGAGGTTGCCTTTAACCTTGAAAGACAATCTGAACATCCCTTTTCTGAGGCCCTCAGAAAAAAGGCTGCTGAACTGAATTTTGGACCTCTTCCCGTTGATGGTTTCCAGGCAATTGTCGGAAAAGGCATCAGGGGCAAAATCGGCGGGAAAGACTATTTTGTAGGCAACACCAGACTCTATGAAGATCAGGGTAGTCTGCTTGATGAGACCATAAAAGAAAAATATCAGAGCAAGGAACAGTGCCGGGGCTTCTCCCTGTCCTTGTCTGGGGTACAGATGGAATTCTGGGAATTCTCGCCTTCAGCGACAAGGTCCGTGAAGAATCCCAGGCCGTTGTGAGCGAGCTGAAGAGTATGGGTATTGAGTCGGTAATGATCACCGGTGACAGCATGGAAGGCGCAAAGAGAATCAGCGAAAAGGTCGGCATTGATCAATATTTCTATCGTGTGCTTCCCGATAAAAAGGCGGAAATAGTAGAAGACTTCAAGAAAAAAGGGGTCACCATTATGGTCGGTGATGGCATCAATGATGCGCCGTCACTGGCTGCAGCCGATGTCGGTGTCGCCATGGGAAAGGGAACGGATATTGCCATCGAATCCGCCGACGTGGTCCTCATGAAAGGACAATTATCAAGACTGGCAAGCCTTATCAAACTTTCCAAGAAGACGCTCCGTGTCATCAAACAGAATCTCTTCTGGGCATTCATTTATAATATCCTTGGGATCCCTATCGCATTCGGCGCCCTCTATCCCCTTTTTCATATCCGCTTCGAGCCTATCTACGGCGCTATCGCAATGGTAGTAAGCTCCATCTCGGTAGTAAGCAATTCGCTAAGGCTGAAGCTCTTCAAGGATTGAGAGCCTCCGTATATGACGTACCGGTTGCAGGTCACGGGATTCAAGTTACAAGCTGCAGGATGAAAGATGGGAGAGGAAGACGCAAATAGGTTCTTTTCACATGAGATAGGGCCGCCAACAAGGCGTTGAACCCGATCGTGCCCCTGGCGGGCCACTCCGGGTTAACTCGACGTCCGTTTCAAATGAAAATATGACAATTGACGTTATGTAGTTATGATGTTATAGTTACTTAGCTACTATGGAGGTGGCATCATGGCAACAGCAACAAAAAGAGCAACTATATATCTGGACCCTGATCTACATAAGGCATTGCGACTAAAAGCGGTAGAAACGGCTGTGTCCGTGTCGGAGCTGGTCAATAATGCTGTCAGAGAGGCCATTTCCGAGGACGCAGAGGATATCGGTGCCTTCGAAAGCAGATCCGGTGAATCATTAATCAGCTATGATGAAATGCTTAAGAGATTAAAAAAAGATGGCCGAATATAGAATATATTTTCGTGAATCCGTTGAGAAGGATTTGGCATCTATACCAAAAAGTGATTTGAAGAAGATTCTTCAGCGCATCAAAGGTCTCAGCGAAAACCCAAGACCATCGGGAAGTGAAAAGCTGACCGGCCAGGAACGATACAGGGTCCGTCAAGGGCACTATCGTATTGTCTACTCTATTCAAAACAGAGAACTCACAGTGTGGATAGTGAAAGTTGGTCATCGAAAAGACATTTATCGTTAAAGCAAACAAGTCGTTCCACTGGATCGGCTATAATACCCTGGGACTCTGATTCAGAGATCCAGTCGCAGATTATTTCCGTCTTACAGCGACTATTTGCATTTTAAGGGAGATAGTCGCATCTACTCCTTGACAGCAAACCTTCTTTCAGGTACTTTTATGGCCATGATAGAACGTATGGATCTGGGCGCACTGAAGAACCTTGATGCAGAAGAACTGAGAAACTACCTTCAGTTCCTTCTTTGGCATTATCGTGTAGTTGACGGCTTCTGGTTCCTCTCTGTGGAAAAAAAATATGACCGGCCCTCAGCGGAACACCTCGATGAGGTCGTCTGGGGAAAGATAGCGGGCATGTCGGCAAAGGACATCGTAAAAAGGTTTCACATTAAAGAGAAGGGGCTCAAGGGTTTTGCCAAGGCTATGGAATTCTGCCCCTGGACAATGATCGTCGGTTACAGGATACAAGAAAATGAAGACGAGGTCATTCTTACTGTCCCTGAATGTGTAACTCAGGCTGCCCGCGTGAAGCACGGTTTGCCGGAATTCCATTGCCGCGACATGCACCAGCGAGAGTTTGAATCCTTTGCCCACGCCATCGATAGAAACATCAAAGTAGAATGTCTCCTCGCCCCTCCCAACCATCCGCCGGACTGCTTCTGTAAATGGCGCTTCACGCTGTGATAGAGAAGGTATTTACACCCCTGAAGCATTCACGCCCTTGACAGCATACTGTTTCATATCATATAAATACGAAAAGCTGAAATATTGGTTTGATGCTTCAAGAAATAAAGGGGTTGTATAATGTGTATGAGAATATTGTTGGTGGCTGGATTTATTGTTTGTACAATGTTTTTGGGGAGCGATGTTTGTGGGCAGGTAGCACGCAATGATCCGGCGTTTTATCTCGATAAAACGCCTAAAAGTCTCCTTATCATGACGTGTTCTTACTGTGGGATGGACAGAGGGCAGTACTCTCACAGCCGGATGCTTATAACATACGATGATGGCACAGAATTCGGAGCGTGCAGTCTCCATTGTGCGGCAGTGGATCTTGCCATTCATCTCGATAAAACACCAATAATAATCCATGTCGGCGACTATAACACAAAGCAGCTTATCGATGCAGAGCAGGCTTCATGGGTCATTGGCGGCAGCAAGCCGGGTGTTATGACCAAACGAGGCAAATGGGCATTCGAGAGCAAGGCAGGTGCTGAGGCCTTTGTGAAAGCGAACGGCGGGAGCATTGCCACCTTTGATGAGGCGATTAAAGCCACTTACGAAGACATGTATGCTGACAGGAAAATGATCCAGAAGAATGGAAAAAGGATGAAACAGAAAAAAATGGAGCACTAAGCGTGATCCTCAGCGGAAGCATCTTTCAGCCAACTATCAACACCTCAAGGCCATCCTAACTTGTCTCTGGCAAAGGTTATCTGCTTGAAATGAGAAAGAACCACTTTTTACGACAGCCAAAGTATGCTAATCTCTTGAAGAAAGCCAATTACTAAAAGGAGGATAAGGCATGAAACTTCCCGAATACATTACCAAAGAAGAAGTGAGTAAATTCTGCAAGGCCCTCAAGATCAGGGATTGGACGAAACTGAAAGAAGCAAAGGTACAGCCCAAAGAGGCAAAGATCATCCTTGCCGAGGTCAACGCCGAAAAGATGAAGATCGATCCTGAAGAATTCCGCAAGGGACTCGAGGTGGAACTGGAACACGGCGTCAGGTTTAAGGATGCCAATATTACCAATAATCACCCTCTTGTCACCGGGATGATCGTTATCGCACATCTTAAGGAGACCCTTGATTATTATAAGCTTCTTGATGTGGCAGAGCTTGAGGGAGACCTTTTAAAGGCTATCGCCGCAGGGAATATGGCAAAGGTGAAAAAGGAATATAAGAAACTTGCCCTGGCGAAGATCACTCTTGCAAAGGTGGAAGCAGCACAAATAAAATAGATCCGTCAATCGGCAATGGTAAATCGTTGATGGTTTAATACCAATTCTTAATCAACGCCGTCATTCCGGAGGTCACCTTTTTCTTCGCTCCCACTCGTCTGCACCTGTCCCCCGAAGGGGGATTACCCTGCACTAATAGCGGGCACCCGCGTCGACAGCGGGTCGCAACACCTTTGCTCAGTTCTCGAACTCGCGGTTTTGCTTGCAATAATCCTGAAATTGAAAGAGAATAGGTTGCACATGAAGATATTAAAACTACTGTTTCTGAACAGAAATGTGATCCTAATACTGGGCGTTGTGGCCGGTCTCGTTTGGGGAAAGGGCGCTGTCTGGACAGAGTCTCTCATATTTCCTGCGCTGGCCCTTGTTATGACAATTGCGACAATGGGAATAGAAAGCGGCGACCTGCGCTCGGTACGGGGAATCCTCGGCCCTGTCTGCATAGGCATAGCGATGAACTATCTGGTGCTCAGCGGTGTTATCATTTTACTGAGCAAATATTTGATAACAGACAGGAATCTACAGGCCGGCTTTATCCTCATTGCAGCAGTCCCTCCTGCAGTGGCTGTTATCCCCTTCTCTTTTCTGCTACGAGGAAATAATACTTTCTCTCTCCTGGGAACCATTGGGGGATATCTGGGGGCCCTTGTTATTATGCCTCTTATGGCAATAGCTTTCTTCGGGACAAGTTTTGTAAGCCCTCTCAGACTGATCATCATCATGGCGGAACTTATTCTGCTTCCACTGGCGGCAGGTCGTTTTCTCAACTGGACCGGCATAGACAAGAGGTTCGAATATATGAAGGGCCCCATTACCAATTGGAGTTTTTCGCTCATCACCTATACCATTGTCGGCCTCAATCAGGACATGTTTCTTCACAGACCCCTTTCTCTGGTCCCGACTGCACTCATTGTGGTTGCCAGTACCTTTATGCTTGGATGGCTTATCGAGATCGTGTGCAAGAAATTGCTACGGATACCGGCAGAGACCGTGACGAGTCTCATCCTTCTTGGAACACTCAAGAATTACGGTATAGCCGGTGGGCTTGCACTGGCCCTCTTCGGCAAGGAGGTGGCGTCTCCTTCGACCGTTTCGGCGGTCTTCATGATTATCTACATCATCTGGCTTGAATGGAAACTCCATAGAGGTGAAGCACAAAAGGGTCTTGTACACTGAAAAAGTGCAAGGCCCTTAATGAAATCTCAAATGATTGACCCTATGACTCGACGACTCAACGACCCGATAGACTGTCCCTTTCCCTTTCACCTTCTTTCTTTTCCTATCAGCTATGAGCTATGAGCTTTCTGTTCCTTTCACTGACCCTCAAATATGAAATTGCCTTATTCATCTTTACCTTTCCTTGCTATAAAAATGTGTCTCTATTTGCTGAGATATAAACAAGAATCGTTTGATTAAACAATAAGTTATATGCTGTCTCATCATGGGGTGTTTAATCATCATATGATGATAATATCCACTACAATTATAAACATCAACATAAATATATCAGGTGAACTCCTCAAGATAAGGGCCACTATCCCGATTATTCTCTGCACCGGTCATAGCGAAACCATCTCATCGGAGCAGGCAAGAGAAGTTGGCATCAAAGCATTTCTCATGAAGCCTTTGGCAAATCAGGAATTGGCACAAGCAATTCGCCGCGTGCTGGATGCGAAGGCTGAGGGATAAAGGGCACGTCGTTAAGAGCTAAGGCCTGATGCAAATCACTCGTATTATGGGAAGGAACTCTGTGCTTGCTTTCTAATGGAATTCCTTCTTTCGAGTCATTACCCGATCCAACGCTTTGTAGTTGACATTTGTTATCTGCTACTTTCTGTATTGCTGACTTTGCAGATCTTGTTAAGTTTTCAACCCTTCAAGCGGCAGTCGATGGGGATCTATTCTTAAAACCGTATCTTGACTGGAAGGTGAAAATAAGACAGATTATCTGTTGATGTTGACTCCACTTTAACGATGAAATTATGGAGGGAATTGATTATAGTACAAAAAAAGAGGTGCCGAATGAAAGTACCAACGGCTCTGATATTTTTACTTTTGATCATAGGGGTAGCTTTCGTATGCTTTGTGTCTGCGGAAGATGCTGCGCAACAGGAAAAACTTTATGGAGTTTACGATGTTGGTTGGGGCCTCAGATATTACATGAAGGGCGGTGTGCTTTACGATACGGGTTGGAAGCTTCAATGCTATATCAGAGGGAACATTTTGTACGACAAACATTGGCAGAGGTCGGGCATAATTGAGGGTTCCGACATCTACGATGAGCATCAGTATCTTCGGTATCATATCAAAGAGTATAAACCTCCTGAGAGGCCCGAGGCATAAGTGGTTGTTCAAAAAAAGAGGCCTCTTCCCTGAGACGATTTGGAGGAACTATTTAATATGCCGAATACTCGCTCATAGTTATGAGCTTATGTAAGGAGAAAGACTATGACTACACCAGAACAGATGGAAAGAAACAAGAAAAATGTAGCGGCATTCTACGATTTGATCATCAATAAAAAGGACTATGAGACAGCTCAGAAGTTGTATATGGGTCCGCGTTACAAACAGCACAATCCTTTAGTGAAGGATTACCCGGAAGGACTGAAGGAGTTCATTTCATTCCTCAAGAAAAACCATCCGAATGCAAAGAGTGAGATAATGCGGAGTTTTGCGGATGGCAACTACGTGATTCTTCATGTTCATTCCACTCGGGGACCTGATGTGCACCGGGCCATTGTAGAGATATTTAGACTCACTGAAGACGGCAAGATTGATGAGCATTGGGATGTGATTCAGGAAGTCCCCGCCGAGTCTGCCAACCCGAATGGAATGTTCTAACCCAATAGAAATCATCCCAATCGATTGTAGCCGGAACCCTCAGGGGGCGGCCTTGATCGAGGTAAAATAGGCCGGAATTGATTTCAAGCGACACATTATGGATATGGTCATATGATCGACAACGGAATTGAGTGCCATTCATCTGCCCTTTTTCCATCCAGAACGATACACGTTTCTCCTGGTAATCGAGTACCTATTGTCATTCTCAACGCTTAACAATTGTAGGTGAACGTCTCGTTGTCAATTACTCCAAACGCTCAATAAAACCGCTATCACTAAACCTGAATAGAAAGATCATTTCAAGCCGCTACCCTGAGACGAATTAAAAAGACTTCATCAGGATCGAGTCTCCACTACAATACCGCCATCACCTCGGGATGACCGTTCTCTCTTCTTCCCTATCCTTGATTATCTGATCCAAAATAATCGTTAATACCTTTTCCCCCGTTTTAGGAGGCAATGCGGAGATTAATTTGGAAAGACTCTCTCCTTTCGTTTTGGATGAATCGGTCTTGATTGCTTCCGTATATTCCTTTATTGCTTCCCGTACATTGCCATTCTTGAATAGATCCATTGCAACAGCAACGAGGACAGCGGAAAGATCATCTTTGATCCTTTTCGATCCAGGTTCCACCGAAAGGACCTCTCTGATGTAACTCATGGAGGTCTGAAAATTACCCTCTTTTAATTCAGAAAATGCTGCGCCCAGGAGGGCGTCGATGAGGATATCCAGTGTTTGTTTTTTGAAATCTTCCGGCGATAGACGGTAGGCTGTTCGGAGCGAAGAGAGCGCTTTCCCGTAGTTACGGAGGTTCAGTTGCGATCTTCCCAGATACAGATAGGCCTGATAGAAATCAGGTTCCAATGAAACAGCTTTTTCAAAATACGGTATAGCCTCGGCGAATTGGCCCTGGTTGAAGAACACAAGGCCCTTATCAAATTCAGACTGCGCTTCACCGCTCACCATAAGCCCTGCGCAGGAAACGCACATGAGCGATGCAAGGACCATTACAATCCCCAAACTGACTGTTTGTTTATGTTTTTGTCCTGTCATGCCAAAAAGCCCTCAGTTATTTCTTCTTTTCCCAGTCACCCTTATCATTCTGTACTAACCACCCGGCATCCGATTTATCACGCCAGCTGTTTGCAAAAATCTTCTGGATCTTCGGCAGCGCATCGCTCCCAAGCTTGTTGGCTTTCATAATCTCATTATAGAGGGACGTGCGATTATTGTTCTCCTGGTCCGTAACACGTTTCAGATCGGCCTTTTCTTTGAGGTTAAGCCCGGCCGTATCTTTTGTCTCCACAAGACCTGCATTGTTCTCACCGATGGCGCCCTTATCGTAAAATGGTTTCAATGAAGGAAAATTGTCTTTTAATGCCTGTTTCAGGTTCCGTATGGCCGGTGTCGACACATCAACATTGATCTGGGCATTTGCTTCTTTTGGACCTATGCTGAAGGTGCGCAGTTCTTCAAGGATGAAACTCTGTTTATCCTGTTTCTGCTGTTTCGGTTCCTGCTTCTCCTGCGTGCCGCGAACATCGTTGACAATTTCATCTGCCGCTTTCTGGATAGCCGCAGCAGGGAAATAAATGTTGACTGTTACACATGCCACAAGGGACACAACAAAAACAAACATGAGATGCTTCAATCTTTTAGTCATATAATTATTCTCCTTTAAAAAATATATTTTCAATTTACTTTTACCGCAGGCGTCTTTTCCAGCTCGCTGCTCTTGAATACCCTGCTTACTCTTTCCTGCATGTCCTTAAAGCTTACCACATTTTCAGGGTCTTTGTTCACTACATCGATACCCCTGAAAAAGGCCTTTCTGATAAGATATTCATTGCCGCCTTCGTGGATCGTCCCCCGGATGTTGAATTGATCATTTTCAAGACTGCATTTCATACCTATGCGGCTGTAAGGATACTCCTTAAAAAATTTATTGATGCCGCTTTTCAGTATGGCCCCGATCCCGCCAGACCCGGTTCCGAGAATGGATATACTCTCGATGGCGTCGACGCTGACTTTTCTCGGAACATCGCTTTTTTTAACCGTGTCAAGCTCGAAGACAAACTGCGATGGCTGTCCGTATTCAATCGCGAGGTTTTTCAGGGAACCTTCAACGACACCGGTGACTTTACCGATTTTAATCGTATCGGTGAGTTTTCCGAGATCGATATTGTGGAAAAATATATTTCCACCGATTTTTCTCGAAGCAGAAAATATATTTTCAGCATAGACTTGAGCGGCCTCTATTTCACCCCCGAACATCTTTACAGACGTCGTTCCTTCTGTAGTCAACTTGTCATTCTGATAAGTTATAAGAGGAAAATACGCTTCTAAACTGCCGTGAAGCGTAACGCCGGTCAATTCATTGAGAGCTGTACCCAGATCGACATTTTCTATCTTCGTTGTCAATGAGAGTTTTCTTTCAGGGATAAGGATGTCCCCTATTGCCACGTTACCGAACCTGATCTGTCCCCCGTAAAAAGGGAGCGTTACGGTTTCAGGAACCAGAGCGCCTCTTTCTGCAAGGATAAGAGGTATCTTGATATGGGAAAGTTTTATGGTATCCTTTTCAATACCGGCAATATCGATGGCGCCCCGCTTCTGCTCATCCCCTGAGGGCCTTTCTTTCTCCGTTGAAGCGCGGGAAAGATCAAAGGGAAGGTCAATGTTGACGCCGGTTACGTGGAACGATTTATCGGGTATCTTGAAATAGGCATTGTTGAGTCTTACCATGCCCTTCAATCTGAGGTCTTTTTTTAAAAGAGAAGAGGTCGTTATATCTGCATAAAGGTTTCCATCTGCCTCAAGGCCCTTGAAAAAGGGAAGGATTTCAACCAGATAATCATAGAGAAAAAGGGAGACCAGCCTCTTGACAGCTACTTCGCTGGCGGTAATCGACGCGCTCCATGTATCATCGTTGAGAAAACCGGAGTAATTGTACCGGCCCGTATTAAAAAGATCCGCTGTTCCGGAAATACGTGCTGTATTATTGCTATCAATAGAAAAGGTGGCTTCCGTGGATAACTTCGCCGTCTCTTTGGTAAAGTCCCTGTAATACTTGCCCCAGAGGTATTCGCCTCCTGATAGCTCCGAAGAAAGGCTTGCACCGACCTTCTTTTCCTGTGAAGGGATACCAAACTTGATGACTATTGTCCCTTCTATACTCTGGGCGGCCTTGGAGCCATCCTGAGAATTGAAACCGCCTTTTTGAAACTGGAATGTGGCCTTGCCGCTCAGCGCCGGTTTTTCGCCGGAGAGGGTCCCCTCCATATCGGTTTTAAAGGCCCCTCTTCCCTGGATAGACCATTTCTTGCCCTCCTCTCCCGTAACGAATGGCTGTATTGCGGCATAGAGGCTGGAAAAATCTATTTGGGAGGCTTCAAGCTGCGCCTTCCAGGGCATGGTCCCGGTATGCGTTCCCGAATAGGACCCCTTGAAAACGCCCAGCTTGGGTATTTCGCCAAAGAAATTTTCCGTAGAGATTGTCTTTGATTTCAGGTCATAGATAATGCCTGCTTTCAACGCGGCCCCTTTTATCTCCGACCGTTTATCCCCTTTTTCCAGCATTATCGAAGCTGCGGCAATATTCATTTTTGAAACACGAATACGGTCTTTCTCGAAAGTAAGAGCCAGATGCAATGCAGTATCTTTAAACGCAACGCCCTTTATAGTCCCGGAATCGAGTGCAATGTCTATAAATCCGCTTCCGATGAGCCGGGGCAGCAGACCTGTCAAGCGAATCTCGCCCTTGCAGGCGCCATAAGAGTTTAGCTCTGACTTATTGGGGTGGGAAATATCAACAAGACCCCGAAAGGTCAGTACACCCCCTGTTGCCGGAGAAAAATTCTTAACAGTTAGATTGATATCTTTCAGGGTGATTTCCTGCGCCGATGAGGTAAAAAGAAGTTTGAATTCACCCTTCTCGATGATGAGCAAATCCACAGGCGGAATGTTCCTGATAAAGGAAAGATCTGTCTCGGTCTCTTTCTTGTTTCCCAGGCGTATTCGTATTTTTGGCTCTTTGAGAATAACCCGTTCCACCTCGCCTTTGATGGCCTTCGATAGGTTGCTTTCTATACCGAGCTCTGCGCTGGTAAAGAGAAAGCTATCGTCTTTCGATTTTGCAACGGCGAGTTGTATGATTTCTGTTTTGAATTTCGGCGAAAAAGAAAAACTTTGTGCCTGGACGGTGTAGCCCATTGTATATTCGCTGAGGACACTTATAAAAGGAACAAAAAAAGGTGACAGGACAAGAAATATCATTCCCGCCGCAACAAAACAGAGGGACATAAAAATGGTAATAGCAATCTTCTTTTTTGTCATATCATTTTCCTGTTCATTATAACATAAATAAAAAATACAAATTAATAAACAAAAACCCCGCCGGTAAGCGGGGTTGAGTGCATACTTTATATTACAGCAGGTTCAGTATCAGAACTTGCTCCGTGTTGTATATGTCGTATGGAGCAGATGGTGTGATTTTTCGCCAAGGGGTGCTCCAAGGAACTCCTCGTAGAGCTTTTTCACGGACGGGCTTTCGTGAGATTTTCTCAGGGTGAGGGCACAGTCTTCTGCATAGAGCGCCTGGGCCCTTCGTGTTCTCACATCATCATTAACAGGGAAAGGCTGGCCGCCGCCGCCGACACATCCGCCGGGACAGGCCATGATCTCAATGAAATGATACTGTGCTTTGCCTTCTTTTACCCTCTCGAGGAGCTTTCGTGCATTGCCGAGACCGTGTGATACGGCGATGTGGACATTGCCGATACCCTCAACGGGGATAACTGGCTTCCTTTATACCTTCGAGGCCCCTGACGGCAGTGAATTCAATGCTTTCCAGGGTTTTACCTGTTGCCACTTCATAGGCCGTACGAAGGGCTGCTTCCATGACGCCTCCTGTAGCGCCGAAAATTGTTGCAGCGCCGGTGTATTCGCCCATGGGGTCATCATAATTGCCATCATCAAGGTTTTCGAAATCGATGCCCGCCTGTTTTATCATCTTTGCAAGCTCACGCGTGGTGAGCACATAGTCGACGTCCTGATACCCGCTGGACTTCATCTCCGGTCTCTGGCACTCAAATTTCTTTGCCGTGCATGGCATGACAGAGACAACAACCATATCCTTCGGATCAATACCCATTTTCTTGGCGTAATAGGTTTTCGTGAGGGCCCCCAGCATCTGATGCGGAGATTTGCAGGTAGAGAGGTTGGGGAGCATCTCAGGATAGAAATGTTCAATGAACTTGATCCATCCTGGACTGCAGCTTGTGATAAGGGGGAGTACGCCTCCTTCTTTCACTCTTTTCAAGAGTTCGCTGCCTTCTTCGAGGATTGTCAGGTCTGCAGCAAAGTTCGTATCGAAAATACGGTCAAAACCGAGTTTCCGGGCCGCTGCAAGCATTTTTCCCGTTACCAGGGTACCGGGAGGATAGCCGAATTCTTCACCGAGGGCTGCCCTGACTGCAGGAGCGTCCTGAATAACGGTAAATTTTGTGGGGTCATTGATGGCATCCCAGACTTCCTGAATATATTCCTTTTCAGTGATGGCGCCCACGGGACAGACAAGGGAACACTGTCCGCAGTTGGTACAGGCCACATCATTTATGTCTCTGTCAAATGCCGGCTCTACCCGCGTACCAAAGCCCCTTCCCTGTAAATACAGAGCAGTTACACTCTGTATCTCCTGACAGACGGTGACGCACCTGCGGCAGAGGATACACTTGCTCTGGTCCCGCCTGATAGAGGGGGAAGACTCATCGATACGGCCTTCACTCTTATCGCCGGTAAAACGGACGTCCCGGACACAAAGGTCTGTGGCAAGACTCTGGAGTTCGCAGTTGAGGTTTCGGGCACAGGTAAGGCACTCGAAGGGGTGATTGGAGAGAAGCATTTCAACGGCAAACCTCCGCGCTTTTCTCACTCGTTCAGTATTTGTATAAACCACAAGACCAGGGCTTACCGGTAAAACGCAGGATGCCTGCAATACCTTGTTACCCTCTATCTCCACGAGACAGACCCTGCAGGCACCTATGGCCTGGACCTCCGGGAGGTAACAGAGCGTCGGTATATGTATCTTTGCCTGTCTGGCTGCATCGAGAATAGTCGTGCCTTGCTCGGCCTGAATTTCACGGCCGTCTATCGTCATACTGATCATCATAATGCACGCTCCTTGTTGCGTATTAAGAGCTGTTACTCGCTTTCGCGCAAATAACAGTGCAAGCAACGCTTTGCCTCTTCCACAGCAGCGTTGGTGGAATAACCAAGAACAACTTCATTGAAATTCTTACTTCGTTTTTGGTACAGGAAGATGAGGCATTTCAACCTTGGCCCTTTCTTTCTGATATTCAGTTTCGTTGTAGGTGACCATCAATTGGAGAAGTTCATCGCGGAATGTGTTTATCGGTTCTCCTTCACCACCAAGGAATTTGTCGATTGCCAGAGCGGCATTTTTTCCGTCTGCGACAGCTTCAACGGCTGTAGCGGGACCGCGCACAACATCGCCTGCGGCAAAAATCCCGTCCATATCTGTTGCAAGGGTTTTTATATTTGCTTCAATGGTATTGCTCTTCGAAACCTTGACTCCATTCCCGTCCAGATGGGACAGATCAGGGACCTGGCCGATGGCTGCAATAATCATGTCGGCATTGATGATAAAATCGGAATTGGTTACCGGTTCCGGGGTACGGCGTCCGCCTTTGTCGAATTTTCCCAGTTTCATACGGATACACTCGACACCTATCGCCTTTTTGCCTTTTGTAACAATCTTATTGGGGGCAATAAGGGTATGGATTTTAACTCCTTCTTTTTCAGCTTCATCAACCTCTTCCTTGTAGGCAGGCATGTCATCTTTTTCTCTTCTGTAGAGGATGGACACTTCTTCAGCGCCAAGCCTCAAGGCTGACCGTGCCGCATCGATTGCCACATTGCCGCCGCCGATAACAACCACTTTCCCGTCCACTTTTGTGGTTTCTTGCAGGTTAACGTTTCGGAGGAAGGTAACGCCATCGACAACACCGCCTGACTTCTCGCCAGGAATATCAAGCTTTTGACCCGATGTGCGCCCGGTTGCCATGAGGATGGCGCTGTACCCTTCAGTAAAGAGCTTTCCTGTGGTAATATCTTTTCCGAGTCGCATGTTGTATTTAATTTCCACGCCGAGATCGGTAATGGCTTTTACTTCCGTATTAAGGACCTCTTTTGGTAACCGGTAATCGGGGATTCCCACGGCGAGCATGCCGCCTGCTACCGGCAATGCTTCAAAAACAGTTACTTTATATCCCTTGAGGGCAAGGAAGTAAGCGCCTGCAAGACCGGCAGGACCGGCGCCGATAACAGCCACTTTCTTGTCTTTCGGTCTTTCCAGGGTGGCCGGTATGATGGGAATGAACTCATGTCCGTATCGGCTGCAAACCGCTTCAATGCGCAGATGCCAATAGGTTCGTCAATCTGGCCCCGGCGGCATTTGCTCTCACAGGGGTGCACACAGACCCGTCCGAGAACGGCCGGGAAAGGATTGGCCTCTTTGATAACCGCAATGGCTTCTTTGAATCTTCCTTCGCTGATAAGGGTTACATAGCCCCAGGCATTCTGGTCTGTCGGGCATGCGTTCTGGCATGGCGCATCAAAAAGGGCGCTGCACACACCGGCGCTGACAGTGTTTATCTTCGATATGTTCCATATATTCGTGTCTTGAAGTATCTCAGTGTAGAGAGGATCGGATTGGGCGCTGTCTGACCGAGACCGCAGAGGGCCGCGTCCTTAATACGGGTCGAGAGTTCAATGAGATTGTCGATGTCTTCCGGTCTTCCCTTGCCCCCGGGTAATCCGTTTCAGTATTTCCAGCATCCTCTTTGTGCCGATACGGCAGGGAGGACATTTTCCACAGGATTCGTGCTGAATAAAATCGAGGAAGAAACGGGCAAAGTCGACCATACAGGTATCTTCATCGGCAACAATGAGACCGCCTGATCCGACGATAGCGCCCAGTTCAGCAATCGATTCGTAATCCACAGGCACATTTATGTGCTGAATGGGGATACAGCCGCCCGATGGTCCGCCGAGCTGCGCTGCCTTATATTTCTTTCCGTCCTTGATACCGCCGCCGATATTAAAAACAATATCTCCCAGCGGGGTCCCCATGGGCACTTCCACAAGACCGGTATTATTGACCGCGCCGGCAAGGGCGAATACTTTTGTTCCTTTGCTTTTTTCCGTTCCGTACTGGGCATACCAGGCAGCGCCATTGACGATGATGGCCGGTATATTGGCATAGGTTTCAACGTTATTGAGGAGCGTCGGCACATCGAAAAGACCTTTTACGACCGGAAAAGGCGGCCTTGGTCTCGGTTCGCCTCTCTTGCCTTCAATGGACCTCATAAGCGCTGTTTCTTCACCGCAGACGAATGCCCCTGCGCCGATCCTGATCTCGAGATCAAAATTGAACCCTTTTTCAAGGATATTCTTCCCTAATAATTTATATTCCCGTGCCTGACCGATGGCCCAGTTGAGCCGTCTCTATTGCCAGGGGATATTCGGCGCGGACATAGATATAGCCCTGTTGCGCCCCGATTGCGTAAGCGGCAATGGCCATAGCTTCGATGACACTGTGCGGATCGCCTTCGAGAACGCTTCTATCCATGAATGCCCCGGGGTCGCCTTCGTCGGCATTACAGACCACATATTTCACATCGCCCGGTGACTGGTTGGCAAATTTCCATTTAATACCCGTAGGAAATCCGCCGCCGCCTCGCCCTCGGAGCCCCGATTTGAGGACTTCATCAATGACCTCTTCGCGGGTCATTTCCGTGAGGGCTTTTCGCAAGACCCAGATAGCCGTCACGGCCGATATATTCTTCGATATTGAGAGGATTGATGATGCCGCAGTTTCGGAGGACGATCTTCACCTGATCTTAAAGAAATCCATCTCTTTCAGGGAAGGGATTGCCTTTTCACTGGCAGGTTCTTTATAGAGGAGCCTGCTCTACGATTCTCCCTTTCAACAGATGCTCGGCCACAATCTCTTCAGCGTCGGCAGGTGTTAATTTCTGATAGAGTACACCTTCAGGGTAGATGAGTGCCAGAGGACCAAGATCGCAGGAACCGATGCAGCCGGTTTCG
This sequence comes from uncultured delta proteobacterium, assembly GCA_963785225.1. GTDB lineage: Bacteria > Desulfobacterota > Syntrophorhabdia > Syntrophorhabdales > Syntrophorhabdaceae > PNOF01. Next base: position 307,330 of record CAWAUQ010000015.1, on the reverse strand, counting down.
ATTATCTTTATCTCATTCTGCAATCCTTTTTCCAGTATGTTATTAACAACTGCATCTCTTATTTCGCGGCAACCGGAAGAGACACATGCAGCTCCAGCACAAACCAAGACATGCGCGCGTGATACTTCCATTGTGTTTGACCCTCCTTACTCGTACTTTTCTATTATTTCCATGGCGTTTGTTGTTTTTACACGTCCATAGACATCTTCGTCAACCAGCATCGCAGGGGCGAGACCGCATGCCCCGATACAGCGGACTACATCAAGGGAGTATCTCCTGTCGTCTGTTGTTCCGCCGACCTTGATTCCCAGTTCCTTCTCCGTCTTCTCAAGAACCTTCTGGGACCCACGGACATAACATGCCGTTCCCAGACAGACCTTTACGCTGTGTCTTCCCTGGGGGACCGTGGAGAAAAAATTATAAAAGGTAATGACGCCATACACCTCATTGATAGACATATTTAAGCCTTCAGCGACCATTTCCTGGACCTTTTTCGGTAAATAACCGAAAAGGTTCTGTGCTTTATGGAGTACCATTATGAGGTCTTCCGATTTTCCTTTATGTTCACCAATGATTTCATTCAGTCTCGGGTAGAGATCTTCTTCCTGTGTCTGGGCACAGTTACATTGATTTTCGGTGGTCATCTTCTTCCTCCCTTAATTCATATGCGATGCGTTTACTCTGATGTTTTGTTTTACGGTAAAACCTTACCGTCCACAATACTCCTTTTGTAATAGTGCGTATGGAGAAGTTTATGGGATTTTTCCGAGTTCGGTTTCCCAAGGAATTTCTCGTATACTGCCTGGACAGATGGGTTTTCGTGAGACCGCCGGTGAGGCATTGATTTATCTTCTTCGTAAAGCGATTCACCCCTACGTGCTCTCTTTGCCATATTGCTGCCCCATGACTGGCCGCCGCCGCCAACACATCCGCCGGGACAAGCCATGACTTCAATGAACTGATATTCACATTTTCCGTCTTTTTCAAGCTGTTCTGAGACCTTATCTATAAGTTCCCGTGCTTTTCCGCAACTGTGCGCGACGGCAACTTTTACCTTTGTGCCATCAATGTCAATCTCGGCTTCTTTGATCCCTTTTAAGCCTCTTACGGGAATCACATCAAGATTTTCTAACTCCCGGCCGGTGACGAGGAAATAGGCTGACCTGATGGCTGCTTCCATGACGCCGCCTGTGGCGCCGAAAATAGTGCCTGCTCCAGTGTAATCGCCCATTATATCATCAGCGGGTTCGTCGGCCATCTCTTTGAGATCGATCCCGGCTTCTCTCATCATACGGCCGATCTCACGGGTGGTGAGCACATAGTCCACATCCTGATATCCGCTTATGTTCATCTCCGGCCGCTGACACTCGAATTTCTTTGCCGTGCAGGGCATTATAGATACGGAAACGATCTTTTCCGGTGGAATGCCTTTCTGTTGCGCGTAATATGTTTTTGCGAGAGCGCCGAACATCTGCTGCGGCGATTTTGCCGTCGACATATGGGGGATCATATCATGGTAGAAGGTCTCCATAAATTTGATCCATCCGGGGCTGCAACTCGTGATAAGAGGCAGGTTCTTGCCTGATGTAAGCCTCGATATCAGTTCTGTGCCTTCTTCCATAATGGTGAGGTCGGCGGCAAAATTAGTATCAAGGACAGCATCAAAGTTGAGCCGACGCAAGGCCGCGTGCATTTTACCGCTCACCAGGGAGCCCGGAGACATGCCGAATTCCTCGCCGAGCATGACCCTCACTGCAGGGGCTTCCTGAACAACGACAAATTTATCAGGGTCATGGAGCGCTTCCCAGACCTGTTCAACCTGGCTGTTTTCATAGAGGGCGCCAACAGGGCAATGAACAACACACTGACCGCAATTAATACAGACGCTGTTCCCAAGTCCCGCATCAAAGGCGGTTGTGATGACTGTGTCACATCCTCTGTTGTTTATCGCCAGGGCATTCACTGTCTGGATATTGGAACATACCTGGGTACATCTCCCGCAGAGGATACATTTATTAGGATCACGCACAATGGAAACGCTCGTTGTGTCGATAGGCAGCTTTTCTTCGAATTTGGGATATTCCAGGGTGTTGATCCCCAGCGTTGCGGCAAGTTTCTGCAATTCGCAACTATTATTTTTTATACAGGTAAGACAGTCGGTATCGTGATTGGAGAGGAGGAGCTCCACGAGTTGTTTTCTCGCAGTCATGACTCTCTGCGTATGGGTGCGGACTTTAAAGCCTTCTCCGACAGGAGTCATACAAGACCTTGTCAGTCCCGGTATGCCTTCGATTTCAACGACACAGACCCCGCATTGTCCTCCGGGAACAAGATCGGGGTGATGACAGAGCGTGGGGATGTTGAAACCAGCCTTTCGTGCGGCCCAGAGAATACTGGTCCCCTCCGGCACCTCTATATCAACATTATTTACTTTAGCATTAATCATTGTTGACGCTCAACCTCCTGAAGGGGCATTCTGATGCTTATGATGAAACCCTCGCATATACCTCATTGTTAAAGTATTTCAAGGCGCTGGATATGGGAAGACAGAGCGATTGTCCCAGTGGGCAGAAAGATGTATCCCGCATAACGTCGGAAATTTTGGAAAGTTTGTCAATATCTTCTTTTGTCCCTTTTGAAGCCGCGATACGGTCAATGACCTTTACGAGCTGTGCAGTGCCCAACCTGCAGGGCACGCAGTGTCCACAGGATTCGTGTTTGAAAAAATGAAGGACACTCTGCAGCATATCAACGATATCAGCATCTTCATCCATAACAAGAATTGCCCCTGAACCGAGTACTGCGGCATATTCTTTCAGATTGGCAAAGTCCATCCGGACATCGAGCATGTCAGGACCAAGAAAAGCGCCTGCCGCTCCGCCAACGAGAGCGCATTTAAATTTTTTGCCTTCCTTGATACCGCCGGCGTATTCATAGATAATGTCACGGAGTGTGGTCCCCATTTCTGCTTCGATGATTCCCGGTGTCGCCACATTGCCTATTATTGTGTAGACCTTTGTGCCGGAACACTTTTCAGTTCCGTATCCCCGGAACCAGGCGGCCCCATGCCACATAATTTCCGGTACGTTGGCCAATGTCTCCACATTATTGACAACAGTCGGTTTGTGCCAGAGTCCTTCTATGGCTGGGAAAGGGGGTTTAATGCGTGGATGGCCCCTTTTTCCTTCAAGGGATTCTATGAGTGCCGTTTCTTCACCACAGACATAAGCGCCGGCGCCCTTCATAACAGAAAGATCAAAGGAAAAACCACTCTCAAGAATATTGTCTCCAAGAAGCTCATACTGACGGGCCTGAGCAATGGCCTTCTCAAGGCGTTCGATAGAGAGCGAGTATTCACCTCGTATGTATACAAAACCTTTCGTTGCTCCAATAGCATAGCCGGCTATTATCATTCCTTCAATTAGTTTATGGGGATCACCTTCAAGAATAAGTCTGTCCTTGAAAGTACCCGGCTCTCCCTCATCGGCATTACAAATTATATATTTTTGATCACCGGTGGCATTGTGGGCAAAACCCCATTTCATGGCTGTTGGGAATCCTGCCCCTCCACGACCTATGAGTCCTGCTTTTTTTATTTCCTCAATGACACCTTCCGGCGTGAGGGAAAAGGCCTTTCCGATAGCCTCATACCCTTCCCGTGCGATATATTCGTCAATATTTTCAGGGTCGATGATACCGCTGTTTCGGAGTACTATTCGGGGCTGTTCTTTGAGGAGCCCTGTCTTTTCTTTCGTAACAACGTGTTGCTTCGGAAGCTCTGAGAGGAAAAGCCTCTTAAGCGGACGACCCTTAAGCAGATGTTCCTCGACAAGTTGAGGTATGTCCTGGACTGTTACGTTCCCGTAGTAGACACCTTCAGGATAAACGATGATGATGACTCCCTGATTGGTAGCTCCGATGCTGCCTGTTTCCAGAATAGCAATTTCATCGGAAAGCCCCTGTTTTGCAATCTCTTCGGTAAGGGCTTTCTCAACTGACCGGGCCCCTGCCATCATAGTGCCTGCATCGATGCTTATCAGTACATGGTTTCTTACGAGGTTCATAGTTCTTTTCTCCTCTTATCCAGGATGGTGTTAACCTTTTCCGGTGTAAGATTACCGAACATTTCGTCATTAATCATCATAGCCGGAGCAACCCCGCAGGCCCCGAGGCAGCTCGTCAACTCCAGAGTAAACATGCCATCTTTGGTTGTTTCACCGGTTGATACCTTCAGCGTGCTCTTCAGGATAATCAAGAAGTGACTTTGACCCCATCAAATGGCAGGGGGGAGAATCACAGAGGCGAATGATATTGCGTCCCCTCGGTTTCAGACTGAACATGGTATAGAAACTTGCAACGCTGTGTGTGTAGCTATAGGGAATATTCAGATAATCAGCACAGACCTCTATATCGTCCTTGCTGAGATAATGCTGGGGATTGTAATCCTGAAGATCATGAAGGATATACAGGATATTGTCGAGAGTCGGTTTAAATTTTTTTAGGATCGCCTCTTTATCCACGGAAGATGACCTCCTTTACATTACTTCAATTGCGTATTCCGAGACCGGGTTGCCGTTTACCACGTGTTCAGTGATGAGCCGTTTTGCCTTTTCAACATTTATATTTCCATAGACCACAACGGGTTTTCCTTCCTCAAATACCTCAACCATGGGTTCCTGAGAGGCAAGTCCCCGCTCCCCTGTCTGAGTAACAACAACGTCGTTTAAATTTCTCCGGCTGATCTCTTCAACAAATGCTTTCAGCACGTCTCTGGCGCCTGCGGCAATGCCGCTTGTGCCCATACCGACGACAATGCGGATTCTCGATCCCTTCTGTCTCAACTCAACATCTTTTTGTGCTTTTTCCCTGATTTTTTTGAGTTCTTCTAGATTCATGGAGATCCCTCCTTTTTAACTGAATTACTAATCTATCTGATTTTGCAGATGCTCGTCAAGATAATTAATGAAAAAATTCACGACCTCCGGATGGTTAACAGGTATGCCCTCGAGCAGCGCCTTAATAGGCGCTGTATCGAAAATAAATTGATCTTCGTCAAGAGTATATTTGAAGATAAAATCAATTTCCGGGTTTCCCACTACGAGGACCAGAATGGTATCTTTCAGCTTGCCGATAGGCGGAAGATCGGGGTGATCGAGGTGGAAAGAAGCCCGTATTTCGACTCCCTTACCAGGCTCGCTCGTCAGAGAGAAGGTTCCTCCTGTTGTTTCCGCAGTGCCTTTTAAAAGGGGAATGCCGAGACCTACTTTTTTGCCTGTTTTTGTTGAAAAAAAAGGGTCCTGGACCTTTTTTACCATCTCATCGTCCATGCCGATCCCATCGTCTTTGAAAAATAATGTTGTGAGGGATTTTTTTGTGTCTACTGTAATGGCTATTTCGATATGCTTTGCCTTTGCCGTTATGGCATTGGCGGCAATATCCATGATGTGGGAAGAGATTTCATCCATCATAATCAATTACCCGTAACTGACATGAGTATTTGCCGAAACTATCTGTGTCTTTCATTGCTGGCGTTATAGTATAAACAGTAGTAAACATCATATATGCCTCCTGTGGTGTAAGAGGTTTTGGCCCGTGCGTAGACTTCCTAACCATGTCTTTCTGCTCCGAGCGCTTTCAGTGCCCATGCTATTTCACGGCAATCCGCTTTCTCCATATGCAACAGGGTCTTCCTCCGCCCCACATCGGCAATGTAGTGGGCATCGGAAAAACTCACAAAGGGAATTTTTTTTATCATAATAAGGGGTAAGAGGTCTTTTGCCTTTTCAATATTCCGCACCTCAAGGGCGTCAAAAGGGATATTTTCCGGCACAAAGCCAAGCTGGCTGATGATACTATAGGTCGGGCTGTCGATATGTGCCGGGATTGCCAGTCCACCATGTGATTTTACCCAGTCTACAGCGTCCTCGATAGAGATTTCCACAGAGTTCAAAAGGAGCCTTTCCTCGCTATGGAGAATTTCATCCTCGGTGTTAACAACAACCTGATCTCCGAAGTATTCGGGATCATTTTTAACATCAGGCAAAAGGCGGTAGATTTTTTGCTGGAAGTCATGGGCGACCTCAAAATCATCAAAAACTGTAATGAGATGTATTTCCTCGCGGGTCTGCAGTTCCATACCACAGAGAACAATAAGACCGTATTTTGTTGCCGCTTCGCGGACATAGAAACTATTATCCGTCATATTGTGATCGGTAATGGCAATAACATGAAGACCGACTTCGACAGCTTTTTCAACGATCTTATGGGGAGACATTTCCAGGCTGCCGCAGGGGGACAATGTAGAATGGATGTGAAGATCGCAGAAAAAATCCCCCACCCGGCATCAACCTCTTGACAATATATTATAAAGGAGCCCTGAAATCTCAAAAGCCGATTGGGGGCATCGCAGCATGGCAATACTCTCTTCCCGTGCTTTTTCTATAACATTTTCATCAAGCTGGAGGTTGCGGGGGATGATAATGGCTGCTGCATCTTTGAGTTTTGCCACACCGAGGATATTGATATGCCTCTGAATGGTAATCCAGACAGAATCTTCTTCGATATTGGCGATGGCGTCAGAGAGCAGGTCCGACGTATAACCAGCTTTTATTTCCCTGTCCATATTAGTGTCGCCTGTGAGTACTTCGAGACTAAGAGCATTGACTAATTGCGCTAATGTCATCCTATCCTCCCCATATTTTTTTTCAAATAGGTTGCTTTCTTCACACCTTACTTTTTCTGTTCCTTTTTCGAATTGTCGGCCATTGCAGGCGGAATAATCCGCGCCAGTTCGAATATCTCTTCGGCAAGTGTTTTAACCCTGTCACGAAGTTTTATGACGCAGTCTGTTTCAAAGGCAATACCACGGATGATGTCCTCTGCGAGGGCCCGGCAATTAGGAGAGCCGCAGGCGCCGCAATCGAGTCCAGGTAGTTCATTGGTAAGTTGGTCGAGTTGTTCCATCTTGATGAGCGCCTTTGACACATCCTGGTCAAGGGTCATAATAGTATTGGGCCGCACGGGCTCCGTGGATTCAAAATGTCCATTTTCGTAGATCTCGAGGAGTTCTTTCTCTTCATAATGAGCCGGTTTGGCTCCATAGAGGCCGATTAAATTTCTCAGATGTACTCTGCCTACAAAATTATTCTGAATGTTCAGGGGTCCCCCGACACATCCGGCAGTACAAGCCTGGAGTTCAATGAAGTCGACATTTTTCAGCTCTCCCCGCTCTATTTCCTCGAGGAGGCTTATGACATTATGAATTTCACTGACCGCCAGCGTTGTACCAAAATCGATATTCTTGGATTCTCCGGTCAGATACCCCCATGCCATTCCGTGTCTTGTTGCCTTGTGAAGCCCTTCTTTCTTCCCGTCTTTGTTGTTGCCCGCTTCCTTGCAGAGGTTTTTGACGATATCCTTATAGATAAGGTTCGCACCTATGACACCGTTTACAGCGGAATGGTGCGTTGTCATAGGTTGTTTCATCTCCGTCACCTTTGCGGCGCAGGGTGAAATGAAGAAGGCCCCGATATCATCATAAGCAATATTTGTTGCTCTTGCCGCTTCAACCTTTGCGATCCTTGCCGCCACTTCCATGGGGGTCAACACATGGGTGACCTGTTCGAGGAGATCGGGGAATTTGATCTGCATAAGTCTGAGCACAGCAGGGCATGCCGAGGAAAAGAGGGGTTTTTTCAGATTTTTATTCGCCAACTGCCGGTGAACAATGTATGCGACAATTTCAGCGGCAAGGGCAACTTCAAAGACTTCGTCGAAACCGATGCGAAGAAAGGCATTCAGAATGTCGTTTACATTTTCATTTTCCTTGAACTGTGCGAAAAAGGACGGGGAAGGAAGGGCAATATTATATTGATATTCAGAAAGTCTAGTAATGTTATCCGTAAGGGCTATCTTCGCATGGTTGGGACAGCACCTGATGCATTCGCCACAATCGATACAGCGCTCTTCCATGATTGTCGCCTTTCCATCGTGGACACGGATTGCTTCCATTGGGCACCGCTTGATACAATTGGTGCATCCTTTACATTTCTCAACGTCGAGTGTCACTGAATGAAAGTATTGAGGCATGTGTACCTACCTTACTCCGGATATTCTTTGGAAATAAAATATACCTTTGCCTTGAGGGTAGTTCCTTTACCGACCTTCGTTTCAAGACTGAGTTCGTCTGAACATTGTTTCATGTTGGGGAGCCCCATGCCTGCTCCGAAGCCCATTTCCCGCGCCTCATAGGGGGCTGTTGAATAGCCTTCCCGCATGGCCAGTTCAATGTCGGGTATTCCTACACCTTCATCATCTGTCTTGATCGCGATTGATTCAGGATCGATATGGACGGTAAGAAGTCCGTGATGGGCGTGAATTGCAACATTCATGGCAGCCTCATAAATAATAATGGCGACCCTCCGGATGATGTCCTGCTTGAGGCCCAGTTGCTGCAATGTTTTCTTTACACGGGATGCCGATTCTCCAGCCATGAAGAAATCCTTCTCACCAATAGGGAATTCCAGTGTAATTTGAGGGGTATATTGTAAACTGTCTACCACTGGTTAGTCCCTACCGAGAGGACTTTTTTTATCGCCTGCAAGACCATTTGAAAAGAGTAATCCACAGGATTCGAATAATAGATATTGAGTGGTGAGGAGGGGGACGTTGTTCAGGGCGCCGTTTTTGATGACCCCTTCATCCGGCTTTTTTCCGCCTACAAAGATAACACCGCTTGCGTCCATTACCTGGGCGGTGTGAATCACATGTGCGTTTATCAGTGACGTAATGAGGAGGGATTGCGGTTTTACATAGAGGAGCATTTCGCTGATAAGATCACAGGCAAAGCACGTCGTTACCTCACGTTCAAGACAATCTCCCCCGCAGAGCACTTCTGCTTCGAGGATTTGCTGCACTTCTTTTAATTTCATAGCATCAGCCCATTTTTTTGTCTTTTATTTGTGTTTTCGCGCTATAGGATGACCTTTTGCGGCCGCTGTCCGATGAATGCAATGTTTTCTCACGGCCCTCCTGTTCCATTTATAAGCAAAATTGGATCAACCTTCAATGCTTCAGGGGAAAGCGTATGCCCCAAATTTCAATATAGAGTATTTTATTTGTAATGTCAAAGAATGTAAATGCAAAAAAATGTTGACTAAATAATTTTAATTAGATAAAATTATATCGATATTAAGTTATCTATAAATATATATCTATTACGAAGGGGGTTACCCGAAGATGAATATAGATGAAAAAAGAGTACAACCCACAAAACCTATACCGGAACCAACCCTCAGGAGATTGCCCGTCTACTATCAATATCTGAAAAAGATGCATGACGAAAAACAGGCGGACTATATCTCCTGTACGAAAATTGGCAACGATCTCAATATGCTCCCCATTCAGGTGAGAAAAGACCTGGCCATTACCGATGCTGTGGGCAGACCAAAACTGGGTTACAGCGTAGCGGAACTCGTTGACACGATAGAAGAGTTTCTTGGCTGGAACAACACTACTGATGCTTATCTGGTGGGAGCCGGTAATCTTGGAGCGGCCTTGCTCGGATATCAAGGATTCAGGGAGTATGGCCTCAATATTATCGCTGCTTTTGATGCTGATGAAAGCAAAGTGGGAACGGAAATATGCGGGAAAAAGGTCTTTCATGCAAAAAAATTGTCCGATATGATCCGGCGGATGGGCATTAAAATCGGTGTACTGACTGTCCCTGCTTATGCAGCACAGGAATTGGCCGATACTATGGTACAGGCCGGAATTCAGGCTATCTGGAATTTTTCCCCAGTAAAGGTCATAGCACCCGCAGGGATTATTGTTCAACATGAAAACCTTGCTTCATCGCTTGTTGTCCTGTCAAAGAAACTGGCCCTGGTATTAAAGGCCAAAGTATAAGGAGATTGACGAGAATGGAAACAATGAGAAAATTTGAAAGGGTTTGCGAAATCGTAGACCGGAACGGAAGGAGCCCTTCGCGATTAATTCCAATCCTCCAGGCTGTACAGGCAGAATACCGTTATCTACCCGAGGAAATCCTCACCTTCGTTGCAACCTCATTGGGGATTCCACCGGCAAGAGTTTTTGGAGTTGCTACTTTTTATTCCCTTTTTACCCTTAAGCCCAAGGGAAAATATCTTATCAGGATTTGTAATGGAACTGCCTGTCACGTGAAAGGATCTATGGGTCTCTATAAAACGCTCTGCGATAAACTCCACCTTGGCGATGGACGGGAAACAAGTGATGATATGCTTTTTACCCTGGAGACGGTCAACTGTCTCGGCGCCTGCGGTCTTGCCCCGGCCATGGTCATAAACGAGGAAGTCTTCGGTCAGGTCACTGCACAGCGGGCGGCAGCTATTATAGATGAAATTATTACCAGGGAGGCGCAGTATGAATCTGACTCTTGCGGGACTGAATAAGATAGGAGAAGATTTTAAGAAGCAACAGGCTGTCGTAGCAAACAGGGTCATCGTCTGCGCCGGAACGGGATGTCTGGTGAATGGGTCCATGAAGGTATATGAAGAATTTTTAAAATCGATTGCCGAATCCAAACTTGCTGTTGCTACGGAGATGAAAGGAGAAAACGGCCACGCCTCCGCAACAAAAAGCGGATGTCAGGGTTTTTGCCAGATAGGTCCTCTGGTAACGATAATGCCGGAGGGAATACTCTATACAAAGGTCAAACTGGACGATGTAAAAGAGATTGTAGAAACCACCCTGAAGAAAGGGGAACTTCTCCACCGTCTCCTCTATGTTGAACCGGGAACAAAAAAACTCTGCGCCGGAGCCGGTGAGATGCCATTTTATCAGAAACAACACCGTTTTGTTCTCGATAAGTGCGGCCGCATTGATCCTGAAGATATACGGGAATATATTGCTGAGGGAGGGTACTTTTCCGCTGCGCAGGCTTGTCTTGAAATGACATCAGAGGATATATGCCGCTTCATAATTGCTTCGGGCATACGGGGCAGAGGCGGCGGCGGTTTCCCGACAGGAAAAAAATGGGACCTTGCACGGGAACAGAAGAATGAGAAAAAATATATCATCTGTAATGGTGATGAGGGCGATCCGGGCGCTTTTATGGATATGGGCATTATGGAAGGGAACCCCCACAGTGTTATCGAGGGGATGATCATCGCAGCCAGGGCTATTGAGGCAGATGAAGGCTATGTGTATGTCCGTGCTGAATACCCTCTTGCAGTGAAACGATTACGAAAGGCCATAGACGATGCCTATAAACTTGGAGTCCTGGGAAAACATATCTTCGGCTCCGATTATGCCTTTGATCTTACGGTCATGGAAGGCGCAGGTGCTTTTGTCTGCGGTGAAGAGACGGCTCTAATCGCCTCCATCGAGGGGAAACGGGGCATGCCGTCACCAAAACCTCCCTATCCTGTGCAAAGCGGTCTCTGGGGAAGACCGACGGTCATCAATAACGTCGAAACCCTCTCAACGATACCGCTTATCCTTTCCGTCGGTGTCAATAAATACCGTGAAATGGGCACAGCTGGTTCTCCTGGCACAAAAACCTTCGCAGTTACCGGTCACGTGGCGAATGCGGGCCTTGTTGAGATGTCATTGGGAGCGACGCTGCGCGAGATTGTATTCGATGTGGCAGGAGGCATCACCTCTGATACCGGAAAACCCATGAACAACGGTTTCAAGGCTGTCCAAATCGGAGGACCCTCGGGGGGATGTCTCACGACAGATCACCTCGATCTCCCCATAGATTTTGACTCAGTGAAGACAGCAGGGGCCATGGTTGGGTCCGGAGGTCTTGTGGTAATGAATAAAAATACCTGCATGGTGAGTATTGCCAGGTTTTTTATGCAATTTACCCAGAGTGAATCCTGCGGTAAATGTGTCCTCTGCCGTGAAGGCACAAAGCAGATGCTTGCTGCTCCTTGATGATATTATTGAGGGCAGGGCCGATGAAAACACGCTTACAATCCTCGAGGACCTGGCGTATGCCGTGCAGAAAGGTTCCCTCTGCGGCCTTGGGAAGACAGCGCCCAATCCGGTCCTTTCTACGCTCAGACATTTTCGTGATGAATATGAAGCCCACGTGAAGGACAAATACTGCCCCACGGGCAAATGTAAAGCTCTGACAAGGTTCCGCATTGACGAGACGCTCTGCACGGGATGCATGCTCTGTGCAAAGAAATGCCCTGTCTCGGCCATTACCGGCGAAAAAGGAAAAGCCGTACCATATTGAAGAAAAACTCTGCACGAAATGCGGCACCTGCGTCGTAATCCTGCAAATTCGAAGCCATAAAAGGAGGCAAGTAATGAAAGAAGAGCCTTTACATTACTATTGATAATAATGAGATCCCCATTGAAAACGAACAAAATCTGCTTGAGCTGATCAGGAAGGCAAAAATCGATCTCCCTACCTTCTGTTATCATTCGGAACTAAGCGTCTACGGCGCCTGCCGTCTTTGCATGGTAGAGGTGGATGGTATCGGTCTTGTTTCCGCCTGCTCCACTCCGCCTGCCTCCTGGATGAAGGTGAAAACCAATACAGAAGAAATCCGCGAGATGCGAAAAATCATCGTGGAGCTCCTTCTGGCAAATCACAGCCAGAACTGTCCCACCTGCCAGAAGAGCGCTACCTGCCAACTGCAGGCACTTGCCCGGCGTCTCGGTATTACAAAAGTCCGTTTCAAGAGTCAGAACAGAGACCTGCCTATTGATGATTCTTCCCCTTCACTTATACGGGATGCAAACAAGTGCACCCTCTGCGGCGATTGTGTGCGGATATGCTCCGAGATACAGTCTGTGGGCGCCATAGATTTTGCCTACAGGGGGGCGCAGACGATGGTTATACCCTCTTTCGGCAAAGACCTGGACGAGGTGGAATGTGTCAACTGCGGACAATGCGCCCGCGTCTGTCCTACCGGCGCCCTTACGCCGAAACCGGAAGTGGACGAAGTCTGGAAAGCCCTTCACGATCCGAACAAGGTTGTTGTTGCCCAGATTGCTCCGGCAGTCAGGGTTGCCCTAGGAGAGGTCTTCGGGCTGGAACCCGGCGTGACCACGTCAGGCCAGATTGCAGCGGCGCTCGGGCCATCGGTTTTGACAAGGTCTTCGATACGTCCTTTACGGCAGACCTTACCGTTCTTGAGGAGAGCAATGAATTTATCAAACGCGTCGAGAACAATGACAATATCCCCCAGTTCACCTCCTGCTGCCCGGCCTGGGTAAAATTTGTGGAACAGTATTATCCTGAATATATGCATCACCTCTCCAGTTGCCGTTCCCCGCAGCAGATGTTCGGCGCCCTGGCGAAGGAGATACTGGCCGCTGATCTCGGAGTGAAGCGGGAAGACATTGTTGTTGTCTCCATCATGCCCTGCACGGCAAAGAAGTTTGAGGCGAAGCGGCCTGAATTTACCCGTGAAGGCATGCGCGACGTAGACCATGTCCTCACAACCCAGGAACTGGGCCGCATGATCGAAGAGGCAGGACTCCATTTCAAGGAACTGGAGCCTGAATCGTTTAATCTGCCCTTCGGGTTTAAGACGGGAGCAGGCGTCATCTTCGGGAATTCCGGAGGGGTAAGCGAAGCGGTCTTCAGGTATGTTACGGAAAAACTGACCGGTCGAGAAACGGGAAAATTATGAATTTACCGGTGTTCGCGGTGAAGACGGTATTCGTGAAGCGACGCTCACGCGTCAACGGCCGAGAGTTCTCCCTGGCCGTGGTAAGCGGTCTCGGCAATGCCCGGAAACTCCTTGAAAAGATAAAGTCCGGAGAGGCGCACTATGATTTTGTTGAGGTCATGGCATGCCCCGGAGGTTGTGTCGGCGGGGCAGGACAACCTGTATTCGCCAACATGGAGGCAATGCGCAGAAAGAGACAAAGGGTATTTATGAAAATGACCGGATGCTCCAGCTTCACAAATCACAGGATAACCCCTATATTACGGAGCTTTACGGAAACGTCCTCGGCGAGATCGGAGGCCACAAGGCCCATACTCTTCTCCATACGAGCTATCATATGAGAAAGCGTATTACCGATGAAGGTATGACGCTGAGTCCCTCTTCCGGCGAGCGAAGCGTTGAAGTCAATGTCTGTTTCGGCACCGGCTGTTTTCTGAAAGGTTCTCAAAAATTACTCCATAATATTCTGGAATATATCAAGATCCATGATTTGAGCAGTATGGTCAATGTGAGCGCATCTTTCTGTTTTGAAAAATGTGACAAAGGACCTGTGATCAGAGTGGGGGAAATGGTAATCGAGGGATGTACCGTTGAAATGGCCATGGAGGCCATCGAGAGAGAAACAGGAGGATCTCTTGCAAAGCGAAGGGAGAGACCATGGCTGACAGAGGATCTGCATCAGATTGTCTTTACTCTTACAGCCCGTTGCAGGGATTGCTACCGGTGTCTGAGAAGTTGTCCCGTGAAAGCAATCCGTATGGATAAAGGACAGGCCTATGTCGATGAAAAACGCTGCATTGCCTGCGGCACCTGTATCCGTGAGTGCCCCCAGCAGGCCAAGACGTTCCGTCATGACATCGATGTAGCACAGCGGTTTATCGACGAGCGGCGCTTTTGTTGCCGCAAGCATTGCCCCTTCTTTTGCCGCAGTTTTCAACAAATGGGAACGCACGCGGCTGCCTTCCGCTCTACGCGCGCTGGGTTTCGATATGTAGGGCAGACGTCGCAAGGGGCTTACCAGGTCTCCGATCCATGCCAAAAGGCTTGCGGAAAAAGACACGTCAAAATCCTATATCGGCACGGCCTGCCCGGCCCTTGTCAATTATATAGAAAGATACCAGCCGGAACTCGTCGATAATCTACTCCCCATTGTGTCCCCTATGGCAGCCCATGGGAGGATGTTAAAGAAAAAACTTGGGAATAGACACAAAAGTTGTTTTTATAGGCCCCTGTGTGGCTAAAAAATCGGAGCTCTACAGGCCGGATGTAGAAGGATGCAGTGGACTGTGTTCTTACCTTCGGAGAATTGATGATATGGCTTGAGCAAAAAGGGATTCATCTCTCCAACTGCGAGGAAGGCGATCTTCGATGAAAAGCCCGTACACTGCGCCCAGTTGTATCCCCTGCCGGGCGGCATGATCAAGACGGCCGGGTTTGTTGACGATGGATTTGAATTGAAACAGGTCCGTGTGGATAGTATTGAAAATGTACGGGCCCTTCTCGATGATGTAGGGACCGGATCGCCCTATTCGCTTATAGAACCTCTTTTTTGCAGTCAGGGCTGCATCAACGGACCGGGGATCAATACGGAAACAAACCTCTTTGAAAGACGGAAAGACATCATCGAATACGATAACGAAAAGACCGATGCCTACGTGGCGCCTGAAGTGGAAGATGAAGGTCTCTTCCGTGCAATCTTTGAAAGAAAGGATATCGTCAGCGCAGTTACGGAAGAAGAGATATTAGCAAGTACTGGAAAAAACAGGAAAAGCAGATCCTCAGCAGCAACTCAACTGCGGCGCCTGCGGATATGACAGTTGTCGGGAGAAGGCTATTGCCGTAGTTCAGGGAATGGCAGAGGCAGACATGTGCATACCCTATATGAGGAGACTTGCAGAGCGCAGAACAGACCAGATTGTCAATACAACACCCAACGGTGTTATCATTGTCGATGAGGAATTGAACATCTTGAGCTATGAACCCTGCCTTCAAACGATTTTTTTCCTGCACCGATGCGGTGCTCGGCAGACATGTCTCCTATCTGATGGACCCTGCGCCCTTCGAGAAGCTTATATCAGGCATTACCGATACCCTTGATATTACCGTTTCGCATCGCCACTACAATCTCCTCACCAGGGAACTCCTTTACATGCTCAAAGAGGAACGTCAGATTGTGGGCATTTTTATAAATATTACCAGTCAGGAAGAACAGGAGAAAACAGCTCAAAGAAATACGTTCCCAGACTGTTGTCCAGGCAAACGAGCTTCTGGAACACCAGTTGAAAATGGCCCAAACCATTGCCCAGTTTCTTGGCGAAAGCACTGCCAGAGGCGAAGAACTGGTAAGAAAACTTATGACCTTAAGTGAGAGCTGATGAACCCGAAACCCGATGATCCCAGAAAATATATCGAGATTTCTTTTGCCCAGGGGTCGAAGAAACCGGACGGGATCTGCGGTGACTATATCCTCGTCGAGCGTACCGCTGAAGCCACCACGGCTATTGTAGCCGACGGAATCGGCACAGGGATCAAGGCCCGTGTCGCTGCGGTCATGTGCGCATCACGGCTCATGGAGCTTATCCGGCTCGGTTTTACTCTGAGAGAGGCCTGCGAAAAGATTGTCGACACCATGCATGAGGCGAGGACCAGAGACATTCCTTTCGCAGCCTTCTCCATATGCCGTGTATTGAATAGCGGCCATGCTACCGTTATCTCCTATGAGATACCTCCTCCTGTTTTTATCAACAACCGTCTGGCGGCTTATTTACCGACGCAGAGGTCTTTTCCTATGGGTCTTGAAATGATCTCGGAAGTCAATTGCCTGCTCGATTACGGGGATGGCATTGCCATGGTCAGCGATGGTGTCAGTCAGGCAGGCCTTGGCCACCAGTACCGGCTTGGCTGGGGCATAGAGGGCGCCTGCGATTTTATGAACGGCTGCTTGACCCAGGGGACAACTGTCGCTGATATACCGGCAAAAGTCCTCGGAAAAGTGAGGGCAATCTCAGGAGCATCTCTGGGAGATGATACAACCTGCCTCGTACTTACCTGCCGGGAGGCAAGGACCCTGAATATTCTTACCGGTCCACCGGAAAACAAGAAGAAGGATAAAGAAATAGTGCGTCATTTTATGGAGATGAAAGGGCTCAAAGTGGTCTGTGGTTCCTCTACAGCAGAGATGGTTGGCCGTCATCTGGGAACGCCGGTGAAAATTATGGAAGTCTCTCAGGCTTTTCACAAACCGCCCTCCTATGAGATTCAAGGGATCGATTACACCACTGAAGGCGCCCTTACATTAAATCAGGTGTATAATATCATAGAGGAGGATGCCCGTAATATCGAGACACAATCTTCTGTTGCCCACCTGTATAAATTGTTCCACAGTTCCGATGTAATCAACTTTATTATCGGCGGGGCAGTGAATAGAGGGCATCAGACCAACATATTCAGACAAATGGGGATTTACCCCAGGGAGATCATTGTCAAACTCCTGGCAGAAAAACTTATCAAGATGGGCAAGCTTTTGAATATCGAATACATACAGTGTTAGAATGAGAATGCTGCGGAAAAGTCCATGGAAGCGCTCATATATAAGACTTAAACAGAAAATATACTATAAGGAGGAACCATGATTCACGGTGGCTCAGCAGAATTTTTTAACGCAGCGGATTATTTTATCGACCGGAATGTCCGTGATGGAAGGGGCGAAAAGGTTGCCGTTTATACGGATTTCAGAAACTATACCTACAAAAACTTACAGAAAATGATCAACAAGAATGCCAACGGATTGCGCGAACTCGGGGTCCATGTTGATGACCGCGTAATGATACTCATGCTTGATGTACCGCAGTTCTATGCCGTCTTCTGGGGTTCCATCAAAATTGGGGCAGTGCCGATTCCCATAAATACCATGCTCACCCCTGCTGACTACGAATATTATTTGAATGACAGCCGGGCGCGGGTCCTCGTTATTTCAGACTCGCTCCTTCCTCTTGTTACGAAGATCACCGGCGACCTCCTCTATCTCCGTGACCTTATTGTCATCTCAGAGGAAGATGGCGCATTATTGCCTTTCAAACAGATGTACAGACATGCTCCGGAAACCATCAAGACCGAGTTTACAACGAAAGATGATGTTGCCTTGTGGCTCTACAGCTCAGGCTCAACAGGCGCGCCAAAAGGCGCAATCCATTCACAGCATGATATGGTGGCCTCTTTAGAGGGTTTTGGAAAGGGCGTTTTAAAACTGACAGAAAATGACATACTCTATTCATCGGCAAGGCTCTTCTTCGCCTATGGCCTCGGCAACAGCAACTACCTGCCCTTTGGTGTAGGCGCTTCAGTCGTGCTCAATGCAGGTCCGCCTAAACCTGAAAGCGTCTTCCGGTATGTTGCCGAATATGGCGTCACCGTATACTTCGGAATCCCCACATTATACGGCCAGATGCTGGAGTATAAGGAAAAGCAGGACAAAGAACATGGCACAAAACCGGACCCCACGGGAAATCACGAATTTAAAACTGTCCGCCTCTGCGTCTCCGCTGGCGAGGCGTTGCCTCCCGATATCTATACCCGCTGGAAAGAACGTTTCGGTATTGAAATTATTGACGGAATCGGCACTACTGAACTGCTTCATATCTTTATCTCCAATCGCCCCGGAGAAGTGAAACCCGGTTCTACAGGGAAGGCTGTCCCCGGTTATGAATTGAAGCTCATCGATGATAATGGTCAGGATGTTCCTGACGGGGAAATCGGCATGCTCCTGGTAAAGGGCGGAAGCGCCGCCCAGCAGTACTGGAAAAAACGGGAGA
Source organism: uncultured delta proteobacterium (assembly GCA_963785225.1). Lineage (GTDB taxonomy): Bacteria > Desulfobacterota > Syntrophorhabdia > Syntrophorhabdales > Syntrophorhabdaceae > PNOF01. The sequence goes on along the minus strand of CAWAUQ010000015.1, from coordinate 288,846 downwards.
AGACGATGGCCACCATGCAGGGTGAATGGATCAACACAGGTGACAAGTACTATATTGATAAAGATGGATACTACTGGTGCGCCGGCCGTGGCGACGACATGCTGAAAGTGGGCGGCATCTGGGTATCTCCTGTTGAAGTCGAAAATTGTATCATGGGCCACCCGGCTGTCTTTGAAGTTGCTGTAACAGCAAAGAACGACGAAAAGGGCCTCGTGAAGCCCAAAGCATGGGTTGTGCTCAATGAGGGGCAGGAACCCTCGGAAGCCCTGGGAAAGGAAATACAGCAGTGGGTACTGGACCATGTGGCCAAGTACAAATACCCCCGCTGGGTGGAATTTATCAAAGAACTTCCGAAGAGTTCAACGGGGAAGATCCAGCGCTTCAAGCTCCGCTAGTTTCCGCCTGGAAAGGTCCTTTTCCGCCCTGGCCGTGTCAATCTGCGGTTTTCTTGTGCGGCATACAGAAGTACGCCTCCGCGCAATTCCTTGATTTTCGTGCCAGAACGGAAAATCCTCCTTTCCAATTCGGAAATTGTTAGTCTCTCACAGAATTCAGCCCCTGCCCTGAAAAAGCATGGGCTGAATTCTTTATGAAAGGATTGATGACATCGGGGGTCTTTTTCTATATAATTAGGGGCTTTTGCATCGGTTTACAAAACAGGCATATAAGGAACATCTGAAGATGATAGTAACGAGGAATGATTCGCTTTTTCCGGAACTAAAAGACATACCAAGGCAATTTGCTTTGGAAAACCCTATTATGCTCGACGAATATCTGGTAGGGGGGAATCTGAAGACCTGGAAAGGGCCTTTCCGTGAAGTCTTCTCTCCTGTCTGTATACGAGCTTCCTCGGGATTAGCCCCTCAGATCATCGGTAGCTATCCCCTCCTTACAGAAATTGAGTCTATGGAAGCCCTTGGCGCAGCACGGAGGGCTTTTAACAACGGGAGAGGCCCTTGGCCCGCCATACCGGTCGAGGGGAGGATCAAATGCTTTGAAACCTTTCTGTCGGGGATGAAACACAAAAGGGAAGAGATTGCAAAAATACTGATGTGGGAAATAGGAAAACCCTATGGTGATTCGCTGAAAGAGTTCGACCGCACCATAGTCTACATCAGGGACACAATAAAGGCCCTGAAAAAACAGGAACGGACCGCTCACAGGCTGAACAGTGAGCAGGGCATAATAGGCAGGATGAAAAAGGTACCTCTCGGCATCGCGCTCTGTATGGGTCCCTTTAATTATCCATTGTATGAAACATTCACCGCTATTGCGCCGGCGCTGCTTACCGGGAATACGATTGTTTTTAAACCACCCAGATTCGGGGCGCTTTTATTCGGCCCTCTTCTCAGGGTATTTCGGGATACCTTTCCTGAAGGGGTTGTCAATATTCTATTCGGCGATGGACAGCAGATCATTCCCCCTCTTATGTCATCAGGTCTGGTTGATATATTTGCCTTTGTCGGCACAAGTCAGGTTGCCGGTCCGCTGAAGAAGCTCCATCCGAAACAGCACAGATTGCGGAGTGTCCTCGGCCTGGAGGCGAAAAATCCGGCCATCATATTACCCGATGCGGACCTCGATGTTACCATAAAGGAATCTGTCATGGGGGCCTTTGCCTTCAATGGCCAGCGGTGCGCCGCGCTGAAGATATTCTTTGTCCATAGCAGTATTGCGGAAGTCTTCGTGAAGCGCTTTACCGAAGAAGCATCTCAGCTTGTCTGCGGGATGCCCTGGGAGAAGAATGTATTCATAACGCCCCTGGTAGAACCCAATAAAACATTGTATCTGTCGGGTCTGATAAAGGATGCTATTAAATATGGAGCACAGATTATTAATAATGAAGGCGGTTCGGCAGAGGGCACATTCTTCTACCCCACCATTCTCTATCCCGTAAATTCACAGATGAGAATATATCACGAAGAACAGTTCGGGCCTGTTGTTCCTATTGTCCCCTACGACGACATAGAAGGGCCTTTGCGCTACGCTATGGAGTCCAATTACGGCCAGCAGGCAAGTATCTTCGGCAGAGATCCCGAGCTGATGGCACATTGTATGGATGCCCTCATACACCAGGTGAGCAGGGTAAATATCAACTGCAAGTGTCAGAGGACCCCGGACACGTTCCCTTTCACAGGGAGAAAAGATTCCGCCGAAGGAGTACTTTCAGTCACGGATGCATTAAACGCATTCACCGCTCCCGCTTTTGTCACTACCCGCGAAACAGAAAAAGACAAAAAAACGCTTCTCGATATTTCTGAAAGATGCAGATGAAGTAAGCTCAATTTCCAGGAGATTAGCTATTCAGAAAAAGGGCTCTTTCTTGCATTGACTGGGTAACGCGAGATATGCTCACACAATATCTCATACATTCAAAAAGAAATGATGCCCTACCAATGGAGAATTCCAAGTTGCTATACATGCATTTGTGATGTACACCTGCAAGTCTTCACCATCATTATTGCATACAAGGTTCACTTTACCGCTTGAAATGGTGGAGCCCAAGTCGACCAGAAGGACGTGACGTTTATCGTCAGCGATACCAGCAGTCAGGAATATGGTCAGAACTCGTGTACCAGGGGTATTTGCAATTAAGAAATGAAAGAGGTAATCAAGCAGTCAAAGGGGACAGGGCGATTCTTACAGATTGGGTAATGTCGATACCGGTCCGAGTAGATTACCACTCAATAATGCTGTAGAAGTTAGCCTGAATGAGCGTTCCTGAAAATCCTGTGTATTTATGTCTTCGCTAAATGTTGTAAGTACAATCTCACTGGTAAAAGTGTATGAAATAACCTTCATAATATACGTTCAGTTTGTATACAAAACCATACATTAATGATCTGACATTTGTTCTTATAATTCAATAATAGTCATTTGTATCAATTAGTTAGCCCTAACGCACTCGCGTGGCATTCAATTTGCGTTAGTAATGTCAGAAATTAACCAAGGAGGGTCACGCCAGATGCTCATACTAAAAAGCACATCTGCCATGCCAATTCTTTTGGTTAGAAATATCCAGTCAGGAGTCTACCATCCAGTATCAAGCATTTTCTAATAAAAAGAACAGAGGCGTTTACCCACTCCTTATTATTGGATTATGGTGCCTCGTTTTTGGGCTATCCATACTCTTTTCCCTGGGAAGAGCCAATGCGGCCCAGGTTACCCTTGCCTGGGATGCGTCCAGCGGGGCCGTCGGTTATAAGATATATTCAGGAACAGCAAGCAACAACTACACCTGGGTGGTCGATGTTGGCAATACGACAAGCTACACAACGGCAAATCTCACCGATGGGTACACCTATTACTTCGCAGCCACTGCCTATGATGCATCCCTTCATGAAAGCGACTATTCCGATGAAGTGAGTTACAATAGTACTACGAGCCAGACTCAGACGACGTATACCATCTCTGCCTCAGCAGGAACAGGGGGGGTAATTTCCCCATCAGGGAGCGTAAGCGTAGCGTCCGGGTCAAGCAAAACCTTTACGATTACACCAAATAGCGGGTACAGAATCAGTACTGTCACCGTTAACGGCTCTTCTGTGGGTGCAGTCAGTTCCTATACCTTCTCCAATATTACAGCGAACCGTACCATAGCGGCAACTTTCGTAGCTCAGACGACGACGTATACCATCTCTGCCTCAGCAGGAACAGGGGGGGTAATTTCCCCATCAGGGAGCGTAAGCGTAGCGTCCGGGTCAAGCAAAACCTTTACGATTACACCAAATAGCGGGTACAGAATCAGTACTGTCACCGTTAACGGCTCTTCTGTGGGTGCAGTCAGTTCCTATACCTTCTCCAATATTACAGCGAACCGTACCATAGCGGCAACTTTCGTAGCTCAGACGACGATATACCATCTCTGCCTCAGCAGGAACAGGGGGGGTAATTTCCCCATCAGGGAGCGTAAGCGTAGCGTCCGGGTCAAGCAAAACCTTTACGATTACACCAAATAGCGGGTACAGAATCAGTACTGTCACCGTTAACGGCTCTTCTGTGGGTGCAGTCAGTTCCTATACCTTCTCCAATATTACAGCGAACCGTACCATAGCGGCAACTTTCGTAGCTCAGACGACGACGTATACCATCTCTGCCTCAGCAGGAACAGGGGGGGTAATTTCCCCATCAGGGAGCGTAAGCGTAGCGTCCGGGTCAAGCAAAACCTTTACGATTACACCAAATAGCGGGTACAGAATCAGTACTGTCACCGTTAACGGCTCTTCTGTGGGTGCAGTCAGTTCCTATACCTTCTCCAATATTACAGCGAACCGTACCATAGCGGCAACTTTCACACCGTTAATTCCTCCTATGCTCGGCGTATACCAATCGGGTACGGGACAGGGACATAACAACCAGTCACGGAACATGCGGGGCGGTAGTTACCCTTACCGCTCCGCTAATGCAAGTTCCAATTTACGGTTGGTCAGTCCGGGTCAGGAACGAACCCTACACTGCCCAAATCAGATACAAACCATGAACGCCACCGTAAAAGTGTTACCGGGCAGAGTTCCTTACCTTCTCCAATATTATAGCGAACCTACACATTAACGCAACTTTCGTAGCTCACGACGTATACCATCTCTGCCTCGGCAACCAGGTGGCTCCATCTCCCCGTCGGGGAGCGTAAGCGTCACTTCCGGGGCAAGTCAGTCCTTTATGATTACTCCTGACAGTGGTTACTCTGTGAGCAGTGTTACCGTCGATGGGACATCGGTAGGCGCAGTCACTTCCTATACCTTCTCAAATATAACAGCCAACCATAACATACAAGCAGCCTTCACTTACAATACCTGGTAACTACGCCCGACCTGTTGCCAAAGCAGATGCCACTTGATAGTCAATCGTGGTTACCAATAATCTCCATACCAGACTGATAGCCGCTTACTTGCCGCATATGTTTCAAAGGTTGATCGACTTGCTTGATGAACCAAGGGATATCCCCATTCTTGCTCCCATCATCCAGCGGGAAATCTTTTACCGTTTACTCGTTGGCGATCAAGGTACGCGTCTGCGCCAGATGGCATCGGTGGGAAGTCAGAGTCAACAGATAGCGCGGGCGATTGACTGGTTGAAGGGGAACTTCTCACAACCGTTGCGTATCGATGACCTTGCGACTCAAGTCAATATGAGCACATCGACCTTCCATCATCATTTCAGAACATTGACGGCCATGAGCCCGCTGCAATACCAGAAATGGCTGCGCTTGACCGAAGCCCGGCGCTTGATGCTGACCGAAAACCACGATGCAGCAACAGCGGCATATCAAGTTGGTTATGAGAGCCCCTCCCAATTCAGCCGTGAGTACGGCCGCTTGTTTGGCGACTCGCCATTACGCGATATCATGAATTTGCGTCAAATGACTGCTAATGGGATGGCCTAACCGGTATTGCCAACTCTGATCAGGCCGCCTGCAATTATCCTTATTGCGTTTTTTTAAACCATTCCCTCTTGCCGGCTGAGTTCTCTATAAGACCACCTCAATGGAATTATAATAATCCCTTTGTACCTTCCACTCTGCAGAAGCATAAACCGGGAAACGGCAATCATATCCTGTAGCTGGCAAAATTACCCGCTTGAAATGAGAAGGAATCAGAAAAAGTTATGTGCATAATATAAATTGGTATAATAATGAAAAAGCCCCGATGTGTTGATCGGGGCTGGGGCTTGGAGATATTTTGTGTGTTGTTACGGATTGACCGGCACCCATACTTTGTGGGCTGCTACCCATTGACCGTTTACCCATTGTCCCGGAGCCATAACCCACTGTCCCGGAGGAGTATCTTCATTGTAAGTTGCTCCGTATCCTGTTTGTTGGGAATAGACGGGGTCAGCATAAACGACCTGTCTGGTCTCAACCGCTCTCGGTTGCGACATCGCGCTGCCGAGGATTGCGCCGAGTGCAATACCGCCAAGGGCAATACCCGCGATAAGCAGTCCGTCGTTATTATTGTGTGATCTATCATATCGGGCAGGTTGCCGGTCATAGTGATTGTAATTATTAACTACCACGCGTCTCGCATCACCGCGACCACGGTCCCAGGAATTGCTGTAGCCCAGCGTAGGGTTAACGAACATAATTCCGACCATCAAAACAATCACTATTACGAGCATCTTTTTCATCTTCAACCTCCCAACATTGTTTTTTATATTCGCTCTGTTCATGGAAATAAGAAAAGCAATACCCGTGCCATTGATTCATGTGTTTGCAACTTATTGTAATTGTAGATAATAATCGCCAGCCATCTCTTCAGGTATCATGATTCCCGTGCAAAAATGTCGAATGACATGTCCTGCTTCGACAAAAATGTCGTTGATTCCTCATATGCATAATTCTTCATGGACATAGAATTGAATCCATGTCGGGGGCCGACAATGGATAATGCCGAAATTACCTGATTTGGAACTTTTCCCTGATATAGGCTCCGATGTTGTCGATGGCCTGCTGACCTTCCGGTAAAACTGATGAGAAGATCTGCCAGCAATGGAACATGCCTTCCCATACATCGAAGGTGACATCGACGCCTTCTTCCTCTGCCTTCCTGACAAAATCACTGATATCATCAAGGAGGACTTCATGGGTGCCTGTTTGGACAAAAAGAGGAGGAATGCCTCGGAGATCTCCGTAAGTGGGTGAAACGAGAGGATCTCTGGGGTCATGTTTTCGCAGGTAAGCCTTTTTCAACAAATCAAGACCTTCTGTAGTGAGCCAGTCCTTTTGGGCATTTGACTCGCGGGAGTTCCCGGAAGAAGCAAGATTAACAGCGGGAGAGATGAGCACGGCTGCACGGGGAAGACTTATACCGGAGGCGCGAAGCATGAAAAACATTGAGAGAATGAGGTTGCCCCCTGCCGATATACCGGCCGGGATGATCTGCGAGGAATTTATTCCCTGCTTTATGAGCCACCGGTAAGCACTTATGCAGTCATCGAGGGCGGCGGGGAAGATGTGTTCCGGGGCAAGCCTGTAGTCGATGCTCAAAACTCGGCAACCCGAAGAAAGTGCAAGCTTTCCGCAGAGGTCGAGGTGGTCCTTGGTGGAGCCGACCATAAAACCGCCGCCGTGAAAAAAAAGGATCGTACGGTCGTTGAGCGCACCGGGAGCAGAAATCCAGAAAGCCGGAATGTGGCCAATGAAAACATCTTCGACAACAACATCCTGTATTGAACGGAAGCGCAGGTAAAAAGATTCAACACCTTTTCTGGCCCGCTCAACTGTTTCCGCCCGGCCGGAACCTCTAAGTTTTATAATCTTCAGGAGCTTATTGGCGGTTTTTTTTGGCATAATTATGTTTCTTATTTTCCACTGATTATTTGTTCCTTTTTCAAGAGAAAAGGACAAAACCTGATGTTATCTTTGCAATATTGGGTAATTATATGTTATAGTAGCGAGTCGTGTTGTCAATTTATCAGCTTCACCAATCCATTACATTTTTTTATTGCGTATAAACTGATTCACGGCTACAACTAAATAGACAAAGGAATAACTATGGCAACAGAGAAGTTTGAGGATCTTGCAATATCAAAAGACCTGCTCAGGGCGATTCAGGAAATAGGCTTTGAAGAAATGACTCCTATCCAGGCGCAGGCGATCCCGCCCATCCTTGAAGGAAAAGACATTATAGGACAGGCACAGACAGGCACAGGAAAAACACTTGCTTTTGGACTTCCCATTCTGGAATCGATCCAACCTAAGATAAAAAAGTTGCAGGCTATCGTGTTGTGCCCCACACGGGAATTGGCAATTCAGGTTGCAGATGAGATGAAGAGGGTCCTCAAATTCAAGAAAGATGTCGTTATATTGGCAGTATACGGAGGACAGCCCATAGACAGGCAGATAAGGGTCCTTAAGAGCGGCGCCCACATTATGATCGGCACGCCTGGCCGCACGATTGACCATATTAACAGAGGGACCCTGAAACTTGACAGTGTCAAGACTGTCGTTCTCGATGAAGCCGATGAAATGCTCAACATGGGTTTTATTGATGATGTGGAGATAATCCTTCAGAAAACCCCCAAAGAAAGACAGACGCTCCTTTTCTCGGCCACCATGCCGAAACCTATTCTTGACCTTACCCGGAGATATCAGAGGAACCCTGAACTGATAAAGGTTGTCCACAAACAATTAACAGTGCCCAACGTCGAGCAGTATTATCTTGATGTGAAAGAAGGTATAAAACTTGATGTCCTCTGTAGACTCATTGACCTCTATGGGTTCAAATCTTCGCTCATTTTCTGTAATATGAAGAGAAGGGTTGATGAAGTTGTCATGCATCTCGAGGCGAGGGGCTATCCCGCTTTAGGACTTCACGGAGACATGACGCAACAGCAAAGAAACCATGCCATGGACAAGTTTAAAAGAAATGCCTCGGAAATACTTGTGGCAACTGATGTGGCTGCACGAGGGATTGATGTGGAAAATATTGAGGCTGTCTTTAATTACGATATTCCCCAGGATGAGGAGTATTATGTCCACCGTATCGGAAGAACTGCTCGTGCCGGCAAAAAAGGGCTTGCTTTTACCTTTGTCGTCGGGAGGGAACTTTATAAATTGAGAGAAATAGAGTCCTATGCTTCAACGAAGATTCCCCGAAGATCAATCCCGACACTTACCGATGTGGAAGAAGTAAAGACAACAACCCTTCTCGATAAGGTACGGGCTATCGTAGATAAAGGCAATACAGAACGGTATGTGCAGATTGTTGAATCACTCTTAAAGGAAGATTACGCTTCTCTCGATATCGCAGCGGCGCTGCTTAAAATGGCTATGGATGAAGAGCCGGGCGGCAAAGAATATCCTCAGCTCAAAGAGTTTCAGGAAGATTATCGACAAAAAGAAGATCGTTTCCATGACCGCAGAAAACACAAGCAAAAAACAAGCCGGACCTTTACGGGTAAAAAGAGGTATTAGAATGAACACCGAACAGGCATTACCCCCCCTGGTTATTAAAGGAAAAAAAATAAAGGTGCCCATTATTCAGGGTGGCATGGGTGTCGGGGTTTCCTTGTCTCCGCTTGCCAGCGCTGTTGCAGAACAAGGGGGTGTCGGTATTGTATCGAGCGCGGCCCTTGACAGGATCGTCTCGAAACGAAACAATAAGAAACATAATACCTATGAAGCGGTTTATGAAGAGGTTTCGCTGGCAAAAGCAAAAGGTGGCATATCGGGCATCAATATCATGGTTGCTCTTGTAAAAACATTCGAGGATACAGTAAGGGCCGCTATTGATGCAGGGGCTGACGTGATTATTTCCGGCGCCGGACTGCCGCTTAGCCTACCACATATCCAGGACCCTGGCGATACCGCTCTTATTCCCATTGTTTCTTCAGCGCGGGCGCTGGAGCTTATTTGCAAAAAGTGGGAACGGGCACACTACAGACCCGATGCCGTTGTCCTTGAAGGACCCCTGGCCGGTGGTCATCTGGGGTTTAAACTGGACGATATTAATCTCGAATCCAATAAACTCGAGAACCTGCTCCCCCCTGTAAAGGAAATGGCAATACAGTATGGCAATTTTCCCGTTATTGTTGCCGGGGGAATATACTCACACGAGGATATCGTTACATTTCTCCGGATGGGGGCCGACGCAGTACAGATGGGCACCCGTTTTCTTGTTACCGAAGAATGCAGCGCCACCGATGCCTACAAACAGGCGGTCATCAATGCCGCCAAAGATGATATTTTCCCGACACAGAACCCCGGTTCTCCCTGTGGGCTCCCTTTCATGGTCATTAAGGAATCACCTATGTACCAGAGCATTCTTGCCCGGACAAGAAAACCCCGCTGCGACAAAGGGTATGTTCTGACAAAAGACAGGGAAGGAAACTTCACGCAATGCAAAGCAAAGATTGATGATGGTAGCAGTTTCTGCATCTGCAACGGTCTGCTCAGTTCTGCCGGATATAATCCCGAAACGGAGGCCCCTCTCTATACAGTCGGCGCCAACGGTTACCGGATAAAAAAACTGACCAATGTCAAAGCATTGATGGACGAACTGACAGGGAAAATAAAAATCGCAGATTATGAACGCTAAAAACCGGAAAACATTATTACGTTCACGAACACCTCGCGCCATTACTGATGTAATAAAGATTATATGAAGGACAGCGAAGCCCTCTCGGCACAGTCAGCCATTGAGGAGTTCCTCAAGAAGTGCGTCGATCTGGTCCTGCGTGAGATTTTCACTCCCACCGGCGCTCTCTACACTTTTTGTCTCTTGTACAGGCGGTTCCTTTGTCCCAAGGGATAGTTCACCGAAAAGCGCATTGAGGTCATCTTGAGATAGTAGTCCATTCGTGTTGTCGGTCTTTTCCGCAGGTGTTTCCTTTGTTTCTAAGGATAGTTCACCGAAAAGCGCATTGAGGTCATCTTGAGATAGTACTTCACCCATGTTGTTGATCCTTGCTGAACATCTCAATATATTATCGGCAGAGAGATAAAAAATAACAAGTCCAATCGATCAATACATGAAAAAAAGCAGGTCCTCATTTCATTCTCATATGTCAATAAATATGGTTTCTCCCGTAAATACAATGGGTTGATTAAGAATTGGAATAATAAGGCAGGAATCGCTTTTTAGCATATGAAATGATATGATATTATTACTTATGAGTCTGGCAGGCATTGAAGATAGCCATGTAAAGCTTGTTATGGTCGGCGGAAAAGGAGGTGTCGGAAAGACGACCTGTGCTGCCGCTATTGCCTTCAAGCTTGCTATGGAAAAAAGAAAGGTCCTTGTCATTTCCAGCGATCCTGCGCCGTCACTCTCAGACATTTTCGAGAAAGAGGTTGGCGACAGAGAAGTCAGAATTCACGATCAGTACGAATTATATGCACTTGAAGTATCATCGGAAATTATCCTCAGGCGCTGGAAAAAACGGTTCGGTCCTGAGATTTATGATGTAGTTTCATCATTTGCTGAAGTTGATTATGATTTTGTCGATTATATCGGGTCAGCGCCGGGTATCGAGGAAGAGTATATGCTCAATTTCATTATGGAACTTGTGGAGGGTAAGACCTATGACGTTGTTGTCTGGGATACGGCGCCCGCCGGACACACGCTTCGCCTTCTGAAACTGCCGGAGCTTTTTCTTTCCCATATGGAGGCGGCAACAAAATTTTATATGAACATCTATAGCTATCTGGAAAAGATAAAAGAGGCGGTGAAACTCAAAGAATCAAAGAAAACGCTCCTTGAAATCATTGCAAGTTGGGAATCGCTTGCCGAAAGAATTGTCGCCTTTATCAGAAATCCCATGATTGTAAAGTATCTCATTGTAACGATCCCTGAAGCGCTCGGGGTAAAACTCACAGAAAGGGTTATCGGCGAACTGGAAGACAATCAACTCAAAGTGGAGAATATTATCATCAATAATGTGGTAAAAGACAGCGACTGTGAGTTTCACCGGATACGTAGCGCAATGCAGTCACATTATATAGATCTCCTGGAAAATACGTATAAAGATAAAAATATAACGGTCCTTCATTGCACTCCCTATGAAATAAAAGGGGTAGAAAGAATTGAAGAAGTTTCCCGGGCTCTCTTTCCATGAAGAAGAAGGATATTGCCATGAATAAGCTGAGGATCACAGGGGGCAGTCTCAGAAATAGGACCATAAATGTCTCTCACGGCAATGATGCCCGGTATACATCATCAAAGGTGCGTGAGGCGCTCTTTAACATGATAGGTGATGTGGGAGGAAAGCACATCCTTGATCTCTTTGCCGGATCGGGATCTTTTTCCATAGAAGCCTTGAGCAGAGAAGCTGCATCGGCGACATGCGTGGAGAATGATGCGAAGAGGGTGGGTATCCTCCATGATAACCTCGAATCCCTGTCGCTAAATAGTTATTGCCAAGTCCTTGATATGGATGTAAGATATGCCGTGCCCTTTCTCTGTAGCAAGGGCGCTCTCTTTGATATAATTTTTATGGATCCACCCTATGAGAAGGGTTATCTGACAGAGACGATGGCCTTATTGGAAAAAAATGTGATTTACCAAAGAGATGCCATGATAATCATGGAATACTCGAAACGAGAAATGATTGCCTTTCCGGATTTTCAGAAAGCAGTTCCCGTAAAGACAAAAAGATATGGCGATACAACCATTACGACACTCACCATTGAGTCGACAACAAGGGGGTTTTAATGAAAGGTAAAGTAGCTGTTTATCCGGGGAGTTTTGATCCCATCACATTCGGACATCTTGATATCCTCCATCGCGGTCTGGAGCTTTTTGAAACGGTTATCGTTGCTATCGCGAATAACATTGAAAAAAAAGCCCTTTTTACCGTGGAAGAGAGGAAAGAGTTGATCCGGGGATCTATCAATAAAAACGACAATGTCATCATCGACAGTTTCGAAGGCCTTCTCGTTGATTATGTAAAGAAGGTCGATGCGCCTTTTGTAATCAGGGGACTTCGGGCTATGAGTGATTTTGAATATGAATTTCAGATGGCGTCCATGAACAGAAACCTGAACCCGGAGATGGATACCCTCTTTATGATGACGAGCAAGGACTATTTTTTCGTAAGCTCAAGGACCATTAAAGAAGTGGCAGCCTTTGACGGATCAGTGGCGGTATTTGTGCCCAAGGTTGTAGAGCAAAGTCTCAAGGAGAAATTTTCCCATAAATGAAACGCTTCTGTCAAAAACCGATAAAGGAGCATGCAAAAAAAGGTTTTCTTCTTTTCGGGTTTTTGATACTGTTTTTCTCCCTGTCAACTGCGCAGGCAAAAGATCTTTACTTCATTAAGGTTAATGGCGCTATAAACCCGCCTGTTGCCGGTTTCATAAAAGAATCAATTGAAAAGACGACAGAAAAAGGCGGCGAAGCCCTCATGATCCTTCTCGATACTCCCGGTGGTCTCGATACCTCCATGAGAGATATTGTGAAAAATATCATGGACGCCAATGTCCCTGTCATTGTCTATGTCTCTCCATCGGGGGCCCGTGCAGCTTCAGCGGGAAGTATCATCCTCATGGCGTCACATGTGGCTGCCATGGCGCCCGGCACCAATGTCGGCGCTGCCCACCCGGTATCGATCGGCAAAGAACAACCGGACAAGACAATGATGAAGAAGGTCCTCCAGGATGCCGAAGCCTATTCAAGAAGTATTGCCATGAAAAAAGGGAGAAATGTGGAGTGGGCTGCGAAGGCAGTAACGGAAAGCGTCTCCATTACGGCACAGGACGCCCTCGAGAAACATGTTATCGATGTTATTGCCGACAACACCGGAGAGCTTCTGGTAAAAATAGACGGTAAAACTGTTGAAACGAAGTCCGGCAAGGTGGTCCTGAAGACAAAAGACGTAAAGACAATCGAAATCCCTATGCCTTTCAAGTATAAGTTCCTTTCTTACCTAAGCGATCCCAATGTGGCCTACCTTCTTATGATGGCCGGTATTTACGGGATACTTTTCGAGTTATACAGTCCCGGCGCGATTTTGCCCGGAGTTGTCGGCAGCATCTCTTTGATCCTTGCACTTTACGCCTTTCAGACAATACCCATCAGTTTTGCCGGATTGGCGCTCATACTCCTCGGCATTGTTTTCTTTATTCTTGAACTGAAAATCATAAGTCACGGGCTGTTAGGGATCGCCGGTATTGCTTCGATTGTCGTCGGTTCCGTCATGCTCATCGATATGCCCTCAAGCGTGCTTTCCATTTCATGGAAGACGATACTTGTTGTAGCGGCAGTTTCAGGGCTCTTTGTTTTTGTCATTCTTACCTATGCTGTGAGGGCCCAACTATCAAAGGTAAAAACAGGTATGGAGGGGCTTGTCGGCGAGACAGGTGTTGCAAAAACGGATATATTGGAAAAAGGTAAAGTCTCTGTCCATGGAGAGCTATGGAGCGCGAAAAGCAGTGAACCCGTCAGTATCGGCGAAGAAGTGACTGTTGTAAGCGTGGAGAAGCTCGTTGTAACAGTGAAGAAAAAAGGAGGGTAATTATGTTCTCACTATTCCCGGCGTATGTATTTATCGCAGTACTAATCATTTTCTTTCTTGCCAGCGCCATCAAGATCTTAAATGAATATGAAAGAGGTGTTATATTCAGGCTTGGCAGGGTCCTCGGCGCTCCCAAGGGACCGGGGTTGATTATCCTCATTCCCATTATCGACAAGATGACTAAAGTGAGCCTCAGGACTGTTGTTCTTGATATACCCCCGCAGGATGTTATTACCAGGGATAACGTGTCCATTAAGGTGAATGCTGTTGTCTATTTCAGGGTCGTCGATCCCCTAAAAGCCATTATCGACGTGGAGAATTTTCTTTATGCCACAAGCCAGCTTGCACAGACGACACTTCGGAGTGTCCTCGGTCAGGCAGAACTCGACGATCTTCTTTCTCACAGGGAACAGCTCAACGAGAAGCTCCAGGAGATACTTGATACGCATACGGAATCCTGGGGAATAAAGGTATCCAACGTGGAAGTGAAAAACGTTGATCTCCCGCAGGAAATGCAGAGGGCCATCGCCCGTCAGGCAGAAGCGGAACGTGAAAGAAGGGCCAAGATTATCAGCGCCGAAGGTGAATTCCAGGCATCCGGAAAGCTTGCGGAGGCATCCGATGTGCTGTCCAGAAACCCCATGGCTTTGCAGCTACGATATTTGCAGACCCTCATCGAAATTTCCACGGAGAAGAATTCAACGATTATCTTCCCCATACCTATCGACCTCCTGAAGGTTTTTATGGATAAAATGGGTAAATAAATTAAATGAAAAAAGTGAGCGCTATGAAAAAACTATTCATTATCGTCCTGATATTCCTCTCTTGGGCGACTATTACAGAAGCACGAAAGGCAGATAAAAAAAAGACCAGCCCGGTGAAAACATCTTCAACAGAGAGGCCGGCCAAGGAACCAGTGTTGCCATACAAGGCATACATCGTCGTAGAGGCAGGCACCGGTAAAGTCCTGGAAGGCGAGAACACGAACGTAAAAAGACCGCCTGCCAGCATTACAAAACTCATGGTGGCTGACATCGTCATGGAAAAGCTTGCTACCGGCGCGATTAAATTGACCGATACTATTACCGTTACGAAGGAAGCGGCAAGAATAGGCGGAAGCCAGGTTTATCTCAAAGAAGGCGAAACCTTTACCCTTGAAGAGCTTATGAAGGCAATGATGATCCACTCGGCTAACGATGCTGCATACGCCATAAGCGAGCATATTGCCGGCAATATCGATGAAATGGTCCGGCTCATGAATGAAAAGGCAAAAACACTGGGTCTTGTCGATACGGAATACCATTCCGTTCACGGCCTCCCTCCGGGAAAAGGAGAGAAAGAGGACCTGACATCCTGCAACGATCTTGTCATACTTGCCAGGGAACTCCTGAAATATCCCAAGCTCCTTGAGTGGACCTCAACAAAAACGGACAGTTTCAGGGACGGAAAGTTTGTCCTTACCAACACAGACAAGCTGCTCACCAAATTCCCCGGTGCCGATGGTTTAAAGACGGGATATTATTCTGCTTCGGGGTTCAATATTGTCTCAACGGCAAAGAGGGGAGAATTGCGCTTCATTGTTGTTGTCATGGGTAGCCCCACAGGCAAAATACGTGATGATGCTGTTATGGAAAAGTTGAAAAAAGCCTTTGCACAGTATAAGATATTGAATGTTGTGAAGAAGGGCGAAGTTATCGATAAAGATGTTTTTCTTGTTGACGGGAAATACAGAAAGATAAAAGGGGTGACTGAGAGTAATTTTCTCTACCCCATGCAGGTTGATAAAAAAGGCACTGTGAAAAAGGAACTAGTTCTTCCCGAGAAGGTGACCGGTGAAATACGGGAAGGGCAGAAACTGGGAGAGATGATAGTCAAACTTGAAAACGAGGTGATCGGGAAGGTGAACATTGTTTCGCCTGTATATGTGCCGAAGGCAAACCTCTTCACCAGGTTTATCAGAAGACTCGGTCTGAACATCTGAGAGGGTATATGGAAAAACGATTTACGATGCTGAAAAATAAAGAGATTATCGTCGGGGTTACCGGCGGTATTGCGGCTTATAAGACAGTGGAACTTGTACGTGGTCTTTCGAGACGAGGGGCCAATGTGCACGTTGTCATGACGAAAAACGCAATGGAATTCGTAACGCCTCTTACGTTCCAGACGGTTTCTGGCAACACCGTGATCCACGAAATGTTTGAACTCTTTACCGGTTCAAAGATAGGACACATTACGCTTTCCGACATTGCCGATTTGCTTGTTATCGCACCGGCTACGGCGAACATTATCGGAAAGGTTGCTAACGGCATAGCCGATGATTTTCTTACGACAATGGTCATGGCCACAACAGTGCCGGTCTTTTTTGTGCCCTCCATGAACACAAAGATGTGGGGAAGCCCCATGGTACAGGTCAATACCCAGAAACTGAAGGATGCCGGATATGAGATGATGGAACCGGCAAGCGGCGACCTTGCATGCGGCACCGAAGGAAAGGGAAGGCTTCCCACCATTGAAGAGATTATGGAACACATAGAGGACATCTTTACCGTGAAAGACCTGAAAGGCGAGAGGATACTGATTACCGCCGGTCCCACCACGGAATACATCGATCCCGTCCGATGCATTACCAACAAGTCTTCCGGCAAGATGGGGTACGCAATTGCAAAAATTGCCCGCAGACGCGGTGCGGAAGTAACGCTGATCAGTGGTCCGACGGCCCTTCAACTGCCCCGGACTGACATACCCACGATACAGGTTACTACTGCATGCGATATGCGAGATGTTGTCATGGAACACTACAAAAGGGCTACCGTTATTATCAAGACCGCAGCAGTTGCGGATTTTAAATGCAGGAACGAAACCTGCCAGAAGATCAAGAAGAAAGGTGACAGTAATTACCTCATGCTGGAGCTCGAAAAGAACCCTGATATTATCGGTGAGCTTGGCAAGGTCAAAGGGGACAGAATCATCGTTGGTTTTGCCGCAGAGACAGACAACATCCTTGAGCATGCTGTGGAAAAACTGAATAAGAAAAATCTTGATCTTATTATCGCCAACAACGTGGCAAAAGCAGGAATCGGTTTTGGTTCCGACGATAATGAAGTAACTATTATTGAAAAAACAGGGGCCTCGAAAGAGGTGCCGAAAATGACCAAAGATGAGATTGCCCACACTATCCTCAATGCAGTCATAAAGGTTATGAAGAAGAGGAAAAAGTAAAGGAAGACTGGTATTAAAAAGCACTCAATGGGAAGATTTTACCGGACATTTGTCCATCAGACTGATGTTGTTGCCGCACGTATACATTATCTGCTGTTCGTCCTGTGTTTTATATCTGTCATTGTCCCCTCCATCATACCACCTGCAGCGAATGCTGCCGAAGATCCGGTAGTGAAGGTTGTCGATGTTGCCAGCAAGGCCATCGTCAATATCAAAACAGAAGAAATGTCGACAACGCCCGGTGACGAGAAAAAACCCTCTTTTTTTAAACGGTATTTTGCCGGAGATGAGGAGGCTACAGAGCTTGTTGAAAATATCGGCTCCGGTGTTGTCCTTGACCCGGAAGGCATTATTGTAACAAATGAACATCTCATCGCGAAGGCAATTAACATCCGGGTGAAATTCATTAATGGAAAAGAATATGAAGCCTACGTGCTCGGCAGCGATCCTGAATTTGATATCGCGCTTTTGAAAATCATTTCAAATAAAACCGATTTCCCCTATTTAACAATGGGGAAAAAGAAAAGTATTCTTGTCGGCGAAAAGGCCATTGTCATCGGCAATCCTTATGGATTGTCAAGCTCTGTCACGGCAGGCGTTGTCAGCGCAGTTGGGAGAAACTTGCGTATTGATAACAGGGTCTATGCAAACCTCATCCAGACCGATGCGGCAATTAACCCCGGAAACAGCGGAGGATTGCTTCTCGATAGCGAGGGAAATCCTCTGGGCATTGTAACGGCCATATATGGTGAAGGAAAGGGTATAGGGTTTGCTATCCCTATGGATGATGTTACCAGCATGCTTTCCGAGTTTCTCGAAAGCAGTCCTAAAAGACCTATCCTGGGGCTTTTTATGGAAAAGAGAAAAGACGAAAGAGGCTCCTTTCTTCATGTGAACAAGATCATTCCGGGGAGCCCGGCAATTCAATACGGCATCAAAACAGGCGACCGGATCACGGAGCTGAATAAGAAGACAATCCGGGAAGGGACAAAGCTGCAGAGTATCCTGCGAAGTATAAAAGGCGACAGCATTATGCAGCTCAGAATTGTGCGGGGAGTGAAAAAATATATCGTCAATATCGATGCCGTCGATCTGGAGAAGTTCACTCCTCTTCCCATCGATGAAGTGCTCTGCGGCATGAGAATAGCCAATATAAAGGGGTATCCGAAATTAAAGTATAAGCTCAGAGACAAAGAAGGGGTCGTGGTAACGAAGGTCTTCAGCAATAGTATCGCCGAAAAATCGGGCCTTAAGAGCGGTGATGTCATTGTAAAAATCAACAACAATAGTATAAAAGATAATAAAGATTTTGATTCCTTTATGGTAGAAGGGCTGAAAAGGAATTATATTCTCTATCAGGTAAAAAGAAACGAAAGTCTCTTCTTTTTGCCAGTGAAGCTTGATACTCTACTCTAGGGGGTTGCTGTGGAAGATAATAAAGGGATGACAAACAACGAAGATAATACAGCTTCAAAGACCTGTGAGGAAGATATTTTTGCCACCACATTGGCTTTCTCTACGTTCCTGCTTTCGCTGTCAACGTCCGTTATGGTATGTCTCGGAGAATTACCGGACCCTGTGAGAAACGAAAAGAGCACCAATATACCCCTCGCGAAACAAACCATAGGTATCATTGAGATGCTGAAAGAGAAGACAAAGGGCAATCTTACCGAAGAAGAAGATCATTTGATAGAAGGCATACTCTACGATCTGCGCATGAAGTATGTGCAAATAGTCTGCTAGTATTAATTCGCACTTCTATTACCGGGACTTGCGTCGTCCCCTCCACGAGCAGAAGCTCGCGGAACCTCCCCTTCATGCTCGCAGTGCTCGCAGTTAAAAACCCGGGACTTGCGTCGTCCCCTCCACGAGCAGAAGCTCGCGGAACCTCCCCTTCATGCTCGCAGTGCTCGCAGTTAAAAACCCGGGACTTGCGTCGTCCCCTCCACGAGCAGAAGCTCGCGGAACCTCCCCTTCATGCTCGCAGTGCTCGCAGTTAAAAACCCGGGACTTGCCCTGGGCTCGAGACAGCCACAAATTGGCCAATGACGCGGCATCTGTCCTCCGAAGGGAGGGTGGCCGCTGGCACATTGAAGTTTACCGGCAGGGTACCAAGCAATATTTGATGTTCGCTGCAAGAAGATTTACCTTATCATTAAAACTTTATAAATGAATGCGAATTGGGATCAGTCGCCGTAGACACGTTTGTAGATTGTGTCGATGTGCTGGAAGTAGTGTTCGTTGGTGCAGGTGCTTTCAATCTCTGCTTCGTTTAAATATTGCCGCAATGCCTCATCTTTCTTCAGTTCCGTTACGAAATCGAGGTGGTTTTCGTAGCACCACATGGCGACACCCTGTGTGAGTTTGTATGCTTCAAGACGTGTGAGACCTTTTTTGATGAGGGCCAGCAGTATCGCTTCGGAATGATAGAGCCCACGGGACATGTTCATATTTTCGAGCATCTTTTCCGGATAGGCGATGAGGTTGCCGTAGAGGTTTTTTACCCGTTCGAGCATGTAATCGAGGACGATTGTCGCATCGGGTGCGATGACCCTTTCAACAGATGAGTGACTGATGTCGCGTTCATGCCAGAGAGGTACGTTTTCCAGTGAGGACATGGCGTATCCATGGAGGAGCCGTGCCATACCGCAGAGATTTTCCGACGCGATGGGGTTTCTCTTGTGGGGCATGGCCGAAGAACCTGTCTGGCCTTTCTGGAAAAATTCTTCCGCCTCGCTCACCTCGGTCCTCTGGAGGTTTCTTATCTCCATGGACATCTTTTCGATTGACGAACCGATAATGGCGATGGTTGTAAAAAACTCTGCGTAGTAATCACGGGGGATAATCTGTGACGATATGGGCGCAGGCTTAAGCCCCAGTTTAGCGCAGACATATTCTTCAACAGAGGGCGGCACATGGGCATAGGTGCCTACAGCGCCTGAAATCTTGCCGTGACGGATACGTTCTTTGGCAGCTTCCATGCGTTCAAGGTTCCGTCTCATTTCATCATAGAAGTGGGTTATCTTGAGACCGAATGTGACCGGCTCAGCGTGGATGCCATGGGTCCTGCCGATAGCCGGTGTTGTTTTATATTGCATGGCCCGTTCTTTGAGAACACCCATGAGGGCTTTGATGTCTTCGATCAGGATGTCTGAGGCCTCATGTAACTGACAGGCAAAGGAAGTATCGAGGATATCCGAGGAGGTGACGCCCATGTGAATATATTTTGCTGAAGGTCCCACGAATTCGGAGACACATTCGATGAAGGCGACCACATCGTGCCGTGTCCGCTTTTCGATTTCGAGGATCTTCTGCACATCAAAACGGGCTTGAGCTTTAATGATCTTCAGGTCTTCTTCGGGAATGAGGGAGAGCTTACCGTAAGCTTCGCAGATGGCAACTTCAATATCGAGCCATTTCTGGAATCTGTTTTCGTCTGTCCAGATACGGGCCATTCTCGGTAATGTATATCGTTCAATCATAGCAGGATAATTTATAACCTGATGACAGGTTTATTGTCAATTCCAGAATAGTGTTCATTGCCACGATTATTTGTGCCGGGTTTGTGTGTAGAGTCCGGCCAATGGCTTCCTGGAGGGGGGAAGGTTTCAATTGTGAGCATCAATCGAATAAACAGCGTATCTCGTGCCCTGACGAACCTTGAACCCATTCCGGTAAGCGACCCTTATGTCAACCTTGCTGTTTTGAGGACCTACCCTTTAATGGTTATCAAACCGGCAAGGAACTTTTGTGACACAGTTATTCGTAATGTGTCCACATGCGGATGATTTTCACTGTTTTCATATCATCTATTATCTGGTAGACAAGGCGATGATGGATGTTGATCCTTCGTGAACAGACCATGGAGAGGTCTCCCAGGAGCTTTTCATATGGAGGCGGGTTTTGATAGGGGTCTTCTTTGAGAATTTCCAATAAACGGTTGATGTGAGGCTTCAGGTCTGATTGCGCAATTCGCTCGGCGTCTTTCCTGGCCTGCCTGGTAAAAAAGAGCCGCCAGCTCACCAGCAGGGCTCCTCATCGCAGTCTTCGAGGGTACACATGAGCCCCTCCTGGATGGATTCCCGCATACCCGGTATCGATATCAGGTACAACGTCTCCTGGATTGCCCGCCAGTCCTCATCTGCAACAAGTATTGCCGAACTTCTCTTGCCTACGATCTGTACCGGCTCGTGTGTTTCCTTGACCTCATCGACCAGGGAGTAGAGACGTTTTCTTGCTTCTGATACGGATAATGTTGTCATTCCAACCTCCTTGTCGTACGTTATATCGTACGATATGAATTGACTTTCTGTCAAGTCGTTTCATAAATTATGAGTACCGTCTGATATCAATATCATACAACAAGATATAATGGAGTAAGGAAGGCTGAAAGAGAATGGTTGCGCTTATATAATTTTATTCATGGGACACTTGACAAACAACAGTATTAGTATAATTATTAAATCAATTGTCACGTTAACGGGGATCGCCTGGAAGGAAAGAGTATAATTATCCATATTCCGATTATAAAGATATTAAAATCCTCATTGTAGGAGTGAAAAAAAATAACAGGAGGGACGTATGAAAAACAAGCTATTGGTTTCGGTCATAGTATCTGCTATTCTTTTGTTATCAGGGAGCATGCTTTTCGCACAGGACGACATTCAGAAACATGGTTCATGCAGCTACTGCGGCATGAACAGAGGACATTTTTCACACAGTAGAATGCTGATCATCTATGATGACAACACAGAGGCCGGAGCATGCAGTATCCATTGTGCGGCAGTGGACCTTGCGGTCAATGTCGATAAAACACCGAAGAGTATCCAGGTTGGCGATTACAACACAAAGAAACTCATCGATGCGGAACGGGCTTCCTGGGTAATAGGGGGAAACAAACCTGGCGTCATGACCAAACGGGGTAAATGGGCATTTGAGAACAAGGCAGATGCCGAGGCTTTTGTGAAAGCGAACAGCGGGACCATCGCCACCTTTGATGAGGCGATTAAAGCGACATACGAGGACATGTATGCCGATACAAAAATGATCCGGGACAAAAGAAAAATGATGAAACAGAAGAAAATGGGCCACCAGATGTGATTTTCCGGATCACGATGGTGAAACGGTCCCTGTTTATTATTATTTTAATCGGTCTTACCTGGGCTTCGGTCCTGTGGGGGGAAGAGAAAAAAACCCTGCAGCCGGGGCCGCAGGATAAGTGTCCCGTATGTGGTATGTTTGTGCATAAATATCCCGACTTTGTTGCAGGGATAGTCTTCAAAGATGGTTCAACAGCTTTTTTTGACGGGGTTAAAGACATGTTCAAGTATTACCAAAATATAAGTAAATATAACCCCAAAAAGAGAGAGGCTGACGTCGAGTCGATTTATGTAACCGACTATTACGACTTAACCCTTATGAATGGCCGGAAGGCATACTATGTCCAGGGGAGCGATGTGTACGGTCCCATGGGGAGAGAGCTGATACCCTTTGAGAAAGAAGGGGAAGCAAAAGAGTTTATGAAGGATCATAAAGGCAAGAGACTGTTCAGGTTTCAGGAGATAACCGGTTCGATCATAAAAGGGCTCGATTGATGTTCAAAAGAAAATCGAACGTTTTTCTCCTGTGGCTGGCGGTAAATATCTCTGTGCTGCTCCTTGTTTTTATTCACGCTCATCTGAGAGAACGCAACGATGCGCCTTTTCTGAAGGAGCGCATGAGAATAGTGGAAAAGTATGGCTTGACAGATCTTTGTCTTTTTACCGATGCGCAATACACACGAAACCCTGCCATGACGGATGTCGCCACACCTTTTCAGGATCACCCCACATCCATGGAACACTTTCCTTCGGGGTCTATAATACCTCCGTCGCCACACCTCATGAGACGCACACCGGGCAAGCTATGATCTGGATTGAAAAACAGAGAAATATCATTGATTTTGCTCTTTCCGCCCTTCTGCGAAGATGGAGAAAAAATCTGGCATTGTTTTTAGTCTATACGATAATTGTTTTTATTCTGGCATCGATCTTTTTTTTCACTACTTCTATAAAGAAAGAAGCGTCTATTGTTCTGCAGGGCAGTCCGGAGATTGTAGTGCAGAAACTTGTTGCCGGACGGCATGATCTCGTCCCTGAGAGTTATATCCGCATCGTAGAAGAAATCACAGGAGTCCGCAATGTGAAAGGGCGTTTGTGGGGCTATTACTACGAACCATCAGTCGGAGCTAATTATACCCTGATAGCGACAAAAGATTATCGGGATAAAACAGGGACAGTTGTCATAGGAATGGGTGTCTCAAAAATGCTCAATGCCCGGAAAGGAGACCTTATGCCGCTTAAAGGCTCCGATGGCGCATATATGACATTTGAGGTGACTGATGTTCTCTCTTCAGAGTCGGAGCTTGTTTCATCAGACCTGGTGGAAATATCTGAAAAGGACTTCAGAAGCCTTTTCGGGATCAAGGAAGGATATTTCACAGACGTGGCCCTGGAGGTGAGGAACAAGAAGGAATTGAGTACCGTAGCGGACAAAATAAAAAGACTCCTTCCGGACACCCGGCCTATTCTCCGGGATGAAATTGCGCGTACCTACGATGCGGTCTTTGATTGGCGTGGAGGGTTACTGATATTTGTCATCGCCGGGGCTATCCTTGCTTTTGTCATCTTTGCATGGGACAAGGCGACGAGCTTGAGCTCCGAAGAAAGAAGGGAGATCGGCATACTGAAGGCTGTTGGGTGGGAAACCTCTGAAGTCATTACCATGAAATCCTGGGAAGGCATGGTTATCTCGCTTTCTGCTTTTTTGATGGGGATTATATTTGCATATCTCCATGTGTTTTTTGCTTCTTACATTTTTTTTGAACCTGTCCTCAAGGGATGGTCCATACTCTACCCGCACTTCCGTCTCATCCCTTACATAGATCCCTACCAGATAGCGTCATTGTTTTTCCTTACCGTTGTCCCCTATACTGCGGCTACGATTATACCTTCCTGGAAGGCGGCAATTGTAGACCCCGATGAAGTAATGAGGCTTTAGATATCCTATGATTGAATTAAGAAACGTAACAAAGGTTTTTCATAAAGGCAACTCAAATGAGTTTATGGCCATCGATGACATCAATCTTACCATTGACCCTGATATGGTCACGGTGTTGAAGGGCCCCAGCGGATCAGGGAAGACAACTCTCCTGAGCATCATCGGTGCTATGACAAAGCCGACAACAGGCAGAGTAGAGGTCCTCGGCCACGAAATCACAAGCCTTCCGGAACGGTTTCTCACGGAAATACGCCGCAACACCTTTGGCTTCATCTTTCAACAGTATAACCTTATCAAAGGTATAACCGCTCTTGAGAACGTGATGATTCCCGCATATCCTTGCGGAGAGCGACATGCCCCCCTTAAAAAAAGGGCTCTCGAACTTCTTGACCTTTTCAATGTGTCCCACAAAGCAACCTCCAGGGTGGAATGGCTGTCAGGAGGGGAAGCCCAGCGTGTTACCATTGCCCGGGCCTTGATCAATAACCCCCGTATTATCATCGCCGATGAGCCTACCGCACACCTCGACACGAAACTGTCGAAGGAATTTATCGAAATCATGGCAAGGCTTAACCGGGAAGGGCGAACAGTCCTCATCGCAAGCCATGATCCTCTTGTGTTTGCATCAACTGAAGCGAACAGAGTGATAGAATTCCGTGATGGAAAGGTGCTGGCAGCAGGGACACGTCCATGATTATGCAGCCCGCCATTATCGCTCTCTTTGTCGGCTCGATCCTTGTGAGTTCCATGGTTTTATATGCTGCCTTCTATGGAGTGAGCATTCTGAGACACTGGGATTTGCAGAACGGCAGTGAACTCCAACTGGGCCTGGAACGAAAAACATACCTTATATCCACCGTTATGAGTTACGCCTTCGGCTTTCAGCTCCTTTCGCTTTTCTTGTTTATTTTTACAGCCGATAAGCTGAGCGGACTTTTCGTCGGCGCCATGTGCGCAGCGGGTACGCTGAACGTCAATGGATACGGGTATCCTGCCATGCTTTTAAAAATAGTCAATTTCCTTCTCGGCGGAGTCTGGCTCATTGTGAATTACACCGACAACAGAGCCTTCGATTATCCTTTGATAAAAATGAAATACCTTTTTCTTCTCATAATAACGCCTTTTATTTTTTCAGAAATGATTACTCAGGGCGCCTATTTTCTTAACCTCAAGGCCAATGTCATCACCTCCTGCTGCGGAAGCCTCTTCAGTCCCGAAAGCACAGGCATAGGGGCAAGATTTACAGCCCTGCCCAGCATACCCATGAAAATAGTTTTTTATGCTGTCATGATGGTTACTGCGGTTTCAGGGTTTTATTTTTATCTTAAGGGCCGGGTATCCGCAGGGCTTGTATTTTCCGTTATGGTCCTGATTACTTTCACAGTGTCAATTGCGGCTCTGATATCGTTCATATCTCTTTATTTCTACGCATTGCCGACACACCATTGTCCCTTTTGTATCTTGCAGAAAGAATATTATTATATCGGCTATCCGTTATACCTCACTCTCCTCGGAGGCGTTGTGACCGGCTTGAGTGTGGGTGTGCTCATACCCTTCAGGCATATAAAGAGCCTCAGCACAATTATCCCTCGCATTCAAAAGAGACTGGCCCTGACAACGCTTACACTTTATCTCATTTTTACCGTGATCACTACCTGCGCCATGCTATTTACTGATTTCAGGCTTGAAGGTTATTGAGGAGGTTGCCTCGATAAGTGATAAAAGATTGACAACAACTTAACGTGGTCTTAAAATGGAATAACATTTCTAAATAAATTGATCAGTAAAACAGAACGGAGGATGCTCATGAAGAAGAAGGATAGAATAATGATCTTCATAATCTTTTTGATAAATCTTATTTTTATGGTTTTCACGGTCAATGGTTATTCTCAACAGGACCGGGAGTCACCAAAAAAACCAACGGAGAGGCAACCATTTCAGAATCGTTTTCAGTGGCAAGTTGGGCTTGAAGTCATCGCAGATCTGAGCACCGACAAGCTCACCTATACTGGCACCTGCCCGACGACTTTCACATTCAAGGGGCGTATCTCTACAAACAGGGCAATGACCCTCCATTACCGGTTTATTCGCAGCGACGATGTCCGGACATTACCGGTAACTCTGAAGTTGGGAAAAGGGGAGGCAAAGGAAGTATCGTATTCCTGGGAACTCGGAGGAGACCCCAATGGACCCCCGGAAATCAACGGATGGATCTTCCTTCAGGTTGTATATCCAACCAATATGAAAACTGTATCGAATGTAGTCAACCTCAAGGGTAATTGCACAAACCGGGAAAATAAACCAATACAGAAAACCATCAAACAGCAAGATCTTATTGGTCAAAAAGCACCGGGGTTTCCATTTCCAGGGTCCAACGCACAAATGCCCGAAGGAAAAGGACCTGCAGCGGCAGGACCTCCCATCATCCACCAGGGACAACCTGTATCCGGTGGTATTCCTTTGTCGCCACCTCCGCAAAATGGACAAGGGCCTCTGCCCGTAGGGTCTCCCATGCTGCCTCGAAACGGGAAAGGACCAGCGCATGATACCATTTTAATGCCACCCCGGAATCAACAGGGACAACCTGCACCATTGAAAGAAGACTGCATTTCGCTTAACCCTGATACAACGACGATGGAACAGACATCCTTTGGCTGGAGGGTAATGGACGGCAGCCAGATAATATTCGGTTTTGATTTCGATAAAGCTGAAGCATTGATAGCCCTTGCTACTATCAAGCATTATAAGATCACCCAGTCCTGTTTTGTGGGACGTCCCAATCCTTCTTTTCATTACATGCTGACAGGAGGCTCCTCGCCGATTGGCTCCTTCAGAGATAAAGATTGTTTACCTTTTAATCCGGCGACGACGAACCTTGAACAGGTTAAGGGCAACTGGAGAATAGCAGATGGCAGCAACCGGTTATTTGATTTTGGCGAAAAAAAAGATGAAGCCGATCAAGCCCTGGCCATTATCAAGAAATATGGTTTTACCTATTCCTGCATGATAGCCCGGGGCAAGGTTGAATACATGTATTTGCGGAAATAATCAGGCAAGATTATTGGCCGGTGAGGTCGTATAACAAAAAAGAGGACTAATCAATGAAGGCTGTAAGCGACTTGACTTCTTAGTAATATCACTCCGGCAATTCAAAAGAGCTGATCTACGTCGAGATTCCGACGATATACCTACTACCCTAAAACAATCAAGAGTACAGGCGCCGGAATCCACTGAGAAGACTGGATGCCGGACCAAGTCCGACAATGACCAAACTCAAAGGACTCTTTTACTCAAGGCCGGTGTCAACAAGAATAACCGCATGGACAGACATCTTTCCATTAGCGCCATCTCGATAGCAGTGTGGAACTGACAGTTATCCGGATCATTTAAGCATGTACTGCACAACGGATTCAACAAGTACCATGCCTTGCAGATTTTTTATTCACATGCGTTATACATGATCTCCTCTTGTCAGACCCCTTTTTCTCCACAGCATATAAATAGCAGGATAGATAGTGAGTTCAAGGATAGTTGAAGTCACGAGGCCGCCGATCACCGGCACTGCGATGCTCTTCATGACCTCCGAACCGATGCCGGTGTCGAAGAGGACGAAGATAAGACCCATATCTGTAGCCACTGTCATAATCTTAGGTCTCAGCCTTTTTACCGCACCTTCCATGATTGCAGCCTGAAGGTCGGACATGTTTTTTAATCGTCCCTCTTTTTTCCATCTGTCATAGGAGAGATCGAGATAAAGGAGCATGACGACGCCTGTTTCCGCGTCGAGCCCTGCAAGGGCAATGATGCCGACCCAAACAGCGGTGCTCATATGATATCCAAGAATATAGAGGAGCCAGAAGGAACCCACAAGCGAAAAGGGGACAGCGAGAAGCACAATGGCAGTTTTCATAGCAGACCTAGTACTGAAATAAATGATGATAATAATCAGAAGGAGCGTAAGGGGTATGACGGTTTTAAGGTGTTCACGGATACTCTCCAGGCGCAGATAATCTCCACTCCATTCAAGGCGGTAGCCATCGGGAATTTTCAGTGAAGCCAGACGCTTCTTCGCCTCTTTGATATAGGTCCCGGCATCCCCTCCGGTGTAATCAATGTAAACATATCCGGTGAGCATACCCGCTTCACTCTTGATCTGTGTAGGGCCCTTAACTATCCTGATATCAGCCAATTGTGAAAGAGGTACCTGAGCAACGCCGGGCGGTGTGCCTAAAGCAGGCAGATCAGGTTGCGTTGTTGAAAAGGAAACAGGAACAAGTACTCTTTTGAGGGTCTCGATGTCACTTCGAGTTCTCTGGCGTAACGGATATTGACAGGATAACGCCCCCTCCCTTCAATAGTGGTAGTGATATTGAGGCCGCCGACAGAAGACTGTATGATACTGTTGACATCATCTACGGTGAGATTGTAGCGTGCCGCTTCTTCGCGGTTGATGGATATGTCGATGAAATAGCCTGTATTGACCCTTTCGGCATAGATGCTCCGGGTATGCGGTATACCTTTAAGCGCCTTCTCCACCTCAATACCAATGGCTTCAATTTCATCGACATGGGGACCGAAGATCTTCATCCCCAGAGGTGTCCTGATACCGGTGGTGAGCATGTCGATCCTTGCCTTTATAGGCGCGGTGAAAGCATTCGAGACCCCGGGCATGGCCAGAGCCTCGTTCATCTCCATAGTCAGTTTTTCAACAGTCATCCCTTTCCGCCATTGCGATCTCGGTTTCAGATTAATGGTTGTCTCGAACATCTCGAGAGGCGCCGGATCAGTGGCGGTCTCTGCCCGTCCCGCTTTACCGAATACCTGTGACACTTCAGGAAACCCTTTCAGAATTTTATCCTGTTTTTGAAGCAGCGAAGAAACTTCTGAAATCGATACCCCGGGGGTCGTGACGGGCATGTAAAAGAGGGCGTCTTCGAAAAAGGCCGGCATAGATTCAGTGCCCAGTTTGAAGTATGGATAGAGGGTCACGGCCATAAGAATCAGAGCGCCGATGATTACCTTTTTGTGAAACCTGAGGCAGAAGCGGACAATGGGATCATAAACCCTTTCCAACCAGCTATTTACAGGGTTCTCGCTCTCCGGGCGTATACGGCCCCTGATAAAAAGGGTCATCAACGCAGGTGTAAGGGTAATGGCGAGACAGGCTGCGCCGAACATGGCAAAGGTCTTGGCATAGGCGAGAGGCCTGAAGAGCCTTCCTTCCTGGCCCTGGAGGGTAAACACGGGGAGAAAAGCAACAGTGATAACCATGAGGGCAAAGAAAAGCGAAGGCCCCACTTCCTGTGCCGCCTTAATGATGATCTCCACTCTGCTCAGTTGAGGTTCGGAGTTCTGAGAACCATTAACTATGCCCCCTCGCCCATAGCCCGCTTCTTCCAGCTTTTTATGGGCGTTCTCCACCATAATGATAGATGCGTCAACAAGAACGCCTATGGAAATGGCTATACCGGAGAGGCTCATGATATTGGAGGTCACCCTCAGGAAATAGAGGAATATGAAGGAGATGAGGATCGCGCCGGGGAGGGTGAGGATCACGACAAAGGCGCTGGGGAGGTGAAGAAGAAAGACCAGACAGATGATACTGACGGAGAGAATAAGAATAATAATTTCATTGCGCAGGGTCCCCACCGCTTTATAGATAAGATCGGAGCGGTCATAGGTGGTAACGACTTTTACGCCCTTGGGGAGGCTTGGGGCTATATCATTTTTAATCCTTTCTTTTACGCGATCGATAACATTTAAGACATTCTCTCCGTGCCTGACGACAACGATGCCCCCTGCGACCTCTCCTTTTCCGTCAAGGTCAGCCACACCACGGCGTATTTCTGGTCCTAAACGGACCTGGGCGATGTTCTTCAGAAAAACAGGGGTTCCCGATCCGTCATTACCGACAGGAATGGTTTCGAGGTCTTTTACGCTTTGGATATACCCTCTGCCACGAATGATATATTCTGCACCGGACATTTCAACAACACGGCCTTCGATATCGC
Source organism: uncultured delta proteobacterium (assembly GCA_963785225.1). Classification (GTDB taxonomy): domain Bacteria; phylum Desulfobacterota; class Syntrophorhabdia; order Syntrophorhabdales; family Syntrophorhabdaceae; genus PNOF01. The sequence continues at coordinate 258,628 of CAWAUQ010000015.1, read as the reverse complement.
TGTTGCTTTTTCGTACAGCCTCGAAAATCTTATTTATGGGTATGCCATAGGAAAGAAGCCGGTTGGGATCGACGGTGATCTGGTACTGTTTGACAAAACCGCCGATACTTGCCACCTGGGCAACCCCCGGCACGCTTTCAAGGGCAAGTTTCACATTGTAGTCCTGGAGGGAACGCAATTCCGACAGGTCCTGATTTCCCTTTTCGTCAACCAAAGCATAGGCAAATCCCCATCCCACACCTGAAGCATCAGGCCCGAGAACGGGGTTTACGTCAGTCCGGTATTTTGCCTTTCACGGCCTGGAGGTATTCCAGTACACGGCTTCTGGCCCAATAAATGTCGGTACCGTCTTTGAAAATGATATAAATGAAGGAACTGCCAAGAAAAGAAAATCCCCGCACCGCCTTGACCTGCGGCGCCGCAAGGAGCGTGGCGCTGATGGGGTAGGTAATCTGGTTTTCGACAAGATCGGGGCTTCTCCCGGGCCAGTCCGTGTAGACGATGACCTGCGTATCGCTTTGATCGGGGAGCGCGTCAAGGGCAGAATGTTTGATTGCCCAGTATCCCCAACCTGCAAGAATAATTACGAAAAGAATTGTTATAAGCCTGTTACGGGCACATAATTCGATGATCCGCCCTATCACTGGACACCCTTCAGTTTTGCCTCTGAATCGATGAGAAAGACGGCAGATGCAGCTACTTTCTCTCCGGGCTTCAGACCGCTAAGAACCTCAACCATTCCGTTGGCCCTGTCTCCGACCTTGATCTGCCGGGGAGAAAACATGCCCTCCCCAAGATCGACGTACACAACCTGCCTCGTTCCTGTATCGAGAACAGCCGCCTCAGGAATGGAAAGCCGCTCTCCCAGGTCGAGGTCCATTTCTACATTCGCGAACATCTGGGGCTTCAGGAGAACATTGGGATTGGGAAGCACAAAGCGGACCTTTGCCGTCCTCGTCTGACCGGAAAGAGAAGGGTAAACCAAATCAGCCTTGGCAGTAAATTCTTTTCCCGGAAAGTAGCTCAAGGTGATCCGCGCAGATCTGACCTTCCTTGACGTAAGGTATTTCGTATTCGTATATATCGGCCAGGACCACATACGGTAGAGAGGTCTATGATATCGAAGATCTTATCTCCCGGGGCCACCCGCGTGCCTTTAACAACGGGTTTTTGAAAAACATATCCGCTTACAGGACTCTTGATTGTCATTATTTTTATGGGTATTCTACTTTTTTCTACCTCTCTCATCTGTTCTTCAGGAATCTCCCAGAGAGCAAATTTCTGTTTAGCTACATCGATCAGAGGATCGAGATCATAGACGGTCAGTCTTCCCACTGTCCCGAACCTGTCCCCCCAATTAAATTCTATGTTTCTCTGAGTACGAAGGCCCAGAGATGATTTCCAGTTCAAGAGATTAATATATTCAAGCTGTGTGGATACCAGTTCAGGGCTGTAAATATCGGCAAGCGGGGTACCCTTGCGAACATGCTTCCCTGTATAGTCGGCATAGAGCTTTTCGATCCATCCTTCGACTTTAATATTTACTGTGGTCAGTCTCCTCTCGTCAAATTCAACACGGCCTACCGTCCTGAGGGTTTTTTTCATCGGTTTTACTGTCGCTGCAACAATCTTCAAGCCCATTGTCTGCTGTTTTTCAAGGGGGATTTCAACCGTCACCGTGTTATCGCTACTCCCGGAAGACTCCGCTCCGGAAACAGAGGATTTCGATGGGTCCCCTACAACTCCCTTGTCAGCGCTTTGAGCGGAGGGAGGCGGGTTGGTCGTGGCAGATATCTTTCTGTTTATGTCCTGACGAACCGGAAAGAGGAAATAGAGCGCAATTCCAAGGAGCATGACAGTAAGAACCACAAGATATATTTTTTTCATCTTCCGGACACCTCGTCTTCCAATTTTTAACCGCCTAAACACATTTATCTTACATCAATGGGGACAGTCATCCTCAATGGTTTCCCTGGCGTGTTAGCCTTGACGACAATATTCCATGGACCTGTCATTATAAAATCCATGGTTGCCTTATATCCTGAACTTCCTGGTGATGCCTGCACCGTATAATTCATGGGAGGCATACCCGGCATAGGAGGCATAAAGTAATTAACCGTTACAGGTGTGTTGATCACATCTTTTCCAAAAGGGTCTTTTATTTCAATCCTGATATCGTTTTTACCGATAATCGGCGGGTTTCTATTGATGGAAATATCCACGGTATAGCCATCAATCTTCCGTCTCATGGTGTAATCTCTCCCGAACGCCATGGACGATGTCAATACCATGATCAGGATATTTAAAATCAATGCCTTCCGGGCAAACTTCCACAATGCGTCTGAACTCCAAGCTTTCTATTTGTGTTACAACCCGTACATACGATAAATGTGCCGCTTATCATAAGATAAGCTGTATGTGCAGGGACGTCAAGACAAGAATGGAACAATCATTCCGAAGCATACCTTGTAGGATTATGCTCCAATAAATTTTAATCAACAGCAAAGAAGAGGAAGAACGGATACGGGATAGTTTTACAAAAGCTAGTATAGCATGAAGAGGCTTTTTTCGGTCCTCTTTTCAGTATTAAGTCTGACTATTGAGGATGGCAAACTGATATAGAAAGAGGAAGGATCAGCAGAATTCTGCTGATCCTTCGATATATCTGATAAATGGCTGGGAGACAAGGATTTGAACCTTGATTCACGGAGTCAGAGTCCGTTGTCCTGCCGTTGAACGATCTCCCAGTGGTCTCTTGTACGAGATCTTTTATTTTACTTCTTCGCTTGCTGCCGTCTCTTTCTTCTTTCTTGGTTTTTTCTCTTTCGGTTCCTTGGTTTCTGTTTTCGCTTCTTTCTTTACTTTTGGTTCTTTTACGGCCATGGTCTCTTTTTTTGCCTTCGGTTCTTTGGCTTCTTTTTTGACCTTTGTTTCTTTCTTGGTTTCTTTTGTTTCCTTAGCTTTCTCTTTTTTCTCTTCCTTCTCTTTCCTCACGGTAAGCTCAATAAGCGCCATAGGAGCATTGTCGCCTTTTCTGTTGGCAATCTTCAAGACTCTGGTATAACCGCCATTGATTGCGCTGAACCGGTCTCCGATATCGGTAAAGAGTTTGCTTACCACTTCTTTATCCCGTAAAAAAGCAAAGGCAAGCCTCATTGCATGCTGATCTTTTCTTTTTGCCAGCGTTATAAGCCTCTCGGCAACCCTTTTCAGTTCCATCGCCCTGGGGCCTGTCGTCTGTATCCTCTCATGCTCAAAAAGAGCATTGGCAAGGTTCTGTAAAAGTGCCTTTCTGTGACTTTTCGATTTGTTCAGTTTTGCTACCCTATTCAAATGCCTCATAATAAACCTCTATATGTGATCTTTTTTCTTAAGCACCATCTTATCGAGATCTTCCCGTAAAGGAAAACTATCCAGTTTCAAACCCAGCCTGAGACCCATACAGGAAAGAATTTCTTTGATTTCATTAAGTGATTTCCTGCCAAAATTTTTCGTCATGAGGATTTCTTGCTCGGTTTTCTGCACCAGTTCGCCAATATACTTGATATCGGCATTTTTTAAACAATTGGCGCTTCTCACAGAGAGCTCCAGTTCGTCTACACTCCGGTACAGATTGTCATTGAGATCCTGTCTGTCAATAGATCTTTCTTCAATAGTATCGGATTCTTCCAATTCTTCAAAGTTAATAAAGATACGCATCTGTTCCTTGATGATCTTTGCGGCAAAGGAAAGTGCATCCAAGGGGTTGACGCTGCCATCGGTCCATATTTCCATGGTAAGTTTGTCGTAATCTGTTCTTCTGCCAACCCTTGCCTGTGTGACGTTGTAACTTACCTTTCTGATGGGAGAAAAGATTGAGTCGATCGGTATCGTGCCGATTGGATCACTGTCTTCAACGTTCGATTCGGACGTGACATAACCCCTTCCCAGTTTGGCTTTCATTTCCATGTACAATTTTCCATCGCTGCTCAAATTGGCAATGTGCAGCTCTGGATTCATAATCTCAACATTACTGTCATGGATAATATCGCCCGCTTTTACGTCTTTCTTTCCCTTTACATCGATCTTTAAAACTGCAGGTTTGTCATCAGTCATTTTCAGAACAACTTTCTTCAGATTCAATGTAATCTCTGTGACGTCTTCTTTGACACCCCTGATAGTTGAAAACTCATGATCCACTCCGTCAATCCAGACAGAGGTAATGGCACCACCCATAATTGACGAAAGGAGGACTCTTCTGAGGGAATTTCCGATAGTTATTCCATAGCCTCGTTCAAAAGGCTCTGTAAAAAACTTAACATAATTCTCTTCCCTCTTCTCGATCTCAATCTTCGTGGGTTTTATTAGTTCCTGCCAATTTTTTTCAAACATATGTACGTACCCTCCTTGGGGCATAATAGACTATCTTGAGTAGTACTCCACGATGAGCTGCTCTTTGATAGGCATCGTGATATCTTCCCTTGTCGGAAGAAGCTTTATGATACCTTTCATATTTTCTTTATCAAGCTCAATCCATGAAGGCACTCCTCTTCTTACCACCGACTCAAGGGCATTCTGTACACTCGGCAGTTCCTTATGTTTTACTTCTATTGCATCTCCCACCTTCACAATAAAAGACGGTGAACTTACTTTTTTCCCATTCACTGTGATGTGGTTGTGCCCCACAAGCTGCCTTGCTTCTTTCCTTGAAGTAGCAAATCCAAGTCTGTACACCATGTTATCAATTCGTCTCTCTAAGAAAACGAGGAAATTGGTCCCCGTAATACCTTCTTTCCTTTCAGACATCGTGAAGAAACGCCTGAACTGTTTTTCACTGAGGCCATAAATTCTTCTCACTCTTTGTTTTTCCCGGAGTCTCAAGCCATATTCCTGGAACTTACTTTTCGTATCAACATGCTGACCCGGTGGGTAGTTCCTCTTTTCCATAGCACACTTCTCGGTATAACATCTCTCCCCTTTCAGGAAAAGTTTTATTCCTTCTCTCCTACACAATCTGCATGATGGTCCTACATATCTTGACAATGCCGGCCTCCTTACACTCTTCTTCGTTTGGGTGGTCTGCACCCGTTATGTGGTATTGGGGTAATATCTTTTATCAGGTGGATTTTCAATCCTGCACTTTGAAGCGCTCTCAGCGCCGCTTCCCTGCCGGCCCCGGGTCCTTTTACATAGACATCCACGGTCTTCATACCATTCTCAATGGCCTTTTTTGCAGCGTTCTCTGCGGCAAGCTGTGCGGCAAAAGGGGTGCTCTTGCGAGATCCTTTGAATCCCACAACGCCTCCGCTCGACCACGATACAACATTACCCTGGGGGTCTGTAATAGTAATAATCGTATTATTGAAACTTGACTGTATGTAAGCCCCGCCAATGGGTATGTTTTTCTTGATCTTCTTCTTCGTGCTTTTTTTGGTCTTTGCCATCTACCACCTCATTATTTTCGTTTCATCGAAGTCTTTCTCGGCCCTTTTCTGGTCCGTGAATTCGTCCGCGTCCTCTGACCTCTTACCGGTAAGCTCTTTCTATGTCTAAGGCCTCTGTAACATCCTATATCCATGAGCCTTTTGATATTAATACTCACTTCCTTCCGCAGGTCGCCTTCAACCTTATGATTGTTCTCCAGAATATCTCTGATTTTGGCAACTTCTTCTTCTGAAAGTGCATTAGTCCTTGTGTTCGGATTAATCCCGGCCTCGGAAAGGATCCTGTTCGAGAGAGTTCGCCCAACACCGAATATGTACGTCAGTGCTATCTCTATCCGTTTTTCTCTCGGTATATCAACACCAGCAATTCTTGCCACCTTATGCCTCCTTAACCCTGTCTCTGTTTATGCTTCGGGTTTTCGCATATTACTCTGAGAATACCCTTTCTTTTAATAACCTTGCACTTATCGCATCTCTTTTTTACAGAAGGTTTCACCTTCATCGTTCCCTCCTATTTGACTCTGTAAATAATTCTGCCCCTTGTCAGATCATATGGCGAAAGTTCCACAACAACCTTGTCTCCTCTCAGTATTTTGATATAATGCATACGCATCTTACCTGATACATGGGCGAGCACTTTATGCCCGTTGGGAAGTTCCACCCTGAACATTGCATTGGGCAGGGGCTCAATCACAGTTCCTTCAATTTCTATTCCTTCGCCTTTAGGCATTCATCCTCTATGGTTTACTCAGTATTTCGGGGCCGTTTTCCGTAATTGCCACTGTATGTTCAAAGTGAGCAGAGAGGCTCCCGTCTTTTGTTGCCGCTGTCCATCCATTTTCCCTTACGAATACTTCGCTGCTCCCCATATTTACCATGGGCTCTATAGCAAAGACCATACCCGGTTTCAATCTTATTCCTGTACCCTTTTCTCCGTAATTGGGAAGCTGGGGCTCTTCGTGGAGACGCCTTCCAATTCCGTGGCCGACAAAATCCCGCACAACGGAAAACCCTGCCTCTTCAACACATGTTTGAACAGCATAAGAAATATCATAGAGTCTGTTGCCCTCTCTTGCCTTTTCTATTCCTTGAAAAAGCGAACTTTCCGTAACTGCAAGGAGCTTTTCTGTGTTTTTCGATATTGCACCCACAGCATATGTCACGGCTGTATCTCCATAGTAACCGTCATAAAGGGTGCCAAAATCAATACTGACAATATCACTCTCTTTGATCACTCGCTCTCCCGGCATACCATGGACAACTTCATCGTTGATTGAAATACAAAGACAATAGGGATAACCATAGTAACCCTTGAATGCAGGTTCCGTATTGCGCATTGCTTTTAGTTTTTCTTCACAGAGCATTTCCAATTCTATCGTCTTAATACCTTCCCGCACAAAACTTTTCAAGTAAAGGAGCATTTCCCTGGCCCGTTCACTTGCGACACGCATCTTCTCTATTTCTTTTTTACTCCTTATTATAACCATTCTGCATTTTACAGCACAGAGTTTATAGGCCGTAACATACTGACCACAGACCGTTTACGCATCGTCACCTTCTCCCTTTTATCCTTTGGGATTTCTTCACCAGCCCATCGTAGTGTCTGAGAATTAGGTGTGACTCAATTTGCTGGACTGTATCAAGGGCAACACCAACGACTATGAGAAGCGCAGTTCCACCAAAATAGAAAGGAACATTGAATTGTTTCATTAATATCGTCGGCAGAACACAGACAAATGATATATACAAAGCCCCGATAAGGGTTATCCTGGTGAGGATCTTATCGATATACTCAGCAGTCCTCTTCCCTGGACGTATGCCTGGAATGTATCCGCCGTATTTCTTCATGTTATCAGCTACGCTGTCGGGATTAAAAACAATTGCTGTATAAAAGTAACAGAAAAAGACAATAAAACCGATATAGACAATCTCGTGAAGAAGTGACCCCGGAGTTAGCATCTGGGCAAAGCTTTTCACCGTTTCATTGGGAACAAAACTCGCTATTGTTGCTGGAAACATAATGATTGATGACGCAAAAATGGGTGGGATAACACCGGCCGTATTGACTTTGAGCGGCAGATGTGTCGTCTGCCCTCCCATCATCTTTCGCCCTACCACACGTTTTGCGTATTGCACAGGTATGCGTCTCTGTGAGGTTTCCATAAAAATGATGAAGGCAACAACACCGACAACAACGGCCAAAAGTATAATAACAAAAAACCAGTTTAATTCACCGGAGTTGACAAGTGTCCCGGTGCTCACGATAGCGTTAGGAAGTCTCGCCACAATCCCTGCAAAAATGATAAGTGATATACCGTTTCCAATACCCTTTTCTGTGATTTGCTCACCGAGCCACATAATGAAAGAAGTTCCGGCAGTGAGAGTAATCATCGTCATAAGCCTGAAGGCCCATCCGGGATTATAGACGATAGACCCTCCTGTTTCCAGGGGAAGGTGTTCCAGATACATGGCAATGCCAAAACCCTGGATAAGGCTTATTACAACCGTTCCATACCGGGTATACTGGGTTATTTTCTTCTTTCCTGCTTCACCTTCTTTGGAAAGCTTTTCCAATGTGGGGACAACAACGGTAAGTAGCTGAAGTATAATAGATGCACTGATGTAAGGCATAATGCCAAGAGCAAATATGGAAAGACGCTCCAATCCGCCGCCGGCAAACATATCAAAGAAACCGAAAATTGTTCCCTTTGCTTTCGCGAAAAGACCGGCAAGAGCATTACTGTCCAACCCCGGCGTTGGTATATTAACGCCAAGGCGATAAACGGCAAGCAATGCGAGCGTTGCTATAATTCTCCGCTTCAACTCAGGAATCTTTCCGATATTTTGGAAACCACTCATTAAATTAAGACCTCTACGTCACCGCCCAGTGATTTTATCTTCTCAATTGCCTTCCGGGAAGCCTTGTGAACAACAACCTTTATGGGAAAATCGATCTCTCCACCGGAGAGCAGTTTGATTCCATCCTTCATTGTCTTAACAAAACCTGCCTGAAGAATATCATCAACACTCACTTTTTCTTTTCCTTTAAAAAGATTAAGGTCATCGATACTAATAATGGCATACTCTTTTCTGAAGGGATTTTTAAATCCCCTCTTGGGGATTCTTCTCGTAAGAGGCATCTGACCGCCCTCGAAACCTTTGGCTTTGGTGCCGCCACTCGTAGAGCGCTGTCCTTTATTGCCATATCCGGCTGTGGTTCCATGACCGGAACCCGTACCCCTTCCAACTCTTTTTCGCTTTTTAATTGACCCTGGAATTGGTTTTAGATCTGATAGTTTCATTTATCGAACATCCTCCAAAACGGTCACAAGGTGCATCACCTTTTTTACCATGCCGCGTATCTCAGGTGAATTCTTTACCGTTTTTTCCTCATAGAGCCTTTTAAACCCAAGGCTTTTTACTGTTGCCCTTTGATCGTCAGTGCAACAGATATAGCTTTTTGTCCATTTAATTTTGAGATGACTCACTGTGTTACCCCTCCTCGCCTTTTAGCTTTCCTCTTTGTTTCAAAGCCGCTTCAGGCGATTTCAGCATTGCAAGGCCTTTTATGGTAGCCTTTACTACATTATGATAATTTCTCGAGCCATAGCACTTGGTCAATATATTTGTGATACCTGCCACTTCGACAACAGCCCGGACCGCTTTACCAGCAATAACACCCGTGCCCTCGTTTGCAGGCTTCATAAACACCTGGCTCGTTCCATATTTTGCCATTATTTCATGGGGGATCGTGCCTTTTGCAAGGGATATCTCAACAAGACCTTTTTTGGCTCTTTCGACGGCTTTCCGTATTGCATCCGGTACTTCATTTGCTTTCCCAAGACCGAAGCCAACGCGTCCGTTTCCGTCGCCAACAACGACGATTGCGCTGAAACTAAATCTTCTTCCGCCCTTTACTACTTTTGCAACACGGTTTATATAAACTAACCGGTCCTGTAAATCGAGTTCGCCCGCGTCTATTCGCTTTCTCTCAACCAACACAACCTCCTGTTAAAATTTTAACCCTGCTTCTCGTGCACCATCAGCAAGAGCTTTTATTCGTCCATGATATTTAAAACCATTCCTGTCAAATACAACCTTTTCCAGACCCATATCGACTGCCTTTTTCGCAATCGCTTCGCCTACTTTTTTTGCAGCTTCAATGTTTCCGCCGCTTTTCAGCGCAGCTTTAACATCCTTGTGAAGTGTTGATATTCCGGTAATGACCTTGCCTTCCGCGTCATCGATAAGCTGTGCATAAATCTGCGCAACACTTCTATAGACACAGAGTCTCGGCCGTTCCTTGGTACCCTGGATCTTACTCCGCATTCGTCTCTTTCTTCTTTCCCGGGCTTCAACTTTGTCTTTTATCCGCATCTCTTACTCCTTATTTCTTCCCGCTTTTGCCTGCTTTCTTCCGTAGTTTTTCACCTGCATATTTTACGCCTTTATTCTTATAGACATCAGGCTTTCTCAGTCCGCGCATTTTTGCCGCTGTCTGTCCGAGAAGTTCTTTATCAATACCCAGAATGGTAACTGCAGTCTGTTTCTCGATTTGCGCAGAGATGCCCTGAGGCAAAATAAACGTAATCGGATGTGAATAGCCGAGATAGAAGACTACATTGTTCCCCTGAAGTTCGGCGCGATATCCGATACCCACTATCTCAAGCTTTCTCTCAAACCCCTTGGAAACACCGTCAACCATATTTGAAATCAGGGTGCGCATAAGACCGTGGTAACTCCTGGTCTTCTTATCTTCACCATTACGCTGTACGGTAATAATATTTCCCTCGAAATTGAGCGCCAACCCTTCTAAAAAAGGTCTCTTCAAAGAGCCTTTCGGGCCTGCTACACGCACTTCACCATCCACCAGTTCCAGCTTTGTCCCCTGAGGTAACTCAATGGGTTTTTTACCTATTCTCGACATTTAACACCTCACCAAACCTTAAAGAGGGGTTCCCCTCCGACCTTATTCTTACTTGCATTCCTGTCTGTCATGAGACCTTTCGATGTCGAGATCACCACAAGACCAATCTTGCTCCTCAGTCTCGGTATACTATCGACTTTCACGTACATTCTTCTTCCCGATTTACTAAGCCTTTTCAGTCCTGTAATGACACTCTTGCTGTTTTCATCATAGCTGATATATACCTTGAGAAATTTCTTTCTCGACTCATCAACAAATGTTTTATAGTTTTTAACATACCCTTCTTCTTTCAGAATCTTCGATATGGCCAGCTTTATATTGGAATAGGGAATGTCAACAAACTCATGGCGTGCCATGATCGCATTTCTTATTCTTGTAAGCATATCAGCAATCGGATCTACCATACTCATAGCCACCTCACCAGCTTGATTTTATTACGCCTGGGACTGCTCCCCTGAGAGAATACAATCTGAAGCATATCCTGCACATCTGAAACTTACGCAAAAACCCTCTCGGTCTGCCGCACACCTGACATCTGTTCCGCAACCTCACCTTGTATTTAGGCGTTCTCAGGGTCTTTTCGATCATTGCTTTTCTTGCCATTATTCCTCCATCAGGTTCTAAAGGGCATTCCCATGAGCTTCAGCAACTCGAAACCCTCTTCGTCTGTCTTTGCCGTTGTTGTGACAGTAACGTTCATACCCCTTACTTTGTCGATTTTATCATATTCAATTTCCAGAAAAATCGTCTGTTCCTTCAGCCCAAGGGTATAGTTGCCTCTCCCATCGAAGGATTTCGGGGAAACCCCCTTAAAGTCTCTCACTCTGGGAAGAACGATATGGACAAGTTTATGAAGAAATTCGTACATTCTCTCTCTTCTCAGCGTCACCATGCAACCGATTGACTGACCTTCTCTCAATTTAAAAGAAGCTATGGATTTCTTCGACTTTGTGATAACCGGTTTCTGGCCTGTTATGGCCTTAATATCACCGGCAGCGCTGTCGAGGACTTTTATATTCTGCAATGCCTCACCGAGCCCCACATTGACGGTAATCTTCTCGATTTTTGGCACTTCCATGACGTTCTTATACTGGAATCTCCGTATGAGAGCGGATCTGACATCTTTTTCATAAAATTCCATATACTCTGTCTTCAACTATTGCCTCCTACTTATCGATAACCTCTGCACATTTCCTGCAAAATCTCACCTTTTTCCCGTCTTCAAGGAGCTTCTTGCCTATCCTTACGGGCTTTGAACACTTTTCACAAAAGAGCATGACATTTGAAACATGTATGGAACTTTCTTTTTCCAGGATGCCGCCCTTTGATTTCTGGGTCGGTTTGACATGCTTCTTTACCATGTTTACTTTCTCAACAATAAGCCGGTCTTTCTTTTTTGTTATTCTTAAAACCTTGCCGGTCTTGCCTTTGTCCTTGCCTGTGGTAACCATCACAAGGTCATTTTTTTTCACATGATATTGTTTTTCTTCCATCTGTCCCTCACACAACCTCAGGAGCCAATGAGACAATCTTCATGAACTTCTTTGCACGAAGCTCTCTTGCCACTGGTCCAAAGATTCTCGTTCCAACAGGTTCATTGTACTGGTTTATAATAACCGCTGAATTATCATCAAACTTCACATAAGAACCGTCGCTTCTTCTGATTTCTTTCTTTGTCCTCACGATGACCGCTTTTACTACTTCGCCTTTCTTGACTTTTGCATTGGGGATAACTTCCTTCACTGAAGCAACGATAATATCTCCCACGGTTCCATATCTTCTCTTTGAGCCGCCGAGGACTTTGATACATCCGAGCTTTTTGGCGCCTGAATTGTCGGCAACTTCGAGTTTAGATCTCTCCTGTATCATTTCCCACCTCTTTCTCGCCTAAAGAAAGCTCTTCCTTTTTGACAATTTCTTTTACCAACCATCTTTTATCTTTACTGACCGGCCTCACTTCCATAATCATCACTTCATCGCCTATCTTGCAAGCATTCGTTTCATCATGGGCCTTATATCTCATTTTTCGTTTTATGAACTTATGGTATTTAGGGTGCTTTAGGAATTTTTCTACTTCCACAACGATGGTTTTATCCATCTTATCCTTAATAACAAACCCGATCATCTTTCTCTTGCTCGTCTCTCGTTTCAATTCCATATGGACCTCTTTAGGCGTTTAATTCCTTCTGACGTACAGCAGTTTCTATTCGTGCCACATCCTTCTTGAGGAGGTTCAGCCGTGCAGTATTCTCAAGCTGTCCCGATGAATGCTGGAACCGCAGATTGAAAAGCTCCTCTTTGATGTCCTTTCTCTTTTTCAAAAGTTCTTCTTTCGTCAACTCTCGTAACTCTTTTACTTTCATTGTTCCTCACTTCTTGCAATAAACCTTGTTGCAATAGAAAGTTTAAATCCTGCTATTCTTAAAGCTTCCCGGGCCTTATCTTCGGGAACACCGGTAATCTCGTAGAGGACCTTTCCGGGGATAACAACAGCCACCCAGCCTTCGTTTGCGCCTTTTCCCTTCCCCATTCTCGTTTCAGCCGGTTTTTTTGTGATGGGCTTATCGGGGAATATTCTGATCCATACTTTTCCCGTTCTTTTTACATATCTTGTAAGGGCAATTCTTGCTGCTTCAATCTGCCTGGCCGTAACCCATCCGGGCTCCATTGCCTGAAGACCAAAATCTCCAAAATCAACAGCATTCCCTCTGCGGGCAACGCCTTTCATTCTACCCTTCATCTGTTTTCTGTATTTTACTCGCTTCGGCGTGAGCATTACCGTGCCTCCTGATAAATTTCACCTTTAAAAATCCAAACCTTTACACCTATGACACCGTATTTCGTATTTGCAACAGCTGTGCCGTAATCGATGTCCGCCCTGATAGTCTGCAGAGGCACCCGGCCTTCTCTGTACCATTCTGTCCTTGCCATTTCAGACCCTGCCAACCTGCCGGCGCACATTGCCTTAATACCCTTGGCGCCGAACTTCATTGACTGGAGGACATTTTTCTTCATAGCCCTTCTAAAAGAAACCCTTCGTTCCATCTGAAGCGCTATGTTTTCCGCTACAAGCTGCGCATCTACCTCAGGTCTCTTAACTTCGGTAATATTGAGAATAACTTCTTTGTCGGTTATGCGCTGAAGTTCCTTTTTGAGGTTCTCAACTTCGGCGCCCTTTCGGCCGATCACAAGGCCAGGACGCGATGTATAGATATTGATCTTGGCCCTTTTATCTTTATTTGCAGCCCGCTCTATCTCTATTTTTGAAATACCTGCCTGGTACAGCTTCTTTTTCAGGTATGCCTTTATCGTTATATCCTCGTGGAGGAATTTCGCATAGTTTTTCGCTGCAAACCACTTGGAATCCCATGTCCTGATCGTTCCAAGTCTAAAACCAATTGGATGTGTTTTTTGACCCATTTAGCCTCCAGATTTATGATTCGTCTAATGTGAGCGTAATATGACTCATTCTTTTTCTGACCTTTGTTGCCCTTCCCATGGCTCTCGGAAGAAACCTTTTCAGCACCGGTCCACCATCAACCATGACCGTTTTAACATAGAGGTTGTCGATATCGACATACTTCTTCTGCTTTGCGTTAGCAATGGCGCTGTCGAGAAGTTTCTTCAGAATAACGGATGCCTTTTGCGGCATGTAGGTAAGGAGCCCCATAGCCTCATTGACATTTTTCTTTCGTATTAAATCACCTACGATCCTCACCTTACGGGGGGATATCCGAATCATTCTTGCTTTTGCCGTGATTTCCATAATCCTATTCCTTCTTTTTCGCTACTTTTGCTTTTCTGTCGCCGGAATGGCTATGAAAAGTCCTTGTAGGAGAAAACTCCCCAAGCTTATGACCAACCATCTCCTCTGTGACAAAGACGGGTATAAACTTCTTTCCGTTATGGACTGCGAAGGTGAGCCCTATAAAACCAGGCACGATGGTAGATCTTCTCGACCAGGTTTTGATGACCTTTGAACCCTTGGATTCCTTCGCTTCATCTGCTTTCTTCTCGAGCTTCTCTTCTAAATATGGCCCTTTACTGAGAGACCTTGCCACGGAAACCTCCTACCCTCTGAGTTTTATAATAAACTTATTCGTTCTTTTGTTCTTTCTCGTCTTAAGACCCTTGGACAACTGTCCCCAGGGCGAGCATGGGTGTCTTCCACCTTTTGATCTTCCTTCACCACCACCCAAGGGGTGATCAACGGGGTTCATCGCTGTTCCCCGTACCGTCGGTCTGACACCTTGCCATCTCGGTTTGCCTGCTTTTCCGATGGTGATATTTTCATGATCAATATTACCCACCTGACCAATGGTTGCCGTACAAGACAGGTTTACCAGCCGCACTCCACCGGAGGGCAGTCTCACATGACCATACATTCCTTCTTTCGCTACAAGCTGCGCATAGCTTCCTGCGCTTCGGGCAAGTTGCCCGCCCTTACCGGGCTTCATCTCCACGTTGTGGACAAAGGTGCCCAGGGGGATAAACTTCAAAGGCAGCGCGTTGCCTTCTTTAATTTCCGTATCAGGCTTCATACTGGCGACAATGGTATCACCCACTTTGACGCCAAGGGGTGCAAGAATATATCGTTTCTCACCATCTACATAATGAATGAGGGCAATGTTGGCAGACCTGTTCGGATCATATTCTATCCCAAAGATCTTGCCGGGTATCTCAGTTTTATCCCTCTTGAAATCGATGACCCTATATCTCTTTTTATGCCCGCCACCGATGTGACGAGTGGTGATCTTACCACTATGGTTTCTGCCACCGGTTTTCTTCATAGGGGCAAGTAATGATTTTTCCGGTTCTTTCTTTGTAATCTCGTTAAAGGTTAGGCCGCTCATGAAGCGCCTGCCAGCAGAGGTCGGTTTATATTCCTTTACGCCCATTATGCACCCTCAAAAATTGTTATTTTATCTTTCGGACTGAGTTTAACAATTGCCTTCTTCCAGTCAGCCTTTTTTCCGGCAAAACGTCCCAGCCTCTTCTTTTTCCCTTCCATGTTTAATACCTGTACTGAAAGCACTTTTACTTTGAAAAGCTTTTCTACGGCTTTCTTGATTTCTATTTTATTGGCATGCCTCTGAACTTCAAAGGCATACTGGTTGCCCATATCTTTTAAAAGAGTAGTCTTCTCTGTTATGATAGGACGTACTACGATATCGTATTCGTTCATGGCGCCAATACCTCTTCTATTTTCCGCAATGCTTCAAGGGTCATGACAAGCTCATCGTGCTTGATAATATCGTATACGTTGAGTCCGTCAACTCTGAGAACCTTAAGATGGGGTATGTTCCGTGCGGATTTTTCAACTGTTTCGTCCTTTAAACCAATGACAAAAAGCGGTTTCTTGAGACTTAAGGTCTTCACAATTCCACTGAATGTCTTGGTGCTGATATCCGTTAAATCAAGTTTATCGAGCACCTTCATGCTCAATCCGGTATACCGTGCAGTGAGGGCCGATTTCAAAGCAATCCTGCGGACCTTTTTCGGGAGCTTATAGCTATAGTCTCTCGGCTGTGGTCCAAATACGATGCCACCGCCAACCATAAGCGGTGATCGTGATGTTCCACGCCGCGCCTGACCAGTCCCTTTCTGTTTATAAGGTTTTTTTCCGCCGCCGCTTACATCTTTCCTCGTCTTTGTCTGTACTGTACCGCTTCTTCTGTTCGCAAGCTGCATTTTTACTACATCATGAATGAGGTGCGCCTTTACCTCGCAATTAAATATCTCATCCTTGATTTCAACTTCGCCTACTTTTGCACCCTGAATATCCAACAAGTCTGTAACTGCCATAGAAAACTCCTAGGATTTAATCTCCACATCGACCCCGGCCGCTAATTCCAGTTTCATGAGGGCATCAACCGTCTGTTGCGTCGGGTCAACTATGTCCATCAACCTTTTGTGCGTCCTTACTTCAAACTGCTCTCTTGATTTTTTGTCAATATGGGGGGATCTGAGCACGCAGTATTTCTGGATTCTCGTCGGTAATGGCACCGGCCCGATAACCTGCGCACCTGTCTTCTTTGCTGCGTCCACTATTTCCTTCACCGATTGATCAAGCAATCTATGATCAAAGGCTTTCAGGCATATCCTGATTCTCTGCCTCATCTTCTTCCCCTTTACTCTATAATCTCTGTAACAACACCTGCGCCAACAGTCCTGCCACCTTCACGGATAGCGAAACGGAGTTCCTTCTCGAGGGCGATCGGTGTCACCAGTTCAACCACCATGGTGACGTTGTCACCGGGCATGACCATCTCAACCCCATCGGGAAGTTTTGCTACACCGGTTACGTCCGTTGTTCTCAGATAGAACTGGGGACGGTATCCGGTAAAGAACGGTGTATGACGGCCGCCTTCTTCCTTGTTGAGGATATATACTTCACCTTTAAACTTCGTATGGGGGGTAATGCTTCCCGGTTTTGCCACAACCTGGCCGCGCTCCACTTCATCCTTCTTGGTGCCACGGAGGAGTAATCCGACATTATCACCGGCCATACCCTGATCGAGGATCTTCCGGAACATTTCTACTGAGGTTACGACGGTCTTCTGGGTAGCGGTGAAACCGATGATCTCGACATCTTCACCTGACTTGATGACCCCTCTCTCTATACGGCCCGTTACGACGGTACCACGGCCGGAGATAGAGAAAACATCTTCTACAGGCATAAGGAAGGGTTTATCGGTATCACGGACCGGTTCCGGTATATAGGAATCACAGGCAGCCATCAGTTCATAGATGCTCTTGCAATCAGGACAGTTGGCATCGGCGCAGCCGTGTTCCAATGCCTTCAGCGCGCTTCCTTTTATGATAGGGATATCATCTCCCGGAAATTCATAGGCCGTCAAGAGTTCGCGGAGTTCCATCTCAACGAGTTCAATAAGTTCCGGGTCATCGACCATGTCGACTTTATTTAAATAAACAACCATATAGGGGACACCGACCTGACGGGCAAGGAGGATATGTTCTCTTGTCTGTGGCATGGGGCCGTCATTGGCTCCAACGACCAAGATTGCTCCATCCATCTGTGCGGCGCCGGTAATCATGTTCTTGATGTAGTCAGCGTGACCCGGACAGTCCACATGGGCATAGTGTCTGTTTTCGGTTTCATACTCCACGTGGGCCGTGGCGATCGTAATACCGCGCTCCTTCTCTTCAGGGGCCTTATCGATCTGATCAAAGGGTATCCAGTGTGCCCAGCCCTTATTGGAAAGACATTTCGTAATGGCTGAGGTGAGGGTTGTCTTCCCGTGATCTATGTGCCCGATGGTGCCTATGTTCACATGGGGTTTTGTCCTTTCAAACTTTTTCTTAGCCATATTGGACCTCCGTCACTGATTTTTCTCTATTTTTCATTAGATTTTGATAGATATGGTGTGGCACGGGGTGATAGTGAAAAAGCTCCATATTGAAAAAACCCCTGCCCTGTGTCATAGAACGAAGCTGCGTTGTATAGCCGAACATTTCGTCAAGCGGTATATAGGCAAGGATATACTTAAACCCGTTTTTATCTCCCAGTTCCGCCACTCTTCCTCTTCGTGATGTTATGTCGCCGATTGTTACCCCCATCGCTTCTATGGGAACATTAATATCAACTTTCATTACAGGTTCAAGAATAACCGGGTGGGCTTTGGCAATTGCGTCCTTGAGGCCAAATGATGCGGCAAGTTTAAACGCCAGTTCGGAAGAATCCACATCATGGTATGAACCGTCAACAAGCTCAACCTTTATATTGACAAGGGGATATCCAAGAACAGCGCCCTTTTCCATGGTTTCTTTAACACCTGTTTCAATGCTTGAGATAAATTCTCGTGGGATGACCCCGCCGACAATGTTATTTTCAAATTCGAAATCAGACCCCTCAAGAGGTGATATCTTAAGGACAACGTGACCATACTGGCCGTGTCCACCTGATTGCTTGACATACTTACCGACTCCTGTTGCCGCCTTGGTAATCGTTTCTCTGTATGCAACCTGTGGGGCTGAAGAAATCATTTCAAGGTTATGCTCACGCTTTGCCCTGTTCATAATGATCTCCAGGTGGAGTTCCCCCATGCCGGAAAGGATCACTTCATCGGTCTCACTGTCAAGCTTGACTGTCAGTGAAGGATCTTCTACGGTATATCTATTAAAAACAAGCCACATCTTTTTCAGATCGTCTTTTTTCTTCGGTGTAATAGCACAGGAAACAACCGGTGCAGGAACTTCAATGGTCTCGAAAAATATATTCAGATCAGGATCTGTAAGCGTATCGCCGGTGGCCGCATTCTTGAGGCCAGGAATAGCACAAATGTCACCAGTCTCAACCCTCTTGATTTCTTCCCTCTTGTTTGCGTGGAGCCGCAATATTCTGCCTATCCGCTCTGTTTTTCCCTTTGCATTATTGTAAACAGTGTCGCCAGCCTTCAATTCACCGGAGTAAACCCTCATATAACTCAACTGGCCCACGAAGGGGTCTGTCATGATCTTAAAGACAAGTCCGCTGAAAGGTTCCTCTTTGGTTCCCTGGAGAGTTTTCTCTTCACCTTCTTCAGTCCAGCAATGATAGGGGGCAACATCTTCCGGGGAAGGAAGGTAATCAACAATAGCATCGAGAAGCGGCTGTATACCCTTATTCTTAAAAGCGCTGCCACACAAAAGGGGAAGTATCTTGCCTTCCAGAGTCCCTTTTCTGATAATATTCTTGATCTGTTTTTCATCGATTGGCTCACCATCGAGATAGCGTGACATAAATTCATCGTCCACTTCCGAGAGTGATTCCATGAGCAATTCACGTGCATGAGCAAGATCTTTCTGTAACTCCTGCGGTACATCCGTTACTTTAAAATCGATTCCCAGTCTGTCACCGCCGTAATAAATGGCTTTGCTGGTTATGACATCGATAATACCGAGAAACTCATCACCATCCTTTATGGGGATCTGCAATGCTACAGGGTTGGCGTTTAATATTTCCCGTATCATCTTCATGCATTTCTGAAAATCGGATGCAGGCCTGTCCATTTTATTAATATAGCCAATCCTCGGCACACCGTATCTGTCAGCCTGTCTCCAGACGGTTTCCGATTGAGGTTCCACGCCTTCTACACCGGAAAAGAGTGCAACTGCGCCATCAAGGACCCTCAATGAACGCCCCACTTCGATGGTAAAATCTATATGGCCCGGCGTATCAATGATATTGATTCTGTGGTCTCTCCAGAAACATGTTGTCGCAGCGGAGGTGATAGTAATACCTCTTTCCTTCTCTTCTTCCATCCAGTCCATCGTTGCCGCGCCGTCATCGACTTCGCCGATACGGTTATTAACACCGGTATAGAAAAGGATGCGCTCCGTTGCAGTCGTCTTCCCTGCATCGATATGCGCCATAATCCCTACATTTCTTAAATTATTCATACAATTTTACTACCATCTGTAATGGGCAAAAGCCTTGTTGGCCTCAGCCATCTTGTGGGTATCCTCTCTTTTCTTTACCGCTCCGCCTTTGTTATTATAAGCATCAAGTATTTCTCCGGCGAGTCTTTCAAGCATCGTTTTTTCTGATCTTTCCCGTGCATATCTAATAAGCCACCGGACACAGAGTGACAGTTTTCTGTTGAGTCTTACTTCAACCGGCACCTGATAGGTAGCGCCGCCAACACGCCTTGCCTTTACTTCCAGTTCAGGCTTTATGTTATCCATAGCTTTATGGAATACCTTGAGGGGTTCTTCTTTCGTTTTATCTCCAATATAATCAAAGGCGCCGTACACAATGCGTGTAGCAGTGCTCTTTTTTCCATCCAGCATGACACAATTAACAAGGCGCTGCACGAGAAGATCATTGAATTTCTGATCCGGCAGTTTATCTCTTTTTGATACATGTCCTTTTCGTGGCATGGATTACTCCTCTATAGTGTTTCAGTTCTATTTTTTCGGTTTTTTAGCGCCGTATTTAGATCTGCTCTTCTTTCTGTTCGCAACACCGCTTGCATCGAGGGACCCTCTGATAATGTGATACCTGACACCGGGTAAATCCTTGACCCTTCCGCCCCTGATAAGAACAACAGAGTGTTCCTGTAAATTATGCCCGATACCGGGGATATAGGTTGTAACTTCAATTCCGTTTGTAAGTCTTACACGTGCAACTTTCCTCAAAGCGGAATTTGGTTTTTTAGGGGTCGTCGTATAAACTCTTACGCAAACTCCTCTTTTCTGAGGACAATTCGTTAGGGCCGGGGAAGCGCTCTTCTTTTTGACGGCTTCTCTCCCAAGCCTGACTAACTGATTAATAGTAGGCATCAATACCTCCAAAAAAATAATCCCTCATTGCTTTTAAGGGATAATGGTACAACGCGAAAAAACAGAGCTATATTAAACAATTATGCATTCTATGTCAAGAGTTTTTTAATAGTTTTTAATGATGCAAAATTTAAGATTTGCCGTTTTTTTACAAAAAAAATATCTGCTGAAACTAAAAATTATAAAAATATTTTTTATCACTAATATAATCAATGAGATATAAACTTTTGAGCTAATGAGCAGGCGCAAAATAGGGTCTATCTTGTGTGCTATACTATGGGGTAACAGTGAAAGTATGTAATATTACTATATAAGGGAATTGCTATTAATATAAATAAATTCACCTATACTCTTCATAATACAATTATTATCACCCCCTCAGCTTGTGAAGCTGTATCACGGAAAATTCTTGCCAACAACTTGCTCAGTATAATTATGTTGAGTCACTATTACTTTAGACATAAACAAATTCGTGGGAGGTATTTATTAATGGCTGATGATACGAAAGTTTTTGGCATGTCTGCAAATACGGGAAGACTGATTTTTGTGCTTCTCGGGATGGTTATTAATTTTTGAACCAACTATGCTGCCGGCCAAATGATCAAGACACCGAGCTTCTATGGACTCTGGCTATGCTACATATTAGGAGCCATAGCAGGACTTATGGCAATAGGAATATCCGCTTCTACAACCATAACCGAATCAAATATGCATGCTTTCTGGTAATGGGAAAACTGACAATGAAGTGGCGTCAGTCCTTCAATATTACTGTGTTTCTTTTATAAGAACAAGATATTCGTACTTGTAAAGGTCTTCAATAAATTGACAGATCATTTCATCTTCATCCTTGTACTGTCCACGAGAGACCATAATGAAGCATAATTCTTCTGTGAAATCGAAGGGAATGAAATCCGCAAATGGTCCACGGATGCACCTGTAACCAAAGGCTTCGCCACTTGCTGCAGATAGGAAAACTTGATTGAATATTCATCGTGGCCCATGAGTGATATCTTCTCCGGGCTTCCTGCAGACTGAATCTGTATTGCTTGGCGCAGCACTCCGGTACTGTGGCCTCACAGCTGTGCTCACTGAGAAAAATACAGGGAATATCCGAAATGCAAAGCTTTTCTAAGGCTTCCAGAGCGCCTGTATTGAAATGAAATGTTTCTCCTGGCGGTCGAGTCAAGTTTGTATTTTTCAAATAAATAGAGAGCCCGTCGCTGAGTCCGTATCAATGAGCTTCGGACGGCATTTGAAAGCATTCTTCCGGCTAATATTGACGAGGGTAGGAAAATCACCGAGGTTTTCATTCATAATGGCCAGGTCGAACCCCTTCAGGAAGGCCGGCTCAGTTTCCAAAAAATCCTCCAATCTGTAAGAAACCAGATGATCTTTAAGAGTTTCTTTTTGTTTTTCCATAAGATAGGGGGAGATATCCAGCATGCACGGTTCCAGCACATTATTGCTGTCAAGAAAGCCCTTCATGAGATAACCGTATCCACCGCCAATTTCGACTACCTTTTTATCTTTTCCATTGGAAATAAGTTACTTAAATAGTCATAGAGGAGGTGTCCGTAAGAGTCATTGTTCCTGAGCAATTTCCTGAGCGGCGTATTTTCAGGGTAAAGCGCGTTACAAACAGTCAACTCCCATCCCAGAGAGTTCAATTGGTTTACATGATAAGCTTTTGTGGAGTTAACGGTGTAGTCCATTTTCATCCTAAAGACAGGATTCCTGATAAAAAAGGCCCCCGAAGGGGTTTCCTTCGAGGGCCCTGATTAAACAATTATACTCTTACTGTCTGCCTTTTACGATTACATCAACTACTGACGGATCAGCAAGGGTCGTGATATCGCCAAGCTCATCTATTGCGCCGGCTGCAACCTTTCTCAGGATCCTTCTCATGATCTTGCCGGAACGTGTCTTTGGCAGACCGGGGACAAACTGGATCTTGCCGGGAGACGCGATAGGACCGATCTCTTTTCTGACATGTGCAACCAGTTCTTTCTTCAGGGCATCTGTTCCTTCAACGCCTGTTTTCAGAATGATGTATGCATAAAGGTCTTCGCCCTTAACATCGTGCGGGAAGCCAACGACTGCTGACTCTGCAACTGCTGTCGTATATGAGTTGAGTGCTGCTTCAACTTCAGCGGTACCCATTCTATGACCGGATACGTTGACGACATCGTCAATACGGCCCATGAGCCTGAAATAGCCGTTTTCGTCCTTTATTGCGCCGTCGCCGGAGAAATAGAAGCCGGGCTGCTGTACAAAATAGGTATTGAAAAATCTTTCCGGCTCGCCGAAAACGCCTCTCATCATACCAGGCCATGACCTGTGCGATGCAGAGCTCACCCTGTTCGTTGACAGGTGCGTCTACTGCCGGCTGGCTTGCATTTGATCTTGGCTGAAGGGCACGGGCATGACACCAAAGAAAGGAAGTGTTGCATAACTGGGGTTTGTCGGCCATGCGCCGGGGAGGGCACAAATAAGAATGCCGCCGGTTTCTGTCTGCCACCAGGTATCTGTAATGGGGCATTTCTCTCCGCCCACATACTTGTGGTACCAGAGCCATGCTTCGGGATTGATGGGCTCACCGACTGAACCTAAGACTTTCAGGGAGGAAAGATCTCTTCCCTGCGGCCATTTCTCGCCATCCTTCATGAGTGCCCTGATTGCTGTCGGTGCGGTATAGAAGCTGGTGACTTTAAATTTCTCAATAATAGCCCAGAACCTGTCCGGATTCGGGAATGTAGGAACGGACTCGAAAACGATTGAGGTTGCACCGTTACACATAGGTCCGTACACAATGTAAGTGTGACCCGTTACCCAGCCGATGTCTGCGGTACAGAAGAAGACATCTTTATCTTTGTAGTCAAAAATGTATTTAAATGTGGCATAGGCATAAGTCATGTAACCACCGGTCGTATGGAGCACGCCCTTCGGTTTGCCTGTGGAGCCTGAGGTATAGAGGATGAAAAGTGGATCTTCGGCATCCATCCACTCTGCGGGACAATCTGCGGTAATATCGGGAGCTGCGATTTCATCTTCAAACCAGGTATCTCTTCCGGCCTTCATTGGCACGTCGAATTTCTCAAGTCTCTTTACTACGACCACTTTATCAACGGTATGACCCAGTGCCGCACACTGATCACAGGCGATGTCTGCATTGGCCTTGGAGCTGACATTTTTACCTGAACGCCAGTAGCCGTTTGCAGTAATGAGCACCTTTGCGCCGGCATCAAGGATCCTGTCACGGAGGGCTTCAGCAGAAAACCCGCCGAAAACGATTGTATGGATAGCGCCGATTCTTGCGCATGCGAGCATAGCAACGGGAAGCTGCCAGATCATGGGAAGATAAATAGCAACCCTGTCGCCTTTGTGTACGCCTTTTTTCTTCAGGACGTTGGCAAATTTCGATACTAACGTCAACATTTCTTTATAGGTAAGTTTTACTACATCATCTTCCGGCTCGCCCTGGAACAGAATGGCAACTTTGTCGCCCTTACCTTTTTTGATCTGAGCATCAAGGCAGTTATAGGAGATATTGGTCTTGCCGCCGATAAACCACTCAACCTGACCCTTGGAAAAATCTTCTCTGTTGACTTTGAGCCATTTTTTGAACCAGGTAAGCTCTGACGCAACGCCACCCCAGAATTCTTCCGGATCTTCAATAGACTGTTTCCACATTGTTTCGTACTCTTCGCGGCTGTTTACATATGCCTGCTCGACAAATTCCGCTGGTGGGTAATACTTGTTGTTTTCTTCCTTAATTGCTGCCATACCTTATCCTCCTGGGTTTAATATTTGACTGACTATTAATATCCTTTTTGCTCAAACACTTAATATTAAACGCCTGTGATAAAGTTGTCAACAAAATTATGTTAATATTTTCACAATATATGATAGTTTACTTTAAGTGCTGCTTTGTACTAAAATAGCACAAAATGATGTACAATCAATGTTTAAGAATTTTTAGCAAACGCAAGGAGGTTGGTCATGATAAACGATTCCACAATAGGACAGTCCCTGCAAAAACTGCTCGAAGGCAACAAACGGTACTCTTTGTCAAAGCAGTCCCATCCGAATCAGGACATTGAACGCCGCAAAGAAGTTTCAAAGGGACAGCAGCCCTTTGCTGTTATCGTAGGTTGTTCTGATTCACGAATCCCCCCGGAGATCATTTTTGATCAGGGTCTCGGTGATCTTTTTGTTATCCGTGTTGCCGGCAATATTGTCGATGACGTGGCCTTGGGCAGTATCGAATATGCTGTTGGCCATCTCGGCTCACAACTCGTTGTCGTCCTCGGCCATTCCAAATGCGGCGCTGTTACGGCAACCGTCCAGGGCGGTGAGGCACACGGCCACATAGGAAACATTGTAAAGGCAATCATGCCTGCAGTAGAAAAGGCAAAAACGGAAACCGGCGATCTTACCGACAACAGTATCAAGGCCAACGCGCTACTGGTTGCGGACCAGATAAAATCATCCCAGCCCGTCCTGTCTGAAATGGTCCGCAACGGCAAAATAGAAGTCGTCAGCGCCTATTATGACTTAGACAGCGGGTTAGTTACAATATTGTAAAAGGTAATAGATTAAGGGTAAAAGGGCTGAATGATTCTTTTTACCCTTTGTTTTTAATCATTCATGATTTCCGATTCACGGATTTACGGGCTGTCTCACGTACCATTTCAAGGCGATACCCAGTGCTACCATGCAGAGACTGAGAAGCTGTCCCATGCTGAGAAGACCGAAGAAGTAGCCGAGCTGGCTGTCGGGCTCCCTGAATAATTCACAGAAGATCCTGAAGGCGCCGTAGAGTATCAAAAAGAGGGCAAAGACGTCCCCTTCGTGTTTCTTTCTGTCTTTATATATCCAGAGAATAGCAAAGAGCGCAATCCCTTCGAAAAACATTTCATATAATTGCGACGGATGTCGCGCTACATTCCCACCTTCAGGGAAAACCATTGCCCAGGGCGCTGTCGAGACCTTGCCGTAGAGTTCACCATTAATAAAATTCCCAAGCCTGCCAAATCCTATCCCGATAGGACAGGTAGGGACAAACAGGTCTGCAGTGGCAAATAAATTGAGCTTCTTTCTCTTTATCATGATATAACCGGCGATAAAGGTCCCGATTAGCCCTCCATGAAAGGACATGCCCCCGTGCCAGACCGCAAATGCATCGAGGGGGTTCTCAAGATAAAAAGAGAGGTTATAAAACAATACATATCCCAACCGCGCCCCGATGATAAGTCCTAGAATGAGATAGAAAAAGAGATCATCAATGCTCTCCCGGTCAAAGGTGAGTTTTTTTTTCTTTATCTGGTACATAACAAGAAGATATGAAGAAGCAAAACCAAAGACATACATGAGACCGTACCATCGCATGGCAAAAGGGCCTATCTTAAAGATTACCGGATCAACATGAGGATACTGAAGCATAATACATCCTGTTTTATATTTTAAGCTTTACGCGTCAAAGCTAATGTTTGTCTGGTTTTACTTAACACCTAAAACCGAACACATAACGCCGCTTTTGTTTTTATATACTATTTTCCCTGATTAATTCCCATACATCTTTTGCATCTTTGTAGACCAAACCCTGCAAGCCAAAACCTTTTGCGGCTTCCACGTACTCCGGGATATCATCAATATAGAGAACTTCATCTCTTTTAACATCCTTATCCTTCTCAAAAATAACATCATATATCTTCTGTTTCGGTTTTTTTGCGCCTACCTCATAAGAAAGTATCCACTCGTCAAGGGAGTGGACTATGGGATACCGCTCCATAATATAAGAGAAATGAAGCTCATTTGTGTTGCTCAACAGAAAAAGGGGATATCCCTCTTTTTTCAAAAAGAGGATCAGATCATTCACCTCGGCATTCTCCCGGAATATCAAGTTCCAGATATCCTTAAATTCTTCAAAATCCAGGTCGAGTTTATATCGTTCCCGTAATCTGGCAAAAAAATCTATAGACGACATAAGACCTTCTTCATAGGGATTCACAAGGCCATTGTCCCTGTCAAACATAAACCGGAACATGTCCGCAGGAGTAAAACGGTCCTGGATCCTTGAGACTTCATGGAGTTTGTCGGCAATCTGTCTGTGTTCAAAAGGAAGGATAACATTACCAAGATCAAAGACAAATATCTTAATCATAGGGAAATACCTTTACCGGATGGAGTGGGGCAAAGATTGCATGAGGATCTTTCAAATGCTGCCAGCCGGTAATATGGGCGAATTGCTTGCCGCTATGATGCCGCATTAATACGTTGATTTTTCGGCTCATAGCGCAGTCCCGGATGTACATTTCTTCCGTATAGGGAGCCATCTCGATGCCGGTATTAAAAAAGAGTTTTGCTATAGCCCTTTCGTTACCGGCAACCTGCCCACCATATGTCCCGATGACATTTTTAATATTCTCTTCGTTGAATAATTCGTCTATTTTTCTGAGGTTCATATAGGAGAATAAATCCATATCAACAAGGTACAGTGCTGCGCTGTTATCAATACAAAAACGTGACGCGGCTTCATATTCGCCAGGAAGGTCAATGAAGGCATACAAATATGACAGCGCTTCTTCGTTATATTCTTTCCGGTCCCGCCTCATCCCCTCCAGCACGCTTTCAACCTGCTTTCGATATAAGAGACCCTTTTCCTTTCTAAACATAAGTCCGTATTGCGAAAATTCAATCGTTATAACATCGGGTCTTATTTCGTTGAGCCATCTGTCTACGATCTTACCATTATCTTTATCCCGGTGGATCACCCCCAGCATATAGAATGTTCTCTTATCAGATAAAGGGAGCATACTTATTGTTAAGTATGCATAGATGAAAACCGCTTTTCAAGAGATATTTTCATGCATAACGGCATGCAATCTTCTTTGCGCTCATTAAAAATTGCGGGCTTCCCGTTTTCCCACCTGTTTTTTGTTGTCAATTGCAGAAACATATAATAAAATAGGCTGCTATTCGATGATGAACATGATATTGAAAATATTGATTATTCTTTCCTTTTGCCTGTCAGGAGGCATTGTGTGGGCCTCTGACATGGTCATAGGAGGAGCAACAACCTATGTTGTGCAAAAGGGAGACAATCTTCAGCTTGTCGGCGCCAAATATGGCGTTTTCTGGAAAGCAATCGCTGCTGATAATAATCTTGATATCAAGCAACCTCTTATAGAGGGGACCACTTTAAAACTCAACACCCGAAAAATCGTTCCACGGGTCATAGATGATGGCATTATTATTAATATACCGGACAGGACCCTTTACCTCTTTAAGGGCGGCAACCTCACCTCTTTTCCGGTTGGCCTTGGACTTCTGGCAAAAACAGAAATTTCAGACTGGAGGACGCCAACAGGTAAATTCTTTATTGTCAGCAAAAGAAAGAATCCGACATGGTACGTGCCAGAATCAATCCAACTGGAAAATGCGATGAAAGGGAAGGAGGTGGAAGAGTCGGTACCCCCTGGGCCAAAAAATCCACTGGGCAAGTTTGCAATCGAAACATCGCTTCCCGGTGTTCTCATCCACTCAACAATCTGGCCAGGAAGTGTGTACCGGTATATGAGTCATGGATGTATCCGCGTACTCCCCGAACAGATGGAACAGCTCTATCCTATGGTAGACATAAAAACCAAAGGGGAAATAGTTTATGAGCCTGTCAAGTTGGCCGTCACCGATGACGGCAGGGTCTATCTTGAGGTAAGGACTGATGTGTACAAAAAGCATCCGTCGATACGAGAGTACGTAAAAAAAACCATTGAGACCCGTGGAGTCGCTGATAAGGTTGACTGGCAGAGAATCGACAAACTCATTAAAAGCGAAACCGGCATTGCCGAAGATATAACGCTACAATCAGCCACACAACGGGCCGCACAGGCCAAAACCCTTGCAGACAAGGATGAAAATGTCAGTCTTACCCAGAAGATTATCTCTTTTTTCAAGAACCATTTTAAAAAACTGACGTCCTGATACGAGAAAGCATAGGAGACATATTGCTGTCACCGGACCCGCTATTCTATTTCGGCGCTCCGCCTTGCCCCATACAGCATCAATATTTCTCTTTATGATATCAGGATTTCATGATTGCGGGGAAGTGCTATTTCACGGGAATAATTGCACGACAATTTGTCAGGCAGAGAGCATAGCGGTGCTCTTCCTGTTCAACCTGGTCCTGATAGGTAAACCTCTCTCCTGTTTTCGAAAACCTCTCATTAAGCATTGTCATTTTCTCTGAATGCTCTTTAAGGCATTCTTTCTGGCATTGCGGTTCGTCACCCCGTTTTCCTCCATTTTGTGTTTCTGAATGTACAATCGAGGCGCTACATAAAAAGGCTACGAAAAGACCGATGAGTGTTCCTGTGAGGGCAATATTTTTCATGGTACTTATAGTAGTATATAGCAGAGGAGCTAAATTGTGTGTCAAAATAGCGCAAGAGAATATAAAAAGTTCATAAAGATCAGCGACTAAAAGAGGTGGAGGTTTGCTATTCCGTTTGGTGATTTCATGAGCCCATATCCACCCGGATGGGCATGATTATAGTAGGGATACCCTCCCACTGGAGACGGCGCTGGATAGCGTAGGCTGTCTGGTTATGGAGGATCCTGTCCGTAAAGGTCTCCCGGTGGAAGACGAGTTGTCCTGTAAAGACAGTAGATCTGGGATATTCGTGCATAATGGAACGGCAAAGGTCGACAGCAGTATCTATGACATCTGTTGAAGCTTCCATGCGATAGTCCGCAGGAAACCCATGCCGCCTCGTGACTCTGACATACTTTTGAAGGCCGTCCTCGGTTGATAATCTCAAGCCATCCATGGCATCAGCGCCCTTGAATGAGCCTGAATCAACTTCGGCAACAGATACGAAGATAAAATTGCGATAGAGGTTAGGAAAGTACCGGACAATGGAAAGCAGCGTATGGAGGCCCAGACTGTTGAAACCGGTGACCAGAAGGATGGCTGTCGGATCTGTCTTGCGAAGGGGTTCGTTATTAGCTTCTTCGTTTGCCGGGATGTTCATGAGCAGCTCATCGAGGCGGCGCAGACTTTCTTTCACTTTCCCATAGTGCCTCCTGATAACATAGCAAAGGCCGATTGCAGCAGAGGTAATGAGCAGCGTCACCCAGCCGCCTTCAGTAAACTTCTCGTAAACCGTAATGGCAAGGATGGTGATACATAACACAAAACCGATGAGATGCACCAGCAGGTGGCGTCTCCATTTTTCTATTCTTGACCTGTTCTTGATAAAATAACGGGACATACCGAACTGGGAGAGGGAGAAGGTCAGAAAAACGTTAATGGAATACATGATCACCAATGCTGAAATTGATCCATGCGTGTAAAAGAGGAGGAGGAGCGCGGCAATGCCCATAAGGACGACCCCGTTCTGCATGGTAAGCCGTTCGGAGAGTGATGCAAAGCGTCGAGGGAGCCAGGAGTCGATGGCCATATTGGACATAACCCTGGGGCCATCGATAAATCCCGCCTGAGCTGCGACGAGGAGCAATGCTCCTTCCGAGAGGATTGTCACCAGGGCCAACGTATTACCCAAGGGCCAGTGACCGAACATGCTGGTGGCCAGAATGGCATTCAATGTTTTTCCGGGAACAGGCACGACCTTCCACAAAAGGTAGCAAAGGAAAAGTCCACCGGCCGTCAAGGCAAGCGAGGAAGCCATATATGCCATCGTCCGTTTTCCCGTTTGCACTTTCGGCTCTCTCATGATCTGGAGCCCGTTGGAGACCGCCTCTATGCCCGTATAGGTGCCTGCCCCCAGTGAGTAAGCCCGGAGAAAAAGGGCAAGAATGCCGAAAAAACCGATAGTTGAAAGGTCTGTCTGTATATTTCCATGGATCTCTCTCGCCACAGGAGCAAGCTGTGAGGTATGGCTCAGTATGCCGTATCCGAGAAGGACCACATGGGTCGCCACAAAGACCATGAATATAGGGGCCAGGAACAGGACAGATTCTTTCACACCCCGCATGTTAAGAACTACGAGCATGATTATGAGAAATGCGACAAAACCTAACTTGTATACGTGAAGATTCATAGGCAGAAAACTGAAGAGCGCATCGACACAGGAGACAAGGGAAACGGTAATGGTCAACATATAATCCACGAGAAGAGCACAACCGGATATTACGCCTGCACCCTCGCTGATAGTATGAGTAGCAACAATATACCCGCCGCCGCCATGAGGGAAGTGTTCGATAATACGGGAATAGGCGTAGGAGATGACGAAAACGGTAAAAGCTGTCGCGAGGGCAAGAAAAACACCGAGATACACGTGTGAGCCTATGGCGCGAAATGCCTCTTCGGGGCCATAGGATGATGAAGAAAGCCCGTCAGCGCCGAGTCCTATCCAGGCAAGGAGCGGAATTAAACTTAGCTTATGGAAAAGTGATGAATCTTTTATGTCCCGTGGTCTTCCTATGAGGGCATGACGGATCTTTGTGAAAAAGGATTCGTTCTCAGGTTTTTCAGTCAACAGTAACTCCTTTTACCCTTGCAGATACTCTTCCCGGTATGCATATTTACGTCTTGTCAGGGAAATAAAAAAGACTTCCTGGGTTGTAGTGGTTCTCAGACTCATAGTCGTGTGACCTTTTTGAGGACCCGTGGTGATACATTGCCGTTGTTTAGTTTAGACCAGTATGTCTAAAATAGGCGTCAAAATATCTCTCCAGGACATAAATATAATATAAAGATAGAGTACAAAAAAAGGAGGGAAAAACTGGGGGGCATTGTTGCTGATGAATGAATACGCAGGAAAGGTTTATTCCCCGGAGATAAACCGATAACCTACGCCCGCCTCTGTCACGATATAGCATGGCTGTGTGGGGTTCTTTTCAATTTTGCGGCGCAACTGGCCGATGTAAACACGAAGATAATGTGTTTCTCCCTGATAATTGGGGCCCCAGACAGTCCGCAGAAGCTGGCCGTGCGTAATGACACGTCCCGCATGGAGGGCCAGATATTTGAGGATTTCATATTCCGTAGGGGTCAGTTTCACCTCCTGCCCCTGAAGCAGCACAATGCGCCGTGCCAGATCTATGGTCAGGTCAGGAAAGGTTAAAACGGGTTCATCTTCGGATTTGGCAAAATGTTTGATGGCAACACGTATCCTTGCAAGGAGTTCTCCCATACTGAATGGTTTTGTAAGATAATCGTCTGCGCCTGCATCAAGGGCATTGATTTTGTCGTTCTCTCTTTCCCGGACGGAGAGGACAATAATAGGGACCTGTGTCCATTCCCTGAGACGGGAAATGACTTCCATGCCATCCAGGTCAGGCAGTCCGAGATCGAGAATAACGAGGTCCGGGTGAAAAATAGAGGCCTGATTCAACCCTTCCTTCCCGGTAGCAGCCTCGGCTAATGCATATCCGTGAGCGCTGAGAGCTACATTGAGCATGCGACGAATCTGGTGCTCATCATCAACAACAAGAATCCTTGCGCCTTCAGGGGCCATTCACTTCCTCCCGTTCTATTGGAATACTATTCGGTTGATCTTCTTCAAGGGGCAGGGTGAAAATAAACCGGTTTCCGTCTTCTGCCGGAGGGCCGGGCTCTACCCATATCTTCCCGCCATGAGCTTCGATAATACCCTTGCATATTGAAAGGCCCAGCCCTGTTCCTGTCATGTGTTTTGATGAGTGCAGGCGATAAAACTTGTCAAAAATCCGAAGACGGTCATCTGCAGGAACAGGAAAACCGCAATCTCCGATCTCAACCAACAGTTCCCCCTGGTTTATTGTAACTATAATGGAGATCTTACTCTCAGGAGGAGAATATTTTGATGCATTTTCAAGAAGGTTGATCAACACCTGCTCAATCAATGAAAAATCGGCCCTGATCAACGGGGCTTCTGCGGGAACCTCTATCCTTAAACGGTCTTCGGGCAGCATGTCCCGGACTTCCTTAAGCGCCACACCGATAATATCAGAAATGTCGCACCATTCCCGGTTCGGTTTTAATATGCCGCTTTCCAGTCGGGCCATGTCAAGAAGGTTTGCTACAAAACGGTTCATACGAAGAGCGCCTTCCCGTATCGTCCGAAGAAGGGTTGCTCTGGATTCGGCATTATAGAGGTCGCCTTCAGATAAAAGTTCTGTCACAGCGCCTGTTATAGATGCCAGGGGAGTTCTCAGATCGTGCGACACAGCATTGAGGAGCGCCCTGTGCAACTTCTCCGATTCGGCAAACCATTTTGCCTGCTCCGCTTCTATCGCAAGGTGCATCCGGGTAATAGCCAGGGCCGTGAGATTCGCAAGGGCCTCCAGATCTTTGCTCTCTTCCTGCGAGAAAACCTGTCCGGAAGGCGACTCTAAAACCAGAACAGCCAGACAGGTCTCTTTGTTGTGGACAGGAATGAAGAGGTGGTCCATGCCATCACCCCTATCGTTTCTGCTTAATGATTCCTGTCGCAGTTCAAAAACCCATTGCAATAGCGAGTTTTCTCTCTCTGTGAGCGACAGGGCTTCCGTTGTCGAGTATACGCTGCTTACCGGAAACCCCTCCTGTGGTCCGGGCATAAAAAGGGCAACATCTCTTTTCGTGCTCTGGGCAACAGTTTTTACTACCGTCTGCAGGACCTGGTTTAAATCGGTTTCTGCGGTAATCTTGTCGCTCAGTGAATAAAGGGCGGTTGTTCTGCGCTCCCGCTCCCGGGATGCTTCTGCCTGGGAGCGTAACCTTGCGGCAAGTGTCCCTGTAACAAAGGCCACAACCAAAAAGACCCCAAAGCTGAAAATGTGGCGGACATTACCGACAGTAAAACTCATAACAGGCGGTACGAAGAAGAAATCAAAACAAAGCATACCGAGAACAGACGCGGCAAGAGAAGGCCATAATCCCCACCGCACAGCGCTTATAAGCACCGGTAGAAGATAGAGAAGGGCCGCATCAATGAGATCAAAAGCAGGCCGTAAGCCCGTAATGATTACCGTAACAATGAAAACAGCAAGTATCGACCATAGATATGGCACCAGAACCGCAAAACGAGACCGCGCTGCGTGACTGCCTTCACTTCTCTTTACATGCCTGTATTTTGTTTCTATCTGTTCGTCGCTCATCGGTTCGGTATCTATCAGTTCACAGGCTCTTTACTATCGCTGTGCGCCTTTTCAATTTTCGTATTTCCCTTTCTTACTCCTTCAGCGCTTGTTGCAACCAGACTCTTCTGTTGTTCCCAAAAAAGGTTATCGAGGCTTAATCTGGAAATGCTCTCCGGCTCGTCAGGATTGGCAAGTTTTACGTACAATTCGGGGGGGCCTTCGGGAGGCATACGGACAATCCAACCTGCAAGAGTCCGTATTTTTCCGGGAAAAGCTTCTGTCCTCCACAACGCTCCATCCGATCCCCCATTTCCGTCATTACTAAAATGAATAAAATCATTGATTGTGAAAGGGGTGATCTGTCCGGCCATAAGCTGTTTAATGCGATTAAGTCTCAGAAAGCTGCTGTGACTTAACCGCTCGTTGGCTCTGAGGAGTTTAGCATCAGTATAGTGATTAGTAAAAGCAAGGACGCCCTTTTCTTTCGTTGTCACCGATATTTTACCTTCTGGCGCTACCTCAATAGAGGCAATACTCAGGGCATCGCCGACGATGTAGATGGCAGGGTGGCTCTTTCGAAAAATTTCCTTCCCGGCAAGAAGGTCTTTCACCGAACTAAAGGAAGTTAAGAGTCGCTCTGTCAGGTCTTCGGTTGCCACATGGCGTTTTTTGGCCGGGACGCTATTTGCTGATGCATTGACAACAACGAATCCTCTTTCATTAATGCCCGCCGTCACATACCCATCAGCCTCAATATCAAAAATACCGAAAAATCCAAAGCCTTTCCCGGGAAAAATCGCCTTCAAGACCGTATAGAGGTGAGGGAGATTGTCCCTGTTCTTTGCGATGATGCTCCCCTTCTCCTTGACCCGCTCCCCCGTAGCCGCCCATATGGTGCATGCATCGGCTCTATAAAGAAAGGCAAAGCTCAATAATATGAACATTGGAAAGAGCAGATAATCTCTTATTTTATTCATCTCTGATACTCCTTTCAAGTATACCATAATTCCAAGATTGGCACTCGCGTCTCTTCCATACAAAACTTGTTATTCCATTTCTAAATCAAAGCGCTCTCTTCGTTGTCAGCGTCGTCGTCAACATTACGTACGTACTGTACGCTCCGGCTTCCTCCTCCTTGCCGCCTCAATATCATCCTTGATTTAAAAATGGAATTACACTGCGGGCGCCTTACCCGGCAAAGATTTCTCGATATTGCCCGTTTTGTGTAAAAGCCAATAAATTGTAGTTGATAAGGAATTGGGAATAAAAAAGGCAGAGCCATTTTTGACCTGCCTTCAAAGCGCTCTATCACATCACGATTATTTACAATGAATGACTCTAACCAAATCCTTTCCTTCAATGGCAATCCCGCCAAGCGTCTTACCCTTGAGAATACCCTCGGTATCCCCACAGTTGAATCCTGCTATCTCTATATAGAAATGGCAGATCAGGGCATCTTTTAAACCGTTTCGTTTGCCATCTTTTGGTCTGTGGGTACAGAAGGCCAGGCTCTGTCTCATTCCCAGTGGCTCCGAAGGTGAGGGAATCCCGGTCTATCTGACTCGGAGCATCAAAACCCTCTGCGGAGAGAATGGCAACAGGGATCATTCCGTGACCTTTCTTGTAGTTTATAGGGTTGTGTTTGCTCCATGGTCTGATATCAATAGTCACTTCAAGCATCTGGCCCTGGGCGCTGATATTCCCGGAATGAACAGCTATAGCTGAGTAATTAGTAGTAAGATTCTTGTCAGCGTGGGCTTGCTCACCAGTACTGAAGTTGAAGGCAAATGCGTTGCCGGCATATTGCGTTGTAACCGTACTTGACCAGTAATTGATAGGCTGAAGGTTGGGAAAAAGGGGCGAGTATGTCAGTGGACCCATCTGCAACATTATTGAGTTCTTCATAGTAGAGATGCCCCAATTCGCTCCCGAAACTCCATACCCATAAGAAGGATAGCCGCCATCTTAGATTGAGGGCTGAGGGAAGCCGCCAGCCGGTCACTCCTCCTGCCGTCAGAGTTTCCACCCAGGCCGTTGCCTGATGCCAGTTCATGTCTGCGACGATTTGGATTGTACCACGTGATGTTACGATCCGTGTCATAGACGAAACCATTATTGTTATCTACAAGCTCAGCATTAGCAAGGGTTGAACAACCAAGGACTGCTAAGAAAATACCGATAAAGAACATTTTTTTCATTCTGCTTGCGTTCCTCCTTTCGAGGGTTATGGTGTGAGTCATTTTACCTCAAACTATACTTCCAGTGTCAGGCTTTTATTTGCGAGATCAGTCCAATTGGTTTTTCTTTGTGCATTCATAACTGTCAAAGGTACGGCAAGTTTATCAAGAAAGCGGGCCTGTCTTATTCCCTGTTGTGCAAAGACCCTATCGACACACTCCTCGCAGATACCGTGTGAAATGATACCATCTGAATTATTTAGAGAGGGGACTGTTCCCATATCCTTTTTGCACCATGCACAGATTTTTCTCATTCTTTAATCCTTTTCTCATTATTTGATCCAACCCGAATGTACAATTTTCTATTTCTGTTATTAACATATACACCAGCATGGTTAAGTTGTTTTGCAATAAAAATGCCATTCAATTATCAATGGATCTTCAAAAAAACCACACGTATGGCACATAAAGCAGAGTAAAGTTAAAACGGCAAATTTAACTTGATGTATTAAGTTAATAAATTCTGTAAGTTACAAACATATTAGCATGTCCTCCGAAGGGTGCTCGTATCGCATATTTGTTTTGTCGGGATCTCTTAGCTAAGGCTTATGACATGACATGCCAATATGTTTCTATCTACAAAATATGGAGGAAGCATCGTTTTTTGTGGTATACGCTGGTAGGTTATGAAAATATTCGTCGCGACTGTCGCGGCAATTCTTGTTGGGTTGACTCCATTCGCCATAGGTTTTGCCCAGTCTGGCCCTGGATTATATGCGGCTGTATCCTTTGAAATATACGGAATAAGACCTCTGGCAGATTTCGGCCAGGGATGGAAAAGGTCAATTACCCCAAAGTGAAGCGAGGCGTGGGTGGCAACACGGAAGTGAGTGCAGCGGAGTATAAAATTATCCATTGCTATGCCACCTGATTTTGCTTACAATAAAATATCATGTCAAAAAAGGACCCTGATGCCCATCTTGGAGACCTTCTCCTTGAGCAGCGCCTCATTACCAGGGAACAGCTCGATCGCGCCCTTGAGGCCCAGAAGAATGACGGGGGACGTCTCGGTGAAGTGCTTGTCAGGAAAGGGCTTATCAGTGAAGATGATGTAGCCTTCGCCCTTTCCGAACAGTTCAATGTACCCCTCCTGTCATCCAAAACAGGGGGCATTCAGCCCACCGAAGACCAGCACCTGGAAAAGCTTATTTCAAAACAGTTTGCGGTACGCAATACCATGATACCTCTCTCCCGGGACGGGGGCGCCCTCACCTGCGTCATGTTCGATCCTCTCGATTTTATGCTCATCGATGAACTACGCAAAATAACACGTTTGGAAATCATCCCCGTTGTTGCAACCAAATCAGACATTGTGAAAGCTATTGAAGAATTTTACGGTAGCCTCGAAATGACCAAAAAAGAGGGTAGCAGACATCATATCATCAATAAGGTTGATCTCAAGGCCGGCGAGAATGGCGAGGAATCGCTCAGTATCGACAATATCATCACCCGTGCAACAGCAGCTCCCGTCGTTAAACTTGTTGACCTCATGCTCTGGCAGGCCATTAACAAGCGGGCCTCAGACATCCACATTGAACCCTTTGAAGACCGCTTTTCCCTGAGATACCGCGTGGACGGAAAGCTTTATGAAATAACGCCCCCGCCAAAACACCTTTTTCTGCCTATTGTTTCCCGTATTAAAATCCTTGCCAAACTGGATATTGCAGAGCGTCGCCTTCCCCAGGACGGCGCATTCATGGTAAAACTCGAAGACCGGAACATCGACCTTCGGGTATCCGTTATTCCCACGATCTATGGCGAAAAAATCGTCATGAGGATTCTCGACAGAAGTGGTGTCCTTATGGAACTGAGTGATATGGGTTTCGAACCTGAAGACCTTGAAAAGTTGCGGAAAGCGATACTGAGCCCATACGGCCTTGTATTTCTCACGGGACCTACCGGGAGCGGCAAATCGACAACCCTTTATGCGATCCTTCAGGAAATAAAGTCATCGGAAAAAAATATCCTCACCGTAGAAGATCCCGTTGAATACAGGCTTGACGGGATAAACCAGGTCCAGGTAAAACCAGAAATCGGTCTTACCTTTGCCAATGCCCTGAGAAGCTTTCTCCGTCAGGACCCTGATATCATGCTCGTTGGTGAAGTAAGAGACCTCGAAACCGCCGAGATATGTGTCCGTTCGGCATTGACAGGCCATCTTGTCATGAGCACGCTCCATACCAACGACGCGCCGTCTGCCGTGACAAGGCTCATCGATATCGGGTTGGAACCATACCTGCTGGCCCCGACGCTTCTCGTCGTTGTCGGACAGCGGCTCGTGCGACGACTCTGTCCGGAATGTAAAGAAGCATATAAACCCACTCTCAAGGAACTGGGAAGTGTCAGGCTCAATACCGATGTCATCTACAAACCGATGGGGTGCCCTGTCTGCGGGAACACAGGATATAAGGGGAGAATTCTCATCGCCGAGGTCATGCCCACCTCACAGGAAATAAAGGAAACAATGGTCCGGGGCGTGTCTTACCATCAGATGCGCGACCTTGGCAGAAAACTCGGCATGACAACCCTCTACGAATCAGGCTTGAAAAAGGTTGAACAGGGCGTCACAAGCCTTGAAGAAGTCCTCTCAGTCACGCTCGGCATTTAATACCGGGCTGCATTCACACTTCAATGATGGTTTTGTCGAGGAGACCCATACCCTTTGCTAACTTACTACGGATTCCTGACCATCTAAGGCTTGTCTATCGAAGGCTTTTCCGAAAAGAACCAAAATACACAAATAACCATGATCAACAGATTTTTAGTTCATTATTGTCTCTTTTAGCGTATAATTAGGGAGAATGTTTAGAAAAAGGAAAAGAAAAGATAACACGACAAGCGGTCCCCGACCTGAATCTCCACCTTCATCCTCTGCAACAGGTTCTCCTGCCCCTTCTCCTGCCAATGTCAATGTCCAGCGGGCAACAAAAACACCACCACCCTTGACTGAGGCCTTTAAGGGCGCCATCGAGAAGGCAGCCGACAGGGCAAAAAGTGAATTGGCAACCCAGGGAAAGATAAACTCCACAGCGTTTTTCGTGCATACAGACGGTACAATGAAAATGGTATCTCTCAAGCTCAGGGATGCACATCAGAAAGAGGCCCTTATCCGGAGAATACGAGAGAAGGTCTTAGCGGAAAAGGCCTTTGCTGTTATGACGCTCATCGAAATGGAACATGAGCGGCAGGGAGTGGTTCTGTCAGGAGTCACCTCCGGCGCTAAGGCCTCGGCACGTGTTGATTACAGTTACGATAACCAGACGAAGACCGTCACTTCCTGGAAGATAAGCTGGCTCAATCAGGCTGTTCAGAATGTCTTCCTTGACGGCATTTATGATAAGGCCGGTTAAAAATACTGTCAGGATCAATATTGTTTTTTCCTTCTTAATGGAGTT
Source organism: uncultured delta proteobacterium (assembly GCA_963785225.1). Classification (GTDB taxonomy): domain Bacteria; phylum Desulfobacterota; class Syntrophorhabdia; order Syntrophorhabdales; family Syntrophorhabdaceae; genus PNOF01. The sequence goes on along the minus strand of CAWAUQ010000015.1, from coordinate 219,297 downwards.
TTTCATTACATAAACACTTTATGGTCTGCTTTCATTACTCATGTCCTCTTTAAAGCCTAATACGCTTTTTTAAACATAATACGAACAACATGAATGGACCATATAGGCCACAATGCGAATCATCCAAGTATGCCAAAAAAATATAGTATATTTTCCAATAATGATGTAAATTTACATAGGAACAATGGAGTAAAACAGCTGGTGAAGAGGTGTATACATTCAATGAACACGTTGTTGCCAGGTTGTTCCACAAACTTTTAGGGGGTAGTTATGGTGAAAAAAGTATTAGTGCTATTGGTGATGGGTCTTTTTATCTTAAGCGCAGCGTCTGATCTGTATGCAGCGGGAACTGCTGCTGAAGCAAAGGCGATGATGGAGAAGGCGACAGCCTTTTTCAAAGCAAACGGCAAAGAAAAGGCCTTCGCCGAGTTCAATAATCCTAAGGGGCAATTTATAAAGGATGATCTTTACATCTTTGTAATCGATACAACCGGAGCGGTCTTTGCCCATGGAGGAAACCCGCTACTTGTAGGAAAATCCCTGATCGGTCTCAAAGACTCCGATGGAAAACCTTTTATAAAAGGATTGATTGATGCCGCCAACGCGAAGGGAACCGGATGGTTCGATTATAACTGGACAAACCCAACTACCAAAAAGGTACAGGCGAAGTCAACATACTTCGAGAAAGTAGGCGATCTCGTATTCGGCTGCGGTATATACAAGTAATAAATAATTATATGGGCTGCACCGGCTATTCCACCTGTGCAGCCCATATAAACAAAACAGGTTTCATTACATTTATAACTCAACTCTCACATAATCAATAACAGTCAAAAGAAACGAATGATCGAATATTTGTTTCACAGTACTTGTTTATTCCATTTCTAAGTCAAAGATGATATTGAGGCGCCAAGGAAGAGGCGACGGAGGCGTACATTTTAGTGCGTCGAGGAGACGATGACGCTGGCAACGAAGATAGCGCTTTGAATTAGAAATGGAATTAATACATTAAATACATTCACTATACCCACACGAGTGACAAACGGAACAGCCCCCTTCATGTTCAACCTTACCGCCGCATTCGGGGCATGCTCCTTTAAAGAGCGGTCTCTTTTCCATATGCCCTATATGGCCTGCAGAAGCCAGATGGTTCCGAATGGCTTTGGCTACCGCGTCAGCGCAGGAAAGGACTTTGTTAGCACCGAAACCGGAATGTGAATGGCAGGAGATGTCCAGAAGTTGTTTAATGACCTGCTCGGGCTGAACCCCACTCCTCCAGGCAAGAGAAACCATCCTGCCGATGGCCTCGCTTTGGGAAGCGGCACAGCCGCCGGCCTTGCCCATGGTTGTAAACAACTCGAAGAGGCCACCTTCATCTTCATTTATGGTAATATACAAAGGTCCGCAACCTGTCTGCATCCGGTATGTCCAGCCCTTGAGGGATACGGGGCGGTCACGAACGACCTTTGTATCGCTACCTTCTGTTTCCTGCGGCTTGAGCGCAGTAGAAAGTACCTGATTTTCCCTTGATCCGTCACGATATATCGTGACACCCTTGCAATCCATCCTATAAGCAAGTTCATATACCTCTTTAACTTCCTCAATAGTAGCGGTTTTGGGAAAATTCACCGTCTTGCTTACAGCATTATCGGTGTTCTTCTGGAATGCCGCCTGCATCTTAATATGGTCTTCCGGCGTTATGTCGTGGGCTGTAAAGAATATACGGCGCATATCGGCAGGGATCTCATGAATGTCTTGAATCGTGCCGTGCTCGGCAATCTTCTCCATGAGGGCCTTTGAATAAATACCGCTTTTCTTCGCCATAGCTTCAAAGAGGGGGTGGACTTCGACGAGGATATTATTATCCAAAACCTGCCGCACAAAAGATACTGCAAAAATCGGTTCGATCCCCGATGAGGTATTGGCGATAATAGAGATTGTTCCTGTTGGAGCAATAGTAGTCACTGTTGCGTTTCTGATCAAAGGCTCTCCGCGCTGAGAAAAGAGCGAGCCTTCGAAGTTGGGAAAGGGACCCCTCTCTTTGGCCAGATCCCTGGAAGCATTATGACCTTCGCTATTGATAAATGCCATGATTTTTTTGCCTAACTCGATTGCATCTTCGGAATTATAGGGAATCCCAAGGGTAATGAGCATATCGGCCCATCCCATGACACCCAGACCGATCTTCCGGTTAGCATAGGTCATCTGGGCAATCTGTGGTAAGGGGTATCTATTAAGCTGAATCACATTGTCCAGAAAATGCACGGCCAGATGGACGATTCTTTTCAGCCCTTCCCAGTCGACCTGACCGTCCTTCACCATCAACCCCAGATTGATTGACCCCAGGTTACAGGATTCATAAGGGAGCAACGGTTGCTCACCGCATGGATTTGTCGATTCGATGGCGCCGATATGGGGGGTGGGGTTATCCCGGTTTAACCGGTCGAGGAAAATGATGCCCGGCTCTCCGTTCTCCCAGGCATGTTTGACAATAAGGTCGAAAACCTCTCCAGCTTTTAATGTCCCGACAATTTCCTTACCTCGTGGATTAATCAACGGATAGGATTCATCTTGTTCCAGTGCCTCCATAAAGGCATCAGTCAAAGCTACCGAGATGTTGAAGTTATTAAGTTGTTTCTGATCTGATTTACATCCGATGAATTCCAGAATATCCGGGTGATCGACCCGCATGATGCCCATATTTGCCCCTCGCCTCGTACCACCTTGTTTGACCGTCTCTGTGGCTATGTCAAAAACCCGCATGAAAGATATGGGTCCACTGGAGATGCCCGTCGTTGATTTGACGACATCGTTTTTGGGACGGAGATTTGAGAAGGAAAAACCGGTTCCTCCTCCCGATTTGTGGATGAGGGCCGTGTGCTTAACGGCGTCAAATATCTCATCCATTGAATCCCCGACAGGCAACACAAAACATGCCGACAACTGGCCCAATTCACGACCGGCATTCATAAGCGTGGGAGAATTTGGCAAAAACTGAAGATTGGCCATGATATTATAAAACTGGTACGCCAGATTGGAAGTGTCGGCATCCTCTTTGAACTTTTTATCAGCATTGGCTATGGCCTCTGCAACACGCCGGAACATATCAGCGGGTGTTTCAACGATACGGCCATGCTGGTCTTTTTGTAAATAGCGTCGTTCGAGAACCGTTAAGGCATTTTTTGATAACTGAGGAACAATGAACTGATGAACACCCATTATACTGTCTCCTTGTCGTGTAGCCTTGTTAAGCATTAAAATAGAACATTTTTATCATAACAACACAATATGTAGTATATACCTCCACTATAACCACTATATATGGTGCTCGTCAAGCAATAATTTAGCTTAAATAATGACAATGAACTTCCCGCAGCGAAAACCACGGGTTATCAGAGGAAACATCGCTCGTTCACACTGACAGGCCGGTTTTTTTCTCTTTTCTATTACGCCTTATACGAAGCCAAAAAAAGATACTTGAGGCAATGACTATGCCCATTAATACCGAGAGAAATGTTACAATCGCCAGCGATGCCTGAAATTTCCAGAAGAGAAACACAACGGAGACAGGCAATGCGTTTTGTATTGTGAATATGGCAACTACAGCAACAATTAACAGAGCTAAGATTAAAATACCCATAAACCCCCTCCTTTGTCCGGGGCTTGCGCCTGTCCTACCGCAGGTAGGGTCGCCCCCTCCACCGGCATAAGCCGTTGGAGCCACCCCCTCTCGCTCAAGAATGAGCTGACGGCTTAGAGCCTCAATTGAGGCTCGCGCCTTTTTCCGTACGCCAGCGAATGGGCTCATTCTTTCTCGCTCGTGATAATCATTAAGCATCATTTCCACTATCTTAACCTCACCTGTGTTTGTCCTATGCCATTTACAATTTAAAGCATTATCCGAGGCAAAGCACCCCAAGCATAAGTAAATCCACTATTGATTATATCTTAAAAACTCTCACTTTAAAAACTATATCTGAAATTCTGGGTGGGACAATTTCTCCTTGCAATGATCCGGTTATTACGGGAAAATTAAGAAAACTATGACTTCAGCTGATCATCTTCAAGAGCCAAGTCATCTTGACAATTAACACATTCGACGCTATAGGCTATATATATGGTCCTGCAATATGAATAAAGGACATTACCTGAAAAGCAGATAAATCAGGATCATGGAGGTTGTGCAAATGACCAGAAGAAAAAAGGTTGCAATATTAACGGGTGGTGGCGATGTACCGGGTCTGAATGTGGCCATCAAGGCTGTCGTTGTACGCGCACATGCATGCAATATGGAAGTCGTCGGCATTCGCAGGGGCTGGAAAGGGTTTATGAGCATAAATCCCAGTGACCACAGCACTGTTGAAAAGTGGACAATACCCCTGACGGTAGACAGTGTCCGCACGATAGACCGCACAGGGGGCACAGTTCTCCACACATCACGGACGAATCCCAGCAACGTAAGTCCCGATGAAGTGCCTGATTTTATATCCCAAAACGACAGGTTAATGAAAGAGAACGGTAAAATAGATTGTACACAGCACGTTGCAAAGGTGTTGGAATATCTTTCTTTAGACGCGATCATCCCCATAGGAGGCGATGACACGTTGAGCTATGCCTGCCGTCTTCACAGAGAAGGTGTGCAGATTGTCGCAATCCCAAAAACGATGGATAATGATGTCTTCGGCACCGATTTCTGTATCGGTTTTTCGACAGCGGTAACCCGTTCCGTTGATACCATAAATGCCCTGCGAACTACGGCTGGTTCTCACGAGCGGATCTGCGTGGTGGAGCTTTTCGGCAGAAACTCCGGAGAGACATCTCTTTTTGCCGCATATCTGGCCGATGTTGACCGGGCAGTCATCTCGGAGGTCCCCTTTGATACGGAAAAACTTATTAATCTGCTCGTCAAAGACCGCGCCCATAACCCCTCCAATTATGCCATCATGACCATCTCCGAGGGCGCCCATCCCATTGGCGGCCAGGCATTGGAAAGGGGTATAGAGGACGCCTACGGCCATAAAAAACTCGGCGGTATAGGCTCTGCCGTTGCCGAAGAGATCAGGGTGAAAACGGGCATCAATACTATCTACCAGCAGCTTGCCTATATCATGCGTTCAGGCACGCCTGATTCTCTTGACCGGATGGTGGCTGTCTCATATGGAAGCCTTGCTCTCGATCAGATCGCCATGGGCCATTCCGGGCGCATGGTGGCCCTCCAGCAGGCGAGTTACACCACGGTGCCCCTGGAAATGGTCATTGCAGCGAGAAAACGTGTTGATGTGACAGCACTCTATGACGTGGAAACATACCGGCCGAAGGTGCGCGATACCCTCGGTAAACCCATGTTTCTCTACTGATATTGACCCGGTTTCATTCATACTGCCTCGTTGCTATTGTTGTTGCGGCGAGAATAATAAACAAAGGAGAAATATAATGGGAGATAAGGGCGGCAAGAAGAACAAAGACAAGGACCAGAAGCAGAAGGCAACCAAACAGGGAAAAGATCTGCAGGCAAAGAAAGACAAACAACCTAAAGCAACACCGAAATAGAGAGTAGGAACTCTTCCCGGCTTCCCCTTCTCGGAGTCATTCCTGTTTCACGATTTGCGGCCCCCCAGCCGCATGGTGTATAATATTGGGCTATGCGTGCAATAGTTATTGATATCGATAATACGCTCTGGGACCTGATCTCTGTATTCTACAAACAGATGAAGGTTCTCAACCCGGCTATACCGCCGCCGGAAAAGTGGCGTCAATGGGGTTGCTGGATGGATTATGCTGACGAGCGGGACATCTATGACGTACTCCGGGACATCCATATGATACAGGACCGGTTTGGTGTCTATCCAGAGGCAAGGGAATTCCTGTCACGTCTGAAAGAAAAAGGGTTCTATATCATTATTGCAAGCCATCGTACAAGAGGCACCATGGACGCGACGGTGCGGTGGCTCAAAAAACATGATCTTCCATACGACAAGGTCCATTTAAGCTATGACAAGTCAGTGCTCTTTGACAAGTGCTGGGCCATTGTCGACGATAGCCCCGAGACCCTCGATAAAGCAGTGGTAGCTAAGATTGTAAGGGCTGGCTTGAGAAACCCCTGGAACGAGAAGGAAAAACACCCCCTCTTTGATAACCTCATGGAAATCTTCCAGTATCTTGAAGAACAGTGCGCGACGCGCAGGCATTGATCCGCAATTAAAAGGGGCTTGCGTCGCCCCCTCCACCGGCAAAGCCTGACGGAGCCTCCCCTCTCGCTCGTGAACTCGCTGAAGAGTTTTGTCTATCTTCTTTATATCTCTATTCCTCATCGACTTTTTCGCTTTTCGTCCCTGTCCTAGCGTAGCAAACGTCCTTCGGTTGATCAGCCTCCCCCTCTCGCTCGTGAACTCGCTAAAGGGTTGCATCGGAGGTTTTGTATTTACGTCCCTCGTTGACTCGCGAACAGGTCGGATATTGTTCGGTTGAGAATAGATTTTATCAACCCGGTATCTTTTTTCTCAGTATCAATGACCCGAAACCACCGACAAGGGATACGACCGCTGCAAGGACAAAGGCGTTGGTAAACGTACCGGTTGAATCCTTTATCCACCCGCCAAGCACAGGGCCAAGGGCCTGACCTATTCCGAAAAAGAGGGTAATAAAACCGAGACCTGCCGGTGCGAGTTTTCCCCCTACAGCATCACCGGAAGCTGCTGCCATGATTGTCGGTATTGAAAAGGCTGCCAGGCCAAAGATGACGGCGGATACGTAAAAGCCGGTATTGTCTTTCCAGAAAGCAAACACAAGATATGCCAGCCCAAGCGTGAGGTATGCCAGCATCGAGCCGTATCTTCTCCCCAGAATATCCGATATACCCCCCCAGATAACCCCGCAGAAGATACTGAAAATCCCGAGGACTGCAAATATCCTCCCTGCAGCAACGGGATTGACACCTGCCTCTTTCGTAAGGTAGGCAACGAAGAAAGTCAGATATATGATATAAGAGAAGCCATACATAAAATAGACGCATCCGAGTTTCCATATCTCCGGTTCAACGACCACATCTTTAAAGGCAGAAAAGAGTGTGACCTTTGGCCCACCCTTCTGTTCTTCATCGCCACCATACATGGAAAGACCCTTCTCTTTCGGATTATTTCTTAGGAAAGCATAGCAGACAAAAGCAAGAACAAATACGGCAATCCCCATAAAATGCCAGGCGTACCTCCACCCCTCCTTTCCAAAGGCAGCAATAACGGGAGGGAGGATAATCCCGGAGAGAAAAAGACCGGCGCCGATACCACCGGAGACGATGCCTGTTGCAAGACCTCTTTTCTTTGCTACAAACCATGCAGCAGGGAGAGCCATGATGGGCACGTAGCTGCTACCATTACCGGCCCCAGCAAAGAGCCTCATGAAAAAAGCAAAACTGAAAGAATCGGAAAAACCGGTGAAAAAGAGGCTGACGCCTATGACGATAAGGGAGACGAAGACTACCCTTCTGACACCGAAACGTGTGGCGAGAAATCCTCCGATGATAGCGAGACAGAGATAGCCGATAAAATTGCCCATTGCGATGGAGCCCAATTGCGTGTAGGTGAGCGCGAGGCCATCTTTCATTGAAGGCAGTATGACCGAATAGGACATCCTGCCGAAGCCATGAGCAAGGATTGTGACAAGCGTTCCTGCAAAGGCTATAATCCATGCGTAATGTATCATGACAGATAACCCCCTTTCCCCTTTTATTCCATTCTGTAACTTTGCAGGTATGTTGTCAATCTTTTTCTCGATAACCAATCATGTTGGGGCTTTAACACCTCAATATGCAATGACAGCAATCGGGGAACGTGTTAAAATATTTCATCGGTTTGCATGAATAGAGGAAAGGGGGAAATATACTATGGAAAGTAAAATAGTCTACTTCGAGGACGTAAGGGCTGAGAACACGGAGAATGTTTTTGAACTGGTACAGGAAAGGCTCAATGCAGGAGGGATCAACAAGGTGGTGCTGGCTTCCACCACCGGTGAAACTGCCCAAAAAGCAATGGATTTTTTTGAAGAGAGCGGTATCAAGTTTGTCGTGGTGCCCCATCAGTTTGATTTTGTCCGGGAAGTAAACCCCTTCCCCCTGGAATTGGTCAAAACCCTGCGGGAAGCAGGCCATGAAGTCCACTTCGGCACCATGTTGTTCCATACGGAAAATCTCTATGAATCGAATATCCCCACAGTAATGGCCAACCTCCTGCGCTGTTTCTGCCAGGGTATCAAGGTCTGTTTTGAAATAGTCTTAATGGCAACAGACGCAGGCCTCCTCACAAAAGGCGAAAAGGTGATCGCCATAGCAGGAACAGGCCGCGGATCTGATACGGCCCTTGTCATGCAGGCCTCTTCTTCGCGGAACATGAAAAAACTCCGCATCAACGAGATCCTCTGCAAACCCCTCAACCCCTGGAACATTGAAGAAACACGCGTACAAATACCTTACGAAAGCCCTAAAGACTAAGCGTTGTGCTAACACAAAGAATTACTGTTATGTAGCGGTACAATAACAAGATCCACAGGTTTCGTATTATGCGGCCCGTTGTCCAATAGTGAGCTTTGTTGACTTTTGTCCCTTTTATAGGCAAAATAAGGCTATGATCGGCATATCAAAACTCTATTGCGGCGCTGTTGAGGCCTCTGATCCACTCCGGTATAACCGGGAATCAGGGAAGCTTCCCTCCCATCTTCTCCAGTTTTCTAAAGACAAAAAACCCGTTGTCGTCTGGAATACAACGAAACGGTGCAACCTCAAATGCGTGCACTGTTACGCCTTTGCCGAAGGTGAAGCTCTCAGGAAAAATGAACTGACGACCGACGAAGGCAAAAGACTCATCGATGACCTCGCCCTCTTCGGTGTGCCGGTTATACTCTTTTCCGGCGGCGAGCCTGTCTTGCGGGACGACCTGCCGGAACTTATCGATTATGCCGTGAAAAAGGGTATGAGGGCCGTCATCTCTACGAACGGCACCCTCATTACCGAAGAAAAGGCCCGCATCTTCGCGCAGTTTTCCCTCTCCTATATCGGGGTAAGCCTCGACGGCATTGATGAAGTCAATGACTCCTTCCGTGGCGTCAGGGGCGCTTACGGAAAGGCCATCGCGGGTATCAGGAACGCGAAAAAGGCAGGTATCAAGGTTGGCCTGCGCTTTACCATCAACAAGCGAAACCTCGAAGAGATTCCGAAAATATTCGATCTCATCGAAGAAGAACAGATTCAGCGGGTCTGTTTCTATCATCTCGTTTATGCGGGGAGAGGGTCAAAACTCGTCGAGGAAGATTTGACCCATGAAGAAACGAGGCAGGTTGTCGATTATATCATGGACAGGACAAAGGACTTTTTCAATAAAGGAAGAGAGATCGAGGTACTCACCGTCGATAACCATGCAGATGGCCCCTATGTCTATTTGAGACTTCTCCGGGAAGATCCTGCAAGAGCGCAGGAAGTCTATGAACTCCTCATGATGAACGAAGGGAACGCCTCCGGTGTAGGCATTGCCTGCATCGATGAAGAAGGCAATGTGCATGCCGACCAGTTCTGGAGGCATTACAGTTTCGGCAATATTCGGAAAAGACCCTTCAGCAAGATCTGGATGGATACAACCAATGAACTGATGGCACAGCTCAAAGAAAAGAAGAAATTTGTAAAAGGGCGCTGTGCGCAATGCAGATGGCTCAATATTTGCGGAGGGAATTTCCGGGTCCGCGCCGAAGCCGTGAGCGGCGACATCTGGGGCGACGACCCCCAGTGCTATCTTAGCGATGAAGAAATAAGACCGTAGGCAAAAGGTGCAACCCCAGAGTATGTGCTTTTTTACCTATCACCTATTTTCACAGGGGGTATTATGAAATTTCCGGTATACAGGCCAAGAAGGCTCAGAAAGAATGAGAAACTGCGGGGCATGATACGGGAGACAGACCTCTCCGTCAATCATCTCGTCTATCCTGTCTTTGTCAAAGAGATGCCGGAAAAGAAGGTGGCTGTTCCTTCAATGCCCGGCATCCATCAGTTTTCGGTCGAAGGGGTATTGAAAGAGATTGATGAAGCAATCAAGCTTTCCATCCCGGCCATCCTCCTCTTCGGCATACCTGCCAAAAAGGATGAAATGGGGAGTGGCGCATATGATAAAAACGGTATTATCCAGAAGGCAGTCCGGGGCATTAAAAAACGCTTCGGCGACAAGATCCTCCTGATTACCGATGTATGTCTCTGTGAATATACAAGCCACGGCCACTGCGGCGTCCTCAGGGGAGACACCGTTGACAATGACGAAACACTGAACCTCCTCGCAAAAAGCGCTCTCTCGCACGTCATGGCCGGCGCCGATATGGTTGCCCCCTCCGATATGATGGACGGCAGAGTTAAAGCGATCCGGGAGATGCTTGATCTTCACGGTGATTACAGCATTCCCATTATGAGCTATGCCGCCAAATACGCCTCCTCTCTGTACAGTCCCTTCAGGGATGCGGCAGAATCAGCCCCACAGGTGGGCGACAGAAAGGCCTATCAGATGGACCCGCCCAATGAGCGCGAGGCCCTCCGTGAGATCGCCCTCGATATCGAGGAAGGCGCCGATATCATCATGGTAAAACCGGCCCTTTTTTACCTTGATGTTCTTGCCCGTGCAAGAGAAACATTCAATATTCCCCTTGCCGCTTATTCGGTAAGCGGCGAATATGCCATGATTCACGCTGCCGCTGCGAAGGGGCACCTCGATCTCAAACGGACTGTACTGGAATCGACGATGAGTATAAGAAGAGCAGGCGCTGACATCATCATCACATACTTTGCAAAAGAAATAGGGAAATGGGCGAAAGAGAATTCCCTCTGAGGATGATCGCATGGGAACTGACGCGAAACTGTAACCTCAGTTGCGTCCACTGCAGGGCCTCTGCTGCCTGCGGTCCCCATGGAGACGAACTCACAACCGATGAATGCAAGGATATCATAGACAGCATCCTTGCCTTTTCTTCCCCGACGGTTATCCTCACCGGTGGCGAACCCCTTTTGCGGGAAGACATCTTCGACATTATCGAGTATGGCAACGCAAAGGGTTTGAGACTTGTCATTGCCATAAACGGCACCCTTCTTGACCGCCAGCGCGCCCTCAAGCTGAAAGAAGGAGGAATAAAACGGGTAAGCATGAGCATTGACGGAAAAGACCGTGTCACCCATGATGCCTTCCGGGGTGTCGAGGGGTCATTTGATGCTGTCATGAATAGCGCGAAAATACTTTCCGATACAGGCCTTCCTTTTCAGATCAATACAACAGTGACACGTTTAAATGCCGATGACCTTGAATCCGTATATGCACTGGTCAGAGCGATTGGCGCTATTGCCTGGCATATCTTTCTCCTTGTTCCTGTCGGCAGGGGTGAGGGGTTAAAAGGCGAAGAATTGAGCGCAAAAATGTACGAAGATGTCCTTGAGTGGCTCTACACTATGGAAAAAAAGAACGAAATCGAGATGAAGGTTACCTGCGCGCCCCATTACTACCGGATCGTCAAAGAAAAAGGTGATGCACCGAAAAGCGCAGGCTGTCTCGCCGGAAAAAGCTTCCTCTTTATCTCTCATAAGGGCATCGCACAGCCCTGCGGCTATCTGGAAGTCCCCTCAGGGGATGTAAAGGCATCGGGCGTGCAAAAGGTCTGGGAAGAATCACCGGTCTTCAGGACCCTCCGCGACCTTGCATCCTATAAGGGCAAATGCAGCGGTTGCAAATTCCTCCGAATTTGTGGCGGTTGCCGGGCACGGGCCTACGAACTAACCGGCGATATTCTTCAGGAAGAGCCCCTCTGTTCATACAAAACAAAATGATACAGACAGAAGAACTACCCCGCAGCTTGCTGCGGGGAATCGTTAGATTGACATATGCCCGATCTGTATTATTATCTTTTTTACCCGTGGAGGGTATTTGATCGAGAAATGGAATCAAATAATAAATCTTTCTCTGTGACAGGGCCGCAGGGATAAAGGTGAGGAACTATGAACAGACTTGCGAAAGAAAAATCTGCCTATTTACGGCACGCCTCGACGCAGAAAGTAAACTGGTATCCCTGGTCGGAAGAGGCATTTGATAAGGCAAAGCAGGAAGATAAACCTGTTTTTTTGAGTTCCGGCGCTGTCTGGTGCCACTGGTGTCATGTCATGGCAAAAGAATCCTTTGAAGACGATCAAGTAGCAGCACTCCTCAATGATCGCTTTATTGCCGTCAAGCTTGACAGGGATGAACACCCCGACATCGACAAACGGTATCAGCAGGCAGTAGCGGCCATGGGTTTAAGCGGAGGATGGCCCCTCAGTATGTTTCTAACGCCGGAAAAAAAGCCCTTCTACGGAGGCACTTACTTTCCCGTTGAGGAAAGCTATGGCAGGCCAGGATTTAAGGCCCTTCTCCATGCCATGAGCGAATACTACAAGTCAAAGAAAGATGAGGTCTATGAACACAGCGGGAAGCTCCACGATTTACTCAAGGAAATCTCACCGAGGAAAGGGAAAATAAGTGAAGTGCTCGTAGAAGAGGCAATAAAGAGCATCATGAAAGGTTTCGACAAACGCAACGGAGGGTTTGGAGCATCCCCGAAATTCCCCATGTCGGGAGCAATAGAATTTCTTCTCAGCCAATATTTCTTTAAGAAAGATCCGGCTATCGAATATGCCCTGAAAAAAACCCTTACCGCTATGGCAAGCGGTGGTTTCCACGACCAACTCGGCGGTGGTTTCCACCGTTATTCCACTGATGAGGCATGGACAATACCTCACTTTGAAAAGATGACAGAGGATAACGCCTGGCTGCTCCGAAATTACGCCGACGCATACAGCCTTTTCGGTGATGAATTCTTTAAGAAAATCGTGGAAAATATCATCTTTTTCGTCCGAAAAGAGCTTTCCAGTCCTGAAGGTGGCTTTTATGCCAGTATGGATGCCGATGTGACCCCTGATGATGAAGGCGGGTACTTCACCTGGACTGATGAGGAACTGCGGCGTATCCTCACGACCGATGAATATGCTGTCTTTGCCCTCTATTTTCTGAACAAAGGCAACGCGGTCCATCACAATGAGAAAAAATTTGTCCTTTCCATCAGTATGGGTGTCAATGATATTGCCGAACGGATTACGATGGACCCGGAACAGGTAAAAGTGCTCCTTGAAAGCGGAAGGCTCAAACTGTTGGTGGAGCGTGATAAACGGCCGAAACCCTTTGTTGATGACGCCCTCTACACATCCCTCAACGGGATGATGATATCGGCATATCTGAAAGCATTCAGGGCATTGGGCAATACCACAATAAAAGACTTTGCCATAAGCAGTCTCGATAAGATTCTCATGGTAAACGTTGAAGACGGCAGGCTCCTTCATTCACAGGGAGTCAAGGCGCTGCTCGACGACTATATATATCTTATTGACGCCCTCATATGCGCATACGAAGTAAACGCCAATAAGGAATATCTCACCATTGCGGAAGGGTTTATCGGGACTTGCCTTGAAAGATTCTGGGATAGCGGGGACGGCGGTTTTTTTGATACGGAAGAAGAGGTCATCGGCATGAGGCTTAAGGGTATAGAAGATGTTCCCCGGCCATCGGCAAATGCCCTCGCCGTTATTGTTCTTCTGAAACTGTCATACATACTTGATAAAGATGAATACCGTCAATACGCAGAAAAGCTGCTCAACACCTTTTCCACTGATGCACAGCTTATGGAGATACATGGCGCATACTTTTTCTGTGGCCTCGATGCCTTTTATCGCATGCTCAAGCTCGGTGTCCAGGCCCCCTGCGACACGCCACTTGCAAAATCAATTCTATCAATCTGGTATCCCTACTCATGCATTGTCTACGGCGAAGACAAGGGCTCGGTGGCCCCTTGCATAAATGACACCTGTTATGAACCGATCAACAACCCTGAAACGTTAAGAACATTTGTACATGCTTTCTCAACAGGCAAAGCGGATAAGAGCGGTTAGATGAGGGGCAATGAATCTACAAAGGCCCTTCTGATTCACTACGCTTTCAAGATATTACCGGGTAGGGAGGTGTGCGGCCCTGACAGAAGCGATGCTATATGGATAAATACGGATTGGCGCCGTTCAGATGATTTTGACTACTTCATAGGTCCGATCTCCGCCAGGGGCCTTAAAATTGACCTCATCGCCCACAGCTCTACCCATGAGCGCTCTTCCCAGCGGTGATGTTATTGATATGGTCCCCTTCTTGATATCCGATTCGTAGGGGCCAACAACCCTGTAAATGACTTCTTCATCGGTATCGAGGTTGGTGAGGGTCACACTGCAGCCAAAGGCAACAGCATCACCGTTTAATGTCTTTGTGTCGATGATCTCGGAGCTCTTGATCATCTCCTCTATTTCCGAAACTTTCTTCTGGAGAAACTGGAAAGCTTCTTTGGCCGCATCATACTCGGCATTTTCCGAAAGGTCCCCGTGTCCCCTTGCCTCTTCGATCAAATTAAGGATCTGGGGTCTCTTCACGTTGAGAAGGTATTCGTGTTCTTTTTTGAGGTTTTCATATCCTTCCCGTGTAATGGGGACTTTCATCATAGCAGCCGCTCCGCGTAATTTTAATAGGCTAAAAGCCTACACCTTTATGAGCAAATTATCAATATCTTTCACCAATTGGCTTTTATCAAAATACGATCGAACGCGCGCCGATATTACTCCGGCAATGACATGGACGGGGCTTCTATAATGGATCGTCTTTGCCACAAACAGGAGCAAAAAAAGAGATACTGTGGGGCGCTCCTTACAGAATTATCGAAACACATCCATCAAAGCATTGTAAAGGAGTACAGCATTGAGAACAACAAGAATGCCCACACCGGCATATGCGACAATGTTCATCCAGAGTGAATTTTTATAGCTTCCCATAAGGTCATCATCGTTTATGAGCTGTATCATGAATATCATTACTGCGGGGAGCAGGAGGCAGTTAACGATCTGGCTGAACCACATGACTTTCATGAGGGGAAGGTTTGGTATGAGAACAATCGACGCGCCAAGCACAAGAATGATCGTAAATATCGATTTGAAGTGGGGGGCCTCTTTGAACCCTTTGCCAATACCCATTTCCCAGCCCATGGCCTCGCAAATATAGTATGTCGTCGCAAGGGGCAGATATGCATCCCGAAAAGAGCGATGCGTTGGCAAGACCGATTGCAAAGAGGATGTAGGCGTTCGGCCCTGCAAGGGGTTTTAAGGAAAGGGCCGCCTGTTCAGCCGAGTCAATGCCGATACCGCTCACGTATAATGTGGCGCCGCAGGCAACGATAATAAAAAATGCCACAACTCCCATCATAACGGAACCGAAAATCACATCGATTCTTGAGGCCCAGAGATCTTCCTTGCGGAGGCCCTTCTCAACAACGCCTGATTGGAGATAGAACTGTTGCCAGGGTGTAATGGATGTTCCGATGATACTGACAACCATAATGAGGTAATTGGCATCCCAGCTGATGTGGGGCATCACCGTTTTTCTCGCCACATCACCCCAGTCCGGTTTCGCGAGAAAGGCGGAAACAATATAGGTGCCATAGATGAAACAGATAGCGAGAAAGATCTTCTCAAAAATATTGTAATTCCATTTTGTCACAAGAAACCAGACAAAAAAAACACCCACAGGTACCGAGATATATTTGCTTATACCAAAGAGTTCCATACTTGCGGCCCACCCGGAAAATTCCGCCGCAGTATTGCCGAGATTGGTAATGAAGAGAGATACCATGACCCAGAATGCCGTCTTTACTCCGTAATTTTCCCGTATCAGGTCGGCAAGCCCCTTTCCGGTTACAATACCCGTCCTTGCTGACATCTCCTGGAGGATAATAAGCAGAAAAACTATGGGAATAAGGGTCCAGAGCATGTTGTAGCCGTAGCGTGCTCCGGCCATGGAATAGATGGCAATCCCGCCGGCATCATTGTCGATATTGGACGTGATAATTGCCGGTCCGATGAGGGCAAAAAGGAGAAAGATTCTCTTGAATCTGAACATGCCCTCTTATACCACAGAAAATTTAATCCTTTCAATGCAAAAGAGCCAAAAAAACCTTGACAAAATATAATGTTACAAGTATAAATGTCTAAAGTGGCAAAAAGTGTAAAAAGGTGGGAAATTGTTCGCAGGACGGTTTGAATACGGGATTGATGATAAGAGTCGAGTGAGCATCCCGGCGAAGTTCAGGGAAACACTCTCCACAAACCACGATATGCGGTTAATACTCACCAATCTTGACGGCTGTATTGTTGCCTATCCCTATCAGGAGTGGCTCACAATACAGGAAAAGATGTCAAATGCAGGGGCAATAAGCAAAGGAGCACGGGCCTTTTTGCGGTATTTTAACTCAGGCGCCTCCGAATGTCCTCTGGACAAACTGGGCAGAGTCCTCATTCCGCAGACCCTCAAGGGAGATGCCCATATTAAAAAGAACGTTGTAATTATCGGGAACGGCAAAAAGATAGAGATCTGGGCGCAAGAGAAATGGGAAGAACTGGTTAAACAGGTCATCGCCGACCCTGAGCAGATAGCCGATATCGTGTCGGAACTCGGCCTTTGAGTGACGTTACACATATACCCGTTCTTCTTGAAGAAGTACTCCAAAATCTGGTTAGCGTTGAAGATGGTCAGTTTGTTGATGCGACACTTGGCGGCGGAGGGCACACATACCGGCTCCTTGAGAAGTATAAACAAATACGCGTCATAGGGATTGACGCAGATGAAGTGGCGCTTACCATTGCAGAGGAGGCGCTCAGAGAATTTAAAGACAGGATAACGCTGGTAAGGGGAAATTTTAAGAACGTAAAAGAGATCTTACAGGGGATAGGGGTATCGTCAATTGACGGTATTCTTTTTGACCTCGGTACATCCACTTATCAGATCATGGGGAAGAGAGGTTTTAGTTTCAACGACGACGAGGCCCTCGACATGAGGATGGATATCAGGGAAGAATTAACTGCCTACGATATTGTAAACAGCTACCGCGTTGACGATCTTGCGACAATACTCTTCGAATACGGAGAAGAGGAGAAGTCACGAAGAATCGCACGGGCTATCGTGGAAGCGAGAAAAAAGAAACCCATTGAAACCGCCAAGGAACTTGCCGATATCGTGGCAAGGGCAAAATGGCGCAGAGGCAGAATACACCCTGCGACAAAAACATTTCAAGCCATCAGGATTGAAACGAATCATGAACTTGAAAGCCTGAAAAAGGGCATAGAAAGCGCAGTCGAGGTATTAAACCCAGGTGGAAGGATCGGCGTTATCTCATTTCATTCGCTGGAAGACAGGATAATGAAAGAATTCTTTCGAAATTCCCCGGTATTGAAAATACTCACTAAGAAACCGCTTCGACCGGAAAGAAAGGAAATACTCACAAACCCGCGATCAAGGAGCGCAAAACTGCGAATAGCAGAAAAACAGTAAAGGGGGTTTTATGGCAAGAGGATATGTTTCGGCAAAAAGAGAGATGACCCATGGGCACGCCCGTTCAACTCTTCTTGTTATCGGCATCCTCGTTGTCTTCGCCTTTATGGGTTTCTTTATGATGAGCGCCCACAACCGGTTAAGGGAAGACCTTATTGAAACATTGAGGAAAGATAAAGAAGTGATGGAAACAAATAACAAACTGAAGACAGAGCTGGCGGGCATTACGCAGGCGAGACTTATGGAATTAAAAGCAAAAGAGCGGTTGGGGCTCAAGAAACCGAAAGAAGAAGAGGTGCTGGTGCTGCGATGAACAAGAAGGCTAATCGAAAGGCCTTTTTCATCCTGGTATGCATAGGTCTTATGTATATATCGATGGCATTTAACCTGACTGATAAATTTACTATGAAAAGGACCCTTAGCGGACATGCTGCCGCTCCTCAGAGCTTGAATGTTGCCCTTCCGGCGGCAGGCGATACTGCGGTCAATCCCGTTCGGAACGTCTCGTCTGAACGCACTGCCATAGAACCGTCACTCTTCATTGCCATCCCCATAGTTTTGTCGGCGATACAGGAAGGGCTTATTGAAAAAGAAGGGCTTATCCTGATTAAGGGAGAAACGAATGCACGGGCCGATTTCAAAAAACCCTTCGATATCCTGAAAGATAAAGACGAAGAAGGGCTCGCAAGTATCGCAGGGATCATCGGAAAAAAACAACTCCTCCATCTGCTTAAAAAAGATGGCATAACCATAAAGGACGACCTCGAACTCAATGATATCATGCTCGGAAAAGGATACACTATCGAAAAAAAGGCGCTTCTTGCCGGTTTCGATAATCACGTTACCGACGAGCATAAAGGTCTATTCCCTTTTATGTTTCATGGCCTTGAAATGACAAAAACGGCAAAAGGTTTTGAGATAGTTGAAAAGGACAGACATACAAAAATAAACAGTCCCGTTGCGGAGACCGAATGGGTTATGCCGAACCTCATTAATCTCCCCATGAAGGGGGCTCTCGAAAAGGTATCTGTCAGGACTTCCAAAATAAAAATTATGGGGAGCGGTATCGTAACCGATCAGCAGCCAAAACCCAACGAAAAGGTGCGCGGCGACATTGACTGCACAATTTACGGGAGGTCTTATAAATAGTGAAACTCACTGACCTCATAAAGGACATCCCCGTCGTCAGTATAAAAGGGGACATAAACCTTGATATCACGGCGATGACAAAAGACTCCCGGACCGTACAGGAAGGCGCCCTCTTTTTTTCAACAGCCAGGAGTGGCTCCTACATCGATGATGCCCTGAAGAAGGGCGCCCACGTGCTGGTCACGGACGATGCGTCGGATTATCCATTCCCCTGCGTCATTGTTGTGGAAGATGTTACAAAAGCACTTGGCCATATTGCGGCAAAGTTCAACGGATTTCCCTCGAAACAGATGCACATCGCCGGTATTACCGGTACAAACGGAAAAACAACCATAACCTACCTCATTGAATCTATTCTGCACGCTGCTGGAAAAAAAGCAGGTGTCATCGGGACCATCTCATACCGGTACGACGGCCACATATTAAAGGCTGAAAACACAACCCCTGGCGCAATCGAGATTCAGGGTCTCCTGAAAGAGATGCAGAGATCAAAAGTAAAATATGTGGCCATGGAGGCATCTTCTCATGCCCTTGACCAGAGGCGTGTCGAAGGCATTGAATTCGATGTGGGCATCTTTACCAATCTTACCCATGACCATCTCGACTATCATGGCGATATTGAACATTACAAAGCGGCAAAGAAGCTACTCTTTGAAGATTATCTGAGGCACAGTTCAAAAGAAAATAAATATGCGATATTGAATATTGACGACCCCAATGTACGGGAATTTGTTCTCCGCGCCCCCATTGAAACGCTTTCCTACAGCATCAAGGGCTATGCCGACGCCCATCTCGTTAAATACAGCGAAGACCTGACGGGTCTCACGCTCGATGTGTCCCTCATGGACAAAAGAATATCCATCGTCTCTCCCTTGATCGGCATCTTCAACGCCTCCAATATCCTCGCTTCAACCCTCTATGGCGTGGCAACAAATATACCCTATGAAAAGATAAAAGAAGGTATCGAAACACTGGAAGGCGTCCCTGGCAGACTGGAGCGGATTAAAAATGACCGCAATATCTCCATCTTCGTCGATTACGCGCACACACCGGACGCACTCAGCAATGTACTCACCCTCCTCAATAGCCTGAAGAAGGGGAAGCTCATCGTCGTATTCGGCTGTGGCGGCGACAGGGACAAAACAAAAAGGCCCCTTATGGGCCGCATTGCATCGAGCCTCGCCGATGTTGCCATTATCACATCAGACAACCCGAGGAGCGAAGACCCGGCAGAGATTATTGCCGATATCAAGAAGGGTTGTAACGGCAACTTCTGCAAGGTCATTGAAAACAGAAAAGATGCCATCATGGAAGGGGTAAGGATGTCCGGTCACAATGACGTGCTTCTTGTCGCAGGAAAAGGACACGAAAATTATCAGATAATAGGCGGCAACACCTTTCATTTCAGCGACCGGGAGACCATCGAGGAGGCACTTCATGTGGCATCTTGATGAGATACTGGAGGCGGTGAAAGGTACGGCATATCGCGTGGAAAAGGACAGCTTCACCGGTATATCCACCGATTCACGGACAATCGGTGAAGGAGAGCTTTTTATCCCTATTACGGGACCTTCCTTTGACGGACACCTCTTCATTGGAGGCGCATACGAAAAATCCCACAGCGGCGCCCTTTGTGAGAAAAAAAGAGAAAGCCTTTGCTCCAAGGCGCCGGGCACCGTCATCCTCGTCGAGGACACCCTGGAAGCCCTGTTGAGCCTTGCCCGATATAAACGGGAAAGACTCGATACAACCTGCATCGCCATTACCGGGAGTAACGGCAAAACAACGACAAAAGAGATCCTCGTCAACATGATGAAGGACAGCGTTTCCGTCCACTTCAATGAGAAAAATTACAACAACCTCATAGGCGTATCAAAGAGTATCCTCTCCATCGAAGGCAAACCGGAGTTCTGTGTCTTCGAAGTGGGCACAAACAGTCCTGGAGAAATACGAAAACTGGCCGAAGCAACAATGCCCGACATTTCGCTTATCACCAATATCAATCCGTCGCACCTCGAAGGGCTTAAAACAATGGAGGGGATTCTCGAAGAAAAACTGGACCTCTTTTATCACACCAAAGAAGGAGGCCGGGTCTTTATCAATGCCGACGACCCTTATATTATGCCCCGGTACAAAGACCTCAAACGGACGCCATTTACCTATGGCATTAACACTGAGGCGCTCTTTCATCTCGCCATTGATGAAAGTTTTGGATGGGAAGGATCACAGATCACCATCACCTTCCCTGATGACCAGCTTACCACAAAAACAGCTCTCCTCGGGACACATAATCTTTATAACATTCTTGCTGCATCGTCCATCGCATACAACATCGGCATCGGCAAGGAGACTATCGGAAGGGCTATTGAGACCTTTACATCCTATTCGATGCGGTTCAAACCGGTGGTGACTGGGAAGGGCATTGCCATCATTGATGATACCTACAACGCAAACCCTTCCTCCATGGAATGGGCAATAAAGACCCTCCTCGAACTCCCGGCAAAGGGAAAAAAGATCGTCATTCTCGGCGATATGAGAGAACTCGGCGAGAAGAGTAAGGAATATCACCGTCAACTGGGGAGGTTCTTAAAGGCAAGCGCTATCCCCATGACAATCCTCATCGGAGATGAAGTAAAAGAAACCTATGGGGAGCTTGGAAAAGAACGGGCGCTGCTCTTTGAAGATAAAGGGTCACTTGTCGAATACGTGAACGAACAGTTGCATCAGGGCGACACAATACTCGTCAAAGGTTCCAGACACTCAAAAATGGAAGAAATTGTGGAGGCGCTGACGTAAGATGCTCTACTATATCCTCTATTCTCTCCATTTAAAACTTTCTCTCCTGAATGTATTCCGGTACATCACCTTCCGTACGGTCCTTTCCATTCTTTCGGCCCTTATTATCAGCTTCGTTCTTACCCCTCTGGTAATAAAGAAATTTCATGAATGGAAGATAAAAAGCGGCACCAGGGAAGACGTCCCCGAAAGGCATGAAGCAAAGAAGGAAACCCCTACTATGGGCGGTTTTGTGATCCTCATCTCAACCATCATCCCCACGCTTCTCTGGTCAGATCTCACGAACTACTATATCTGGGTCGTCACGTTTGCGCTGCTCTCCTTCGGGGCCATCGGTTTTATCGATGACATTCACAAACTCCGGGGCAACGGGAAAAATGGAGGAAATGGCAATAAAGGGATCTCGGGAAGAACAAAATTTATCCTCCAGATACTTTCCGCCGTTACCATCAGCGCACTCCTCTACTTCAAATATGGCTTCAACACACAGCTTTCCCTTCCCTTCTTCAAAAACGTGACCCCTGAATTAGGCTTCTTTTATACACTGCTCTGCATATTCATCATTGTGGGCACTTCAAACAGCGTAAACCTCACCGACGGTCTTGACGGCCTTGCAATAGGTCCTGTACTTACCGTTTCTGCCACATTTCTGCTCTTTGCCTATCTCGCCGGAAATATCAATTTTGCAAAGTACCTGCAGATTTTCTATGTCAAGGGCGCAGGTGAGCTGACAATCCTCTGCGGCGCCATGCTCGGCGCAGGCATCGGCTTTCTCTGGTATAACGCCCATCCTGCAGAGCTTTTCATGGGCGATACCGGTTCACTTTCGCTGGGAGCAGGTCTTGCAACGATTGCAGTCATTATCAAACAGGAATTTCTCCTTGTCATCGCAGGAGGGATTTTTGTGATGGAAACCCTCTCGGTCATCATTCAGGTTTACTCTTTCAAACTCAGGGGCAAAAGGGTTTTCAAGATGGCGCCTATTCATCACCACTTTGAGCTAAAGGGATGGAATGAAGGGAAGATTGTCACACGCTTCTGGATTATATCGATCATATTGGCGCTTATAGCGCTGAGTACATTGAAATTGAGGTAGAAGTGAAAAAAACAGACAACAGGCGTTACGGGTTAGCGAGTTGCGGGTTTCGTACCATAGGAAGCCGGCGCTATAGTAATCCGCAACAAAGGGTTTACCTATGACACTGCCCGATAAAATACTCATCGTCGGGCTTGGGGCAACAGGCATTGCTACTGCTAAATTTCTCCACAGCAAAGGGAAACAGATTGCCCTTGCCGATGAAAAGCATGAAAGGGAACTCGCAGCGGCCATAGGGAAACTCAAGGGCATACCTTTTACCGGTCACTTCGGCCCTCACCGGAAAGAAGATTTTCTTGCCTATCCCATGATCGTCCTCTCTCCCGGCGTCGATACTGAACTCCCGGTACTCAAGGAAGCACGACAGAAAGGAGTGCGGATCATCGGAGAGATCGAGCTTGCCTCTCTCTTTATTAAAGAGCCTATCATTGCCATCACGGGAACAAATGGAAAGACTACGACAACAACCCTCATCGGCGAGATCTTCAAAAAGGCATTCGGGAATGTATTTGTGGGTGGGAATATCGGCAATCCCCTTATCAGTTATGTTTCCGAGGGCAAACCCGCCCCTCATGTTGTCCTTGAAATAAGCAGCTTTCAGCTTGAAACTATCGAGACCTTCCGGCCCAATACGGCAATCCTTCTCAATATTACCGAAGATCATCTCGACCGGTATCGCAACTACAAAGAATATAAAGATGCAAAATACAGGATATTTGAGAATCAGGGAGAGGAAGACTACGCCCTCATCAATACAAATATCCTGCCTGTTATAAAAGGAAAACCGAAGGTCCTCCCCTTTTCGACGCTCCAGGAATTAAGCGAAGGGGCCTTTGCAAAAAACGGCAATCTCTATGTGAGACTCCGGGGACATGAATTTATCTATAAACGGGACCTCTCCCCGCTTATCGGTATACATAATACGGAAAATATCCTCACGGCACTTTTGACGGCGCATATATATGATATCGAACAGGCAGTCATCGAAGACGTTCTCAAAGACTTCAAGGGGCTTCCTCACAGGGTGGAACATATAAGAACATTAGAGAGATGTAAAGTTCTACAATGATTCAAAGGCAACAAACGTGGATGCCACGAAAAGGGCCCTTGAAAGTATGGACGGAAAGATTGTCCTTATTGCCGGCGGCAAAGATAAGGGCGGCAGTTATCATGCAATTACAGAGGTTGCCGGGAAGGTAAAGGCCCTCATTGTTATCGGTGAAGCAAAGGAAAAGATCGTCAGCGAACTGGGGAGCAGTATAAAAATCTATGCTGAAGAGACTATGGAGAACGGCAGTCAGAAAAGCGCGAGAGATCAGCCTGAAGCCGGCGATATTGTGTTGCTTTCCCCTATGTGCAGCAGCTTTGATATGTTTCAAAGACTATAAGGACAGGGGAAACACCTTCAGAAGGATCGTGGAGTCTCTATGAAAAAAGCCTTTATCGCCTCACGGCAATGCTTTTGCTCTATAGTTTCTTCAGAGAATTCAATCTCATGAAGATCCTGCTCGTGCTTGGAGGCGCTTGCGTCCATATATGCAATCTATCGGACTCCCTCCCGTTATATTGAGGGCATGAAATATCCCTTTATCGTTCTCTCTTTTCTTGTAACAGCCCTCTTCTTTGTCTATCCCTAAAATCCCTCTCGTTTATCCTGCGCAGGTCGCCATTGTATTTCTCTCTTTCTACAGCATCACTTTCTACCTTGTGAGCATGGAAGATAAGCAAAAAGAATTCTTTAAAGAAATTACGGCCCTTTCAATACTCTTTATCTCCTCTTCCTTCAATCTCTTTATGACAGGGAAGCTCCTTCTTATCGTCTCTTTTGCGCTGGCGCTTATCTTGTTCTCTTTATCCTCGACAGAACTTCCATGGTCCCTTTTATCGCGGGATATACCCTCATTGCCGGAATCATTCTTTACGGCAGAGCGGAAATATCCTCGGGAAGCGGCTTCGGCGGACTCGGGAGCATCGATAAATATATACTCCTTTCCTCTTCCTTTGTCTTTCTCGTTACCAGTTTTACCATGTTTATGAAGAAAAATACCTTTATGAAAATACTGCCTTTCTTTGGTTTTTTATATATTGCCATCGATATGCTCATGGTGCTTGGCGTGAAACTATCAACGGGGCTTTTATACCAGCCCGCCATATTCCTTGTTCTTGTAAGCCCCCTCATAGGCGTTATGCTGAAAAGCAGAAGGAGAGCGCTCATGAAATTGGCTATCTCCGCAGGCGGAACCGGAGGCCATATCTTTCCCGGTATTGCCGTCGCTGAAGCACTTTAGGCACATGGACACTAAAAATGATGTAGTCTTCATCGGGACCAGAGAAGGACTTGAAGGAAAGATTATTCCTCGCGCCGGTTTCAGGCTCCTCTATGTGGAAGCACATCAGTTTCTGGGAAGATCACCGCTTTATAAAGTTTTGACGCTTATGCGTCTTATTAAAGGTATCTTGATGTCCATGCAGATTTTAAGAGAATGAAAAACCTGATGCCATTCTCGGCATGGGTGGTTTTACCTGCGTCCCGTCATCATTGCCGGTGGTCTCCTCGGAATACCTGCCTTCCTCCATGAACAGAACGTCCAGCCGGGACTTGCAAATAAATTTCTTTCAAAAATGCACCAAAGGGACATTTATCAGTTTTGAAGAGACAAAAAAATATCTCACTACAAAAAAAATCCTTCATACCGGCAACCCCCTTCGAAAAAGGCTCGCACAATACGAAGGTACCAAAAAAGCAGAGGGGACATTCGGCATCTTCGTCTTTGGCGGAAGCCGAGGAGCGCGGAGCATTAATGATGCAGTGCTTACACTTCTTCCTCATCTTGAAAGCTACAAGAATACCGTCATGCTATCATCAGACCGGACAGGAGGATTTTGACCGCGTGAGCGCTGTCTACAAAAAAACCTCCCATCATCCCATGAAGTCTTTCCTTTTACCAATGAGATGGAAAAATACTACAACGCATTCCGATGTTGTCATATCAAGGGCAGGGGCCACAACAATTTTTGAACTGGCCTATTTCAAAAAAGCGGCCATTCTCATTCCTTATCCCTATTCCGCCGGTAATCACCAATGGGAAAACGCCTCCGAAGTGGAACGCATGGGAGGGGCATACGTGATAGCCAACGAAGAAGCAACAGGGGAAAGGCTTTTCGGCGCAATCAAGCATCTGATGAATGAGCCGGTGATCCTGAAAGAGACTGGGAGAAAATATCGGAAAAATTTACTGTAGCGATGCGGCAGAGCATATTATCGGAGGAATCGAGACATGGTCTTGCATAAAATAGAGAGGGTCCACTTTGTCGGCATCGGCGGTATCGGCATGAGCGGCATCGCAGAAGTCCTTCTAAATCTCGGGTTCAAGATCACCGGCTCAGATGTGAGAAAAACGGACATTACCGAACGGCTCGAAAAACTCGGCGCGCAGATATTCTACGGCCACAAAGAAGAAAACATCGTCGATTCCGACGTGGTGGTCATCTCATCGGCAATCAGGGCGGACAACCCGGAAGTAAAAAAGGCAAAAGAGCTCTTCATCCCCGTCATCCAGAGGGCAGAGATGCTGGCCGAACTCATGCGGATGAAATATTCCATCGCTGTAGCCGGCGCCCACGGAAAGACAACAACAACATCTCTTGTCTCCACCATCCTCGGCCATGCCGGCATTGACCCTACCTGTGTCATCGGAGGCAGGCTGAACAGCCTCGGCAGTAATGCGAAACTGGGAGACAGCAAATTCCTTGTAGCAGAAGCAGATGAAAGCGACGGCACCTTTCTGCTTCTTTTCCCCACTATCGCTGTGGTCACAAATATTGATCTTGAGCATCTTGATTTCTATAAAGACCTGATGAGATCAAAGAAGCCTTTACGGCCTTCCTCAACAAAGTGCCCTTCTACGGGCTTGATATCATCTGCATCGATAATGCGAATCTCCAGAGCCTCATCCCTCTCCTGAAAAGACGATATATGACCTATGGCCTTTCGAAACAGGCTGATCTCAGGGCAGAGAATATCATTTATGAAGGATTTACCACAAAATTCAAGGTTATCTACAAGGGCTATGAACTGGGAGA
Organism: uncultured delta proteobacterium; assembly: GCA_963785225.1. Lineage (GTDB taxonomy): Bacteria > Desulfobacterota > Syntrophorhabdia > Syntrophorhabdales > Syntrophorhabdaceae > PNOF01. The sequence goes on along the minus strand of CAWAUQ010000015.1, from coordinate 192,723 downwards.
GATTGCCCTTAACATGCCCGGTATCCATAATGTTGTCAATGCCCTTGCCGCATGCGGTGTCTGCATCGAGCTCGACATACCTTTTGCGACAATTAAGGAAGCGCTGAAGAACTTCTCCGGTATTCACAGGAGGCTGGAGGTCAAGTGGGACGGGGAAATAAAACTCCTTGACGATTACGGCCATCACCCTACAGAGGTGAAGGCAACCCTTGCGGCCGTCAGAAAGATGTCAAAGGGACGGATCATCGTTGCCTTTCAGCCCCACCGATACACGAGGACAAAGGCCCTTATGGATGAATTCGTCTCTTCCTTTAATGAAGCGGACATCCTCATCATCACCGAGATTTACGCTGCCTCGGAAGATAAGATCGAGGGGGTAACAGGCGCAAATCTTGCCGAAAATATACGGGCAAGCGGCCACAAACATGTATTCTTTGCGCCCACAAAAGAGGAAGCAGCAGAGAAGATTCTGGAGATTGCGACAAACAGGCGATGTCGTCGTCACCCTTGGCGCCGGCGATATCTATAAAATAGATGAGAGACTGAAATCGGTATGGAGTGGAAAGGCATAAAAGGGACCCTGTATTGAAGGATGTGCCGATGAAACGATACACCTCCATGAAAGTTGGCGGGCAGGCGGCATACCTCGCTTATCCGGCGGATGAAACGGACTTGACGGAAACCATTCGATTGCCGGAGACAAGGGGATCGGTTACCGGTTTCTCGGCAACGGAACAAATGTGATTGTAAGCGACAAAGGCATAAATGAAGCCCTTATCAGGATTACAAAGATGAAACATATCCGGTACACGAAGACAAAATGGGGCGCACTGGCCGATGTATCCGGCGGGGTGTCTCTCCGGGCCTTTATCAAAGACATGGCAGCGAAGGGTTTGTCGGGACTTGGAAAAGCTCTACTGGATACCGGGTACCGTGGGCGGCGGTATTAAAATGAATGCCGGAAGTTTCGGTCAATCTATTTCCGATACCCTGGAGGAAATACATCTCGTCAATGGTACAGGCGCTCTATCGACACTTACGAAAGATCAATTCAGTTCGGATATCGCGCCTCTCCAGTCCATCCGAGCAGACTGTGTTATAAGCGCGCGCTTTGCTCTTAAAAACAGGGACAGAAAAGAGATTGTGCAGGACATGGATTATGTCTACAGTGAACGGAAGAAGAGACACCCCATGGAATATCCTTCCGCCGGTTCGGTTTTTAAAAGCGTGGGAAATGAACCGGCCTGGAAATTTATTGAAAAGGCAGGACTTAAAGGGTTTTCCATCGGAGGCGCTCAGGTTTCGGAAAAACATGCCAATTTTATTGTCAACCTGGGATGGGCAAAAGCACAGGACATAAAAGATCTTATAGAGCGCATAAAAAAAGAGGTTTACGAAAAACTGGGCGTAGCCCTTGCAGAAGAGGTAGAACTCTGGGGGTTTCATGGATAAGGAAAGACTGAAAAAGATGAAAATAGGGGTGCTCCTTGGCGGTAAATCGTCCGAGCGGGATATCTCCCTGAAAAGCGGCAACGCCGTCCTTGCAAGCCTCAAACGATGCGGCTATGATGCAGTCGCTATTGATGCGCAAAAGACCTCGTTGAAAGACTGAAAAAGGAAAAGATTGAGGCCGCTTTTATCGCACTCCATGGAAAATGGGGCGAAGACGGGACAGTACAGGGACTTCTCGAAATAATGGGGATCCCCTATACCGGTTCAGGAGTGCTGGGTTCTTCAACAGCCATGGATAAAGCCGTCATGAAGCTTATCTGCGTAACGACAGGGCATTCCCACCCCTGCCTACATGATCTCCTATGACGGAAAAGGCATCAAATTCCCCGCACCTTTTGTGGTAAAACCGGCAAATGAAGGCTCCACATTCGGTATATCAATCGTCAGAACAAAGAAAGACCAGGCAGCCGCGGTAAAGGAGGCCTTGAAATACGACAGAAAACTTGTCATCGAAGAATTCGTCAAGGGCCAGGAGATCACTGTTGCCATCATAAACGGTGTCGCGCTTCCCGTTATCGAGGTGCGCCCCCTTAAAGGATTTTACGACTTTGAAGCAAAGTATACAAAAGGCATGACCGAATATATCGTGCCTGCCGGGATCAGTAAAAAGCTCTCTAAAAAAGCACAGGATATCGCACTGGAAACATACAGGACTTTTGATCTCGCGGGGTGCGCGAGGATCGACATGCTTATCCGGGAAGAGACACCCCTCGTTATCGATATCAATACTTCTCCGGGCATGACTGAAACCTCTCTTGCACCGAAGGCGTGGGCGCATACAGGAAGAACATTTGATGACCTTGTTGAAGAGATACTTTCGGGGGCATCACTGAAAACATGAAAAAATTCCTCTACATGCTCTTTCTCATACCGGTCTGCATTCTCTCCATGCTTTCCATTGTCTATCTCTTCTCGAAAAAGGAACCCTTTTTCTTTCTCCAGAATGTGAAGATAAACGGGGACCAGTCAGTTGAACGACAAAGAGGTGATGGGGAAAGTATCACCCTTCTTAAAAGAAAGCCTCCTCAAAATCGATGTCGTGAAGATGAAGGATATCATCTCTGAGCATCCATTTGTGAAAGAGGTAAGGATAAAAAGGGTCTATCCCTTCTCTATTGTCATAGATGTGAAAGAAAAAATCCCGTCGGCCCTCTGGGTCAATCATGGCGGGGACTTATATGTCCTTGATGAATATGGCAATCCCTTCCGGAAACTCGCCAAGGAAGAAACAAAGGGACTCTACATTATTAACGCCAGGGAAAAAGACGACGTCCAGAGCCTTTTTAAAGAAGTCAACGGATGGATCGCAGAAGGCATCATCAAGAGAGAACGGGTATCGGAAGTTGCCTACAATGAGGGCAGCATTACCATCTACGGGCTTGATGATCCCGTAGAGATCATCCTCGGAAAAGAAGAACAGAAAAAAAGACTGAAACGGGCGCTCACCGTCCTCGAAGACGCGAAAAAGCGAGGACTTTTTATAAAATGTATTGATGCCAGGTTTGAAAAAGGCGCCATAATCCAGGAAAGGAAGGGGTAAGATGGTAAAAGATGATGAACTTCTTGTAGGGCTCGATATCGGGACGACCAAGATATGCGTCGTAGTGGGAAGGGGCTCCGAAGGCAAGGTCAGCATCGTCGGTATCGGTTCCCATCCTTCCACGGGCTTAAGAAAAGGCGTTGTGGTCAACATGGACAGCACGGTGAATTCGATAAAGAAGGCTGTTGAAGAAGCAGAGCTTATGGCCGGTATCAAGATCGATTCCTGCCTTGCAGGCATCGGCGGCGGCACATATCAAAAGCTTCAACAGTAACGGTGTTGTAGCTATCAAGGACAAAGAAGTTAAGCCCGAAGACATTGCGCGGGCAATCGACGCGGCAAAGGCAGTTGCCATTCCCGCCGACAGAGAACTTATCCATGTAATCCCTCAGGAATTCATTGTCGATGACCAGGACGGGATCAAAGACCCCGTCGGCATAACAGGGGTCAGGCTGGAAGTAAAAGTGCATATTGTAACAGGCAATATTTCATCGGCACAGAACATCATCAAATGCTGCAAACTTGCGGGTCTCTCTGTCGACGATATTATCCTCGGCCAGCTCGCCTCTGCCGAGGCAACACTGACACCGGAAGAAAAGGAGATCGGTGCTGCCCTTGTAGATATCGGCGGCGGGACAAGCGATATCGCCGTATTCTCAAACGGGAGCATTAAATATACATCGGTGCTGCCCTTTGGCGGCAATAATATTACCAACGATATAGCAATCGGGCTTGCGGACGCCTATCGATGACGCCGAAAAGATAAAGAAAAAATACGGATGCGCATTTGCAAACATGGTGGGCGCCAACGAAACCATTGAAGTGCCCAGTGTCGGAGGAAGAAAGCCAAGGACCCTCCAGCGAAAAACCCTTGCCGATATTATCGAACCGAGGGTTGAAGAGGTGGCAGGGCTCATTTACGAAGAGATCAAGAAATCAGGTCAGGAAAAGCTTCTCGCATCGGGGGTCATCATCACCGGGGGGTGCGCCAATCTTGAAGGCATGCCGGAACTTGCAGAGAGCATCTTCAATCTTCCGTCACGAAGAGGAAGCCCCATAGGTGTGGGAGGTCTTGTGGATGTCGTCAACAACCCGTCATATGCAACAGGGGTAGGACTTCTCCTCTATGGTTTTAAAAATACAAAGGGCAGGCGGCATGGATTCGATGCGGGAAGGTCGATGAAACGCTTATTCAGCGGTCAGAAATTGCTCAATAGAATGGGTGAATGGTTTAAAGAAATTTTTTAGGAGGTGCGGGGTGAGTGCAATGTTCTATATGGATGAGACAAATGGTTTTTCAGCGAAACTTATTGTCGTGGGAGTAGGAGGCGGTGGCTGTAATGCCTTGAACAACATGGTTGATGCCGGCATTCAGGGCGTCGAGTTCATCGCCGTCAATACGGATGTAAAATCCCTGAGTGCCTGTAAGGCGGCCTTGAAGATCCAAATCGGTACAAAACTTACCGAGGGTCTTGGCGCAGGGGCAAACCCCGAAGTAGGAAAAAAATCAGCCCTTGAAGACATCGACAAAATCAAGGACCACCTGAAAGGTGCGCACATGGTCTTCATTACCTGTGGGCTCGGAGGCGGCACAGGGACAGGAGCCTCGCCGGTCATTGCCGAAATTGCAAAAGATGTAGGCGCACTCACGGTGGCAATAGCCACAAAACCATTTGCCTTTGAAGGAAAAGATAGAATGAGTCAGGCAGAAAACGGCGTACTTCAACTGAAGGGCCGTGTAGACTCCCTCATCACCATACCAAACCAACGGCTCCTCTCCATAGGCGGCCGCCATATGACCATCATGGAAGCCTTTTTGAAAGCCGACGAGGTGCTCCTTAATGCTGTCAGGAGTATTTCCGATCTTATCATCGGTTCAGGCCATGTTGTCGTCGACTTTGCCGACGTGAAAACAATCATGAGTGAACGGGGTATGGCAATTATGGGTATCGGCGAAGCCGATGGTGAGAACCGTGCACGGGAAGCTGCGCAAAAGGCCATATCAAGCCCGCTCCTTGAAGACATATCGATCCACGGGGCCCGAGGTGTGCTCATCAATGTTACCGGCAACACCAATATGACCCTCAATGAGGTCAGTGAGGCTTCAACACTCATCCAGGAACAGGCCCACGAACATGCGAAGATTATCTGGGGACTTGTCTATGATGAAAGCATGGAGGACGCCATCAGAATCACCGTTATAGCCACCGGTTTCGAAGAACAGGTGCAGACCGACGAAGACAAATCCGACACCTTTGCCCACGGGAGGCTTTTTGACGAAGAGAATATCCCTTCATTCATGAAGAAAAAGGTAGCTATCGATTATAAGGTCGACTACAAGGACATCAAATCAAAGAGTGACAGCGTCGATATCGATGATGACAGATATGACATTCCGACTTTCTTGCGGAAGCAGGCGGACTGACAGAAAAAAGAAGTGTCCCGGAACAATGGGGCTTGCTTTAAGGCATTAAGGAGGATACAGAACTAACATCTTATAGCAGGAGGGGTCATGATAGCCATTATTATCTTTTTAGTGGGGTTCTATCTTGGGATATTGGTCTTTTCTTTACTGGCAGTATCGCGTAAGAAGGCTGCGAATCAATCTTCTGCAAGATTCCCTGTCATGTATCCTCTTCGCAAGCCTAACCAAATTATGAGGGCCCACAGGATCCAGTCAACCAATCATGGTTTTGGGGACGCAGGGAACATCTTATAAGGATCAACCCTCTCCGTTCCATCTATACGTTGCACACAGTCTATTGCCACCCATAGCCTACAGCCTTTTTTTGTGTTAATGTAGATACATGGCTGTTCAAAAGAAACAATTAAAAGGAAAACTCCGGGAAAATCAGGGGGATTTTCTGTCTTCCGAGAAAGGCACCATTATAAAGAAATGGGGTGGAAAAATCCCGGTCTGCGTTGTCTTTCCCAATTCCTACTACGTAGGGATGTCGAACCTCGCCACACACATGCTCTACAAACGGCTGAACAGTATGGACGATGTCGTCTGCGAGCGGTGTTTCCTCACGGAAAACGGGAAAACGCTCTCTCTTGAAAGCGGACGGCCTCTCTCCTCCTTTGAAATCGTATTTTTTACCCTCTCCTTTGAGCTCGATTACATTAATATCCCCACTATGTTGCATACATCTTCAGTACATGCCCTTGCCTCCGAACGGACGGAAAAAGAACCCATCATCGTTGCCGGCGGTATCTGCGTCATGTCCAACCCGGAACCCATCCACTGTTTTTTTGATCTTTTCATTATGGGCGACATCGAAACAACAATGGGACAATTCATGGAAACATACCGGGAGGCCCTTGGATCAAAACGGGACCTAGTCATCGAAAAGCTCAGTGCCTTTCAATGGGTCTATAACCCGCCGGAGGCAGAATCCTTCATATAACGATGACGGCACGCTGAAGGGTGTTCTGCCCCCTGATTTTAGCGTAAGAACATCGCGGCACAACAAGAAGGAGCTGGCTACATCGGCTATCATTACTGACAAAACCGAATTTTCCAACATGTTCCTCATCGAGGGCACCCGTGGTTGTCCATCCCGCTGTCCGTTTTGTCTGCTTGGTAATATGTACGACTTTATCTGTGAAAAGATTAGCCCTTCTGTGACGGAATTGACTGATATCGGCATACTCGGCGGCGGGGTTTCTTTCTATCCCGGCCTTGTCGAAATGGTCAAAACATTGAAAAAACAGGGAAAGAACATCCATCTCCCTTCTATGAGGGTTGACGAGATACCCATAGAACTCATATCGCTCATGAAAGACGAAGTAAAAACGCTCACGTTCGGCATAGAAGCGGCAACGGAACGCCTCAGGCGCTTCATCGGAAAACCCTTTACCAATGAGGAAATTTATGAAAAGATCGACGCTATTCTGGACATAAAACCCTTCAACCTGAAACTCTACTTCATGATAGGCCTTTACAACGAGACCCAGAAAGACATCGAAGAAATCGCCGAACTGACTAAAAAGATCAAACATATTATGATAAAGAGAGGCGCCCAAAAAGGCTTTGTCGGAAGTATCACGGTCCACGCGAGTCCCTTCGTGCCGAAACCGTTTACCCCTTTTCAATGGCTGCCCATGGACACTATGGAGAATCTGAAAAAAAAGATTACCTGGCTGAAATCGGCCTTCGGAAAGATAGACAACACCTATTTCACCCACGAATCGGTGAAATTCAGCTTTCTTCAGGGGGCCTTTGCGAGAGGTGACAGAAAGGTAAACGACACCATTCTACGATTTGCCGCCGGAGCAAACTTCTCAAAAGTGATCAACGAAAGTCCCGTGAATCTCAACTTCTATACATTGCGGGAAAGAACCAAAACAGAACTCTTCCCCTGGGATTTCATCAAAGGGAATATTGACAAAGACAGACTTTGGAAGAGGCTGCAACAGGCTCTCACCCACCTTGGGTAGTGAGGGTGGCCTTGCTATTTTCGCGTCTGACCACGTTGATCTTCACCTTGTTCTCCTTCGACGTACCATGAAGGTACGCCTGTGTAGCCCAAGGCTCGCTCGCCTACTCATCCATCGAAAATCTTTACGGCCGGAAATACAAACAAAACTACACATTCATGTCCACGTGGCGTCAAAATCAGGAACAAAGAAATTGAACCTTTTATGTTCAACAATGCCCCGTAGTTAACTACCCGATATTTCTAGTACTTCAGCTTGTGTCTCATGGAATAGCGATAAGCACTTTTGTGTCTCATTTTATTACCATTATGAGACACAAGTGATCTTGCAGTTAACGCATGAGACTCAAAAGACATGGTGCTCCCGGCCCGCAGCCAAGGTACTCTATCTACCCTCCCTCATCTATGACCGATTTCAATTCATGTTCGAACCGTGTTTTCATACCATGGCTATTCTTCATTCCCCATCATTATGTTTCTTTTGCAATGCCTTTCTTGTGCCCGGAGGGAGATAATTGTCACCGGTAACGACCTTTTTGCCTGTTTTTGCTTCCAGTTCCCGTCTTGCCCTTTTTGCAATACCGCCACCTTTCTTTCCGGCAACTGCGTTTTCGTCCATGCCGGTGGCTTCTACACTCTCAGCTATCTGGCGGGTCGAAAGTTCGGCAAGGGCAGTAAAGATCAATTCAGCCTCACTCATATGGTCTCTGAGATTTTGCGTTTTCAGACTTTTTATTTCCTTGTGTTTCTTTACGGTAACTCCAGTCCATTCCTGATGAATTATATTGGTCAGAATTGCGTATTCCTCTTCCTTTTTTATCTCATGGTCCTTCCAGTAGTCGGTCAGCTTGTTACGGGTTTCCTGCCCCATCATCCGTTGCTGAATCCATTTTTCGCTTCTGCCGTGCTGTTGCCAGTACTCGCGTGCCCTGTCCAATGACCGCGCCGGGTCAGCCATGTCCTGCATCCGTTCATAGCCAACCTTAGCCAGCCATAGCTTGATAGGCTCTGCTTTAGGGCTGGGAACTGATTGTATAAGGCGGAGGAGCGTTTCAGGATCGGCGGCATCTGTAAGGTATTTCTTGCCGTCAGCAGCTTCCAGTTTCAGTCGGTGACAATTTGTCACCGACTGACCTCCTTCATTCTTCAGCCGTTCTTTCAGCTTATTCCAGTACTTTCGAGCTGTCTGATAATCAGGCTGCTGTATCAAGCACCTGAATAATATCCACCACAGAGAAATACCAGGTTTCTGCGTTTTCGTCATAGTAACGGCGTATCTGTTTCCCTTCAAAAACAGCCAATGAGTCTTCTGTCATTCTATCCCCCTGTTATTACTAGTCTGTTCTTATCGGCATTTCCTTGCTTCCACACTCCGAAGCTTGCTTCGGGAACGTTTCAAGCTGGAGTCCCGCTTTTGATACCCCGTGGCTTGCCGCGGGATAGTTCATTTCTCCTTTTTCGGTAAGAAATTCTGGTTAGTTACTGTGCTTCTCCCTAATTCTTTTTCAGTCTCTTCCCGTGCTTTTCCAGCAACTCCACCGCCGCGTCTGGCCACTTTTTTGTTTTTTTCAAAGGTTTCCGGCTTTTCATTGTGCGATATTTCAGTAGTGACTTTCTCGCCCAACATGGTGAAAATTAATTCCAAGTCGGTCATGTGGTCACGTAAATTCTGCGTTTTCCTGGTCAACCCTTTCACGGTTTTGTATTCGGACGGGGTTATTCCGAAGGTTGCTTTTGATATCTCTGCGGTAAGAATCGAATAGTCCCGTTCGGTTTCAATGCCTCGCTGTTTCCATTCGTCGGTGAGGTTCTGGCGAATTGCAATGCCACGTAAACGCTTGTCAACCCAATCCTTTGGATAACCCTTGAGTTCATACAATTCCTTCATCCGCTCCTGTGCCAGTTCGGGGTTTTCAATTTCCTGCACTCTTTCGTAGCCAACTTGCGCCAGCCATTGCTTAAATGGTTCAGCTTTGGGTGATGGAATGGATTGGATAATACGGAACATACCTTTCGTGTTGGCACAGTCGGTGATATATGTTTTTCCGTCAGATGACTCTAATTTCAGTTGTACCCAAATTGGGGACAACTGAAGCTTAACAAACTCCCTCTGTTTTACTTTCCCCCAATACTGGCGAGGGGTAGGAGAATCGGTCAGGGCTTCTACAACATCGACCACGGAGAAATACCATTCCTCTTCGTGCCATATACGACGAATTGTTTTGCTCTCAAAGACAACGATTTTATTATGTTCCATTCTGCCCCCCCTTGTTCTACCTGTTTGATCTTATCAGCATTACCTTGTGTCCACAAATTTTTCATTTTATCCTGCTTGGTGTTCTTGCCAGAGTCAAGAATAAAGATTTGACCCCGGTCTCTCCTCTGTCTTTTCGAGGTGACAAATACCGAGGATGTCAACCATTCTATAATAACTACCCGATATCCCTAGCGCTTCGGTTTGTGTCTCATGGAATAGCGATAAACCATTTTGTGTCTCATATTGGTTATATTATGAGACACAAGTAATCTTGCAACGAATGCATGAGACTCAAAAAACATCGCGTTCTTCCGCTATATTCAACAGCTCGCTGAAGGCAAGCACTGCGGCTCTCCGCCCACGCCCGGGCTGAAGCTCCTTCAGCATGTGATGTTCCTCGCTGCTTCTCAGTCCAACGGTTTAGGAGGGACCTGCCCTGTCGGGATTTTGTGCAGAATTTTTCCACCTGTGGGCAGATTTGAGACGGCTGCCTTTATTGTGAAGGTTACATCCTTTACGTTGTTGTTCATATTGGTTTCCTGCTCCGGACTGGCAGGCGGCACGGCCCAGGGTTTGGCAGGCCAGATCTTTGCCTCTATTTTATATGTACCCGCAGGAAGGGTAGATTGCTTAGTGAAGGTAAACTTTGTGCTCTGGCCTACGGGCAGAGACGGGATCGGGACACCGTGCTCGCCGCTGTTGCTGTGCATGGGTATGTTGAAGGCCGTAAGGGCCTTTTCATCTCCGCCGAAGAAGAGGGTCACTGTCCTGTGCGGTCCTGTACCAACATTCTTCACAACCACGGTGAGCGTAGCCGCACTGGTCGATATGGGATTTGCCGGTGTGACCTGTATGGATTCCAAGGATAGGTCGGGGGCGGCAAAAACAACCTCTGTACATGAAAAAATCATGAAAAATGCGAAAAATAACAAAGCGGCGTGTTTCATTGTGCACCTCCTGATAGGGGAATTGTACAGGGAGGCGCTTGCACCTGTCAACAGTAAACCTATTTGTTGCAGGACTGGCTTGCAAGTTCTCCCTTGACAGGGTGGCCCCCGGCAATTAACTTATGTATAGGTTTGTTCAGTGAAAATTCAACGTGCATAGGAGACTGAACTACCCAGAGGTAAAATAGCGAGATAACGGAGGCAAGGAGATATAATGATAAAAGTATCTGAAAAGAGAAGGAAAACCACAATGGGAATGCTCGCGTTACTGCCGGTTCTATGTATATGCATAGTCCTTGTCTTCGGGTGTGCTCAACAGAAACTTACCCGGCAGGAGGCCATGTCGGGAGACGGCAAGCAGATTGTTGTCGATCTCCTCGAGCCAAGAGACGCCTTTGAATACATCAAGAAGAACAAGGGCAATAACAATTTTGTTATCCTTGACATACGAACTCCCGAGGAATTTGCAAGCGGGCATATCGAGGGCGCAGTTAATATCAATTTCAGGTCCGATAATTTCTCCGAGGAGATAAACAAGCTCGACAAGAATAAAACCTATTTTGTTTATTGCAGGACCGGCAACCGCAGTTACGAAGCCGTCAAGATCATGGCTGGCCTCAATTTTCTCTCCATACTGCGGCTGTCAGACGATATTACCGGCTGGAAATCGGCAGGATTGCCGCTCGTGAAATAAACTGCCCTTCGTCGCCCGGATACTGGCATAATTATCAGCGCTTATCCGTGTTGGAATCTGCCTCGTTGCTGAATTTCGCGGCCAGGCTTTCCAACTCATCCCAGCGATGATACGCTTCGTTCAATTCTTTTTCCAGGGCTGCAAGCCGGTCATTTGCTGCGTTTACTTTAGCTAAATCTCGGCTGGCATAAAATTCAGGGGAATTCAAGGTCTCCATCAGGCGCTGCTTCTCTTCTTCAAGGGCTTCAATTGCCTGCGGCAATGCTTCCAACTCCCGTGTCTCTTTAAAAGAGAGTTTCTGTTTCTCCCTGGGAAGTCTTATTTTCTTCTCTTTCTGCTCTTTTGATACTGTGGACTTCGGCGCTTCAACGGGCACATTGCGCTGCCTGAGCCAATCGTCATAGCCGCCGACATATTCCTCCAGACGCCCCTCGCCTTCAAAGACAATCGTTGAAGTCACCACATTATTGAGGAACTCGCGGTCGTGGCTGACCATAAGGATGGTGCCGTTGTATTCAAGGAGGCGGTCTTCGAGTAATTCCAGCGTTTCAGCATCGAGATCATTGGTGGGTTCATCGAGAACGAGCACATTGGAGGGGATGACAAAGAGTTTTGCCAGCAACAAGCCGGTTGCGCTCGCCACCGGAGAGGGTCCTCACCGGCGACATGATCCGCTCCGGTGAAAAAAGAAAATCCTGAAGATAACCGACGACATGACGCGATACTCCGCCCACGGTGATCATATCATTACCGCCGTCAATATTCTCCCGCAGGGTTTTGTCCTCGTCGAGCTGTGCCCGGAGCTGATCAAAATAGGCAATCCTGACGTTGGCACCTAACTTGACCTGTCCCTGCTGCGGCTTGAGGTCGCCGAGAAGGACCTTGAGGAGGGTCGTTTTGCCGGACCCGTTCGGCCCGATAATACCCACTTTGTCGCCACGGATAATAGTGGTAGAGAATGCCTCGATAATCTTTTTGTCGCCCCAGGCAAAGGAAATCGCCTCGGCATCGGCGACCATCCGACCGCTGCGTTCCGCTTCCTGAATGACAAGTCTGGAGACGCCTGCCTGCTCCTGCCTGCGGGAGCGTTCCTCGCGCATCGTTTTAAGCGCCCTGACCCTGCCCTCATTACGAGTGCGGCGCGCCCTGACTCCCTGTCTTATCCAGACCTCTTCCTTGGCCAGTTTCCTGTCGAATTCATGCCACTGCTTTTCCTCAGCCTCAAGTAATGCCTGTCTGCGTTCGAGATAGGTCCCATAGCCACAGGCAAAGGATATAAGGCGGCCCCGGTCGATTTCCACGATACGTGTCGCCAGACGCTGGAGAAATGCCCGGTCATGGGTAACAAACATGAGCGTCTTGTCATAATTGAGCAGGAAATCTTCAAGCCAGAGGATGGTATTGATATCAAGATGGTTCGTGGGTTCGTCGAGCAGCAGGAGGTCCGGTTCGTTCACCAGTGCTTTGGCCAGAAAGACCCGTCGTTTGAGACCGGCAGACAAAAACTTAAACTCGGCATTTTCATCCAGTTCAGTCCGTGCAAGGACTGTCTCCACGCGCTGGTGGTAATGCCACGCACCGGATGTGTCGATCTGATGCTGAACCCGTTCGAGTTTCTTAAGCAGGCCGCTCTCGCGGCTCCGCGCAAGCTGAAGAGTAAGATCGTGGTATTCTCTGAGCAGATCCGCATGTTCCTGCCCTCCGGATGCCACAACATCATAAACCGTGCCTGCAAGATCGTCAGGAACATCCTGAGGCAGCATGGCCGTTTTCACATCGCCACTGCGGATAATCCCGCCCGTATCAGGCGCAATATGGCCGACCAACAATTTCATAAGGGTTGACTTGCCTGAACCGTTCCGGCCCAGAAGACCGATCCTCTCCCCGGCTTCAATCTGGAGCGTAATGCCGTCCAATAAAGGCTGCCCGCCAAATTTTACCGAAACATCATTTATCCATATCAGTCCCATACCATTTCGCCTGTGAATGATTTTCAATGCGGGAAGGACAAACCGCCCCGACCCAAAAAAACATACGGATACCCGGGGGAAAAATACCCTCCATATCCCTATCAGACTAACGGGAAAGCATTTTTTTGTAAAGGTCAATTTTTGTAAAGAGGGTCCTTTATTCCTCCAAGCCTTGTATAAAAACACTCTACAAAGATCTCTCTGTGATAAATGGTGAGAGTATAGAATTGATAATAATATCAAGCACCTCAAAAATTGTCCTTTTCATTTTTCTAAAGCGCTGGTACAATCGGAAGAACGACTCATAAGGGGGAATAATATGCTTTGTCCAAACTGCGGTCAGGAAAACCAGGAAGAAGCTAAATTTTGCCTGAAATGCGGCAAAGAGGTTGGCGGCCCGTCACAATGTCCTTCCTGCGGGAAAGAGATTCCACCGGAGGCGCTCTTTTGCTCCGGATGCGGCAGATCTATTGGCGCTTCACAGGGCAATGTCGGTTATGGTAATACCTCCAGACCTCAGGGGCAGGAACCCCAAAGAGGGTCTTTTGCGTCAAACATCGCCCTCGATATAATTCTCTCTATCATTACCTGCGGTATATACTGGTTCTTCTGGCAGGCAAGACAGATACGGGCGTTGAACCATTTACTGAAGGAACAACGGTTCAGTTTTGTCTTGTGGTTCTTCGTATCCATTATTACCTGTTTTCTCTTTAACGTCTATTATGAATACATCATGGCGCAGGCCATTGTAGAAATACAGAAAAGAGACGGAAGGGCGCCATCAAACGACCTGCCCATACTCTCCCTTGTGCTGTCTCTCTTTGGACTTCATATCGTTGTCGATGCTATTCAGCAGAATGAGCTCAACAAGTTCTTCGAGAAATAACATGGAAAAATGTCTTATTCCGAGAAGGCTCGCGCTCGTCTTTGCAGGCCTTCTTCTGTGCATTTTCTTTTTACATAGCTCGGGTATTGTTTCTGCAGACAGAGTGGGGAGCGCTCTCCCGTTCTTTTGCCCCTTTAAGGCACTCACGGGCATTCCCTGCCCCGGATGCGGAATGACGAGAGCAATGCTTTCCATGACAAAGGGCGATTTTCATGGAGCTTATATCTACAACCCCTTTTCCTTCTTTCTTCTCTTCATGGTTATCATCAGTATTGTGCCCGTCGGACAGATGAAAAAACTGCCCTCCATCGCACCGGTTGCCATGAACTATTTCCTCATCACAACTCTTATCGTTGTACTGATCTACTGGGTTTTCCAGAGGTTGCTTCCCGCCATACACTGATTTGCATTTACCTGTTTATTGATTGAGGAGACCTGTTCCCGAAAGGAATGTCGGAGGATTTCTGTTAACCCATCTTAGCGAAGGTGAGCGTGTCCGTTAGACCGATGCGCAGGCCTGAACATCAGCGCATATGCTCCCTTGCGCATCGAGGGAGACGAGCTTCGTTCCATTTTTATATCAAGAGTGATATTGAGGCGGCAAGGAGGAGGAAACCGGAGCGTACAATATGTACGTGAGGATTTACGACGACGCTGCCAACAAAGATAGCGCCTTGATTTAGAAATGGAATTAGATGGGTCAGAAATCCGTAGTGAATGAGTGGAGGGAATAGGGCTCCTCAATCAAAACAATAATTGAATTTAAATGCAAAACCTTATTGCGTTACATCTACGGGTTTGTTTAGCAGATATTCTTTCCGTATCTTGCCCAGGCTTCTGAAGATGTTCTTTTTCACGTTTTTATTGTGACCATAGAGCTCCTCGATGACCCCTTTCACGAGTTTTCTTTTTGAAGTTTCACCATGAGGGCATTGCGACGAGATAACGGGTAGTTCAAGGGTTTTTGCGAGGTGAATCAGATCCTTTTCCTCAACATAGGCAAGGGGCCGTATAATGGAAAGCTCACCATCGAACATCTCCTGACAGGGCTGCATAGTGCCTATTTCACCCTGGAAGAAGAGATTGAGGAGCATTGTTTCAATGATATCATCCATATGGTGGGCAAAGGCGATTTTCGTCGCCTTGATATCACGGGCAAGGTCAAAAAGGGCCTTTCTCCTGTTCCAACTGCACCAGAAACATCCGGAACCCTCCCCCTCACCTTTCCACTGCTCAGGCGCCGGGACAATCATATACGGGACAGACTCCTCTTCAAAATGTTTTACGAGAATATCCTTGTCGATCCATGAAAAACCCATGTCGACAAAACAGGCGATAATTTCAAAACGGATGGGAACGAACTTGATCCGCTCCTTTAAAATCTTGAGAAGGCAGAGACTATCTTTACCGCCAGAGACGCCGACAATGACCTTGTCGCCTTCCTTGAGCATTTTATAATCCCAGATGGCCTTACCGGCCTTTTTTGTTGCAAAGTAGAGTGGTCCGCTAATATTCATATAATGGATTCAACAAGCTTTTTCGTTTTCTCCTTATATTCTTCCTTGATATCACCCGTTGCTTCACAGCCCAGGGCCTCAACGCCGCCCACGTAGTCAAGTTTGAGGAGGTCAAAAGTCTTCCTGAACATATCCAGCGCGGGCCGGCAGGTGTCAATATCGGTGTCTCCACAGGTCATGAGGGTAACTGTTTTTTTCCCTGCAACACGTGAATTGTAGTCTTCGTCCATAAATGCAATGGAACGGTCCATGGCAAGTTTCAATTGACCGGAAGGTCCAAACCAGTAAATCGGGGTCGCATAAATAATAAGATCGGATTCCATAATATATTTCCGTAAATCCTTCATATCGTCATTGATTTTGCAAATACCCGTCTTAAGACAGACATAGCAGCCCTGACAGGGTCTGATATTGAGATCATTGAGATAGAGCATACGCATGCTGTGCCCTTTTTCTTTCAGTGTATCCGTCATGATCCGGGCCAGTTGAATTGTATTGCCCTTTTTTCGTGGGCTCCCAAAGAGCATAACTGCTTTCATTGCCGCCTCCCTTACATTTTATGTTGCCATATTATATGGGTAATCACCGGTTGTGGTCAAGAACCTACGGTAATTGATATGGTGGACTGCAATAAAAAAATATTTCTGTGTACATTGCAAAGGATCGATTCAATGACTATAATGTTAATATGCTAAGGCTTGTATCTGGTTTTGTATTCAAATTGTTCCGGGCAGTTATTTACTTCAGGGGGTGTCATGAATAGTATATTACTTGGTATTATAACCCTTGCCTTTCTTGTACTGGTAGGCTTCGTTGTCAATATACTGCTTGAGTTGAAAAAATCATTAATATCATTAAGGCAATCTATAGCTACAACCGAAGAGGTACTGAAGTCAACAACCGAAGAACTGCAGCTGACTCTGCAGAGTGTGCGAAAAGTAACTGACGATGTTGGTGTTGTAACTGGCGATGTAAAAGGACTTTCCGGCTCTATCCGCCAGATCGGAGAAAATGTGAGACAGATAAGCTCAGTTGTCGGCATGGTCACAACAACTTCGGTTGTTCAGGCATCAGGCCTGAAAGCCGGAATAAAGGCAGGTTTCGGGTATTTTCTGAAAAATATCTTAGCAAAAAGGTAAAAAGATTAAAAATAACAGGAGGTAACTTATGGGACAGCAAGACAGCGGATTTAGTGCAGGTACGGTTTTACTTTCATTCTTTGTCGGTGGGCTAATCGGTGCAGGCGTTGCACTTCTTACAGCGCCGAAAACAGGAGAAGAAACACGTAAAATGATAAAAGACCTTGCCGAAGAAGCAAGAGAAAAAGCGGATGATTATATCGGTCAGGCAAAGGATAAAGCAACGACGTATGTGGAGAAAGGAAAGGAATTCATAGAAAAGGAAAAAAATGTTATTACCAAAGCCGTAGAGGCTGGCAAAGAAGCATACGAAAAAGAGAAACAGGGCTGAGACTCATTAGCAACGTTTCTTTCATTATATCGACTATTAAAAGATTAACGCTTAGGGGGGGTCTGTACAACGATGGCCGATAATAAGTCCTACTTTATTGTCATGACATTTATAACGCTGGTGCTCGGTTATCTGACATTTCAGATAATGAGCCCCTTTTTGTCGGCCATCATGTGGGCTATCGTTATTTCTATTATCTTCTATCCGATCTTTTCGTTTATCCTTCGTTTTGTTAAACAACGGTTGGTTGCATCCCTTCTGACGCTTGTTGTCATACTGATTGTCCTTTTCGGTCCCTTCTCATACCTGGCCTACCTGCTCACACAGGAAGTCCTGTCACTCATTGAAAAGATGCAAAGCGGGAGTTTTGATTCTCTGAAAACAGTATTAAAACATCCTGCGGCAAATACAGTCGTTAATAAGCTGCTCTCCTTATTTCACATCACCGAGCAGGAACTGCAGAAAGCTATTGTCGATAATATAACAAAGATAGGAAAAGAGTCTGTAGGGCTCATCACAAGTGGCGTCGGCAATGTCGTCTCCGTTGCGATTAACTTCGTTTTTACGCTTTTATCAATATTCTTTTTCCTCAGTGACGGACCCATGTTTATTGAAAAAATCGGTAATTTTATGCCTTTTTCAAAGAAACAGAAAGAGAAGCTGATGCAACAGACAAAAGATGTTATTGTATCAACTATGTATGGCGGCGTCACGGTTGCCGTTGCGCAGGGCATAATCGGGGGCACTGCCTTTGCCATTCTTGCAATACCCTCCCCGGTACTCTGGGGGGTTTCCATGTTTATGGCTTCCTTCGTCCCCATGATCGGCACTACAATTATCTGGGTGCCTGCTGCCGGTTATCTTTTGTTCAGCGGTTTTTACTGGAAAGGTGTTGCTCTTATTCTTATCGGTATCTTTGCCATAAGTTCTGTTGACAATATCATACGGCCGCTCATTATGAAGGGGAAGATGAAGATGCCTACCATCGCGATATTTTTCAGTATTCTCGGCGGTATAAAACTTTTCGGATTCATCGGCCTCATCATGGGACCCCTCGTCCTTGCCCTCTTTGTCTCGGTTTTTGAAATATTCAGATACTCTGAAGAAGAGCGTGAAAAGAAAAAGCAAGTATAACAATCGGCTTTCACTTTCTCATCGTCGTTACTGCAACAGTTTCTCGCCTGAAGCAAGCGCTTCCAGGACGTCTCGCTTTAAAAGTTTCATCTGACGGCCTTTTACATCAATAAGCCCTTGGGTTGCCATTTTATTGAGTATCCGGGAAAGCGTCTCGGGAATAGTGCCTAAAAGGCTTGCCAGTTGTCCCTTTGAAATACTGAGGTCTACAGGCATTGTACTATGCTTGCTGCCGCCGAGGTAGAGGAGATAAGCCGCCAGTCTTTGGGGTACTTCCTTGAGAGACAGATCTTCAACAAGACGGGAAAAATATTTCAAACGCTGGGAAAGAAGTGCAAGCATATTCATGGCAAGATCGGGATCTCTTTTAATGAGCGTTTCAAAGCCGCCTCTGGGAAAAAAGATAATGCGGCTCCCTTTCAACGCCTCTGCATGGGCCGGATAGCTTGAACCTGCAAACATTGCCACTTCAGCAAAGGGTTCTCCGGGCTCTATAATATGAAGGATCTGTTCTTTGCCTTCAGGGGAAAGCTTGAATATCTTGATACGTCCCGAAAGAAGCACATAAAACCCCTTTGCTTCATCGCCTTCCGAAAAGATTATCTCGCCCTGTTCACAGCGGCGCTCACCGACAATACGGGCAAGTTCGGCAAGCTGCCTTTCGGGCAGTCCCTGAAAAAGAGGTATTTGTCCTATGGAATCAATTATTTTCATGCTTTAATACTACAAACTCTCCATGAAAAAGGCAATACCATGTTATAATCAGCTCTCTATGGAAAAAATCAGTTTTTTTGTGTATGATGGTACATTATCATTTAATGCTTCATTAATGTAAGGAGCTTCTATGGACAAACCGAAAATATTGATCCTTATGGGGAGTGACAGTGACCTTTCCGTCGTAGAAGATGGCCTCAAATTTCTCAAGGAGATGAAAGTTCCCTACAAAATTGATGTATCCTCGGCGCATCGCAATCCCGACAAAACAGTGCAGTATGCAAGGAACGCTCGCAGCGAGGGGATCGAGGTGATTATTGCAATAGCGGGTATGGCAGCACACCTGCCGGGGGTTGTGGCATCGCACACAACACTTCCTGTCATTGGTGTGCCTACAAGCGGGGGAGCGCTCAAGGGGATCGATGCCCTCCTTTCCATTGTACAGATGCCAAAGGGCATTCCGGTGGCCACCGTTGGTCTTGATGCAGGGAAGAATGCTGCCATTCTTGCATGTACCATACTTTCCATCAAAGACGATGATATGAGAAATAAACTTGAGAAAATGAAAGAAAACCTGAAAAAGGAAAACGAAGAAAAAGCAACAGCATTGCAGAATAAATTGTCTCATTGACAGAAAATCATTCATCTGTTAAGGTGTTTGCACATGTTTAATGCTATCACCGATATTGAGGGCTTAAAGGTCGGCCATGCTTCTGATTTTAAAGGGTATACTGGCTGTACGGTCATCCTTTGTGAAGAAGGGGCAACCTGTGGTATAGATGTTCGCGGAAGCGCATCCAGTACACGTCAGACAGATGCCCTGAACATAGGCCACATTGTTGAAAAGATACACGGCATAGCGCTCGCCGGAGGCAGCTCTTTTGGGCTTGATGCAGCAAGCGGTGTTGCGCGGTATCTGGAAGAAAAAAAGGTTGGCTTCGATGTAGGAGTTGCCCTGATCCCCATTGTGCCATCTGCGGTTATTTTTGATCTTACTTTTGGGGACCCCCGTGCACGACCAACCCCTGAAATGGCCTATGAAGCCTGCTTAAGAGCGGGCAGTGAAATAGAGGAAGGCAGTGTCGGGGCAGGAACCGGCGCTACTGTCGGAAAGCTTTTTGAATTCCCCCGGTCAATGAAGGGTGGTCTTGGCACGTGCAGTCTGATAATGCCTGACGGACTCAGGATCGGAGCCCTGGTTGTCGTTAATGCCTTTGGTGATATCATCGATAATGTCACGGGAAAGATCATAGTCGGTTTACGGCAATCGGAGAATAGTCTCGACTTTGCCAACACAGTGAAACAAATTAAAGAAGGTGTTGTGAAAAAGCGTTTCGGTATGGTCAATACAACCCTTGGTGTTGTAGCTACCAACGCGAAATTCAGTAAAAAAGATATCACCAAGGTTGCCCAGATGGCACAGAGCGGACTCATAAAAACCATAAGCCCCGTTCATACCACATTTGACGGCGATCTCGTTTTTGCACTGGCGACAGGCACTTTAGAGGGAGAGACTGATATTAACAAGGTGGGGGTACTTGCCGAATTTGTCCTTGCCGAAGCAATAAAGAGGGCTGTAAAGAAAGCAGATGGTTTCGGTATTGTCCCTGCCTTTCAGGATATACGAAAGGGTCAAAAGACCAGATAAAATCACCCCTGTATTACACGCTTCCCAAGCGTTGTGATAAATAAAAACCGCACAGACATGATTTGTCCAGGCAGGTATACACAAGGAGTGACCGGTATGGAGGATTATCAGAAAGTTGCTGACATCATTAAGAAAGATCCCTATATTGTTGCCTTTACCGGTGCCGGAATTTCAGTAGACAGCGGCATTCCGGCATTCCGTGGTGGCCAGGGCCTCTGGGAGAAGTATGACCCTATGGAATATGCCCATATACGTGCATTCACGGCAGATCCGGAAAAAGTCTGGGTTATGCTCAGGGAAATGTCTGAGGTAATCATCCAATCAGGACCTAGTCCCGCCCACCACGCATTGAGTGAACTGGAAAAAAAGAGCTACTTAAAATCAGTGATTACTCAGAATGTTGATGGTCTTCACCAGGTGGCAGGCAACAGCGATGTTATAGAGTACCATGGCAACCATCGCTGGCTCACCTGTATCAGTTGTTCAAAGCGTGTTCCTCTTATAATCGAATCAACCCGTGATTTGCCCTATCCGCGCTGCGGGAAGTGCAACGGCGCTCTGAGGCCCGATGTGGTATTTTTCGGAGAGAGCATCCCTATGGTTGCCATGCTGCGGGCAAACGAAGAAGCGAATAAATGCAAGGTCATGATTATCATCGGCACTTCAGGTGTCGTATATCCTGCGGCAGAAATACCCTATATAGCGAAATCAAAAGGGGCGACCATCGTGGAAATCAATATTGAACCGACACCCTTTACCTCATCCATTACGGACTATTTTTTTGCCGGGTCAGCCTCCCAGATACTGCCGAAGCTCCTTGAATACCTGTAACGGAGGTACATGTCATTAAGCATCCCAAATCCCAAATATCAAATATCAAATCCTTCGGAGAACACACATTTTGTGTTATCATGGCTGGCGGCAAGGGTGAACGGTTCTGGCCATTCAGTACCGGGAATGTACCCAAACCCTTTTTACAGCTCACTGGCGAAAAGTCCCTTATTCAATTGACAGCGGAAAGGGCTCTACGGTTTGTGCCGCTGAAGAGGATATTCATCGTTCTCGGTAAAAAACACCTGAAAGTGGCACAAAAACAACTCCCTGAACTGCCCCCTGACAATTTCATCGTTGAGCCCGCAGGAAGGGATACTGCTGCATGCATTGGCCTTGCGGCAATCACCCTGTTGCTCCGGGATGATAAGGCAACCATGGTTGTCCTCCCCGCAGATCAGTATGTTCCTGACGTTGATAAGTTTGCCGATACAATGCGGCATTGTGTGGCCATGGCGCAGGAAGGTGGTTCCCTCATCACGTTGGGGATCACACCAACACGACCAGAGACCGGTTACGGGTATATTAAGGCAGGAAAGAACATCAGTTCCTCTGATGGAGACACCTGTTTCGTTGTCGATGCTTATGTTGAGAAACCGGATCTCAAAAAAGCGGCTGAATACATCCATGACGGTAATTATTACTGGAACGCAGGTATTTTCATCTGGCAGGTGGGAACGGTCCTTAAAGGCATGGAGCAACATATGCCCAATCTTTATAAGGGGTTGCTCTCCATTGGGGAAGCCCTCAGAGAGGGTAAAAAGACAAAGGCAGACACTATTTTTAAGGCATTTGAACGAAAATCAATCGATTACGGGCTCATGGAAAAGGCCCGTAACGTACTTATGGTGCCTGCAATATTCAAATGGGACGACGTGGGTACCTGGGCATCACTCCAAAGGGTCCTTGACCTCGACAAGGAAGGTAATTACAAACAGGGAAATACATTCTGTATTGATACAAAGAATTCCGTTGTTATCGGCGGCAATATGGTAGTCGCTACTGTAGGAGTTTCAGACCTTATTATTGTTGCGTCAAAAAAGGGTATCCTTGTATGCAGTAAGGACCGGGTACAGGATGTGCGGGAGATTGCAAAAAGCATGGAAACAAAGCAATGATTATAGCGAATAACATATAACCATTATTGTTAAGGGGGGAGTAATGATTTCAAAGATCACAACGGCAACCATATTCGGTATTGACGGTATAAAGATTGACGTAGAAGTAGACCTGTCTAACGGGCTCCCTGCCTTCAATATTGTAGGACTTCCTGAAACAGCGGTGAAAGAGAGCAAAGAACGGGTAAGGGCAGCCATAAAAAACGCCGGTTTTGAATTTCCCGGTGACCGCATTACCATCAATCTGGCCCCTGCCGATGTACGCAAAGAAGGTTCTTCGTTTGATCTCCCCATAGCAATCGGTATCCTCACCTCAATGGGCATCATGAAGGAAGAGGCTATAAAGGATTATCTCATAGCCGGTGAACTTTCCCTCGACGGACGGATCAAGAGCATACGCGGCGTATTGCCCATTGCCATCCTCGCCGGAAAAGAAGGTATAAAACATATTATTGTCCCTCGTGAAAACGGACCGGAAGCATCCATCGTGCAGGGCATCACTGTCTATGGAGCAGAACACCTCCTTGATATTGTTCACTTTTTCAAAAGCAATGGCGAGATGGAACAATTCATTGATGTAAAAAAGACAGATGACGGGAGCAATGAAGCCAATGGCCTCAATTTCTCTGATATCAAAGGACAGCCGCAGGCAAAGCGGGCCCTTGAGATTGCAGCCAGCGGAGGCCACAATATCCTCATGATAGGCCCTCCCGGCTCCGGCAAGACCATGCTCGCCCGGAGACTGCCCACCGTTTTACCACAGCTCAACTACGAAGAGGCCATCGAAACCACGAAAATTCACAGCATTGCCGGATTTTTGGACTCCCGGACATCACTCATCATAGACCGCCCATTCAGGGCTCCTCATCATTCAATCTCCGATGCAGGCCTCATCGGCGGCGGACATGTGCCAAAACCAGGAGAAGTGAGCCTTGCCCACAATGGCGTTCTCTTTCTCGATGAATTCCCCGAATTCAAGCGGAATGTCCTCAACTCCCTGAGGCAACCCCTCGAAGACGGCGACGTAACCATCTCAAGGGTTACCCACGCCATTACCTTTCCTGCACGATTCATGCTCGTCGGCGCCATGAACCCCTGCCCCTGCGGATACTTCGGCGACAAAAGACGGGCCTGCGTCTGCGGCGCTTCACAGATCCACAAGTACCGTTCCCGCATTTCGGGACCTCTCCTTGACAGGATGGATATCCACATCGAAGTGCCACCGGTAACAATCCGCGAGCTTTCTTTAGACAGGGATGAAGAGTCGTCGGAACAAATCAGAAAAAGGGTTGTCAGTGCCAGAAAAATACAGAACGAACGCTTTAAGGGCAAAAATATCCACGCAAACAGTCAGATGCCCTCAAGGACAGTAAAAAAACACTGCACATTGAATGACCCTGCCCAGAACCTGCTCGAAAAGGCCGTAGAAAAGTACAGTCTGTCGCCAAGGGCCTATCACAGAATCCTGAAGGTGTCCCGCACCATTGCCGATCTCGAAGCCGCCGAGCACATAGGCGAGGCGCACGTTGCCGAGGCACTTCAGTACCGCGTCCTCGACAAACGGCTGGTAACGTATCAGCACACCCTCCTCGCCTTCCCTTCAAAATCATTGCGCGTCCGGCATGACCATAATTCCATTGCTAAGTCAAAGATGATATTGAGGCGCCAAGGAAGAGGCGACGGAGGCGCGGGGCACCCGCTTGCGGGTCGAAGTACGTCGAGGAGACGATGACGCTGGCAACGAAGATAGCGCTTTGAATTAGAAATGGAATAAGAAGCACCTTGGCCTTGGTGATTGTAACAGAGACGGATAAGTCTATCTTCTTGATAACGCATTTGAGGCCGGTAGTAATGTGTATCCCCTTGCTACCGGCTTTTAATATCAGACATAACCTACGTCTAACGATGAGTCGGTCACTCGCTGGAGCCCGTCTTTCCTGACGATAAAATCCACTTCGATACCGACAGCGCCTTCATTGGGGATGATGAACTTCGGTTCTATGGCGAAAACCATGCCTTCCTGAAGTATCATCTTGTGCCGGGGCGTAAAGACTGGCAGTTCGTTGATTTCCAGGCCGAGCCCGTGGCCAAGAAAGCCTACCTGCCCTTCGCCGTGACCCATGAAATACTCATCGATTCCGGCCTTTTTAGCCCGTTGATAGGCCCTCTCATAAAGCTCTGTGGCGTTTGTTCCTTCTTTGACATAATCCATAATCTCTTCGATAATCTCACGGGCCGTATCATAACCCTTACGAAAGACGTCCTTCATCTCACCTGCCACATAGATCCTCGTCTCGTCAGTGATATACCCATTGTAACCGCCGCCGAAATCGACAATAACAGGGACTCCCCGTTGCACAACATTAACGGAAGCACCCTGGCCTATGGCCGGGGTCAGACCGAGTCCCGATATGGGCACATCGGCGCCGGATGAGATGGTTGCCGAGTAGCCATGAGTAACATAGCCGTTCATCATCTCCTGGTTGAAACCCCTCATCCGGAGCATCCCCTGATGGTTCATCTTCCTCATCTCTCCGATGAGAACCGCATCGATATCGATCTCCCGCATCCCCTCTTTTATCATGCCTTTCGCCTTTTGAAAGACATGGGAGATAATCTCGCCTGACTTGATAATCTGGGCAATTTCGAATTCGCTCTTAATGAGCCGGACTTCCTTTATGAGTGTCGATACATCGGTCATATTGTCGTAATCGAGTATCGATTTCCATCGTTCAAAAAGTATGACAGGGATAACGTCAAACTCCATGCCGCATTTTCCCTTTATCAAGCCCTTCGCCCTCAGAATATCCCCGACATCTTTGTCCTTCTTGATGGGGATAATTTCAAGGGGTGATTCAATCCCCGCCCGGTATAAGCTCTTCTCCACGAAAAAGAGCGGCGGCTGATCAGCGGGGACAATAAGGACGCCTTTCTGGATAGTGCCTGTAAAATAAAAGAGGTCCACATTCTGGAGGATAACGGCAAAACTGATACCCTCACGGACCATCTTATTTTTTAATGCCCTCAATCCTTGTCTCTATTTCTTCTCTTGGGTGTAAAATCACAGATGTTTAAGCTTTTGTACATGTTCCACGACCTTTTCAATGATGTTTTCTTTGGGTATTTTCTGAGATTCCTTTTCGCTTCTCAATTTAATTTCCACGAGTCCCTCTTTAAGGTTACGCTCTCCGATGGTAACCCTGAGGGGTATACCCATGAGATCACAATCCTTGAATTTGACGCCGGGCCTTTCATCTCTGTCATCGAGGAGCACATCTATGCCGTGATCGAGAAGTTCCTTGTACACGGTATGGGCAAGCTTCCATGCTCTCCGCGTGGGATAGTATTGACGGGCAGCACGTTGACCTCAAAAGGCGCAATAGCGGCAGGCAGTATCATACCGTTTTCATCATTGCCCTGTTCGATGGCCGCCGCAACGGTCCTGCCCACGCCAATCCCGTAACAGCCCATGACCATGAACTGTTCCTTCCCTTCTTTATCGAGATAATGCTCGCATTCATTGCCTTGCTGTATTTCAAGCCAAGTTTAAATATGTGTCCCACTTCGATACCTCTTGTCGATGTGAGCCTGCCTTCACAGCGGGGACATTTATCACCGGCAACGGCAACCTTTATGTCACAGAAACCCTTTACGGCAAAATCATCAATATTGAACATCAACGATATGGACATCGCGTTCGTTGCCGCCAACAACAAAATCTTCCATGAACATAACATCACGATCTGCATAGAGGGGAATTGAAAGCCCGATGGGGCCGGAAAAACCGAGCGGCCCGCCTGTTGTCTCCTCGATGACAGATTCACCGGCAAGCTCAACAAAATCGAGATTAAGAAGGTTTTTGAGCTTTGTCTCGTTAATCTCCCGGTCACCGCTGCACAAGGACCCCGATGATACCTTTGTCGGTATTGTAAATCATGGTCTTCAGGAGCCTATCTGCCGGAATACTGAGAAATGCCGCAACCTCCTCTATCTTTTTCTGCCCCGGTGTAGGGACACGTTTATGAACCGGCCCTTTCCTTTCCGGTCACGCTTTCTTCGATGATGCCCACCTCGGCACGCTCAAGGTTTGCCGCGTAGTCGCATGTATCGCAGGAAACAATGAGTATCCTCACCGGTATCGGCAAGGACCATAAATTCATGGGAAAAACTTCCGCCGATCTGTCCTGAGTCTGCCTCGACAACGCCAAAACGAAAACCGCAACGCTTGAAGATATTCACATAGGCATCATACATCTCTTTATAACTCTCTCTCCGCGCCTGCCTCGTCAACATCAAAACTATAGGCATCCTTCATGGAGAATTCCCGTCCCCGCATGACACCGAAACGGGGCCTGATTTCATCACGGAATTTTGTCTGTATCTGGTAGAGGGTCAGAGGAAGTTCTTTGTAAGACTTCACTTCACGGCGTACCAGATCGGTAACGACCTCTTCGTGGGTCGGAGCAAGGCAGAATTCCCTGTTATTCCTGTCGACAAAGCGCAATAGTTCCTTCCCGTATTTTTCCCATCGCGTGCTCTCCACCCAGAGTTCTTTCGGCTGGACAAGGGGCATGAGAATTTCCTGGGCGCCCTTTTTGTTCATCTCTTCCCGGATGATCTGCTCCACTTTCCGAAGCGACCTAAGCCAAGGGGAAGCCAGGTATAAATGCCCGATGAAAGCTTTCGGATGAAACCTGCCCGAAGCATCAGCTTATGGCTTATCACTTCCGCTTCCTTGGGGATCTTCTTTTACGGTTGGAATGAACATCTTTGAAAATAGCATTGTTTCTCCTTCAGAAATAGAATCTCAAAAGTGGATATGCCCGTTTTGAATAGAATTCTTCCCTGGACATATTACCGTCACGGTTTAAATCATAAATATCGAACCTGTCTGACCTTGCTTTATTGAACTCTTTCAAGTCGATCTTCCCGTTTCTGTCCTTATCGATATATTTGAACTCTTTTTTGGCAGCAGGATCTTTTATTGCATTGAATTCCTCTTTGTCTATATAACCATCGTTATTTTTATCATATTCCTTGAATTTGTCCGCAAGTATCTGCTGCAATTCCGTTTTGTCGATCATTCCGTTCTTATCAATGTCGGCGCGGTTGAAGACATCATCGGCAGCAAAAACAGCACTGCAGGCAAGAATAGTGATCAGCAAAAATAGGGCTAAAGTCTTTCTCATGGTCTCCTCCTTTTAAAACAGTGAATAGCAGAGAGTGGATTGTAGCGGACAACGTCAGGGACGGATAAGTGCTGTTCACTATTCACCGCCCTTGAAGATAACCTGTAGCGATGCTAATTTCAACTGAAAACAGACTATGATCTTATGATAAGAAATGCTACAGTAAGAGAAAGGGGGGTCTCAATACATTGACCCCTTATTATCGAAAACGTAGATCATAGAGAGGCTGCAATGAAAAAAGGTCCATTTTATCTTGCCTGTATAATCGGCATATATATCGGGTGTATATTCGCTGCACAGATTGGGGCAATGCCTTCAGTGTCATCCGCTGCCTGCTCTTGTCAGGCCCAGAAAGAGGTGATTACGGAAGAACAAAAAGAGGGCGCCGGTCCGAGAAGCCAGATTCATGCTAAAACAGGCGAAATATTTTCAATCACCCTTGATTCAAACCCCACTACAGGATATCAGTGGCAGCTTGCTAACCTTGTGGACGAGAAAGTCTTGAAACTTATTTCTTCAGAGTACCGGATGGCTGAAACAAACATGGTTGGCGCAGGAGGAAAAGAGGTATGGATGTTTAAAGCCCTGTCAACCGGTCAGACAACCATCGTTTTTGAATATGTACGCCTCTGGGAGAAAGATAAAGAACCGGCAAAAAAGGCGGCTTTCACAATCAACATTCAATAATATGGGTGGTTCAGCCTCCTTTTATTGAAGCATCTGAGACGGAGGCTCATTCACCTTGATCTCTCCGAATGTCTGCTCATACAAACGCAGGTTCTCCTGAAGGGCATCGGAAATACGCTTCATATGGCCCGGCGTCACGATAATGCGCGACTGCAAGTGGGCCCCATTCGGTGAATTAAGCAGCCAGTCGATAATGAATTCTTCCGGGCCGTGGGCTACAAGCATGGTATTGCTGTAACGGCCCCTCGATAGTTCATCATTGGTATTTATCTGCATTGGTTTCTGTTCATCTGTCTGATTTGCCATAATTCCTCCTGTTAATGTTTACAAAGTCTCGTATCATATACTCTCAAATGAGGCTCCCTCTTAAAACCCGATAAGAAGACAGAGTGTAATTTTATGTAAGTATTATACAATGATGGGGGGGAAAGCAAGCAGATTTTAAAGCCGAAACAAGCATTATCAGATCATAGAGGGTCCTGATGTGCCCCCACTTACAAAATGGACTGATGTGCGCTATACTTTATTAAATCATGAAGGAGGTGTTAACATGAATACTATTAAAATCAGACTCATGAAGGCTGACGATTTTGACGCTGTGGTTCGGATTGACGAGAAAGTGCTCAACACTTCCCGGTCGGAATATTATAAACTGAAGTTTGAAAAGGCTGTGCAATCCACAGATTTTTTACCCACCTCGCTTGTGGCAGAGGCAGCAGATGGAACGGTGGTAGGGTTTGTGATAGGGGAACTCTATATGGGAGAGTATGGTATTTCCGTGGAGAATGCAACCCTGGATACCATCGGTGTTGATCCCGATTATCAGCATAAGGGTATCGGTGAGCAATTGATGAATGAATTTATGGACCATTTAAGCACATTAGGTGTTCAAAAAATAAACACCCTGGTCGACGAGAATGATTCCAAGCTGACACATTTCTTCAGCACAAACCAATTCAGGCCTTCCAAAACCATCAACCTGGAACGAAGCCTCTGATGTCGGCCCGGGATTGATGATTCGGGAAGGCAAGCCCGACGGTAATAGGTTTCTGTCGATTAGCCCCCGTCTGTCTGCGGAAAGGCAGCATTCGTATAATGGTATTCCATTTTTTCCTTATGTTTCAACTCCTCTTCAGCCATCTTCAGAAGTACACTTTTAGCCTTTCCGTCCGGATGGATCGCTGCAAGAGACAGGTAGAACTCATGGGCATTTTTTTCACGATGAGCGGCAACAAGATAAACATCTTTATTTTCCATACCTGATTTAAGCTCCGGGGCTTCAAGGGCCTCGGCAATTTTGTAGTCAACAACGGCGCTCAATTTGAGACCCTCATCGCCGTAGCCGCTCTCCCGATAGTTAACGAGAAATTCCTTATGTTTCTTTTCTTCATCGGCAACGAATTTGAGTGTATCTTTGGCCTCCTTTGTCGCTGCCTTATCCACAAGTTCGATATAAAAATCGTAAGCTTCTTCTTCTTTCGCTATTGCCAGTTCGATGATTGCCGCAAAATCTTTTTTCTCCATAATGTTCCTCCATTTTTTACCCTTTAAGTAAACGGGTATACGCATAATAGGCGGTGCAAACCTAAGTCTACGAAATACTTATCAATTGCTATTATTAAACCATAACGATATCATGGAAATCATCAAAATAATTTTGAAATCATAAAAAGAGGCAGTAATGGCGGGGACACTCGACAACGCAACTGGGGTCTTTGGTGATAAATATATAACGGATACTGTCCGGGGCATGTGTTGTATGGCTTACATGGAGCGTTTTATCTTCGCATCGACAATAATACAGCCCAACCCTTCTTCCCGCACAATGACAGGGTTAATGTCGAGATCTTTGATCTCAGGATGTTCCATGAGCAGTTTTGAAACATTTACAAGGACATCCTTCAAGGCCCCAATATCTGCGGGTGATCTGCCACGAACTCCTTTCAGTATTGCAGAGCCCCTGAGTCCATCAATCATCTCGCAGACCATCTCGTTATCGAGGGGGAGGACCCGTATTGTCCGGTCTTTCATGATCTCCACAAAAATCCCGCCAAGTCCCAGGACGATGACGGGGCCAAATTCGGGGTCCTGTTTCCCGCCGATGATCATTTCGACCCCCGGCGATACCATTTTCTGGACTATATAAGTCCGGGCCTTCATGTGCCGCAGGGCCTCTTCAAGCTCTCGCGGCCCGGAGATATTGAGCGTTACTCCCCCTGTGTCGGATTTGTGGAGGACTTCCGGGGACGCTGTTTTCACCGCTACAGGGTAGCCGATACGCTCCGCTGCTCTGAGGGCCTCTTCGATGCCCGCAACAATGGCATAGCCCGCAACGGGGAGTCCATAGGATTCGAGCAAGCCGAATACTTCATCGGGTATCATCGTAGCCGAAGACTCCTTATGGTCTGAAGCGGTCTTCCTTGCAGGGGTATGTATGCCGTAGTCTGTCTTTATTCTGTGCTTGAGAAAGCGATACTCTTCATAAGACATTTTCAACATACGAATGGCCGTGTCAACATCGGCAAAGAGGGGGAAATCAGCCGCTTCCTTCACGGCAAACCATTCACCTTTATTGGTGGCAACGCAGATGGCAACAGGCTTATCGTGTGCAGGTCTTATCTGTGCGGCATGTTCGATAAATCTGCGTATCTTTACGCCGTCACTTTCCGAACTATAGGTGACAACAAAAAGGACCCCGTCAACACCCTGTTCCTGAAGGGCCATATCGAGAATGGCCTTATACTCATCAAGATCATAGACATCGCCGATGTCGAGTGGGTTTGTGGCCTCAATAACGTTGAGCTTTTTTTCTCTTATGGCGCGGAAAAATCCTTCCGAGAAAGAGGCAAGCTCAAATCCGTAACGATGCGCGGCGTCTGCCGAGACAACGCCATGTCCTCCTGAACGCGAAATGAGCGCAAGTCTTGGTCCCTTGAGCAGGGGAAGAGAAAATATTTTAAAACAATCGACCATCTCCTGAAAGCTTTGTACGCGATGGACACCTGCCTGTCTCATTGCCGCATCCACTATATCATCGTCACCGGCAATGGCCGTCGTATGAAACCGTGCAATTTCCTGACTGGCAGGGCTTCGGTTTGCCTTAAGGAGTACAATGGGCTTATCACTTTCTGCGGCAATGTCCATAAACCTTCTGCCATTGCTGAAATTTTCCAGATAGAGCCCGATCACACGGGTATCCCTGTCAGTTGCGAGGTACACCAGAATGTCGTTTTCATTTGTGAGAAGCTTGTTGCCTATACTGACCAGCTTTCTCAGACCAACATTTTCAACAGAACAGAGCATGCAGGTATCATAAAAGATACCGCCGCTCTGAGATATCAGCGATATTGAACCGGGTCTCATATATTGGGGATTGAGAATAAAAAAGGGAAGTACGAGACCGATTTCCAGGTTTATGGCCCCGAAACAGTTTGGACCAATAACCTTCATGCCGTAACGGGTTGCTATTTCTTTTATTTCTTCCTCCAGCGAATTTCTCGTTTCGGTGAACTCAGAAAAACCGCCTGATTCAATGATAACAGACCGGATTCCTTTCTTTCCGCAGGCCTCAAGGATGGAAGGGACACGGAGTGCAGGAACAAGGAGAACGGCAAGCTCCGGTGTTTCTTCCAGTTCATCAAGACTTTTCAGGACCGGTTTACCGGCAATATTGCCCCCGCTTGCCCCTATTGCAAAGAAGGTCCCGCCAAATTCAAAGCGTTGAAGGTTCTCAATAATGGTCCGGGCAAGATTTTTCTGCGCATCGGATACGCCAAAGACAACAACGCTTTCAGG
Organism: uncultured delta proteobacterium; assembly: GCA_963785225.1. Taxonomy (GTDB): domain Bacteria; phylum Desulfobacterota; class Syntrophorhabdia; order Syntrophorhabdales; family Syntrophorhabdaceae; genus PNOF01. The sequence goes on along the minus strand of CAWAUQ010000015.1, from coordinate 160,375 downwards.
GTGGAAAAAAGTTCTCATCGTATTCTCCGGGTATAAGTTTCAGGTCTTCCTAGTATACCCTGTGGACCCCTGTGAAAACAAGGGTTCCTTATCACGGTCAACCCATTTTTTTCCGGTGGATTATTTCAATTGAATAACCACTTTGTCTATGCAAAAATTGTATCGATACCAGAAAACATCCACATGCAGGAGGCATATAATGAGCAGGATAATAAAGGCCCTCTCAACATTCGACGGTGGTTTTAATTGCGCTCAGGCGGTACTGACCGCTTTCGGCGATGTATCGGGAATCGACAGCGAAAGGGTCCTGAAAATTGCCTGCGGCTTCGGCGCCGGCATGGGAAAAATGGGGAAAACATGCGGCGCAGTAACGGGGGCCTTCATGGTTATCGGATTGAAGTATGGTCACACAAAAGGCAATGACATAGAATCAAAAGAGAAAACCTATGCCCTTGTCCGGGAATTTTGCAGCCTTTTTTCAAAAAAACACGGCTCTGTTGAGTGCCGCGAACTTCTGCCCTGCGACATCAGCACGCCGGAAGGACTGGAGCTTGCCCTTGAGCAGAAACTCTTCCGGACTCTTTGCCCAAAATATGTCGAAAGTGCTGTAAGGATACTGGAAAAGATATTACCGGATAATTCACATAAGGTATAAAAGATGCTATACTATATATAGCATGAAACAAAAAATTTCCATCGTATTGATTATTACATTAGGGCTTTTGGTTGCTCTGCCTTCTGTCGGCTATTCATGGCGCCACTATGGCCACCATGGGTATTATCATCACGGGTATGGCTGGGCTCCGGCGGCCATTATAGCGGGCGGTATTATCACCGGTGCAATTCTTGTAAGCGCCTTGAGCACTCGGCCATATTATTATCCGCAACAGGTGGTCTATGCGAACCCCCCGCCTGCTACCTATTATTATCCGCCGGTAAATCAACCCTATGCAGCCCCTGATCCCAATTTTATCGCTCAATACAGCAAAGATAGCCCCTCGGGCGAATGGGTCACCATACCCGGGCAACAGGTGGGCGATAAATGGATCCCCTCTCATAAAGTTTTCGTGCCAACTAAACCATAACGCACTACAGTCCCCTTAGGGTATGGCAATACATTCATGATTTTGCAGATTTTTTATAAAAAGGTCTTTCTTCTCAACGGGTACATTTATACGGTATGATCCCTTGGGGATCCTGTATTTCCTGATCTGCAGATTATATGTTCTGAAAGTCCTGTAGGGGACTTCCATGGCCTTCGCCAGGGTATTGCTATGGATTTCCTTCTCAATCTCTAAGGTAATCTCCGTAAGCGTAATGGGCTTATACAGTTCTTTGTCATCGATACGCACACCATAGCGCTCTTTGTTGGAGATAATCTCTTTCATGGCCATGATCCTGAAAACATACCGTTCCGTTTCCTCGGGCAGATAGAGATCAAGGAAATCTCTTGAATTCTGGTTCTCAATGGCCTCTTTGAGTCTTCCGGCACCTGCATTATACGCCGCCATTGCAAGGAACCAGTCATTGAATGTCCCATGGAGCCTCTTGAGGTGCATCAGGGCAGCCCGGGTGGATTTTTTCATATTAAACCGCTCGTCGACATTTTCATTGATGTAGAGCCCTTCTTTTTTTCCGGTTTCCTTTATAAACTGCCACATTCCGGCAGCGCTGGCAGTCGAAACCGAACGGGGATTGAGGTAACTTTCAGCCAACGCAAGAAAGACCAGATCGGCAGGAAGTGACATTTTCTGCAGTTCCTCGTTAATCATGGGCAGATACTTGAAATAGCGTTTTATAAGAATCGTCATAAGGCCTTTATTTTCAAGCATTTGAAAAAATTCCCGTTCTAAACGTTCCCGTACGTCCTCTCTGAAGATAGGTATCTTTTTATCGCAGAGCATGAGGTGGTCGGGAAGCGCATCGAGATTGTAAAGGTTAACTTGCCGCTCAAGTTTGAGAATATCCTTCTCTAGATCGCCAAGCCTTTTCTCTGTTGATTGAGCGGGAGATTTCTTTGCTATCTGCGCTCCTGCCTGAGGACACAACAGGACCAGTAACGCGCACAGCATAAAGAACCCTCCAAATAGGCTTCTTTGGCGTAAACATCCCCATGATTTACGGCGCGTCTTCTCCGAACTTCGAACTCCGAACTCCGAACTCATCATCGCGATTCGTCCTTCACCATCCTGCTTAATATCATGGCCCTGTTTTTCATGCGTTCCATAAGGTTCTTCATATCGACCTGAACTGAACTGAGATTTTCGTATTTCTTTTTATAGAGTAACTCCAGTTCGTTTTTCCAGTATTCAACAATCTCGATCTCTTTTTTATTCATCTCAACTTCAAATTTTCTTTTCAATTCCCGTAAAAGCTTTTCATTCATCTCCATAGACTTTTTTCTCCTTCTCTTTCATAATGTGCCTGTAAATAAGGATCAGCGCCACCACAAGCACCAAAACCGCAGGAACAATGATAGATTCATATTTTTTAATGTCACTGACAAAAACAAGAACAACTTTACCGAAAGCGAAACCTATAAAGGAGACAAGAATACTCCACACAATGGAGTTGAGGATGCTGAAGGTAAGAAATTTGCTCATCTTCATGTTGGTGCAGCCAAGGAGGATTAAAATGACAGCCCTTATACCGACGAGAAAACGTATAATAAATACAATAAAGTTACCATACTTCCGGATTACCTTATTGGCAAGGGGTACCCTGTGACGGATAAACTCGAAGCGCTCGATGATATTTTTTCCAAAAAACCGCCCGATTGCAAAAAACGTGCAATCTCCAGCGAAGGTCCCTGCGCATGCGTACAGCATGACCGTCCAAATACTCATATAGCCCAGCTTGGAAAATATTCCACCAAGCAAAACCGTCGTTTCTCCTTCGAGAAAAGTCCCGATAAAGACCCCGATGTAGCCGTATTTTGCTATATAACCTTCCACATATCCTCTTTCTTTCGGTAAATTATTGTATATAGATTCGCAGACAGAGGTCAACAATATTTACAATTATCTTGTGCAGGGATTTACACACTGCTCCGTCCGTCTTCCAGTTTAGCTTACATCCTTTTTTTCCACCATCTTCATGAGTAATATGCCTGCTTCGTAAAGAATATACATGGGTACGCCAAGGAGCATCATATTATAGACGTCGGGTGTCGGGGTAATAAGAGCGGCAGCAATGGTAATAAAGAGCATGGCGTACCTCCGTGTTTTCGAGAGGACTCGTGATGTTACGATCCCTGCTTTGGAGAGCACCAGCATGATAATAGGAATTTCAAAGGTAACGGCAAAAGCAAAAATCATGGCAATGCAGAACGAAACAAACCGCTCGACTGATATCATTGCCTTTATGGCTCCGCCTTCATAGCCGATAAGAAATTTTATCCCCGAAGGCAGAACAAATAAATAGCAAAAGAGGCTTCCCCCATAGAAAAGCGCAATTGCAGAGAGGATAAAGAGACAGCTATAAAGGGGTTTGGTGTTGATGATGTCTTTTATTTCGTGCCAGATTAAATAAATTATTGCCGGCAGCGCGAAAAAGATACCTCCATAGAAAGCAAGTTCAACGGTCGTGAGAAAGACTTCCGGCAGGGCCAGATAGTAAACCTTCAAATCAGCTATTTTCAGGAGAAGCTGTATAATGTCCTTTGCGAATATAAAGCTGACAATGCCCGACAGCACAACTGCGCCCAGTGATTTGAGAACAACACTCCTGAGTCCTGTTAAGAAGGCAATGATGTTTTTTCTTTCCATGAGAATTCAATCCGGGAAGTACCGAGAGAAATAATGTATTTCAGGGCATCATCGATGGAAATATCGAGGAATTTCAACTCTTCTTCTCTGACCATGATCAGGAAACCGGCAGTAGGGATCGGTGTCGGGGGGACAAAAACCGAACAGAACCGCTTTTCATCTATTTCGATCCTTTTCGTCACAAAACCGATAGCATATCTTCCCGGAAAAGGGAACTCGACGAGAACAGTCTCTTTAAAGGATTTGATCTTATCTGACGAGAAGGCCTCTGTCATATCCTTTACAGAACCGTAAATGCTTTTCACAAAAGGTATTCTTTTGAGCAGTTTTTCGCCGCGCGCAATGGCTATCTTTCCGAAATAATTTGAAGCGAGTATGCCGGTTATATAGGTAAGGATAATAAAAAAGACGAAGCCTATACCGGGAATATATAGTTCCCGGCCGGCCATGCGAGTAAGACTATTTTTAACAAGAGGGGCAACGAGAGGCTCGAAAAAAGAAATAATGGTATAGATAATATATACGGTAACAATAAGGGGGATGAGTATGAAAAGACCGGTAAGAAATTTGCTTTTTACGTGTTTTGTGATGCTCATTTTACGTAATAGTATAATCGGAGCAGGTGAATGTCAAATCAATTGATAATCGCGGTCTTTGCAGTTTAGAGCTCTGCCACGGCTTTGCCGTATTCTTGGCACGCGCGGAGCCCTTCTGTTGTAGTCACCATCTTTTCCTTCAACATAAATGGCCCAAGGTTTACCATCTTCATCCTGTAGACAAACTCCATGGTATCGAATATGATGCCTGCCGAATCACCGCTGTGAGTGTAAGAGCCGAAAGCGCCGCCCTCTTTGTCCTGAAGTCCTGCATTCTGGGCAAGAAACAGAAAAGTCTTCATATTGCTTGTGATGTCTCTGTGATATGTGGGACACCCAAAGATATAGGCATCGTAAGCAACCAGATCTTTATCGTTTTTGATTTCATCGATACCTTTCACCTCTGCTTCGTGGCCGCTGATACGTACCCCCTCTGCTATATACTCTGCCATTGCTTTTGTGTTTCCTGTCCGGCTGTAATAAGCGATGAGAACTTTTTTCATGTTTTATTTACCTCATTTCTCATTTTATGTGCTACCCATTAACAATATAACATAAAATCATTTTATAGCCGGTTAAGCGCTTACGCAAGAGTTTTCATGGGGGGCCTGACAGATTTGGGTTTCTCTTTTAGCATCGCTACCGTGGCCATTGAGGCAATATCGCACCTCGCAACATCTTTAATCGGAAGACCTCTTGTTTAAGAGATCTTTTCTGGGGTATAATAACCACCATGGCCCAAGCCCCTACGAAAACCTATGCACCGCTCAAAGATATGGAATCGGTGCTCCCAATCCTTTCGAAGATTGCGATGTGGGGCGGTGTGTCTGATAAGCAGCGTAAGTCAATCTTCAAACGGCTGGAAACCGGTGTATTCAAAAAGGGTGAGTACGTTTTTCGGAAAGGTGATGAACCGACATATATTTATATTGTCAAAAAAGGAAAGATCGAACTTCGCATCAGCACCCCGGAAGTCGATGTCGAAAAGATGACGTTATCAGCGGGTGAGTGTTTTGGCGTGGCTTCTTTAATGGCAATGCAAAAACACACGAACAATGCTGTTGCTGTTGAAGATAGCGAGGTTATGGCACTGTCAAGACAGTCGCTCCTTGAACTTCAACACGAAGATATTGAATTGTTTGCCCTTCTGATGATGAATACAGCGCGAGAGCTTGCACGGAGACTCAAACTGACTGATGACATCCTTCTCTGTTATATGGAAACGCACAAAAACAAATGATCTCCCGCACGTATAAATAAATCATGCCTCATTATCAACACCAGGATTGTGTCAGAAATGTTCTGATTTTATTTGCTCATCTTTCAGTAATTTTGAAAACCGGATAATCTACATCCTTAATTCTCGTTTTTGCCTTCTTTAAAACGGGAAACCAGATTATCGAAGGCGTTTTTCAGATCACGGGCAGCGCCATCCATGGCGGATTTCGCCTTCCTCCACTGTGTTTTAGCCGTACGCCGTAACTCAATTAACTGTTCTTTCGCATCTTTCTGTTTCTTCCGCAACTCTGCCAACTCTCTATTAAATTCAGTTTTTGTGTCATCCTTCAGTTCGATTCCTTTATCTTTCAATTCATTGATTTCTTTGTCCAGGTCGTCGAGTTTCTTCTCGATTTGCTTTATATAACTTGTTTCTTCTTCCTGTTGCGTTTCGCCCCAGACGCTCAGAAATATTCCCAGAACAAAAATGATTGAGATAATTGAAATCAATCCCGTCCGATACACGCTCGTATTCCTGCCGTTTTCTCTATCCAATATGCCCATCTCTTACATTTTCTAATAATCTTCCGGGTTATGCAAGATTTTATTTTGATTTCTATCTATACTGTTGTGATGATAAATAAAAACAAGGAAGTATGACATATTTTATTGACACTGCAGGGTGCCCATCGTATTATTTCTCCTATGAAAGGAGGGCGGCCTCTAGTATCCCCAATATGAAAAGACACGCTTATTTCCGGTCCACAATAGGTCCTTTTATTTTCGCGCTGTTGTTGATCCTCACACATCGACCTGTCACGGCAATTTCTCCCGCAGATGCCTACAGTCCCACCACAATCAATGACGCTGCGATGAAATTAGTGCGATTTTGCACAGAGCCCAAAGTTGGCCTTGATGAACAGGCCGTGGCGACCCTCGTGGATTATGTCCTGAGTTCGAAGCAAAACAGGGAATACGGCCTTCCGAGCTCTCTGGGAAGCACCGGGGCTTATTATGAATTTGACGCTAAAATCACCTTTTCCCGATTCATGGAATATTCGTACAGTACTCTCGTTCCACCCACTATCACGAGACCGTCTTCGTTGCGTTACTCTATTTGGACCACCCCACGGGGTGAAGCGCAAAAGTATCCCGACTGTTCAAAACAGGTCTCCCATGCCGGCGCCCCCATTATCATCCACGGCATGCAGCGTGAATCCGATACCCCTGATCTCAATACCGGCGTCTATCACGAATACGATCTGAAAAGAACGCTCATCCTCCTCAACCATAAAGGACAGCAGGTGCTGATTTCCGTATCTAAACAGATCGGTCAATCCGATGTTGGGAAAAAGGGGGTTATCCTGGGTAATGACAGCGACTGGAACTATTACTACTCGGGCGAACCGGGCACTTCGAAAACCGGTCTTGGATGGGTAAAGTCCTATATTTATGACTTTTTTTCCATTGGCATCTACGTGGAGTCAGGCACTGCGGCAACCACTGTCAGATCAGGCGTTTTTCAATGGCTTCGCGCCGGCTGGTCAGGAATAAATTTTGTTAAATCAAATCATATTCTCAACGGAATGAAGCGCTTTGCCCGCGATTCTAAAATAATTCTGGAATCTCCCCGTCTGCCATCTCCTCAGCAGATAAATTCTGTTTACCATTGGCTTTTAAACATGCCTGCTGACGATTTGTTAATAAAATACAGGGCCTTGCAACAGGCGCAACGGTCTTTGGCTATCCAGACCAGTAAAATAAGCAAATCTGAAGGAAAAGAAAAGCTATCCGCTGTCGACATACAGAAGGCGCAAATGGTTGGAGCGCTTATGCAGGAATATATAAAAATGGCGCTTGGGAAACCGGCGTTGCTCGGAGCACAATATTTTCAAACACCCATGTGAGACCCCCCCCGAAGGACGAGGGGCGAACCCTCCCCTTGCGTAAAGACAGCGGGGGACAGATGACGACCGCGCCCTGGTACGCAAAAGCATTAAAATTACTGCAGTTACCACGCACCCACCCTGAACGCATAAACTCCTTTGTGCATCGAAGGAGACAAGCTTTGGATGGGCCAGAAATCCGTTGTAATGAGTGGCGGGAAAGGGTCTCCTCTATCAAAACAACATTTGATTGCAAATAGGCATGAGACGGTATCTGTTGCAAATTTCCCTTATATTGTGATATGTTTACGTCATTCGGGGCGTGGCGCAGCATGGTTTAGCGCGCTTGCTTTGGGAGCAAGAAGTCGCTGGTTCAAATCCAGTCGCCCCGATATTTAATATTCATTAGTAACATCAAATTCATTTTTACGGTACTCCATAAAATCTATGCCGGTTTCCGCGATGCATCTGATGCCGATAAAGAGCTTCCGTTGACATGACTGTCAGAGACAAAACATCCATCATAGGTAAATCGATTCCGCGGACAGATGCCCTTACGAAGGTAACAGGCAAGGAAAAGTATGCCGCCGACTATTATAGTGCCGACATGCTCTGGGCAGGAGCCAAACGGGCAGGTATACCTCACGGGTTCCTGAAGAATATAGACATTGCCGAGGCTGCCTCTCTGCCGGGTGTCATCGCCATCCTTACCCACAAAGACATAGAGGGATCAAACAGGCAGGGTATTGTCCGCAAGGACCACCATGTGCTGGTCGATGGAAAGATACATTATGCCGGTGATGCTGTGGCCCTTGTCATTGCCGAAAACAGAAAGGTCCTCCGTACGGCATTAGATACGATCAAGCTTGATATTGAGGAACTCCCCGGAGTCTTTGACCCCGAAGAAGCATTACTGGCAGATACCCCGATTGTCCATGAAGAGAATGAGACAGGGAACCTGCTCCGTGAAATATCAATCCGTGTCGGTGAAGATACGGACCCATTCATTGGTTCAGAGTGCATCGTAGAGGGTGTCTTTGATGTTCCTGCACAGGAACATGCCTATCTGGAAACTGAAGCGGGTTATGCCTGGCTCGACAAGAAGGGCAAACTTGTTATTATTGCGTCAACGCAGACACCCTTTCGCGACAGGGCAGAGATCGGCTACGCCCTTGGGTTAAAACCCGATGATATTCACGTCATTGCCCCCTATCTTGGCGGCGCTTTTGGCGGCAAAGACGGTGTTACCGTCCAATGTCTCCTTGGCCTTGCCGCGCTCTTCACCAAAGGCCGGCCGGTCAAGATGTGGTGGGACCGGGAAGAGAGCTTTCTGGCAGGCGTGAAACGGCTCCCCGCACGTATGTACTACAAAGTAGGGGCAAAGTGTGACGGTACACTATGTGGCCTTCAATGCAGGCTTTATTTCAATGCCGGCGCTTACGCTTCGCTCTGCGGTGAGGTCATGACCCTTGCTGTGGAACACGCCGGCGGCGCGTACCGGATACCCAATGTCGCTATCGATGCCTTCTGTGTCTATACCAATAATCCTGTCGGCGGACCTTTCCGAGGTTTCGGCGTCCCCCAGGTAACGGCTGCCATGGAACAGATGATCGATATCCTTGCCGAAAAGCTCTCCATGGACCCTCTGGAAATACGTTTGCGCAACGCTGTGAAAAAGGGTGATAAACATTGTCTCGGCATAACCCTCGAATATTCGACAGGGGCCTGTGAATGCCTGCAGGCAATTAAATCCCACCCGCTCTGGAGCCAGAGACAGGCCTGGAAAAAAGAAGCGCCGCCTTTCACGCTGAGGGGTGTGGGTCTGTCCCTTCTCTCCCACGCCATGGGCTATCCCGCGGAAGTGCCTGATTTCGCCAATGCCAGGGTAGAGCTCACCGACGAAGGTATGATCCGCGTCTATGCCGGTGTTGTCGATATGGGACAGGGCAATGCCGCAACAAACCTCCAGATCACCGGCGAGATATTTGCCCAGGACCCGGCAACGATAGAGCTTGTCCTGCCTGATACGGAAAGGACCATGCCCTCGGGGTCAGCCGCTGCAAGCCGCTGCACCTATGTCTTCGGCAATGCCCTCATCATCGCTGCCAATGAACTGAAAAGGCGGATGCTTGATGCCGCCTCGTCTTATTTCGTCGAAAAAGATACGGCAATGTTCGAGTTCTTTCAGGGTAACATCGCTCATCAGGCAACAGAAAAGGCCATTACTTTCAGGGAACTCGCAAAACAGATGGACCCTGTTGAAAGGGTTGCCGAAGGCTATTTCAAGATACCCGTCACCGAGGAAGGGAAAGGGCTCATCTACATGGGCCCCCATTGCATCTATTCCTACGGGGCGCACCTTGTCTACATCGAAGTTGATGAACTGACAGGCAAGGTGGAAGTGAAAGAATATCTTGCCGCCTCTGACGCAGGAAAAATAATAAACCCCCAGGTCTATGAACAGCAGATACAGGGTGGCATCGCGCAGGGCATGGGATATGCGCTGATGGAAGATTTTATCGTCGAGAAGGGCCATATCAAGACCCCTGACCTTGCGACCTATATTATCCCCACATTCCTCGATGTGCCAGAGATGCTCTCTATCCCCGTTGAACTGGGGGAGGAAACAGGGCCCTTCGGGATAAAAGGGATCGGCGAAATCAGTATCAACGGGCCTCTACCGGCCATTGCAAACGCGATCACCGATGCCTGCGGTCTTCGCATCCGGAGAGCACCCTTCACGGCAGAGCGCGTTTTAGGGGAACTGGAGAAGAAAAGGTGAGAATATCCTTTGTACTCAACGGAAAAGAGATTGTCATAGATGCTGAGCCTGACCGGAAGGTCATCGACCTGCTGCGTGAAGACCTTGGGCTGACGGGCACAAAAGAGGGCTGCAGTGCCGGTGAATGCGGCGCCTGTACGATACTCGTTAATAATGAAAGCAGGCTTTCCTGCCTCATATATGCGGCACAGATTGAGGGGAAAACCGTCACCACCATAGAGGGCATTGCAGCAGAAGGTAAATTCCATCCCCTTCAGGAGGCATTTATCGAATATGGCGCTGTCCAGTGCGGCTTCTGCACACCCGGCATGATTATTTCGGCCGTCGATCTTCTTGCAAAAAATCCCGGTCCCACCAGGGAGGAGATCAGGGAAGGCATGAGCGGGAACCTCTGCCGGTGCACCGGCTACCAGAAGATTGTCGATGCCGTTGAGATGGCTCTGCCGAAAATAGGAAAAGGGAGAGGACGATGAGCGACGTCCTTTTGCCAAAAAATCTCCATGAAGTCTGGAATATCTTCAACAAATCCCCCGGGGCACTCGTCTATGCCGGAGGCACAGACCTCCTTGTCAAGTTCGCATCGTCGGGCACCACACGGCCATCACCCAGAGTACTCATATGCCTCGAAAACATTGAAGAGCTGCGGGGTGTCCGTGAAACAGACAGAAGGGTCCGTATAGGCGCATGTGTCACACACAGTAGCCTCCTCTCCCATCCCCTGATCGGCAGCAATTTTCCTCTCCTCCTCAAGGCACTTCGTCTTCTCGGTTCCCCTCCTGTCCGCAATATGGGAACATTAGGCGGGAATATCTGCACCGCCTCACCGGCAGGTGATGCGCTGCCAGCGCTCTATCTGCTCAATGCGGAGCTGGAAATAGTCTCTCAAGAAGGAGCACGCTTTATGTCTATCGACCGGTTCATAAAAGGACCCGGACATACAGGACTTCAGTCCGGGGAAATCCTCGCCGCTATTTGGCTGGGCAAAGACAACGACTACACTGTCCACCATTTTGAAAAGGTCGGACAGCGCAATGCCCTTGCCATCTCCATCGCCAGTATGGCGGCCCTCATCAAGCTCTCATCAGAGGGGGTTATCGAAAAGATACGCCTCGCCTGGGGGAGCGTTGCGCCGACTATTGCCCTTTCTCCTGAAATAGAAGCTGCGCTTAGCGGAAAACCACTGTCGCAGGCGGTCCTCAGCAAGGCAAAGCCGCTCCTCAACCAAACCATCTCTCCCATCGATGACATACGGGCAAAAGCTCAATATCGCCGGACTGTTGCGGCAAACCTCCTTATGCGTCTCTCGCAATACAACGGTCATGACACAGTCTGACAAACTTTTTTCCAGGGAATTTGTCATTCTCGGCAGTCTCTTTTTTATTGCCTCTGCCGTTATGGCCATTTTTTTTCAACTCCAACAGTATCTTGCCTCACTCGGCATTGATCCAAACTGGTTCGGGTTTATCATCGGGGCCGACTCGCTGGCCGCACTTTTTTTGCAACCCCTCTTAAGCCCTTTCCTCCACAGCGGCAACGCCCGGAAATGGATGCTTATCGGTCTTTCGGCAATGATTGCGGCACTTTTTCTCTACCGGCCTGCCGTTGCCATCATGCCGCTCGTGGCAGTCCGGATGCTCACCGGCGCCGGATTTATCTGTTTTGTTTCAGCAATGACGGCCATGATTGTTGATTACATACCTGCTCAAAAGAGTGGGCAGGCCTTCGGGTATCTCTCCCTCACGCGACTGCTCCCTTATGCATTGATTCCCCCTTTTGTCGGCTCTCTGAGCAGTCTATCGGGTGGTTTTTCCACCATGCTTATGTACAGCGCATGTTTTATCGCACTCTCCCTTTCCCTGCTGTTCCTTGTGAAATCACCGGCAAAAACCACCGGCGAGACAAATAGGAAGAAACAAAGATTTACGGGCCGGGAAGTACTGGAGGATATAAAAGACAGGAATATAGTCATTCTGTTTCTTGTCAACCTGCTTCTCTATAGCGGATACACGGCAGTCTTTTTTTTCCTCAAGGACTACGGTATCAGGATCGGCATTGCGAACCCCGGCATTTTCTTCACCATTGCCACTACGGCAATGATTGGCATCAGACTCCTGAGCGGGACCTTATTCGATAAACTGGACAAAGTGTCGCTGACGGCGTGGTCGCTGACGGGTCTCGCTGTCTGCTATGCGCTCCTTTCCCACACAGACGGTCATGCTCTCTTTTATACGCTTGCCCTCTTCTTCGGTATTGGCTGGGGAATCGTCATGCCCCTTCTCAACGCCCTTATGTTCGACCTGTCACAACCCCGCTTTCGGGGGTTTAATCTGAACCTCTCTCTCGTTTTCATGCAGGGAAGTTTCTTTATCGGGCCCTTTATGGGCGGTTTTGTCATGACAACCTTCGGGTACAAGGGGCTCTTCTATCTCTGCGGGACCTTGAGTGTCATCACTGCCGGCCTGACATGGCTCATTACACATAACATAACGAATAATACCGGAGGTAATCATGGCTCGCGAAAGATTTGATATAGACATTTTCCATCCATCCGATGCAACAGGGGTGGCAGAACTTTTCAGAACTGTTTACGGTGAAGGTTATCCGGTAAAACTGGTCTATAACCCATCGGAACTTACGGCTGCCTTCAACGCAAAGGAGAATGTCCCTGTTGTGGCCCGGACAGCGGCGGGGAAGATTATCGGCTATTGCGGCATCTATCGTTCCGCGCCAAACCGGAATATCTATGAAGCGGGACAGGGCCTTGTCAATCCCGAATACCGGGGCAGCGGGGTCAATACGGAGATACTTGTCTATATCATCGAAAAGCTTGCCGTCGAACTTGGCATCGATGCGCTCTTCGGCGAAGCGGTCTGCAATCACGTCTATATGCAGAAAACCTGCTGTAACGTAGGATATATCGAAACAGGCATTGAGGTGGACCTCATGCCTGCCGAGGCATATGCAAAGGAGAAGAGCGCTTCAGGCAGAGTGGCCGCATTGCCTGTGTTTCGTATATACAAACCGGAAGAGCAAACCGTTTATCTGCCTGCTGTGTATAAGGATCACCTCCACTATTTATATGAAGGGCTCAATACCCCCAGGTTCTTTGCCATTTCCGGCGAAAACAGAAAGCCTGAAGGAATAACAGCGCAAACTACGCAGATATTTGACTTTGCCCAGGTTGCCCGGATTGCCTTTTCGCATATCGGCGCTGATTTCGAAGGCGCACTTGACGATCTGGAGAAGAACCTCCTCGGTCAAGGCATAGCCGTTATACAGCTCTGGCTGAAGCTCGATACGCCATGGATCAGCAATATTACCGGACTTCTTCGAAAAGGCGGCTATTTCTTTGGCGGCTTACTGCCGGGATGGTTCGGAACGGACGCTATTCTTATGCAGAAAATCGTTGAGAAACCGAATTGGGAAGGGATTACGCTCTATTCCGACCGTGCAAAAAAAATACTGGAAATGGTCCGTAAGGACTGGGAAAAAACGAAAGCGTAATCCGGACTTTCCATTCGACCAACATTTCTTAGGGCATAGAAAAATTGTCAACAAAAAATAGAAGAAGAAAAACCGTTATTGGGCCATGATTTTTTTCAATGCCGTCATAAAGGCTTCCATAGCCTCCATGTGGGATACAGTGACACGGATGTGGTTGGGAAAACGAAAACCTGTCATGGAACGGACCATGACCCCTTCCCGCATGAGCTTGCGGTATGCAAGGGTATCGCTTCCGGGGAGTTTGATAATGAGGAAATTGCCCTCTCCGTTGATCACGGGGAGCTTCATCTTTGCAAGCTCTGGGACAAGAAAGGCTTTTGTTTCCCGCACAAGGGCACGGGTACGCTCCACGTGGCCCGTATTGTCCTGAAGGGCGGCAATGGCAGCCTCCTGGGCCACGGTATTTACGGAATAGACAACACAGGTGCGTCGTATCGTATCCACAACCTGACGGTCTCCTGCAAGATAGCCGATCCTTAAGCCCGCGATACCGTACATCTTTGAGAAAGTCCTGAATACGACGAGGTTCGGATAATCCTTGATGAGAGAAATGCCATCGGGAAAGTCGTCTTTTTCGACGAATTCAAAATAGGCCTCATCGACAACAACGATCTGTCTGCCGTCTACGGCATCAAGGAAGGCCCGCAGCCTCTCTATGCTCCAGTATGTACCGGTAGGGTTATTGGGATTGCATACAAAGAGGATCTTTGTGTGCTCGTCGATGGCCTGAAGCATACCCTGATCATCAAAACCATAGTCACGAAGAGGTATCAATTTTGCTCCTACCCCGGAAAATGTTGCCACCCACTCATAGACGGCGAAGGTCTTGTCTGCCGTGATGATATTATCACCCTCCTGACAGAAGGCCTTGATGACAAAGGTAATGACTTCATTGGCGCCATTACCGACAAGGATCTGGTCGGGGTCGAGGGAGTGAAATGCTGCCACTACGTGACGGAGGTAGTAGGAATCTCCGCTGGGATAGACGGCTGCCTGCGGCGGCGGAAATTTCCTGATGATTTCCTGGGCAGCAGGCGGCGGACCAAAGGGATTTTCATTATTGTTGAGTCTGAAGAGTTTTGCGCAACCATAGAGCTTTATAAGCTCCGGGTCGGGCTTACTGGGAATATAGGGTTCAAACTCCCTTACGTATGAGGGGACAAGGAAGTCAAGATCGGGGCGCATGATACCTGAAGATGATAAGGTCGGACTCACCGGCGAAGGGTATGATCATGGACGGAATAAACCCGTTCCCGATTAAGGCCGGTATCAGTTCCGCATGCCAGGATATTCCCGAATCGATTTCGAAAAAGATATTTGAGACCTTCTCCTCAAGCAAAGTTTGGATATGATTGCGTACATTTTTGTCAGCCTCTCTGCCTGGCCAGAGAGGCCGGAGTATTGCCTGTGCACAATCTTTCCGAAATTCCGTTGAAAATATAGAGGCATCATTGTGATGTTCGCCCATATTGGCAACAATCCGTATGTCCCGGGCAAGAAAAAGCCGGTCATATTCATTTCGTAAATATTCAACGAGTCTTTTGTCTGTCCAGACAACACCGCCGGGGTCTTCATGCAAAAGCCGGTAGAATACAGGCATTTTTACGGAAGTTGTTGTTTCACCGGAAAACTCGAAGTACCCAAGGTCCTCGGAATCTTTTTGGAGCCACTCGGGAAGGCCATAAACACTCACAACGCCAATCGTTTTTGTCCGTGCCAGCAAGTTCAGACAGGCCTCCCACAATGCCGTCCCTGTCTCCAGGGCCCTCTCTTCGCTAAATACGAATGGCCCGTAGGATTCGATGATTCTTTCATTCCGATGATGGAAGAGAATACCCCCGCAGATTTCCCGACGCTGGTTCATTGCCGTCAACATCCGATAATCACCGCTAAAAACCATGTCGGCAACCTTTCCGGGGTATTTGAAAAAGGCCGGTATCAGCGAATCGCCAGAATAGGCATCAACCATCATTGCAAAGAGTTTTACTGTTTCTCCATCAGGTCTTTCAATAACAGTATTCTCTGTGGCCAAGGGTCTTTTCATTGTATCCGTAATGCCTTCCGGATAGGCCTTTTCTTTGATTATTGTCAGTGTAATTTCATTCTGTTTCTTTTTCGTTATGGCAAGTTTGTCCACAAAGCGGGCGGCAATAACGAGGCCCATTTCATCGAGGTTGGGTTCGTTTTCAGGAGTAACTGTTGAGGTAATGTTGAGACCGCCAAGATGAAAAGCAGCAACAGGGAACTGGAAATTGACCTTTGCGAAGTAAAACCCATTGACGCACTGAATGGAAACAACAGCGCCAGGGCATACAGAGCGTACCAGATAAGAGAAGATCTCTTCTGTGGCGAGCGTAAGCTGCAGGCATTCGTTTTTTGCAAGCCCCAATACTTCCGCAGTTTTTTCAACAAAAGAGAGAACAACGGGCAGAAATTCAGTGCCTGCCATGAGTGTAAGGGAAATGGTCCTCTCGTCAGTCTGTTCCATGCCTTTTATTTACCATTCCTCCCCTTTCAATGCAAACCAAATATCAGGCAATGGTTAATTCCATTTCTCAATCAAGGATGATATTGAGGCGGCAAGGAGGAGGAAACCGGAGCGTACAATATGTACGTGAGGATTTGCGACGACGCTGCCAACAAAGATAGCGCCTTGATTTAGAAATGGAATAAGAGGATTATTTCACAGATTTGTATAGACAACCGACCCATGGAGCCACTATGACGCTAATGACTTACGTTGGTGGTAGATGTCGAGTGTTGTGCAACTCTGATGGAGACGATGCTATATTAATAAATCCGGACCAGCGCCCGCTATAGCCCCAGGACATCCCTCATCGAATACACACCGGGAGCTTGGTTGATAAGCCATTTGGCTGCGAGCAGTGCCCCTTTGGCGAAATTATCCCTTGAGAATGCCCGGTGGGTAAACTCAAGACGCTCACCGATACCGGTAAAAAAGACCGTATGTTCACCGACAACGTCACCGCCCCGAAGACTCATAACGCCGATCTCTTCTGCTTTGCGCTCACCCGTGATCCCTTCTCTGCCGAAGACCTCGATCCATTTTCTCTCCGGGTTTGCCGACTCTATGGCGTCCTTGATACGAAGCGCGGAGCCGCTCGGTGCATCCTTTTTCCAGCGATGGTGCATCTCCACGATCTCAACGTCGTAGTCTTCACCAAGTATACCTGCCACCTTATTCGACACATCAAAGAGGATATTCATACCGATACTCATGTTGGGAGAGACAACAGCCTTGATGTCCTTGGTATTTCTTATTTCTGCAAGCGCTTCTTCGCCAAGGCCCGTCGTGCCGATAACATGCGCTCTGCCGTATTTCCTGGCAGTTCTGAAATGTTCCATAGATGCTTTTGCTTCGGTAAAGTCGATGACTGCATCACACTTTTCGATTATCTTTTCGAGGCTGTCTTCAATCAATAAAGGCTTATTGTTTGTCCCAGCCATTACTCTGCTCGGCTTTCCGATATCGGGATGTATTTTTGTTTCCAGAAGGCCAATGATTTCAAAATCTTTATCCTCTAATGCACACTTTATAATAGCTGTACCCACCTTGCCGCATGCGCCTGTTATAATGATTTTCACCATAGTCTTCTATAGTCCTCGTACATCATTTCTTTTTGAGCAGTCCGTACTCACCCAGCAAGCTCTTGAGAAATTTGCTGTTCGCATCTGACAAGGGACAGAGGGGAAGACGGAACTCTTTTTTTACCATACCCATATATGCCAACGCCTCTTTAACCGGAATAGGATTCGTTTCAATGAACATGTTCTGAAAAAGGGGCATGAGCCGGGTATGGATCTCTGTGGCCTTCTTCACATTGCTGTCAATGAGAAATGCCTTGTAGAGGGCTTTCATCTCTTTCGGAACAATATTGGAAAGGACAGAGATAACACCTACTGCGCCAACGCTCATCATGGGAAGGAAAAGGTTATCATCTCCTGAGAGTATGGTAAACTTACCCTTTGTCAGTCTGTATATTTCCGAGGTCTGCGTAATGGAGCCGGCCGCTTCCTTGACACCGACAATATTCTTTATTTTAGAAAGTTTCAGGATCGTTTCCGGTGTCATGTTAATGCCTGTCCGCCCCGGTATGTTATAGAGGATGATAGGGATATCGACAGCGTCTGCGATGGCTTTGAAGTGCTCATAGAGACCCGCCGGAGTTGGCTTGTTATAATAAGGGGTTGTGTGGAGCGAGAAATCGGCGCCCAGTTTTTTAGCGCTTTCCGTCAGTTCGATGGCCTCTTTGGTGCTGTTTGAACCCGTTCCGGCAATGACGGGCACCTTGCCCTTCACATACCTGACCGTAAGTTCGATGACCTTCTCATGTTCTTCATAAGAGAGTGTAGGGGCCTCTCCGGTGGTACCACAGGGGACAACCCCGTCTACTCCACCCTTGAGTTGAAAATCTATAAGATTCTTGAATGCCTTCTCATCCAGATTTCCTTCCTTAAAAGGCGTCACTAAGGCGGTAAAAATTCCTCTTAATTCCATGGCGTCTCCTTTCTATTTTTCGGGGCCTGGGTCTGTTCTCTCACAGACACAACTGTCCCTTTCAACGGAAAAACTATCTTTATCTTCCCCTCTGACTGGCAAAACCCTTTGATGAAAATCCGGCATGGATCCATGGAAAACCTATAACAGGGCTTCTTCATGCAAATTGCCCACATAAATGGTTTTCGCCTCGCCTTCAAGATAGACTTCACCGTCGAGATAGATCTTCAATACTTCTCCGCCCCGTGTATGGATGTTAACGGGGCTTTTGACAAGATCTTTTTCACTGAGAATCACAGCCGAAGCAACAGCACCGGTTCCGCAGGCAAGAGTCTCCCCTTCAACTCCCCGCTCGTATGTCCGTACTTTTACATTATTTTTGTCCAGTACTTCCACAAAGTTTACATTGGTGCCCTTTTCGCCGAAAATCTTATGATAACGGATCATCCTGCCCAGGTCTTCCACGGGGACATAATCAATATCGGACACGAGTAACACCGCATGGGGCACACCGGTATTGACGCTGTTCACAAAAAGTTCCTTGTCATCGAGACCAACGGGGTAATCGAGCTTCATATCAAACGGTTTTGTGAGCTGCAGTTTAACCTTTGTCCCATGAACTTCCGCTTTTATAATCCCTGCAACAGTTTCAAAGGCCATTTTTTCCTTGGCAATATTGTTAAGATAGGCAAAACGCGCGGCGCATCTGCCGCCGTTTCCACACATCTCAGCCTCAGAGCCATCGGCATTGAAAAATCTCCAACGGAAATCGTACTCCGTTGAATTTTCGATAAGGATGACCCCGTCGGCGCCGACAGAATGGTGCACCCTGCATATCTTTTTAACAAACTCTCCGAGATCCTCAAATATCTCGTTCACCTTGCCGGTCCGATTATCAATGACGATGAAATCGTTACCGCTGGCACTCATCTTCGAAAATTCTAACTCTATCAAAACTCTATACCTCCAGGAATGGTGGTGTGAATTCTCCCTTTACGAGATCACCAAACGTTTCTCTCTTTCTCACGACAAAAAACTCTTTATCCTTCACAAGCACTTCCGCCCCTCTCCTCCGGGCATTATAGTTTGACGACATAGAATAGCCATATGCGCCGGCTCCGAAAATTGCAATGAGGTCCCCCTGGCTCAACTCAGGCATCTCTCTATCCTTTGCCAGAAAATCGCCTGATTCACAGATAGGACCAACAATATCCACTTTTGTGTCCGCACCAAGACTCTCATTGACGGGTTTGATGTCATGATACGCATTGTAGAGGGAAGGTCGCACAAGATCATTCATGGCCCCATCGACAATGTAGAAAGTCTTTTCCGGCACTTTCTTTACATAGAGGACTTTTGCTACGAAAATCCCGCTGTTACCGACAAGGACCCGTCCCGGTTCAAGGATGAGCGTAAGCCCCATACCTTTTAGCTCTTCCGTAATCACCTTCGCATATTCTTCAGGATTCGGCGGCAATTCATCTTTGTAAGTGATTCCGAGACCACCCCCGATATCTATCATCGATAACGCCATACCTTCTGCTTCAAGCTGGCGCACCATTGACTTCAAAGACCTTATTGCCTCGATAAAAGGGCCAAGTTCAAGAATCTGGGAGCCGATGTGAGATGATATGCCCACCGGAAGAAGATATTTTTCCCTGGCAATCTCCCGGTAGAGCTTCTGTGCATCGGCCCAGAGGACACCGAATTTATTCTTCTTAAGACCTGTGGTGATATATGGATGGGTCTTTGGATCTATCTCCGGATTAACCCTGATCGATACGGGCACCTTCTTTTTCATGCTTTTTGAAAGCTTTTTCAGGAGGGCCAACTCGCCTTCGGATTCGATATTGATCATGAGGATATCGGCCTTAATGGCTGCTCTCAGTTCCTCTTCGCTTTTACCGACACCGGAAAATACGATCTTCTTTGAGGGAATACCTGCCCGGAGCGCCTTATAAAGCTCACCTCCGGATACAATATCAGCGCCGCCGCCCAGTTGATTGACAATCCGCAAAAGTGCGCCGTTAGCGTTTGCCTTGCATGAATAACAGGCAACGTGGGGGACCTCTTTAAAGGCGCCATTAAAAACCTCAAAGTGTCTCTTAAAGGTCCTGTGGCTGTAAATGTACAGCGGGGTGCCGACAGCCTTTACGATTTCCTTTATGGGAACGTCTTCACAATACAATTCACTCTTTTGGTACTCGAAATAGTTCATAGCCTCACTCTTTTAATATAATGATTGATTCCTGCGATGGCGGACTCTCATTTCCAGCCTCATCAAGGGCAGTAACATAGTAGGCAACGAAGCGCTCATCAGGAAACTTTTTGTCCAGATAGGAATTCTCTTTAATGCGTTCTCTATTGATTTTCTCTTTTTTACTTCCGATAACTACGTAAATATTATATCCCGCTAAATCCTTTTCTGTGTTCTCTTTCCATGTGATAGAGACAAGATTGCCCTTCTTCACCGCTTTCACCATCTCGGGCTGCCGGGGAGGAGTTTTATCGACAGGTGTGGCTTCTATTTTTATTCCTTCACCTTCTCGGAATATTCCGCCAATTTCCTTCACCTTCCTCACTTCATAGGTATATTTTTTGTTGTTTGTAAGCCCCGAATCCATGAAAAAATCTGACGAAAGCCGTGCCGGGTTAATGGGAAAAAGCGGATATGTAATGCCGTCATACCGATAGACATTGTAAAAATAGCCCTCTTCTTTAGGCCATCTCAGCTCTAGCCTGCCGTCGTCGGGCACAACGCTTACATTCTTGGGAACCTCCGGTGGTCTTTCCCATTTTATCGTAAAGGTGTTCGATGGATCACCCCTGGTGCCTTTCTTTGTATAAGGATAGACTCTGTAGCCATATTCGTAACCATTTATCAAATCGTCATCATATATATAAAGGCGTCCATTGTTGATTGTATAGCCCTTCCCTGCTTCAAACGAGATCGTTTTGAAAGGTTCAAAGGCGCCCGCACATGATCCACAGTTTTTGAAAACCCTGAATCCGGCAAGGTCTTTCACTTCAGAACCGTCGAGGTTTTTCTGGGGTATGATGAAAGAGAGAAAGAGTACGCCATCCTTTACCTCTCCGGAAAGATCGTTTATCCCACCTGCCAGAGGAAGACCTATTGGTAAGGGATCACCCTTTTTCCCACAGGCTGAGAAAAGGAGGAGGACAACAACGCTAAAGATTAAGATATATTTTTTCTGCATCAATCTGCCGTGCCACCTCTTTGAAGGAAGCGGCTCCTTTTGTTTTCCTTTTCGTTAAAGCATTATTGACGTCTATATATTCAAAAACATCATTCTCAAAAAGAGGGGAATGCTTTTTCAGTTCTTTCATTGACAGGTCGGCGAGGAGCTTCTTCTTTCCCTCACATTCCCGGACAATCTTCCCGGTAATTTCGTGGGCCTCACGAAAGGGCATCCCTTTTGCCGTAAGATATTCCGCCATCTCGACGGCAGGCATGAAACTTATTGTGACCGCCTTTTGCATCTCTTCCTTTTTCAAGGTCATACCTTTAACACAGAGGTCCATGATCGAAAGCGCATCCTGGACAGTCCTCACGGCATGGAAAAGGGGTTCTTTGTCTTCCTGGAGGTCCCTGTTGTATGTAAGGGGCAACCCCTTGAGGAGAGAGAACATGCTGAAAAGATCGCCGACAACGCGTGATGCTTTGCCCCGTATGAGCTCGAGGGCGTCGGGGTTCTTTTTGTGCGGCATGAGGCTTGATCCGGTGCAGAGTTGATCAGGCAACGCTATAAAGGAAAACTCTTCTGTAGCAAACAGGATAAGGTCCTCGGAAAACCTGCTCAGATGCATCATGATCGTCGCCGCCACATAAAGGGAATCAAGGACAAAGTCCCTGTCGGCAACGGTATCCATGCTGTTCTCCGAAATTCCGGCAAAACCGAGTTTCTTCCGCACGAATTCACGGTCAAGAGGTATCGTGGACCCTGCCAGCGCCCCGCTTCCCAGAGGCAACACATCCATGCGTGAAAGGGCTTCATTGAGCCTCATTCTATCTCTCTTGAACATTTGATAATAGGCCATGAGATAATGAGAAAAGGGGACTGCCTGGGCTTTTTGTAAATGGGTATATCCCGGCATAATGACCTTTTTCTCTTTTTCGGCTTTCTGCGCTAAACTTTTAAGGACCTTCAGGAGCTTTGTATCTATATTTCCAAGCTCTTCCTTGAGAAATAGCCTCATATCAAGAGAAACCTGGTCATTCCTGCTTCTCCCTGTATGGAGCTTTTTGCCTGCATCGCCTATTTTTTCTATAAGTCGTGCTTCTATGTGCATGTGGATATCTTCCAAAGCATGAAGAAAGGTAAATGTTCCCGCTTCGATCTCTTTTTGTATTTCACTGAGAGCGCCTACAATTTTTCTTTTTTCCCTCTCAGTCAGTATACCGATTTTCTCAAGCATCTCTGCATGGGCCTTGCTGCCCGCAATATCGTACTTATACAGGGCCCAATCAAAATCAATGGAGGCGCTGAACCGCTCCAGCAGAGGGTCTGTCTTGCCTTTAAATCTGCCACCCCAGGGTTTCATGTTCTTTCACCAAACAGAGCAGTACCTACGCGCACCATCGTCGCCCCCTCTTCTATGGCTACCGTAAAATCCGAAGACATCCCCATGGAAAGCTCTTTCATGTCGAGGGAAAACTCCCTGTTCATTTTTTCAAGAGTCTTCCGCAGGGCGCTGAAAACACCTCTTACCTTTTCGGCGTCAGCAACATATGGCGCCATTGTCATAAGCCCCACCGGTTTTATATACATCAAAGGACTGACTTTCTCAAGTATTCGTCTGACACCGTCCTCATCTGTACCTTCTTTTGTTGCTTCCTCTGAGAGGTTCAATTCAAAAAGGACCTTCATTGGTTCGCCATATTTATTAAGTTTTTCCAGTAATTCCATTTTGTCCACAGAATGGACATACTCGAAATATCCTGGTAAATACTTTGCTTTGTTCGTCTGGACATGGCCTATCATATGCCAGGTGACCCCAATGCTTCCCAGACGGTCTATCTTTTCTTTCGCTTCCTGGACATAGTTCTCGCCAAAATCCTTCAGTCCATAGCGGATAGCCGTTTCAACAGTCTCAGCGGCAACTCTTTTTGTTACCGCTATCAATGTAACTTCGCCGGGGCTCCTCCCTGCTTTAGTGCATGCCTTCTCTATCTGCTCCTGTACAATCTGAATGGAATCTTCAATACTGCTCATGAGAGAACGCCCAGCGACAGGAGGACTTCTGCGACCTCACAAATCGGCAGGCCGACGACGTTCGAATATGACCCTTTAGTCTCTTTCACCATGTAGCCCGCCCGACCCTGGACCGCATAGGAACCGGCCTTATCAAGTGGTTCAGAGGTGCCGATATATCTCATAATCTCCAGGTCCAACATATCCCGCATAAACACTTTTGTCTCCACTGCATCCCGGTAAACAATCTTTCGGGACACATTAAGGACACAAAAGCCTGTCATTACCTTATGCCATTTTCCGCTCAATGACTTAAGCATGGCAAAGGCTTCCTCTTCATTCTTCGGTTTTCCCAGTATTTTGTTTTTATAAATAACAATAGTGTCCGCGCCAATAATCCATTTATCGGGGAAATGGTTCCCTACCTTATATGCCTTATCATGGGAAATACGGAGGACATATTCTTTTGGCGGTTCATCCTTTTTTCTGCTTTCGTCGATATCGGGCGGGATGATTGAAAAGGGTATGCCCAGTGTCCGCAGCATATCAACCCTTCTTACGGACTCGCTTGCAAGTATTATTGCATCTCCTTCTCTTACCTGAAACACATAAACCTCTTCTTTTGTTGTAGCAGGATTCCCGCAGACTCACACCTGGTGCGCACTTACATGATATCGGTGCTACCCTTAGGCATCCACTCCCAAAAGTTACACGGCAAATCCATGGCCGATTCCATACCGCCGTATACCCGCTGGGCGCACTTTCCACGGGTGTTGAAAGCTGTCTCTATGCACCGCATGGGGAGACTCCACAAGCGTATGCCCGAGGATGGGGGCAACCACCCCTGCGGGTGGCAGGCGCGAGTCCCCGCGTAATACAAAATATAGGAAATCCTCTATAATTTCAAGTTAAATGTGTTAATCTACCGGAAGGGCACAGGCATTGCGGGCAAAAAAACCGTTAAGGATTAACAGGTTATTCGGAGGGACTCATGGAAAGAATAATTCAAATCACAACAACATCAAACGACCGGGACCTCATAGAGAAAATAGGGCGGGACCTCGTTAAAAAGAGGCTCGTTGCCTGCGCTCAGATTTCCGGACCTGTTCAGAGTATCTATCAATGGAAGGGGGTCGTCGAGGAAGCAGAGGAATGGTTTTTATTTATGAAGAGCAAGAATTCCCTCTACCCTGCCATCGAAGAAGAGATACGGCAACAGCACTCTTACGAATTGCCGGAAATTATCGTGACAGATATAGAAAAAGGCTTGACCGGCTATCTGGACTGGGTTGTGAAAGAAACAAGGTAATTATGATCAACCTCCTCCTATGGGAGGAAACAAAGCCAGGGTATCGCCTTCGGCAAGCTTTGTGTCTGTTTCGCTGTGACGGCCATTGATAAAAACGAGGGTGATCTCTGTTGGAGGAATACTGATCCTCTCGATGATCTCCCCTGCCGTTGTGCCTTCCGGGAGTTCAAATTCCTTCACATCAAATCTGTCTTTCCGCAGTGTGGCAAATAGTTTAACAATAACTCGCATATCTTCTCATACAAAAATATCATGTGATCCGGGTATAACGATACGCCTCATTGTATGTTATCCCCTGCAACAACACAAACTGTTATAAAATTATAATTACCAAATGCGTTATTTTCCAGTAGGTGACGAGGGGTAACGGAGACCCCTTCGAGTTGCACGGCCCTTACCTCACTCCAGAAGTTCTCCTTCTGTACCCGAAGAAAGTCAACAAGAACGGAACGGCTTATGGTGATACCCTTTTCAAGAAAAATAGTGCCCAGTTCTTCCATGAGGAGGTTAAAGACCTTGATGGTGATTATTCCTTCCTGGGGTTGAACAGGTATCTCTTCTTCGCGATAGGTAATGGAACTCCTCAGACATGCATATGTGCCACCCCTTCGTAAGGTGGCCCCGGCAAGGCCGGGAAGGGCTGAGGAAAAGGCTACAACAGAACCATTCTTCAGGATTGCCGAAGCAAAATTATCCACACATTGCCCATTCAGGAATACAGTGCTTACCTTATCCGCCACAAACTCCCGACTCAGCGCCAATTGCCGGAGGAGAAAGTTTTCAATACTTCTCCCCACCTGACACCGGAAAAAGAAACCTCCCTGAAAAATAGGTTGAAAACGGGGGATCAGGGCCGGTCCTGCAAATATCAGGACCCTCAAGTGGTCTTCGCAGGTTATGCCGGTTTTTTCTTTCATCATCCTTTATACAAGACAACAACCCTTATAAAAAATAAAATGGGAAAGATCATCCCTGTAGCTTTTCCCATTTTATTTATCACTCTTGCTCTTACCTACCAGTTAAATACTGCGTCAAGTTCCTCATCGGAAACATCGAAAATCGACGTTATGGGGAGGAACAGCTTCTGTCTTGAAAAAATCGGGCAATCTGTCCTGCTCCTTTGTAAAGCCGGCCCGTTTATTGAAATCTCTCTCCATTGTGAGGACTTTTTTCCCGTATTCCGTAACATCATCAGCAGTGAAATTGAGGCCGTAAAAGGCATTCAGCAAGTCGATGAGGGCCTGAAATGTTTCAGGCTGATCAAGTATCGCAAAAGCGATAAAGAGACACATGCCCGTTGAATCGATTGCCGCCGTTGCTATCTGAAGGTTCCGGGAAAGCTCCACCTGCCCTTGCGGTTTCAGGGGATCAACAAATCCACCTACCTTGAGGATATTAGCCGTCGTTGCATAACCGGCAGTGTGGTCAGCCCCCATGGGGCTTGTAGCATAGGTTACTCCCAATCCTTTTACACCACGCGGATCGTATGCCGGCATTGCCTGGCCCTTGACAACAGGGACCCTCTCGACGCCGAACACTTTGCCGGCCACCGCAGCGCCGCTCCCGATGATGCGGCCCAGAGGAGTACCCTTCCCGACTTCATGTATCAGATTAATGGCCCCGTCAGCATCACCGAACTTGAGAAGCCCTGCCTCCATGGCAACACCAATGGCAACTCCCATCTCTATTGTATCAAGTCCGTAATTGTCATCAAGGAAATCGAGCATGGCGATTTTATCCATGTCGTCGATACCACAGTCAGCGCCATGTGCCCAGACCGTCTCGTACTCCGGCTGTTTACTTAAATAATGTCCGTCTTTATCATTATATATGCCTGAACAGCGGATGACACAGCCGCGATGACAGCCGTGGGTAGGGACACCACCTCTTTCCGTTTCCAGCGCGGCTATCGGTCTCACCGCTTATCCTTGAAACACCGGCAAAGGTCCCTTGTTTGAAATTGTAAGTGGGATAGGCGCCCGCTTCGTTGAGGATGTTGGCAAGTACACTGGTTCCATAGGCAGGAAGCGCCTGACCGGTGACACCATGTTTGCGAAGCCCTTCCACAAAAATCTTGTTAGCTTCTTTATATTTTTCCGGGTCCTTTGGTTGGCGCATTGCCGCGCCGGCATCATCAAGAACAATTACCTTTACGCCTTTTGAGCCCATGACTGCACCTGGTCCTCCCGCGACCGGCATGCCGTGCGGGCCTCAACTCCATATCCGTGAAGGCAATAGATGCAGCGGGGAGTCGCATTTCCCCTGCCGGACCGATGGAGATACAGGCAATCTTATCGCCAAACTTCTCTTTCATTTTTGTCCACTACATCATAATTGCCAAGCATTTTGAGGCTGTTGTCGATGTCGATTTTCACACCATCTTTATCGATAAATATCGTATAAAGATCATTGCCGTCAGGCTTTCCTTCAAGGACAATTGCCGCGTATCCCAGACGGGCAAGAACTTGCGAAGGCTGGCCCCCTGAATTTGATTCCTTGATGCCTCCGGTGAGGGGACTTTTGCACCCCACGGAAATCCTTCCCGACATTGCGGCAATACTTCCGCTTAGCAGACCTGGCGCGATAACAATTTTGTTGGTTTCTCCCAAAGGATGACAAGTAGGAGGCACTTCTTTTGAAACAATGGCAGATGTAAGCGCCCGGCCTCCCAGTCCGGCATATTCACCGATTGGCTCAAGAGTTATTTCAGGACCGCTTTTGGCCCCCATATTGATCCGCAAGATCGTATCCATAATAACACCCCCGGAATGGTTTATCGAATCTATTCCAATTATACACCACGATATTCCTTTTGCAAGATATTCAGACCTTACTTTATTATATATAATTCACTGCGTAGGATGCTGTCTGAAAAACGGAAATATTTCCAGGAGACCAATCTTTGCCACAATCGCTGAAACCCCATCAGACAAGGTCCTGGAAGATTTGATGTAATAATTCTTTGCTCATCAGCAGTAAGTGTTCTGCCCTCCTGTAATACCGGTTTTCGCTCCTGTCTTCCCGGTGTTCTGTTTGCAGAAAAACTTACCTTGACAATGAGGGGCGAACCTTTATATAAATATATTTAATGTAATTTTCCTTTATTATATCTGGAGGGTTTATGTGGGAAAGCCTTAGTATACAAGACATTGTGGAGTACGCGAAGGATCCTTATCCATCCATCAGAAAATGGGCTAAGGATAATGGCAAAAAAGTAGTAGGCAGTACCATTGCCGACGTTCCGGAAGAAGTTATTTATGCCTTTGGGTTTTTACCTGTCGCCATACTTGGCACAAACAAACCCTTGAAAAAGGCCCCCAGCCTTCTTCCCGATAACGCCTGTTCCCTGGCAAGGAGCAACCTTGAACTGGCTCTCAGCTATGAGGGCGATCTTTTTGACGGATTTGTCCTGCCGCAGGTATGCGACACAACCCAGCATCTCTCTGACATCTGGAGAATCAACTTCCCTGACAAATATGTTGAAAGCTACCTGGCGCCACGCCAGGTGGACAGGCCAAGCGCAAAATACTGGGTAAAGAAGGAAATCGAAAGACTCATCGCATCGCTCAGCAAGTGGTCCGGCAAGACAATAAGTAATGAAGACCTCAACAAATCCATCGCTTTGCACAACGAGAACAAAGCCATTCTTTTGGAACTCTATGAGATCAAAAGAAAGTTCCCGGGAACCATTTCGAACAAAGAGTTTTTTGCCATGATGAAACTCTCTGAGCAGGCTGATAAGGCAGAATTCAATAAGAGCCTCAAAACCATCAAGGACAATCTGAAGCGAAAAGAGGAAAAGGATTACATCGATATCATCCTCGTCGGTATCACCTGTGATCCTCCTGAAATATACGAAATCTTCGATGAACTGAAATTCAACATTGTCGGCGATACTCTTGTTACCGGAGCGCGTTATCTCCAGGGCAATACGACACAGAGCAATGGCAATCCGATAGACGCACTCACTGAAAGACATTTCAAAAGAGGCTTCTATTCGCCTATACACGATGACGTTTATAAAAACTTCGAAGAAATCCACAAACTATACAAAGAAACAAATTCCCGGGCAATTGTATATGTTCATATTGAGTTCTGCGAATCCCAGGAGTTTGACCTGCCGGACCTCAAGAAGATGATCAAACAGGAAAAGATACCGTTGCACGTCCTCGATACGGAGTACCAGACGACATCTCTTTCCCACGTAAGAACAAGGCTTCAGGCATTTTCTGAATCTCTGAGAGGGGGCTCCCTATGAGCGAGAAACTGACATCAAAACAACTGTCGAAGAAGATCACCGATGAATATATGGAAGAGGCATTTCATGCCCATGACTTAGGCAAACTCATAGGCTACTCAACAGCCATATCTCCTGTGGAGCTTTTTGTTGCCCACGATATCATTCCCATATATCCCGAAAACCATGCTGTTGCAAACCTGACGGCAAAGAAAGGCGCAGAAATGTGCTCCGTAACGGAAAACATGGGTTATACGAGTCACCTCTGTGCATATGCCAGATCCGATCTGGCATACCGGCAGACCGGCATGACCGTCACAAAGGGTATCCCTGATGCGGACCTTTTCCTTGCCTGTAACGCCCAGTGCTTCACCCTCACAAAATGGTTCCAGATCCTTGCGCGAAAGGGCAACACTCCCCTCTTTGTCTTCGATACACCGGAACATATCATGGACAAAAAAGCACGGGAAGAAATCGTAAAGTATTGCGTTGTCCAGATGAAAGAG
The DNA here is from genome assembly GCA_963785225.1 of uncultured delta proteobacterium. GTDB lineage: Bacteria > Desulfobacterota > Syntrophorhabdia > Syntrophorhabdales > Syntrophorhabdaceae > PNOF01. Next base: position 130,838 of record CAWAUQ010000015.1, on the reverse strand, counting down.
CTTATCAGCTTTCTTGAAACAGTGACAAAAAAGAAATTCGATTACGACCGGCTCAAGGAAGTCATGAAATATTCTGCAGCGTCGAGTATACTCTATAAGAAATTCCTCGACATGGCCCAATACAAACCATCACCGATCAGCATCTTCGATGCCCTCATCGGCATGGCCATTGCAGTCTACCGGAGGGGTACACCGGAGTGTGTCGAGTACTATCAGACCCTTTGCGACGAGTTCCAGGCAAAGGCAGACCAGGGAATCGGTGTTGTCCAGAACGAAAAATACCGGCTCTACTGGGAAAACCTCCCTGTCTGGTTTAAATTCAGCGATCACGCAAAACTCCTCGGTTCATATGGCGCCGTCATCCTCACCTCTCTCTATGTCCATGCCTGGAGCCTTGATTTTGACCTCAATAAGGACCCCCTCGTGACCCTGGCAGAGAACTACGTAGACCGTTTCTCCAACTCCACCATCGAAGACAGGGCCGACATGGCCATGGATCTTTTCGATAAATATTCCATGAACGGCATGATCATGTTCATGAACAGAAGCTGCAAGGCCGTCTCCTTTGCCGTGCCGACACTGAAGGATATCCTTACGAAAAAGACAGGTATCCCTGCTCTCGTATTCGAAAGCGATATGGGCGATCAAAGGTTCTATGCGGAATCACAGGTACGGACACGGATCGAGGCATATTTCGAGACGCTGGACAGACTGCGGGCATAAAAATAAGGTTATTAGGCTACAAGGGCGTTAGAGCATATTACAATAGCTCTAACGCCCTTCTTTCGTTAAGCTTCACCCTGCGGCCAATTACTATGCCAAGGATTTCAGGTACGCAGTAAGATTCACGTTGATATTATTAAGGCCGAGTTTTTTGCGGATATTGTTTCTGTGGGTATTGATCGTTCCCGGCGAAAGGTTCATCAGTTCGGCAATATCTTTAGTTGTCTTCCCTATCCTGATATGACTGGCAATTTCAATCTCCTGTGGAGTAAAATTGGAAAACTTCATGGACACGTTTTTTAAGAAAGGAGAGAGAATAGCATTCAGGTTCTCTTCCATGATATCAAGAAAGAGCACTTGGCGGTCTTCCAGGCGTGTCTTTTTCAGTTTTTCAACATAGGGCATAATAAGTTCTCTGATATTGGAGGTGAAGCTGTCCTCAACCTTCTTTTTTTCTTCGTCGCGGTACTTCAGGAGGACCCTTAGGGCAGTGTTTGCGTCCTCAAGGCTCTTTGTTTTGCTGACTAATTCTTCCTTAACCCTTTTCCGTTCAGTGATGTCCCGGACAACACCGATAATGGCGTCCCGTCCGTACCATTTGGTTTTTCGTAAAGCAATCTCAGCATCGAAAAGAGTGCCAGTCAGAGGACAACGAGCTTTCCACTCGAATATCTGGTCCTCTGTCTCAATCACCTTGCTCCAAATAGACTTCAGCCTCGTCAACTGGTCATTTTCATCAGCTGAATAGTCAGCTATGGTAAAATTACGGGCATTTTTTCTTGTGATTCCATACATCTCTAACATACGATTATTGACATCCAGAATATAACCATCGAGATCGTGAACAATGATACCATCATATATGTTATTGAAAACCGCTCTGAGAGATTTCTCCGATTGCGTAAGCGCGGCCTCTACCCTTTTCTGCTCAGTGATATCACGGCTATAAACGGCTATCCTCACGGGATTCCCCGACTCGTCAAGGATGGGGAAAAAGTTATTCTCCAGCAAAAGACCTTCCCTTTCATCCACAAACCTCACAAGACTGCGGGTCTCAAGGGCCTTTTCTAACTGTTGTTGCCGCGCTTTTGCTACCGGTGGAGGTGAACTGAAATACATTTTCAAACCAATGAGTTCTTCAACGTTCTTTTTACGAAATCGTCTGGCGAGATTTTCATTTGCAGTAATGATCACACCCGACAGATCGGCGAGAAAAGCAGCATCTGTGGTGGCATTGAGTAGAGCCCGGGCCGTCCTTTCACTTTCCCTCAGGGCATTAAGAGCACCTAAGCGCTTTGTCTCGTTATCGACAAGGACAAGGTGGTACTTTTTATTTTCAGCATATATTTCATAGGTCGTTATTTCTGCATCGATCAGGGCCCCGTCCTTTTTGCTATGCTGTTGCGAGGAAATACCAGCGCTTTTCGTATCCAGATGGGAAATCTGCTGCAATAAAGAGGGAATATTTTCCGGCAGATGAAGGTCCTTAATCGTCATAGCAAGGAATTCTTCCCGCGAATAGCCATAATGCCTTATGGCGGTATCATTGACATCAACGATGGAAAGAGTATCGAATTCATAAATGAGTACAGGAAACTGTTTGTTATTAAAGACCTGATTAAAAAAGAATTCATATTGCTCTGAATCAAACCTCATCCAACAATCTCCAGCATCCCACCCACCCGGCAATTATTGTATACTATTTTTTACCAATATTGCTATTCCCTTGTCACACCGGGGAGATTTTCCATGAGACATATTATAAACCCTGAGAAGCTTTCTCTTCACTTTGAGTCCTCAGTTAACACAAGGAAATATTCAATTTTCAATCATTATTGACAATATCCCCTGTAAATACTAATATTTCATAAATCACAGCTTGTGGTGGGGTGGCATAGGCAGGAGGGAGCGAAATGGCTATACGCGTTGTCAGGTTGGGCAGCCCTAGAACAGAGGGCGAGGGCACTCGCATTGGAACGGTTCGCCGTCCACCGAGAGGGGTGCCAAAATCAGAATTCGCATCACAGAATTGGTATGATGTGTGGTTTCCGAATCTAGCTCCGAGCGCTGAAACCATGAAGCTTGGGCAAGAGGCGGATACACCGGCCCAGTGGGCTGCTTTCATCAAGAAGTACCGGTCCGAAATGGCAACTCCGGAAATCAGCCGGACGCTTGATCTGTTGGCAGTCCTTTCGCATCAGAGCAATTTCTCTGTCGGCTGTTACTGCGAGGATGAAGCACACTGTCACCGGTCGGCGTTGAGAGCGCTATTAGCCGAGAGGGGCGCGAAGATCGAATGACCGGTTCCACTTTTGCGGTGATGGTGGGAAAATTGATGGAAGCAACATCTCAACCGGCATTAGTATATGGAAAGTAAATACCGGACAAGAAGGTGTCTCTCCTGACGTGTCAGTTTAAAATATATCCTGCTCTCCATCAGGATTTTTGTTACTTCTCTGAGTAATCTACGATTCATCTTTCACACCTGGAAGAAATAATAGCAAGTTTTATGCCATGTATTCACAAACTGTTACAAGCGTTGTAACTAAATGTTATTAATGGTATAAGTTGGATACTATGAATCATGATTCATTATCCGGAAGTGAACCATACAACACATTGTGTAGCACCACTACCAATCCTAACGACATTTTTGTCGAAGCCACTACGATGCGATTTGTATAGCAAATGCAGACTATGGTCATGATTAAAAGTTATATATGATAAGTAAATTAATTATTTTCCAAGAATTATAAGATAGTTGATAATTGATTTACAGGCAGTACTCATGTCTAATACACAAGAATGCAATAGTCGCAGGTTTGTTCCAACAAACGACTAAGAAATGATGTGGTTTGGGCTAATCAATTGGGGATGACGTTGAAGGCGTTCAAGCGTTGGCCGAGTGGGCCATTGTTCGGCGTCATGTTGCCGATGAAATCACGCTGCTATGCGATCAACATCACAGAGAGAAAACGGCTGGTTTGCTTCCTAAAGATAGTGTACGTAAAGCTAACAGCGAACCTCATAACCTGAAAAATGGAGTTTCAAAACCCTACGATCTTCATTTTTCAGGGAAGCAGGCCGAAATGGTCATCGGTAGCAACGGCTTTACCTGTGAAGATGAGGGATATGGAACTATCATGGTACCGATCAGCGTTGACGGTGCACCACTGATCGGCTTCGTACTTGCCGATGGACACTTGTTATTCAATTTAGTGATCTTCGATCGAGTTCAATGCTCTCTATCCTTCATATCAAAAACAACCAAATTTATTTGAAAAGTGCCTAACAAAGAAATTGAGTGTACGTCGCGAAACGTCTCTCTGGCACCCCTCTTCAGCGAGGACAAACACACCGTCGGATATAACTCAAAATTTTAAAGCAAGCTATTCTCTGCGAAACGCAAGGCAACGTATATTCCTCGACTATGCCGGGACTTGTCCCGGCTTGTGTGGACGACGGCTTGAAGTGGAAGCTTCAGATGTGCTGGCCTGTGAGCCTTGCTGGCGCGGAAGCGTATATATATACGCGGAACAGCGCATGGCGATGCAGGGCGGCGCAGATGGAGTTTCCCGCGCAAGCCGTTGGCCGGACACTAAACACTCATACACAAACCCAGCACGATACTATTTATGAAGGGGAAAATGCGGGATTAGAACGCAGGGCGCTTACCAGTTCCGGGAGGATATCTCCTGATTTTCCATAGAGGGCGATATTGGCGATAGAACTGATCGGCGTCGGTTCCGTGTTTATCTCGATGACAAAACCGCCCCTGCTCTTCACCGTTGAGGGAAAAGAGGCAACGGGATAGACCGCACCGGACGTGCCGACGACAATTAACGTATCGCAGGCCTCCATGGCCCGGTCTGCCTGTCCCAAGGCATGGGGAGAAAGTGATTCGCCGAACCAGACCACATCGGGGCGCAGAAGCGCTCCGCATTTGCACCTCGGAGGAATAGACGGCAAGGAACATCCATGAGCATTGACGTCATTCCATCTCTCTCACATCTCACCCTCCAGAGGTTTCCGTGAATCTCAACCATCTTTGTATTGCCTGCACGTCCGTGGAGACCATCAACATTCTGGGTAATGAGGAGAAAATGCTCATATAACTCCTCCAGCTCCTTGATGGCAAGATGTCCGCCATTCGGCTCGGCCCTGCCAATGATGCCCCGTCTCCAGTCATACCATTCCCAGACAGTTTCGGGATCGCGTCAAAGGCCTCAGGCGTGGCAAGTTCTTCTGCCCGGTAGTTCTGCCATAAACCGTCATTTCCCCTGAAGGTGGGGATGCCGCTTTCATGGGAAATACCGGCCCCGGTAATGACGAGAAGGTTCTTTGACTTTGCAAGTCTTTCTACCGCACGTTCGATATCATTCATGGTTCATCATCCTTTCAGAATATCTTGCAGGAGCTGCATTGTTTCTTCATTGATTGCCTTTCTCTCTGTCGCCATTTCGATAGCCACCCCGGACAAGGCTTTGTAGACCTCTTTATGAAGGTCCATATCCTCTATAGCCCCGAGATGGGCCTTCACGGTTTTCGCATCACCCCGGACAATGGGTCCCGTCAGGGAGGCCAGAGGACCTTTGTTCTCAATATTCCTGATGGTGGCCCTGATGATGGGCAGAAAGGGTTCAAAGTCTACATTGATCTTGTCCATAAGGCCCTTTCCGGAATAGAGAAGGGCGCTCAGGAGATTACAAACAAAGACCGCCGACAGATGGTAGAGCACCTTATTTTTGCTGTCAATGATATACACTTTTGTCCCTATGTCTTTACCAATCTTCTCAAGCTGCGGGATCGCCCCCGCATCCCCTTCGACAAATATGCAGGTATCAGGCAAAACCCCGATGGCGCTGTCAATATCGGGAAATGTCTGGAGAGGATGGAGTGAACCGAGAAGTGCGCCTTTCTTGTCCAGCGGTAAAAGAACCGACGAGGGGTCTGCGCCGCTTGTATGGAAGATCAATTTTCCGTCAAGCATGGCCGCTCTCGCATCTATCTCCCGCACAATATCAGGAATGACCCTGTCCTGGGTGGTAATGGCGATTACATCTGATGCATCGACAATATCCATGTTGTCTTGCGTATAGAGAACATCTTCGCCGAGATATGTTTTTGCCGTCTCCAGAGATGCCATCAGGGCATCGGATACACCGGCAATGTGAAAACCCTTATTTTTAAGGACCGTGGCAAGCGACGTACCCACCTTACCTGCGCCGATAATTCCTATTTTCATCATTCAAACACCTCCTTGGGGAGCACAAGGATGTTCCTTAAGATCTCTAGCGCCTTGCCGCCGATTGTGCCTGGTACATTGGAACTAAAATCAGGGTCATCCAATGGACCCTTGATGGTATAGGTCAGATAGAGAAATCCCTGCCCCGTTTCTTCAGGATATTCCTGATCACCGGTACCTTCTCGATTGTCCGGTCCAGCGCAACAATAGGCGCCACCTGGATAGTACCGTTTACTTCATTTTTGTTGAAATCGAGATCGCCCTTGCCCGTGAGGACCATCGAGGGGCTGTCGAGAAGAAAATTGCTTGTGTGAAAGACCCCTTTATCGACGGTAAAAACCGCGCCCAGCTTGCTGTATCCCAGACCCTCCTGGGAAAAATTGACCTTACCCTTCAGCAAATCATAGACATTGAGCACCCCGAAAAGTTTTGAAAGAAACTTCCATTTTTTAATAACACCATCTCTGCTGTATATGGCCATATTACCGTCCATGTTTTTGATAAAACCCGCAATATTGTCCCCTTCAGATTTAAGGTCACCCCTTGATAAGGGCTTTACCGACAATGTCGTTTGTAGTGCTGCCAAAAGCCTGAAGGATGAGATCGCTTCTTGCTCGTGCCAACCTCCCGTTTGTATAAACATAAGGAATCTTACCGGACAAATCAATGATGCCCTTAATATCTGCTTCCCCATCAAAAAGGCCTGCCTTGAGATCGGAAATATTGATCTTCCTGTCAGTCATGACACCGCTGACATCAAGATTATTGCCGACAATATTGCCCAGGATAACCTCTTTTACCTTCACAGACAGATCTCCGTTTGCACGTGCAAGCATGCTTCCCTGAGGTATCAAGGGGATCTTAAAGTCTTTGCCTTTGTCACTTTTGAAGTCAAGGAGGTTAAAACGTTCCAAATCCAGAGACAATGAAAACTGTGGCGATTCAAGATTATTTACCCTGAGCGTGCCTTTCTTGAGAACGCTTTTTCCACAAACCAATCCGTTCATCTGCACATCAAAAGAGTTCCCCTTAAAGTCAGCAATCAGATTCATGCGGGTCAATGGTTTCGGCAGACCCGGTAAACGCAGAAATCCATTGTTGATCTTCACATTTCCTGTCATGTATGGAAGTTTTACAAGAGGAAGTTCCAAATCCTTTATGGATAGATTGAGCAAAGCATCGCCTCCGCTGGGTATATCCTCCGGGAAAAAGAGCTTTGCCACTCTCCCCAGGTCCCCGGCCTCCATTCTTATGTCGGCATTGATCCTTTTCCCGTTATCAAGAGTCCCCGTTGCATTGGCGCTGATACTATCAAGCTGATAGAGGAGGCGGTCCACTGAAATACGACTATCTTTTTTCGAAAGCTTCACCTGTGCTCTGCTTTTTATTCCCTTCTCTTTTTTCATAAATCCCGGAATTTCAAATGCCAGGTCATCCATGGAGAGGTCGCCGCTTACATTGAGAAGACCATTATTCAGATGAACCTCTCCGTCAAGGTTGACCATTCCCTTTACATCAAAGGGTATTTTTATGAAAGGAGAGAGGTGCGCGACGTCGAGAAGGCCTTTCGTTACAAAATCAAGGTTGTCCTTATTCCACGTACCTTTGCAGATAATATCGGAGTTCCCTTTACGGACAATAAGGGGATTAAAGGTAACCCCATCTTTGGTAAATGTGTAGGGTCCCTGAGCGGAAAAAGTAGTATTATTCCATAGAGCCTCACCATCGTTCAACCTTCCCGAACCACGAACATTCAATAACGCGCCCCGCTTTATCTCAACATCTGCGCTCCCATCGGTTGTCCCTTCTTTGAATGTAATCCCCCTGAGATCAATAAAAGGCGGCATATCTCTGAGGTTCAAAGAATATTTGCCTTTGGCCTTTGTGATCTTGTCATCCCCATAGGGTACAATGCCATTTACTTCATAAAATCTGCTTGTCTTGTATGTTCCGCTTAGGTTGGAAATATCCACCTTCGACTTGATCGATAAAGACGTGCCCTTTGATATCACTGAAAGACATATCCTGATAAAAAGCCATAATACCCTTGACCTCCAGGTCAACAGCTATGGGTTCCTTGGCGGTAATCCGCAGCATATTCGCTTTTACCTGGCCACCCTGCAGTACATCCCAGAGGGTTTGCAGGGAATACTCGGTTGTGGCATAGGAGGTGACATCACGTACATCGAGAAAATCGGAACTTAATTCAAAAGAGGAAAATTGGTAATTATCGAGCCGTATATTAAGCAGGAAGGGGGTTTCTTTGTAGAAAGCCCTTTCTATCTTTATGTCAACGACATTTCCTGCCATTGATAAAGAGACATCAGCCGGGACTTTTTCAAGCAAGAGAGGCCTTCTTAAGAAAGTATCATTGAGCTCAAACTGTGCGGCTACAACTTTCCCTTCAAAGAGAAATTTATCTTTTTGAAAGGAAATGGTTCCTTCACCGTTGACAGCGCCTTTCAGGATCTTGTCGATCTTTGCCAGATTGACAGCTGTAAATGAGATATCGCCTTTAATATCGGTTAATTTCTTGCTGTAGATACCCTGGCCGCGGATATCCATGGTCCTGATATAGTCACCGCTCTGAGCATGGGCCTCAAAGGTGAAAGAATCGCCAATATTTATGTTCGCTGCCTTTATGTCGCTTATGATGAACTTCTGCCCGGACATAGTTACAACACCCCTTTTGATCTCTAATAGTTCAACAGGATAGGTAAAAAAACGGTCACCCTTCTCCGGGTAGGAAATGAGAATATCAAAATCAGATATCGCAATATGTTTAAAATAAAGCCCCTTTCGCAGATTGACGGCAAAATTACAGGTTTTGATAGTCCCTTCAATATTTCCCTTGAGACGAATATCTTTGAAGTCTACCCTGAGATCGGTGCCCTGTCGCACCAGGGTGATATCCGATACTGCAACCAGCCACCCGTTATTTTGCCAATTATATAGGAACCAATACGAGAGAGATTGCCTGCGGCAATAAACGCTACGACTCCTAAAATGGAAAGTATGATGACAAAAATAATAATTGTTTTTTTCATGAAGGCGTCCGGGCAAGAGCAAAAAATATGACTTCTCCGGCAGATGACTTGAGCAGTGCACGGGAAGCTTCCTGTGCCGTATATCCTGTGGTAAAGAGGTCGTCAACGAGGAGTACTCTTTTATCTTTTATAATGCTGCTGTTTTTTACCGTGAAGACACCGCAAACATTTTTCTTCCTCTCCTTTCTGGAGAGGGTATACTGGTCTTGTGTCTTCTTTGTTTTCACAAGAACGGAAGGGTAGATTTCCTTCCCCGTGATCTTCGCAATCTCTTCTCCGATAATAAATGACTGGTTAAATCCCCTTTCCAGCAACCTTCTTTCCGTAACCGGAAGGGGCACGATACAATCAAATGTCTCTGCAAACCCACAGAGTCTTTCTTCCACCAGACGGACAAGATGTCTCCCTGTGTCCCGTCTTCCGCTAAATTTAAAAGCATGAATGGCATCGCGGAGCCTTCCTTCGAAATAAAATCCGAAATAGCCCCTGCGAAAAGTCCTCTTCTCTTCCATGCAGCTGACCGCAGAGAAGACTTTTACCGATCAGCCTTCCACAGATAGGACAGGTTGTATCTTCTTCCACAGGCCGGAATGCATCAATGCATTTTCCGCAGAGAATATTTCCCCTTGTACCGCAACCGCCGCAATGGAGGGGATAAAAGATATCAAGGAGGGTTTTGAAAAGACTATGCACCGTACTTGTCAAGCTTCATGGCATGGGCCAATGCGAGTGACATCAGTTCTTTGCTGTATATTGTGCCGATACTGCCGAGAAGGCAATTCTTTTCATGGAATGCGTTTCGAGTCCCTCTCGCCTGTTTCTGTCAAAATCATAAGGGGGACCGGATGCCAGCTGTGACCCTTCATTGAACATGGTGTTGAGTGGTCACCGGTAATGACAAGTACCTGGGGGTTGAGACCCATAATTTCCGGGATCATTGTATCAGCGTTTTCGATGGCCTTGACCTTTTCGCTGAAATTACCATCCTCACCGGCCAGGTCTGTTTCTTTTATGTGGAAGGAAGAAAAACTGGTAATCATTAAAATTGTCCTTGAGGATCTGCAGTGATTCTTTATTGTCTTTCGGTTCATGTCTCACATCCATGCCGAGGACTTTTGAAATCCCCCGATACATGGGATATGTGGCAATGGCAAGGGCTTTCAAGCGGTACTTCGTTGAAAAAGGGGTAATATCCGGTTTTTCCGAAAAACCTCTGAGCAGCGCCCCGTTGGCAACCTTTTCGTCTTTTAAAAGATTCTGGATTGTCCGCAGAAATGTATTCACGACCTGGGCAGCAAGTCGGCCTCTTTTGCTTTGCCACCGTATAGGCAAAGGGCCTGTTATCCTTATGCGGGATCAGCATCACTTAATTTGTCAGAGAGTCCTACTCCCCTGAATATGACTGCAAACCGGTGTGACTTACCCGGTTTGATAATAATCTTGACGCCTTCTATTTCAGGGATCTTTTCATGCATAAGGGCACAGATACGTTCCGTTTCTTCCGTTGGGATCCTTCCGGCCCTTCTATCGACCACTATGCTATCTTTAATGGTGCAAAAATTTGCCCGGGCCGCAACATCGCCATCCTGCAAATCCATATTGAGCCCCAGCACTTCAAGGACACCGCGGCCTATTTCATGGGTAACAGGATCATACCCGAAAAGGCTTAAATGTCCCGGGCCGCTTCCCGGTGTTATGCCGATGTCAACAGGTATAATACGGCCAAGTACCCTGCTTTTTTTGGCAAGACCATCTATGTTCGGTTTCACTGCGGCTTCGAGGGGGGTTTGATATGAAAAGGCTGGATTCGGAATATCTCCAAGACCGTCGAGTATGAGAAAGATAATCTTGTTATTGTTAGTCAGCGCAAGCTCTTCAATCATACTGCCCTCCTCTACCCCAGTCTTCACCGTCATAAAGCATTCTCAATTCTGTTGGATCGGTATGGAGGAAATTCTTCTTTTTTCACAGATACCGTATTCCAGCTATAACAGCTCTCGCAGAAATCTTTCCATTCTTCCTGTATTGCCTGGCATTTTGTGCAGACAAAAGGTATATAAATCTCATCCATAGGAAAAGCCTTCCGGAACTCAGCAACAGCGTTTTCTGTTTCTCCTCTGTGGATATAATGCTTCTGCCATGGCCCTATGGAGGCCCCGGAATTCTTCTCCTTCGGCAATGAGAGTATTCAGTGTGTCTATGGCTTCATCGATCATTTCCAGCCTCAGACAGAGCCGGGCATAGAGGAACAAAATGAGATGGTCTTTCGTCGACAGTTCGAGGACCCGCTGATAAATTTTCAATATGGCACCGGGATCTCCCCGGTTGATATAGAGGTCTTCCATTTTAAGAAGAAATATGACATGGCCTGTTTTTGTATAACCCCGTCCATACGTCCTGCCGGCTTCATTAAGCTTGTCGACCCTTTTGTAAGCTTCGGCAAGAAGAATATAGGCCGGGATAAAACGTTTTTCTTCGCTGATAATCTCTTTCAATGTATCTATTACCTTGTCTATTCTTTGAGGGAATTTATTGAAGTCCGTAAGCGCCATTTCGTATTGTATACCAATAAGGCGTTTATTTTCCTCTTCGGTCTTGACAAACTTCTTAATTCGTTTTTCAACTTCGTAAGCCTCATCCCAATCCTTTTTCCATATATAGAAATCCCTGAGCATCCTCAGGGCCTCTACGTTAGATTCATTGAGTCATTAGGATATCTTTCAGGATCGCCTCATTTTTCAGATAATCCTTTTTTGTGTGGTTGACTCTTACCTTTTTGAGGAGGATATTCTCTTTCTTGCCCATATCGGTTTCGCCAAGATTCAAGGTTTCCATCGCCTTATCGTAGTCTTCCATGGAAATATAAATGTCAGCAAGGGACAGATAGGGTCTCCTCCATGTGGGGAGCATTTCTGATGATCTTTTCAAGGCCCTCGATTGCCTTTTCGCGATCACCCCGCAAATCATATGTTTTCGCCCTGTCGAGGAACTCTTTAAATTCTTCTGTTTTTCTCTCTGTTTTCCCGCCATCCATCGCTCTATGGCGCTTTTTATATCAAAGAAAAAACTGATTATGATGGATACGATAATGCCGAAGACAAAGGAAAGAACGATAAAACTCGTCACCGACATTTCTATCGGCTGCACGCCTCCATAATAGAACTTAACCGGATCGGATGGATTCAGGATAAAGAGGGCTATATAGCACCCGAAAAACAGTAAAAAAAGTAGGACAAACAACTTGAGCTTCATTCTATTACATCCCCTTCTGCTCCATTTGTCTCTTACAAGTTATACAATACCTTGCTACAGGATTTGCTTCAAGTCTTTTTTCGCTAATTTTTTCTTCACATTCTTCACATATGCCATAGGTATCTTTTCGCCATTTTATCAAGGGCTATCGTCAATATCTTTCAGAGTTCGTCAGATCATTATCGCTGATACTCATGAGAATATCGGCAGTATAGGTATTGCTTGCGGCATCAGCCATATCCTGAATGCCGTCTGTTCCAAGATTATAGGAATCTTCCTTCAGTTTTTTCGCCTTATTGAGGATGTCCTCTCTCATTTTCAACAGTCTCTTACGGAAGAATTCAAGTTCTTGTTTTTTCATTCTCCACCTCTATATGCTTTTTTTCGTTTTCTATTCTATACCGTTTTGCCTCTATCCAGAGGCTTTCCAGATCATACAACTCTCGCAGCGATTCAAAGAAATACGTGAACAATGACATTCTGGTAATCAATAATGACCCATCTTCCATCGTTATAGCCTTCAAGGGAAAAGGGTTTGATGCCCTTCCCCTTCATTCCGGTCTCCACGCTGTCCGCAATAGTCCTCACGTGCCGTTCACTGGTGCCGCTTGCGAGGACAAAAAAATCGGCTATATCCGTTAAATCGGCAAGTTTCATAATGACTACATCGTTGGCCTTCTTTTCTTCGGCAAGACCCCACACATTGTTGCTATTTCATAGGCTTCCATAATTATGCCCCATATAACCCTTTCTCAAAAATAATCTTCTCAACCGAAGCGGGAACAAGATACCTGATCGACTGGCCCTTTTTCAAGAGCTCTTTTATTTTTGTCGATGAAATATCGATCTGCGTGATATCGCGAAGATAGATATTCGTGCCCGATGCATGTCTGTACGTTCTCTCATTAATTTTCTTAACATCCCTTTTCACGTCATCGGGAAGCATTTCAGGGATTGTTTTTTTCAACCCCGATGGTCTTGTCATGACAATAAAATTGCGTATGGTAAAAAAGTTCCTCGATAGAGATGCCAGGTATCTATCTCGGAAAAGGCATCGATGCCAATCAGGAAGTAAAGTTCCTTGAATCGTTTCTGAAACTCTTTCAAGGTATCAATCGTATAGGATGGACCGCTTCTTTTCGCTTCAATCCCTGATGCCCGGAAAAAGGCGTTGCCTTTCAAAGCTGCCCTTACCATGGAGAGCCGCTCAACCGCACCGGTCATGGCGCCTCCTTTCTTGTGAGGAGGCCTGCCACCGGGCACAAAATAGATCCTCTCCAGGGAAAACTCCTCTCTGATCTCTTCGGCAACACGGAGGTGCCCCATATGAATGGGATCAAAAGTTCCTCCAAATATACCCACTGCCATATTTTCCTCACGTCCGCAACTGTCCATCACCAAAGGCGATAAATTTTGTTACCGTCAGTTCCTCAAGGCCCATGGGGCCAAAAGCATGGAGCTTCGTTGTACTGATACCCATTTCAGCGCCAAGGCCGAGTTGAAAACCGTCATTGAGCCTTGTCGAAGCATTGACAAGTGCCAATGAAGAATTGACCTCCCGTATAAACCGCCAGGCCCTCTCGTAATTCATGGTAATAATGGCGTCGGTGTGACTTGAGCCGTATTTCCTGATATGTGTTATGGCCTCATCCATGTCTTTTACGATCTTCACCGCAAGGGTCAGATCAAGGTATTCCTCGTACCAGTCCGATTCCTTCGCCTTTTCGATACCCTTGAGGATTACCGCAGTTTTTGCGCAACCCCGCAATGTCACGCCTTGTTTTTTAAAGCGTTTTGCTATTTCCGGCAAAAAGGTCTTTGCAACAGCCTCATGCACAAGAAGTGTTTCTAAAGCATTACAGGTTGCCGGCTTCTGCGCCTTTGCGTTTATGCATATGTCATAGGCCATTTCCAGAGAAGCGGCATCATCGACAAAGATATGACAGACACCCTTGTAGTGCTTAAGGACGGGGATCCTCGACTGCTCGACAATATTCCGTATAAGCGCTTCGCCGCCTCTTGGTATAATGAGATCAATATACTCGTCCATTTTGAGCAGGCTATAGATATAATCCCGGTCGGCAGTTTCAACAAACTGCACCGCTTCGGCAGGAATGCCGGAACCCTTGAGTGCTTCGAGGATCAAACGGTAAAGGGCAAGATTTGAATGGTATGCCTCGGAGCCCCCCTTGAGAATAACGCAATTGCCACTTTTCAGACAAAGTGAAAAGGTCTCTATGGTCACATTGGGTCTTGATTCAAATATAATGAGGATAACACCGATGGGGATTCTCATCTTTCCTACAAGGAGACCGCTGGGTCTTTTCCATGTCTTTATAATGTCCCCGACAGGATCAGGCAGATTAACGACATCACGCAGACTCCCCTGCATCTCCCGGATCAGTTTGTCATCAATCCGGAGCCGGTCTATAAGGCTTTTTGCAAGACCTGCCTTCTCAGCGTTCCTGATGTCTTTTTGGTTCTCTTCGTAAAGATAGTCCTGACGTTCCGCGAGAAGCGCTTCAAGACGGATGAGCACTTTATTCTTCATTTCTGTAGACGCATGGGCGACCTTATCGGAAGCCTCTTTCGCCTGTTGTGCAAGGACATCGGCGCTGCTCAAACCGTTTGAGCCCTTTGAACTGTTTGTGCTCTTATTTTTCATATAACCACCATATTATCTCTATGTATGATTTCTTCTGTGTATTTATATCCGAGCTTCTTTTCTATATCAACACTTTTCAAGCCCTTGATCCTCTCCACATCAGAGGATGAATAATTCGTGATCCCTTTGGCAATGACCTTTCCCTCCGGGTTTTTCATCTCAATACATTCACCGCTCGTAAAATGACCATCGGACTTGACGATCCCCGACGGTAAAAGACTCTTTCCGTTATGCACGACAGCCTGCTCCGCGCCTTTGTCAATCCAGAGAGTGCCCTTTGGTTTGAAGGCAAAAGCCGTCCACCATTTCTTCCGGGCAAGCTTCCGTATAGGGAGAAAGAGGGTGCCCACAGACTGTCCCTCAATGACCTTCAGAATAATGTTTTCCCTCGTACCCAGGACAACCCTTGTGGGGATCCCATAATAACCGGCTTTCTTTGCTGCCTCCAGCTTGCTTATCATGCCGCCGACACTCTTTTCACTTCCTGTTTCTGTTGCTGTTGCTTCTATCTCCTTATCGATCCTTTTCACAACAGGTATCATCCTGGCATTGGGGTCATCATTGGGATCACGTTCAAATAGCCCCTCCACATCAGAGAGGAGAAGGAGCAAATCGGCATCTGCTATCTGGGCAATGAGGGCCGAAAGGTTGTCGTTATCACCAAATTTGATTTCCGTAAAGGAGAGCGCGTCATTCTCATTGATGACCGGCACAATGCCCATTTTCAGAAGGGCATCGAGAGTGTTCATGAGATTGATACACTTAGTTTTATTTTTAATGTCTTCATGGGTAAGGAGGACCTGTCCCACTTTCATATTTATCTTTTCAAAATTTTCACGGTACATTTTCATGAGCAGGACCTGTCCGATAGAAGCCAGGGCCTGTTTCGCGGCAATCTCTTTCGGTTTTTTGGTAAGCCCCATCGTTTCCATGCCACAGGCTACAGCGCCACTTGAAACAATAATAACCTCAATATTCAGGTCACGGGCGGCACTCACTTGTTTTGCGATAGCCTTGATCTTATCGGTGCTGATCTTTTTGTCGTCATCGACGAGCACCGAAGTCCCAATCTTTACCACAAGCCGTTTCAGTGAAGGTTCATGCTTTTTCATTTTCTCAGGTCTCAATCGATTCATCAGTTCTGGCTGTCCATAAGCTCAAGGGTATCCCGGCTGTCGGCAATCATCTCTTTCAGGTTGTCGATGCCACTGCCGGTAAGCGCGCTTACCGTTGCAAGATGCTCTCCCTGTTTCTTAAAATAGGTAGCCCATTTTTTCAGTTTACTGTCCTCTATCAGATCTGTCTTATTCAAGACAATGATCCTCTGCTTTTGAAGCATTTCATCCTTATATGTTTTGAGTTCATCCATCAATGTCTCATAGTCATTCTTCACTGACAACGATGACCCGTCAAGAACGATGAGAAGCATATTCGTTCGTTCGATATGTTTCAAAAAGGTAAGCCCCAGACCCTTTCCAACGGATGCCCCTTCAATGATACCGGGTATATCGGCAATAACAAAGGTTTTTTCTTTGTCTCTCAATACCCCGAGGGCTGGCGTCAATGTCGTAAAGGGATAACTTCCAATCTTGGGTTTCGCATCAGTCAAACGGGAAATGAGGGTTGATTTACCGGCATTCGGGAGTCCCACAAGACCCACATCTGCAAGGAGTTTTAGAATAAGTCTCAGGTGGTGTTGTCCACCTTCTCCACCTTCATCGTGTTCCAAGGGCGCCCTGTGTGTGGGCGTCACAAAACGTGCATTCCCTCTGCCGCCCCTTCCGCCCTGTGCGGCAACGTGACGCTCTCCGTCTTTTATAACATTGAAAAGCGGTTCTAACCCAGGCTCTTCATAGACAATGGTCCCCAGGGGGACATAGATAACGGTATCTGCGCCGTTCTTTCCCGACCTGTTGTTTTTGCCCCCTGATGTACCGTTTTCTGCTTTGTAGTTTCGTTTATATCTGAAATCGAGAAGACTTGTGAGGTCGCTTTTTCCAGCTACGATTACGTCCCCTCCCTTTCCGCCATCGCCGCCATCAGGTCCACCCCGCGGAAGATATTTAGCTCTCCTGAAGCTTACACAGCCATGACCGCCTCTGCCTGCTTCAACATATATAGATGCATCATCGACAAATTTCATTAAACAGGATTGACATGAGCCCTTCTTCTATCCCCTGCCGAATCAAAGTTTACAACGCCATCAATCAGAGCAAATAACGTATAATCGCGACCGACACCGACATTCTTTACCCGGATGTATATTTGTTCCATGCTGTCTTACAATGATGCCGCCTGCTTTCACTGCCTGACCGGCATAGAGCTTCACGCCCAGTCTCTGACCGCCGCTGTCCCTTCCGTTTCTTGAACTGCCACCAGCTTTCTTGTGCGCCATTTATGCCTCCGTAACAATCTTTTCAATTAATAATTCAGTATAGGCCTGACGATGCCCTTTCTTGATTTTATAGTCTTTCCTTCTCTTGTATTTGAATATGGTTACCTTCTTATCACGTCCCTGGGCAAGGACCTTTCCATTGATATAAGCGCCGTTAATGTAAGGATTACCGATAACGGTTCCGGCTTCTCCATTAATTGCAAGCACATTACCTATCCGTATCTCTTCGCCTGCGGGGGCTTCGATCTTCTCAAGCTTGACTTTTTTTCCTTCTTCAATCTTATACTGTTTGCCGCCGTTCTCAATTATCGCATACATAACGAACTCCTTACCTTTTTTATGAAAAAAGCTAGATATATTATGATAATCAACGGGAAAAGTCAACAGAAATACCCTGCCCGCCTCACGACCGCTAAAACTATAGACTTTTACACAATTATCCTATATTATTATCATTCTATCGGGGCGTAGCGCAGCATGGTTTAGCGCACCTGCTTGGGGTGCAGGAGGCCGCAGGTTCAAATCCCGTCGCCCCGATATTTATTCTTAACTTTATCCTTACTTGTACTGAGTGGTTTCTTGTTAATCCTTCTTACCAATGATGACGGTGTCCATTCCAGAGGGTCTTACAGCCCTCAGGGACGATCTTATGATAACGCATGATGTCCATGTCGTGGCGCCAGAGCGGGAAAGGACCTGCGTCGGCCATGCCATTACTTTACATAAACCCTTACGAATCAAGGAGACAGGCCCGGGGATCTATTCAACAAATGGTTCTCCCGCTGATTGCGTTTACCTTGGCATTCAGGTAATCCTCAACAGGAAACCTGACCTCATTATCTCCGGTATCAATACAGGACCCAACATGGGCCGTGATGTCAATTATTCGGGGACCGTCGCTGCCGCCAAAGAAGGTGCTTTTCTCGGCGTGCCCTCCATAGCGGTGTCAATATGCGCACGACAGGATTTCCGTTTTCAGGACGCCGCCCGGATTACCCATAACATAATTGACATTATAGGAAACAAACCATTTCTCGAGGACACCTTTTTGAACGTCAATATACCCAATACACCCCTTGAACGGTCAAAGGGTTTTATGGTGACAAGGCTCGGAAAAAGAATATATAATGAAAAAATCCTGGAAAGGATTGATCCGAGGGGCGGGAAATATTACTGGATCGGTGGAAACGCAGAGGATTATGAACATATACGCGGCACTGATTTTTACGCCGTGGAAAAGGGTTATATCTCAATCACGCCCCTCAGCCTGGATATGACGGATACCGGTTCAATGAAAAACTATAGGGCATATTTCAGGAACAGTTTATGAAAATAATGTATTATATTATTCATTAAGGACTATTCGACCCATTTAATATGAAATTCGTCATAGAAAATTTCGGTTGTCAGATGAACGATCACGACATGGAGCGGATGAGCGCCCTCCTCATCGACCACGGGCTTATCTGCATAGACGATGCTCAGGAAGCCGATGTAATTATCGTCAATACCTGTTGTGTCCGCGAAAAGGCAGAACAAAAATTCTACAGCCGCATGGGCAGACTCAAGACGCATCAAAGCAAAAAAGAATACGATTCTTGGAGTAACAGGATGCATTGCCCAGCTCGAAAAAGAGAACATCCTCAACAGGATTCCTTTTATCGATTTTGCTCTTGGCCCTTCCAATATCCATAAAATTACCGAGGCTGTTGATCTGGCAACAAAAAGTATACCTTTTTTTGATTTTACCGAAAACGGTTGCAGCACTACACTTCTCCTAAAACCAATTGGCGGGAAGGACGCCGTCAAGACCTCTGTGACAATCATGAAGGGCTGCAACAACTTTTGCAGCTACTGCGTTGTTCCCTATGTACGGGGAAGAGAATCGAGCAGGGAAAGCAATGAGGTGCTCGATGAGATTCGCAGCTTCGCGGCTGCCGGCATCAAAGAGATAACCCTCCTCGGTCAGAATGTAAACTCCTATAATAAAAATAGCGGCGATATCTCTTTCCCGGAGCTTCTCAGGAGCATTAACGGCATCGACGGCATTGAGCGGATACGTTTTGTCACTTCTCATCCGAAAGACCTCTCGCCGGACCTGATCGACTGCTTCGGCGCCCTCAACAAATTATGCGAAGCAATCCACCTCCCTTTTCAATCAGGTTCTGATAAAATACTGGAACTCATGAACAGGGGTTATACAAAAAATGATTACCGGAAAAAAATAGCATTACTCAGGGAGTGTTGCAAAGATATGGCCATAACGGCAGACTGTATTGTTGGCTTTCCCGGAGAAGAGGAAAAGGATTTCCTCGATACCATGGACCTCATCGAAGAGATACGCTTTGATAACATATTCTCCTTCGCATACTCACCGAGAAAATTTACCCGGGCCGCAACCCTCCCCGGTGAAGTAACACGGGACCTCGCCATGGAAAGACTGCACCTTTTCCAGGAGACACAGAAAGCAATAACCATAGCAAAAAACCATGACATGATAGGGAAAAGGGTGGAAGTCCTCGTGGAGGACATCAGCAAGAATTCAGCAGAAGAACTGACGGGCAGAACAAGGACGAACAAGATCGTCAATTTTAAAGGGAAGAAGAACCTGATAAAGAAATTGGTGGAGGTAGACATCATAAAAGGTTATGCTAATTCACTTAAGGGTGAAAACCCGAACGTAAAAGGAGGTACATTATGCTGAAAGAAATGAAAGTCGCAGGCATTACTGTCGATCCTTTCACCAATACACCTATTGTGCTCCTGAAAGACCTTGACGACAAAGACGTTCTTCCTATCTGGATAGGGCTTCTGGAAGCCTCAAGCATCGCGACAGCCCTGGAAAACATCGATACGCCGAGGCCCATGACCCATGATCTTCTGAAAAATATTTTGAGCAGCCTCGATGTAAAGGTGGTCAAGATCGAGATAAATGACCTTAAAGGACAATACTTACTACGCACTGCTTCATCTGGACGTCAACAAAAAAAGGCTTACCGTTGACGCGCGGCCCAGCGACGCAATTGCCATTGCCATCCGCACAGGGGCTTCTATTTTTGTCGAGGAAAGCGTCATCCAGCGGTCAGCAAAGGTTGATCTTGCCCAGAAAGGCGATAAAGTAGTTACCGATACGGCAGAGTGGGAGGACATACTGGAAAACCTCTCACAGGACGATTTCGGAAAGTATAAGATGTGATGCCATGATAGATCTCCACACACATTCACTCTTAAGCGACGGCGAACTGCTGCCCCTTGAACTGGCGAGAAGGGCAAAGGTGAAGGGGTACACGTACCTGGGCATCTCCGACCATGTTGATGTGACAAATATCGAATATGTGGCATCTTCCATTCTTAAGGTCATCGAAAAGAGTGAATATCATGAGGGGATTAGGTCATTCCCGGTGTTGAAATAACACACAGTCCGGCGCGATTCGTCGGTGAAATGATCTCCCGCGCGCGAAAGCTGGGCATTCATTATGTCGTTGTTCACGGTGAAACAATCGCCGAACCCGTAGAAGATTGGCACAAACAGGGCGGCCATTGAAGCAGGCGCGGACATACTGGCCCATCCGGGACTCATTACGGAAGAAGATGTTCTGCGGGCAAAAGAGCAGGGCGTTCTCCTTGAAATCAGCGCGAGGAAAGGGCACTCCCTTACCAACGGACATGTGGCAAAGCTTGCAAAAAAGGTAGGGGCAAAACTCATCTTTGACACTGATTCCCACAGCCCCTCTGACCTCACAGACGACAATCATGCTTTGCAGATTACACTGGGGGCAGGGTTGTCTCCGTGAGGATTTCGCTCAGATGCAAAAGAACGCACTCGATCTGATAAATAAAATTACAAACGGTACCCCATGAAACTGACTATCGACGAAAAGATCAAAAATGTCCCCTATTATCCGAAGGCCATGATGTATGGTTTCGAGGATGGATGGACAATCCTTTCTTCAAATGAAAACCCTTTTCCGCCATCATCGAAGGTTATTTCTGCAGTGCTTGATGCTCTTCCCACGCTGAACCGTTATCCCGGCGGCGAGGCAGAACTGAAGGCCGCCATCGCAGCTTTCTATGGCCTGGATGCAGGGCAGGTGCTCATCGGCAACGGGTCCAACGAACTTATCGAGATGTGTCTCAAGGCCATGCAGCACCCGACAAAGAATGGCGTCATCATATCGGAGCCTTCTTTTGCCTTTTACCAGATTGCCGCACAGGTATATGGTTTTGAGGTAAAAAGGGCCCCCGTCAAAGACATGACTGTCGATCTTGCGAAACTGAGAGACCTCATCGATGAAAAGACACGCCTCATTTTTCTCAATAACCCCCTGAATCCCACCGGAACGATCTTCGAGCAAAAGGCATTTGATGACTTTATCCGGTCCATACCCGATGATATCCTCATCGTTGTCGATGAAGCATATGCTGAATTTGCTGAAAGCGTATCCTTTCCCCAATCGATACAATATATAAATGACTTTCCCGTTGTTGTCCTGAGGACCTTCTCGAAAGCATACGGCCTTGCAGGGTTGCGGGTAGGTTACGGCCTGGGGGAAGTATCCCTTATGTCCTTTCTGGAGAGGACAAAACAACCTTTCAGCGTCAATATGGTTGCCCTCATCGCGGCCCGTACTGCCCTTTCCGACAAAGACTATCTGAGTAAAATACTTGAGAACAACAAAAAGGGTAAGCAATTCTTTTATAAAACCCTGGAAGGGCTTTCGCTGGAATATGTCCCCACAGAGGCCAATTTCTTCCTCATAAAAGTCGGTCCCGAAGCCGGGACTATCACAAAAAAACTCTTTGATAAAGAGGTCCTTGTGCGTTTCATGGGCGCCTACGGTCTCCCCGATTATATCCGGGTCACCATCGGCACCATGGAAGAAAACACCCGTTTTATTGAAGTCCTGAAAAAACTGCTGTAGCGCCAGATTCGCAATCAGACCTGTAAAATAAAGAATCACGGACCGAAATAATATTTCTGTCAAAGCACATTGGAATTCTCTAAGTAATTGTTATATACTGATATTTTTCAATGATGAGGAGAAGCGACGGGGTGGCTTACAGGGAAGATCTCATTATTACCATTGATGGTCCAAGCGGTGCAGGCAAAAGCACCATTGCGAAAATGCTTTCACAAAAACTTGGCTATACTTTCATTGATACCGGCGCCATGTACAGAGGGGTTGCATACGCGTATCAGACAAGGAAAAAGAACGAAACAATGGAAGAATTGTTAGAGAATATCTCCATCCGTTTCAAATTCAGGGGTGAAACCAAGGTCTTTCTTGGCGGTATGGACGTATCAGAAGAGATCCGGACACCGGAAATATCGCTCCTTGCATCCTCATTATCACAACAAAAAATAGTCCGGGAATACCTCTACAAAGTTCAGCGTGAAATAGGCAAAAATGGAGGCGTGGTACTTGAAGGACGAGATACGGGAAGTGTCGTCTTCCCCGATGCCCACCTCAAATTCTATCTCGACGCTCATCCCGAAGAACGGGCAAAGCGAAGGCACCTTGAGCTTTCCGCAAAGGGCACAGCTGAAGCATTAACGAAAGTAAAAGCAGAGATGATTCAAAGGGATAAAAATGATTCTGAACGGGATATTGCCCCCCTCGTCATACCTGATGGTGCAATCCGCCTTGATACGACCGGCCTTGATACAACAGGGGTGCTTGACATCCTTTTGAAACATATTATCTCAAAGGGAGTAACATGAAGGTCCTTAAGACAAAACATATCAGTTTTTGCTTCGGCGTAAAACGGGCCATCAAAATGGTTAAAAAAGAAGCCAAGGCGAACAAGGGTATCGTGTATACCATCGGGCCAATTATCCATAATCCGCAGATGGTGGATATTCTGAAAGAAAAAGGGGTCATCCCCGTTGATGACGTATCCCAGATCAAAGATGGCGTTGTCGTATTCAGGACGCATGGGATCAAAAAAGAAGAGGAAGAATACGTCAGGAAAAGTGGTCTCAGGTTCATCGACACAACCTGTCCCTTTGTCAAGAGGGTCAGAGAACACGCTATGTACCTGAAAAAAAAGGGGTACACGGTTGTTATCGTCGGGGACAAAAACCATCCCGAGGTGAAAAGTGTCTTGAGTTATTTAGATAACGATGGTATTGTACTACAGGAGCCCAGAGGGCTTGATGAAAAAAAAGTGGGTGTCGTAAGCCAGACTACCCTTGATAAAGATGCATTCGTGAACATCGTGAAGGAATTAATAGGAGGCGTTGAAGAGCTCAGGATTTACAATACAATCTGCGAGAGTACCGAGATTCGGCAGAAAGAAGCCGTGGTGCTTGCCGGTAAGGTGGATATAATGCTGGTTGTGGGGGGAAAAAATAGCGCTAATACAGCAAAGCTCTACAAGGTTGTACACAGGGTACAGCCCAATACCCATCATATTGAAACAGAGGACGATATTGACCCTGAGTGGTTCAAAGACACTGATACAGTGGGTATAACAGGGGGAGCATCTACCCCTGACCTTATTATAGATATTGTGGAAAGGCGTGTAAAAAATCTTTAGGGGGCACACATGGTAGACAGCGGCGATACGGGAACACCGAAAGAGAACTCACAGGAGGAAATGAGGGTACTCTATGAAACATCCATGAAGAGTCTGCAGGAAGGAAGTGTTTTTAAAGGCAAGATCATGAAGATTCATGGCGATTCGGTAATCGTCAACGTGGGTTTAAAATCAGAAGGAATCGTCTCCATTCGTGAATTCGCGCCAAAAGGTGTGGAACCTGAAGTAAATGTCGGTGATGAAATCGAAGTTATGGTTGCAGGCAGAGATCGGGAATCGGGTCTCCTTATCCTTTCAAAACAGAAAGTAGACGAAATCAGAACATGGGAAAAGATCGATAAATCCCTCGAAGAGGGAATTCCAATAGATGGTGTCATCGCGTCGGAAGTAAAGGGAGGTTTTATTGTCAATGCCAGCGGTATAAGCGCCTTTCTGCCCCTTTCTCAGGTTGATATAAAACCGGTAAAAAATCCTTCTTCTTTTGTAGGAAGGCATCTGAAATTCAAGGTTATAAAAGTAAATAAAAGAAAAGCAGGTATCATCGTTTCCCGGAGAATGCTCCTCGAAGAAGAACGGGATAAGAAGAAGCAAGAGTTCTGGAAAAATGTGAAAGAAAGCCAGGTGGTCTATGGTTTTGTGCGTAATATCATGGATTATGGCGCTTTTATTGATCTCGGCGGCGTTGACGGTTTTCTCCATGTAAATGACGTTACCTGGGGGAAAATCACCCATCCCAAAGAATACTTGCGGATTGGCGATGAAGTAAAAGTAAAAATTCTCGCAATAGATACCGAAAAAAATCGGGTCTCGGTAGGCATCAAACAGCTAAAGACAGACCCCTGGGTGGATATAGAAGAAAAATATCCCATAGGATCCAAAATAAAGGGTAAGGTAGTCGGTATTGTTGATTATGGCGCCTTTATAGAGCTTGAACAGGGCCTCGAAGGGCTCCTTCATATCAGCGAGATGAGTTGGGACAGAAAACTGAGAAATCCTGCCAAGATCGTAAACAAAGGTGATTGGCTCGAACTCGTGGTTTTAAAAATCGACCTGGAAAAGAAACGGGTATCGCTTGGCCTCAAACAACTTGCACCGGACCCTTGGGATGAACTGGAAAAATCCTACCCGCCGGGTTCTATTGTTTCGGGAAAGGTGAAAAACTTTACCGACTTTGGTATGTTCGTTGGCATCGGAAACGGAATAGACGGGTTGGTCCACATGTCAGAGCTTTCCTGGTCGAGACGAAAAGGCGTTACATCGGAGCAGTACAAGAAAGGGGCCACTGTTGAGGCCCTGGTGCTCAATATCGATAAAGCACAGAAAAAATTCTCTCTCAGCATGAAGCGTCTCAAAGACGACCCCTGGAAAGGGACAGCATCGAGATACCACGCAGGGGATACCATTGAGGGCCATATCACAAGTATCACCGATTTCGGTATCTTTGTGGAAATCGAAGAAGGGATCGAGGGACTCATCCACTTATCGGAAATGGATAGTTTGCAGGGCAAGCCCCTGGCGGAAGCCTTTCTTATAGATGACAAAATCCAGGCCGTTATCCTCAATATCGATGAAAAGGACAAGAGGATTGCTTTAAGCATCAAGACGGCGAAGGAAGTTGAAGAAAAAGAACGTATTGAACCTGTTGTTGAGAATGAAAGCGCTTTTTCCACCCTCGGCGACATCTTTGAGGCAGCAAAGCAGAAAAATAACACCGAGAACTCTTCAGGGTAGGAGGGGCGATGGCCATCAACGAGGAACTGCTGGCAATACTCTGTTGCCCTCAGTGCAAAGGAGAAATACAACTCAACGAGGCTCAGGACGGGCTTCTTTGCAATGCATGCAAGCTTTTCTATCCCATTAAGGATGATATACCAATCATGCTCATTGAGGAAGCGCTTCCCATAGATCCGCCGGCTGCACCATAGGCGTCTCTTGTTGATCGACCTCATATTGATTGTTATCATCAAGTCCCTCAGGCAATGTCTGCACGTCTTGCCCGAGGGTGCGCAGCTTGCTGCGGGAAAATATCTGGGCAGGCTTGCTTTTATTTTTTTAGGGAACAGAAGGAACGTTGCCCTCTCTAACCTAAAGAGGGTTTTCAGTGATCTTTCCGACAAAGAAATCAAGGCAATTGCGAAAAGTAATTTCGAGAAACTGGGGATCAATGTTATCGAATTCCTCCTCATGCCTTTCATCACAGATGGAGAAATACCCAAGAGATTTACCGTAGAAGGAAGGGAGTTCTTTGAGGAAGCCCTTCGTCAAGGAAGGGGCGCGATTGCCCTCGGTTTTCATTTCGGCAATTGGGAGGTTACCGGCATTATATCAAAGCTTCTCGGACGTGATATTATCGCCCTTGCCCGGCCGCTCAAGAAACAGGTTCTCTTGAATGATTTTCTCAATCGTCTCCGGCAAAAAACAGGGCTTACCATCATTGTCAATGAAAATACCGGGAAAGAGGTAATGAGACTTCTAAAAAATAACAATATCGTTGCCATCCTCGGCGACCAACGGGAAAAACGTTCCCGTGGGGTTTTCGTAGAACTCTTCGGCACAAAAGTCCCTACATCAAAAGGCGTTGCGGCCATCGGCATGAAAACCGGCGCTGTCGTTATTCCCGTCTACTCTGTAAGAAAAGGTTTTTTGCGCTATACCTTCGTATGCGCCAACCCCCTCGAAATGGAACGAAAAGGGAACATCGAAGAGCTCATCGGGGAAAACACGAGAAAAATCAATGCCTTCCTTGAGACTATCATCAGGCAACATCCCGACGAATGGTTCTGGGTCCATAGGCGATGGGAAAGACGCAGTAAAAAAAATAACCAATAATTTGGAAGCGCTATATAAATTGCTGAGTCTATTGAAACAAGGATTCTCTGACACGTTAAACATAAACCCTGTAATACTGGCTATCTACTATGCTTACCAACTCTGAACAGATCCTCCTTGACACCCTGAAAGCCCTTCCCCCAAACAACATTTATGCTGGCACCGGGAGAAAAACCGTTTTCAAGGGTTTTCAACTTTACACCAACAGACGCATCGCGGATATTGGCTGGCAAGAGCAAACCCTGGTCGTCGATGTAGTGGATGATGGGAGACACAATCCTGTATTGATTTCTCTCGATGGTCCACAACTTATCCAGAGATGTTCCTGCAATGGTCATGAATCGGAAAAATGTGAACATATCATTGGCGCCCTTCTTATGGTCATCCATTTACTGAAACCAAATCTGTTCAAGATAACCACGGAAGATGTTTCTTATAGGAACCATCTTATGACAGGCTTGTTAAAAAAAACGGATGATGATGACCAGGGACATTTTGCACAGAGCAACGTAATTCCCCTGGCACCCTACCAGCATAAAACAGGATATGGCCTTTCTGCTCCCGCCGAAAACACGAAAGGCAACCCCCTCTTTCAGATCATCATAGAAAGGGTGGGGGGCGGACTCAAATGTTTTTTGGAGAG
This sequence comes from uncultured delta proteobacterium, assembly GCA_963785225.1. GTDB lineage: Bacteria > Desulfobacterota > Syntrophorhabdia > Syntrophorhabdales > Syntrophorhabdaceae > PNOF01. Next base: position 103,499 of record CAWAUQ010000015.1, on the reverse strand, counting down.
AGACGGAGAGAACATTATGCCTTCACTGAAGGGCCCTGTTTTACCTGCCGGACTCGAATACCTCATGAGTTTTGCACGGCGGGAAGACATGTCCAGCCAATTGGCAATCTTTCTGAAGGGGTGGGGCAACCACTATCCCATGTTCTATCGTTCTTCAAAAGGCATAAGCCGGGTTAAATGGAGAACTGCTATTCCCTGCATAACGTGGACAGAGTTTGATACATCAGGGGAAGAAGTACTCCTGACAAAAGGATGCTCCGTAGGCGAAGATCAGACCCCTGCCGTAATTGCCGGTGATTTTGCCTTTAACGAAAAATACACCACAATGTATTCCATAGAGGACAAGAAGGGATGGGAGTTGTGGGACAAGATACGGCAGGCATGCCTTCGCGAACCAAGAATCGCAGACCGTGTGAGAGAAACAAAGGATTGGACCATACATATCCCGCAGGAGGTCTTCAAAACGTTTCAGCTTATCCTGAGTGGTGTCCTTGTTGAAGGAACACTGCCTTCGGTCCGGTTCAAGGTAAACGGCGTTGAGACAAAACCCGGCTTTATGACGGCCCCTGATTACAGACTTATAATAACGCGGGACCCTGCGCGAAGTGCATATTTCCTCATCAGGCCGGAGTGCAGGAATGGTGACCACCCTTTTGTACCTTCAAAAAAAATAGCTGCTTTCGCGCAAGCTGTAGAGTGGGGCCATATACCGATTTCAGTGCGAACGCAAAAGAGAAAACCGGTCCTCCTTGATACCTTCTTTCACGTCCTTACCCTGAAAGACCGCAAGGCCATCGATGGGGCACTGAGGAACAACATTAACGAAGAGACCTTCGGCAAACAGGAATGTGTTCATCTGGCGCGAAGGGTTATCAGAAGCTTTATAGCCGGGATAAAACCGGAGGACATGCAGCTCCATTTCATACGGGGAGAATGGCAATTATACGCAGCAGACAGAGCAAAGGAGGCCTTCCTCTTCCTCATCCCTTTCAGGGTTTTCGGCCCCAGGCTCTTTGAGCGGATCGTTTTGAATGACAACGAAATGGTGATAAGCGAAAAGGAACTTTTAAGCCATATCGGTAGCCTCCACGCTCTGGCAAAGGAAGAAAATATAGGCCTCTATCTTGAGGGACGTCCCGTTGAAGAGGCAACCTGGGAATTTGAACTTGACGCCACAGGCGGTACTATCGATTGGTTTGAAATCCGTCCAGAAATACGATGTAACGGACAGACCATCGAGAAACGTCTGTGGGAACAGGCGCTTGCCGGAAAAGGAATAATCTATCGTGACGGGTCCATCCACATTCTCGATGAGAAGACCAGGAGTACCCTTGCCTCTATTGCCCGTATTACAGAGAGCAGTGGTACAGTTACCAGGGACATCGTGTCGGTCCCAAGACTTAAGATCATCGACCTCTTTTTATTGAGAAAAGAGGGTATTGCCGTAAAACTGACCACTCAAGACGAAGAGATTATGGTCCGCCTGACCCAATTCGACAGGATCGAAGAAAAACTTATCCCCACAGGACTTAAGACGAAATTACGCCATTATCAGAAAGAAGGCTACTACTGGCTCTCCTTCCTCTATGAACACCGTTTTGGGGCCTGTCTTGCCGATGATATGGGACTTGGAAAGACAATACAGGCAATTACACTCCTGGGGGCGATCAAAGAAGGTTATGTGGCCTCATCGTTGTCTCCGGATCTTCCTTCGCTCATCGTGGTGCCGCCAAGCCTTATTTTCAACTGGGAGCAGGAAATCGAGCGCTTCTATCCCACACTCAAGGTCCATATCTATCAGGGCAAAGACCGGTCACTCAAACCCGGCGGGTATGATGTGATCCTTACCAGTTATGGCCTTATCCGAAGAGATATTGCACGTCTGAAAGAGCTTCGCTTTCACGTGATTATCTTCGATGAGGCCCAGACCGTGAAAAATATTTTTGCCGGTGCAACCGGGGCGGTCAGGCAATTGAAAGGTTACTTCAAGGTAGTCCTTACAGGGACCCCGGTGGAAAACCATATCGGCGAATATTTCTCCATAGTAGACCTCGTGCTCCCCGGACTGCTCGGTGATTACAGAAAATTTCAGGGTCTGGCAAAGAAGGACCTCTCTGCTCTGCTTCCCACGGTGACAGAGCAGACAAAACCCTTTGTGCTGCGAAGGACAAAGGAACGCATACTGAAAGAGCTTCCTCCCAAAGTCGAACGCGACGTATACCTTGAGCTGACAGAGAAGCAGAAAAGGTTCTACATCAGGACCGTGGAAGAAGTACGATCTACAATTGATACTGCATATAAACAAAAAACATCATCGCAGGCAAAAATCATCGCACTCACGGCCATTATGAAGCTCCGGCAGATTTGCTTAAGCCCAGACCTTCTCGTGCCTGATGAGAAAGAGGTTTCCCCTAAAATAGAATTCCTCAGGGACAAACTGGAGGAACTCCAAGCCGAATCTCACAGTGCCCTTGTATTTTCACAGTTCACGTCCTTTCTCGATATTGTCGAGAAGGAACTTGTATCCGGTGGTTTCCGTATTTTCCGGCTTGATGGCTCCACACCGGTGGTGAAGAGAAAGGATATCGTTGAAGGCTTTCAAAGCTGCGAAACTGCCGCTGTTTTCCTCTTAAGCCTCAAGGCCGGCGGGCAGGGATTAAACCTTACACGGGCGACCTATGTCTTCCACCTCGACCCCTGGTGGAACCCGGCTGTGGAAAATCAGGCTTCAGACAGGTCGCACAGGATCGGCCAGAAAAATAAGGTCATTGTGACACGGCTCCTTATGCGGCATACGGTGGAGGAGAAGATGATGGCGCTGAAACAGAGGAAGTTGAGCCTCTACCGGGCGCTCATGGATGCGCCTGAAAAAAGCTCAGGCAAGGCCATCACACGGGAGGATTTCAACTTCCTTCTCGGATTGAATGAACCGTAAAAATTGAGTTGTCATTTTGTCCAGAGAAAGTATTTCTTTTGCTCATACTCCGTTCCGTCAAGCAAAAGAAATACGAATCCACGAAATATATACCCGGTTACCGTTATTGCTTGCGCGGAATATTCACCCGGCCTTTTTCATCAACATTCCGGGCAGCCGGTTGAGCGTTGGCCCCCTCATTATAGTGTGTGCCATGCAAACATTTCCTTACTGCCAACGTCGCGGTGTCAAAGGTCACTAACCTTATCACCTTCTTCTTCTTTCACATCACAACCGGTTTTATTCTTTACCTTTTCTGATAGAGCAACGAATCTAAAAACCATCCCAGTCTATAGGAACGCTGCTTACCCTCCAGTTGTTTTTGCATGTCTTGTATGATACCATAACCGGAAAGCCGTTCAATGGTTCTCAGAAAGAGCGCCTTTTCCTGAATGGTGATAATAAGCTCACCTGTATTTTCTTTCTTCTCGGCAAACCTGTTGAGCCTCCAGAACATCCGTTCCATGTCGTTTTTCGTGACCGGTTTGAAAGAGGCCTTATCAAAATCGAGCAATATGAGGCTGCCTGCCTTTGTAACGAGCACATTCTGCAAATGGAGGTCCGGATGATAGACGCCGAGACGTCCCATCTCAAACAAAAGGCGGGCCAGGCTTTTAATGGCCCGCAGCCTTTCTTTCTTGCCGGCGGTTTTCAAAAACTCGAGGAGATCGCCGGTGTTCTCTTTTAAGAAAGTTACAAGGAAGAGCGACTTCGCGCAACACCGTCTTTCGGAAATATACCCATAGGGTGAGACAACGGAGAGCAGGTTCTTTTCAAGATACATGGTTATCTCCAATTCCCTGGCAGCCCTCTTTTCGCTGAAAAAAATATCTCCCGTGATCCCTCTCAACAAGCCTCCATGGATGTATTTCCGGCATGCGAGCAGTTTGTCGCCGACAGAGAGTATTTTTATCCCTCCTCTTCCTTTTCTTATCACGCTATGCGGTATTGATAATTGACCTATTACAAGGGATGGGTCGACAGACGCTTGACGGCAGGTAATCGTATAATTTCCATAACGTTCAGTCTTCAAAGCGTCCATAGGTCTTTTCACAGTTCCACTTCGAGACCATCTTCCGCCAAAAGGTATGGTGCATGGAGCACTCCCCGGAATTCGTCCCATTCAGGGTATAGATGAGAAAGAATGACCTTTTTCGGCTGGCTTTCCCTGACAACCCTTTCAAGAATGGCAAGATTGAGGTGCCCTTTCACCCGTTTTTCCGGAAAGGAACAGTCAACAACGAGGAGGTCGGTGCCTGACGAGAGGCAGGCAAGGTTTTTCGAGTATCCCGTATCGCCGGAGAAGGTCACTGATTTATTCGCTTCAATCCGAAGGGCGATACTTTCCCGGTTGTGGTTTACCTTCGCCGTCTTCATGATAAAACCGTCAATCTCCAGTGTCCCTGCTGCCATGCTTTTCAAGGTAAGGCTGTAGGATTTTGGTTTGATCCAGGGATAGACACGAAGCAAGCTCCGGTAGAATGTATGCACACCCTGGCCGCCGATGACAAGAAGCGGCTTTGTTCTCTCTTTGACGCCATAATTTGAAACAAAGAAAAAAGTGGCAAGATCTGCCGTATGGTCAATATGAAAATGAGTAGTTACAATAATGTCGATGTCGTTTGCTGAAATACCATACTCGGAGAGCCTTCTGACAACAGCCGGGCCGATATCGACAAGGATATTGAGCCTACCAACAGTCACAAGATAGGAGGGTGACCCCCGTTCCATGGAAGGGTTCAGCGTCCCGGAACCGAGAATTTTTATCTTCATATGATTAATACCATTGATATTTGTATATCATAAAATCCATCACATCAAAAGATAAAGAACAGATGCCGCAGGGTCTTAAATACCAGGTTGTGTCCGATCAAGCCCTCTTAGGAAAATTCCGATTACACATACTGTCTTATCTGCTGCCGGTATGCAACGGCATGACCTGCATTCAACGTTTTAGCGCTCAGACATCATCATTTCTGCCGTTGTCCTGCTGCCGGTTATACTATATAATGAACTGACACCGGATCAGATGAGGGTAAAAAATGCAAATGGAGAGATAGATGCTGAAAACAATCTTCCATATATCAAGAATGGATTGTTCGTCTGAAGAACAGATGATACGGATGAAACTGGAGGAGCTGAAAAACATCCACTCTCTGAATTTTGATATACCGGGACGCACGCTTGAAGTATACCATACGGGCGGCTATGATAATCTCTTTGCAGTCATCGACAGCCTTCAGCTCGATACCACATTTGTTTCTTCGGAACCAACGGACGCGGTGATCACAGAGGATCTTCGCGGGCAGGAAGGCCGTGTTCTCCGGCAAGTTCTCGCAATCAATCTATTTTTCTTTGTCCTTGAAATGCTCACCGGGCTCATCGCCAGTTCTATGGGTCTTGTTGCGGACAGTCTTGATATGCTGGCAGATGGCATCGTCTACGCGCTATCGCTCTTCGCTATTGGTCGTGGAGTTTCACGGAAAAAGAATGTTGCTGCAGCAGCAGGCTATTTTCAACTGGCGCTGGCCGTTTTGGGGTTGGCAGAAGTTATCAGGCGTTTTATGGGGTATGAACCAGCGCCTGACTTTCATCTCATGATTATTATCTCTCTTCTCGCACTTGTTGCAAATGCGATTTGCCTCTATCTGCTTCAGAAATCTAAGAGCAAAGAAGCCCACATGCAGGCAAGCATGATCTTTACATCAAATGATGTTATTGCCAATCTCGGTGTCATTATAGCAGGTATATTAGTTTACCTGACAGAATCCAAGCTACCTGACCTGGCTGTTGGTGTCATCATTTTCATCATCGTTGGAAGAGGCGCTTACAGAATCTTGCAACTATCGAAATGAAATTATGTTTTGCAGTAGAAAAAGATGCTCTCCAGCTTTCTTTCGATCGTTATCCTCTCATTGTGTAATTCCAATTTGCATTCAAGATAACATCATGTAGAGTGAAAACCATTTCTTTTGTGCGCACACCATGCTCATTACCCTATAGTCTACAAAGCTCCAGCCGTGGATAGGCTGCAAGTCTTGCCGGTACAGAGGCCGGAACTTACCTACACCATTGCCAGTGGTGGTTTTCTCTTGACAAATCAAGGCATTATATCATATATCAAATGACCGAGGCGGTGTAGCTCAGATGGTTAGAGCATGCGGCTCATATCCGCAGTGTCCGGGGTTCAATTCCCTGCACCGCCATATATAATATGTAGTCAATCACCTGCCACCCTGAAAGGAGACAAGCTGCCCATGCAATTACCTTCAACCCCAGGAAAGAGCAATAACAATATTGACATACACAAATATACATTATCTCTCCTCTCTTTCTTTTTCGTCACAGCCTTTATACTTTTCCTGATCATCCCTTCTCTCACTTACGGGGCAGAGAAAAAAACAAAAATACAACCAAAACCACGGACTATAGCAACCGTAAAAGATATTATCATCAACGACGGAAACCTGCAGACATATCAGAAAAGGGTTGAAGAGCTTGTCAAAAAGGGTGACTTCGAAAATTCTCTTAACATTTTGCTCAAGATCCACGATTATACGAATGAAGTGCTTTTAACAGTAAAAACCATTAAAACACACTACGATAAAGCAATCAACGACCCTTCGATCGCGCTCAACGACAAAGAGGACCTCCTTATTAAGCTAAAAGGACTTAACCAGTTAATACCTCGCTACACCACGATCCATGAGACTTCCACTTTTAATCTCGGTTACATTTACACAAAACGAGGTGACACGGAAAAAGCAAGAAAACATCTTGTGGAATTTCTTCAGGTAACTCCCTTTTCCAGTGCCCGTGATTCCCGGTGGATGAAAGCCAAAACTCTCCTCCTTGAGCTTTACAGCCTGGAAGGCGAATTTTAATATCAATAAAGCAGTCTGTCGTAAACGCGCATACGGGGCCATACGTATAAAAGCAAATTGGTATACGTGGAAAATAAAAAGCACATCGCACAAAAGATCATCGAAGAACTCGGAATCGGCGGTTCCGTAGAGAACCTTCTCATTGAAGATGCGCGCTCTCCCTGGCAGGAAAAGATTATCGTCAAAGGAGCACAAGGTCATCTTGATATAAAAACCATTATATGGGATGACGAGATGTTCCTTTTTGGCAGGACATACCGTCTCCTCCTCTATCCCGCCGATGTATTAAATCCTCAATTTCTCTTTGACCCGACGATGATGCCCGATGAAAGCAGAAACCCGCTATCCAGGGGCCGGCATAACCAGCTCTGGTGCATATATGTTGACAGCCGGATCGAGAAGATGGGTATTGATAATTTTTACGACAAAACTCTCAGAAAAAATATTTTTATAGATTCCGAAAAAGGGCTTGCCTGGAAAGAAGCCGATGATATCTTTGAGATACTCTGGGGAAAAACATCCTTTTCCTATCCCGAAATTGTGGATTATGCATGCAACTTTGAGAAACTGCTGACAGGAAAGACAATCAGCGGGGAAATTGTACCCCGTGAAATAGAAATAACTGCGCACCTGAATAAACCATCCATACAAAAACAACTGGAAAAGATACCCTCGGAAATACTTCGGAACAAGATACAGGAGCTTCTGAATTTTATTGCCAAAAACTATAAGGGGATACGAATAGAACCTTCCTACTATGGTATCCTCTTTCTCTACGGGCAAAAACTCCTCGTTGAGTTGATTGCACTGGAAGACAACGCTTTAATATTTACCATACTTGACGTTCATTCCGGTATGTATAGAACCTATCCTGTCAATGAATCAACTGATACCGATACTATCCGCAACGTAATCAGGGTGCTGGTATCCACTTTCGACGTCTAATTCGTTTCCGTCTGTAAAGGGTACTTTTCGGCAGGCGTGCAATCTACGTCATATTGTACGCCCAGTTCGCCTCCTTGCCACCTCAATATTCTTGATTGAGAAATAATAATCTTTCTCTTTCTTTTCCGGTTCGGAAACCGATAGTTGCTTATCCTTTAAATTTCCCAATGTGCAATTATGCCTCTCTTCTCAGCCTCTGCAAAGCCAGCCCGAAGGTGTATTCATAGAGATGGAGGCCCTTGCTCACCGCTGTGATGGTCCCGTCTTCAACACCAATTTCCTGGCACATGTATTCCTTGAGAAGCTGGATCGCGGCAAGATTGGAAGGGAAACCCGCCCAAAGGTCCCAGCTGCGAAAATAGAGGACAAAATGGAGTTTTCCATCCATGAGCCGGGTATCGATGAGACGCAAACAGGGGGGATCTTCGATGATAATATCGGAGGGCATGCCTATTTCCATGATTGCCTGATTGGTCCCTCCCTTGCCCTTTTTGTAAATCTCGATTACTTCCTGAACAGGATTAACGCCGAGTGTATATTCTTTCCCATCTACGAAGACTTTGGGGTTAGTCAGTCTTTCTCCATATGTGTAGAGTTCATTTTCGGCTTTCTTATCAGTCAGAAGGTACTGTAAATATTCTTCGACGTATTCCATCGAGGTAGGCGCAGGTATACCCAGCTCAGTAGGGATATCGGGAATCAGGGGGTGAGTCCCCGGATATTTGATATGGACCATGACAATATCGAATTCTCTCCGCTTGTGCCCTTCAAAGGAGCCCCTGTCAATAACATACTCGTGGACGCCATTATCCTCAAATATACGGTAAATACACTGAAACCATGCATCAGGCAAATCCCTCGCTTCTATGTAGACAGGTTTCATTCTTCCTCCATTGTTTCTATCTTCCTCGTGTGATTCACAATATTATCAAAAAATTTGATAAAGAGCACGAAAAAGTATTAGATTAATAGCACAGGAGGTGCAAATGTTCGTAAAGCAAGTTGAAGTGAGCAGTATGGCTATTTTCGCCTATATCGTTGGTTGTGAGAAAACAAAAGATGCTCTCGTTATTGATCCCTCTGCCGATACGGAACGATTGATCAATGAGGCCCAAAGCAGGGGTTATACGATAAAATATATCGTCAATACACATAGTCATGCCGACCATACCATGGGCAACCTGAAAATGAAGGAGCTTACCGGCGCGAAAATCATCATCCATGAGAACGATGTGGCGGGTTTGATCCATCAGCCGCTCCAGATGATTATGGCCCTTGGCGGAGAACCTTCGCCACCGGCAGACATTACGGTAAAAGACGGCGACCTCATTTCCATAGGGGAGACTTCCCTTCTGGTACTCCATACTCCCGGCCATTCCCCTGGCGGTATGTGTCTCTACCACACAGGGATTGTTTTTACCGGCGATACCCTCTTCGTGGGCGCCGTAGGGAGAACAGATCTCGGCGGCGGTTCATTTGAGGTTCTCTCATCGTCTATCCACAAGAAGCTTTTCACCCTGCCCGATGATACAATCGTTGCTCCCGGCCACAACTATGGTGATGCGCCAAAAAGCACCATAGGAAAAGAAAAGGTATATAACCCTTATGTGGGGCAGAGGGCCGGCTATTAAAAAGTTTATTATACTCAGTCTCATAACGATATTGCTCTGCTCCTGCCAGACAATGGTCATCGGGGGTAAAACAAAGATCCTGAAGGAACCTAAAATTGCCTTGGTCCTCGGAGGCGGTTCCGCAAAGGGGTTTGCCCATGTGGGGGTCATACGGATACTGGAGCAGGAAAAGATCCCTATCCACATGATTGTCGGAACCAGTGTGGGGAGTCTCATAGGCGCCCTCTATGCATCCAATCCGGACAGCTTTCAACTGGAATGGACTGCTTTCAAAATAGAAAAGGGGGACATCCTCGATTATTCTATTATTTCTTCAAAGCTTGGTCCTGTCCAGGGGGCGCGGATGGAGGCCTTCATTGAGCAGACGGTGAAAGTAAAAAAGGTTGAGGATACAAAAATACCTTTCTATCCTGTTGCCACAGACTTGAATACCGGCGAAACCGTTACCCTTGAAAAGGGCTCCCTCGCAAGGGCAGTGCATGCTTCTGCCGCAATACCAGGCATTTTTGTCCCTGTACCATTCGGAAACAGGACGCTCGTCGACGGCGGGGTCACCGATAACGTAGCCTGCGATATCGCACGGGCAAAGGGCGCCGACATTGTCATCGCCGTAAACCTGCAGCGCGATATAAAAGATTACAATATTAACTCCGCAATAGACGTCATTGCTCAGGCAATCAGCATCATGATGCACGAAAACAACAGGAATAAGCTTCAACAGGCGGACATCGTCATTGAGCCCGATACAAAGGGCATTACCATATTCGACTTCTCTCAGAAAAAAGTGCTTGTCGAGGAGGGTATGAAAGCAACACGCAAAGCGATGCCAAAAATCAGAGAAACGATTGCAAAGTATTATTAATACCGGCGCTTGCCCATCTCTATCATGTTTGTTCTAAAAAAGCTGATCACCTCTTTTCTGCTGCTCCCGGGGTTGATCATCCTTGCTCTTCTCGTCTTTGCCTGTTTTACGAAAAAAAGGCTCCGGTTGACCGCCCTTATTCTGGCAGGGCTTCTTTATCTTTTCAGCATAGAACCAACAGCAGAATTTTTCCTGAAACCCCTTGAGGATGCCCACAAACCTCCTTCTCTTTCAGATATTCGCACTTGTGACGCCTATGTTATCCTTGGATCAGGGGCTCTTGAAAATGCGCCTGATATAGATGGAAGGGGTGCGCTGGGCTCTTCTTCATTGCCAAGGGTGATTACGGCATACAGACTCTACAGGATATATCCAAAACCAATTATTATCTCAAGCGGCAGAATATTTAACAGGGGAAACGAAACGGAAATTGCAAAGAGACTCCTTGTTTCATTCGGTGTCCCCGGAAACCATATTATAGAGGAAATAAAAAGTGTCGACACCTTTGAGAATGCCCAATACACAAAGGAAATAGCCGATGCATACCGCTTGAAAAAGATTGTCCTCATCACAAGCGCCTTTCATATGAAAAGGTCTTATATGCTTTTCAGCAGACATTTCCAGGAAATAGTACCCTATGCTACCGATTATCAGAGCTCCCGAGGTAGTTATGATGTATTGAGTTTTCTCCCCAATACCGGGCCTATAAACGATGTTGGCATAGCAATGAAAGAATACCTGGGGATACTCTTCTATAAGTTATACCAATTCTAAGTCAAAAATAGAATTGGTATAACAGGGGTTAAGATCTACGTCTTTCTGAACCGATGGGGAATAACAACATCAATTTGGTCTTTGCCAAGAAGCGTCATTAATAGCCTGTCTACTCCGATGGAAACACCGGCATAAGACCCTTTCAGTATCGACAATGACTCAAGGAATGCTTCATCCACATCAAAGGTGGTCTTGCCTGACCTGCGCCGTGTTTCGTTGTCCTCAAGAAAGCGTTTTCTCTGCACTGCCTGGTCGAGAAGCTCAGTATATCCATTGGCTATCTCCAGACCACGCATATAGAGTTCAAAGCGCTCCGCTGTTCCGGGAGAACCGGATTTTTCCTTTGCCATTGTCGAAATCAGTGTGGGCCAATCCGTAATAAAGTAAGGGGCATCCTTTGTCAGAGTGCCCTCAATCTCCTGGACATAGAGTTTAAAAAAAAGGCTGCTTAGATCATCCCCGGCATCTATTCCAAGAAAACCTTTTCTCTGCATCGCTTCAAACAGCTCATCCCTTCCAAGACGAAAAGGGCTGATGCCGGTTTTTTCCTGAAAAAGCTTTTCCAGTTTGTAAACATCGAACTGTCTTTGGAAGTCTTCGCCGCCAACCCCCAGAATGTCCCGGGCAACAGAGGAGACAAGCTCGTTCGTCTCCTGCATTGCGTCAATATAGTCGCCTTCACGATACCATTCAAGCATGGTGAATTCTATGTTGTGTATTTCCTCCTGTTCCTCTACCCGATATACCTTACAGACCTGAAAAATCCTTTTATGCCCCGAGGGCAGCAATTTCTTCATACCCATCTCAGGCGATGTGTGAAGGAAAAAAGGCCCCTTGAATCAATATACACCTTGAGAGGATCAATATGGGGGTCCGGCGGCGCTGTTTTCATAAGATTTGCCGTTTCTACTTCGATGTATCCACGGTCATAAAAAAACCTCCGTATACTTTTCAAAAGTTCATGCCGTTTCATTACCACATCGTAATGCACAGACGGCCCCGATGTTCCTTGCTTTTGCATACCGCTTATCATAGTTTTGTTGTCCTCTGGTCCCTTCTTATGCATTGTCATATTGCAATTTATACTCCAAACCAGTATACTTTGTCCACGGAGAGATGACCGAGTATGGCCGAAGGTGCTCGCCTGCTAAGCGAGTGTACGGCTTAAAACCGTACCTAGGGTTCAAATCCCTATCTCTCCGCCACTAATCTGCCTCTAAAAATAACTTACTTTACCCCGATTTTCAGCATTCAGACGTAGATAAAGATTAAAAATAAATGTAAAAATCCTTGACACTATTTTATTTATGATTATAATTATTATTAACTGAGATTTAATATTGAAAGTTGATAGACAGATAGACATGAAATTAACGCCTCAAAGGATGGCCATTCTCGCATACCTTGAGGGAAACAAAAGCCACCCTTCTGCCTCAGATATCTATAAATCTATTTTTGATAAATTCCCCACTATGTCCTTTGCTACAGTCTACAACACCATGGAGACTCTGAAAGAAAAAGGGGTTGTCGTTGAACTCTCCATAGACCCCGATAAGAAACGCTTCGATCCCAACACAACGCCTCACCATCATCTTCTCTGCATCCGTTGCAAAATGATAAAAGATATCTTTGAAAAGTTCCCCATTGCCCTGCCGGAAAGTGAGCAATACGATTTCGATATCATCGGAAATCATGTCGATTTTTATGGTATTTGCCCCCAATGTAAGGGTACTGAAAATATTGAACAAAAATAACCTACGAGGAGGTTTTTATGGATTGGGTATGTTCTGTATGCGGCTATCGGTATGAAAAGTCTGAAAAGGTCCCTTTTGAAGAGTTGCCCGATGATTGGACTTGTCCGATTTGCAATGCACCAAAAAGTGCTTTCGAGAAAGCGGACAATTAATAAATTTCCCCCCGTACCACGCTTTTCGCGTCCCCTATTTCCCTCCCGCAATGGGAGGGAAATAGCGAGGATAGCAGATTCCATCCGAAGTCTTTTTTAACAATATTTTTTCTATGAACTTCTTTAATTTTAACAACCAGAGATAAATTCTCCTAACTTTGAGGCAGGAGATGGTAGATTTGGAATAAAAAAAGGGAGATGTTTCCATCTCCCTTTTTAACTTCTCATATTTCTTTGTTAATTACTTCTTCGGTGCTGCTTTCTCTGCTGCTTTCTCTGCTGCTGGTCCTGCTGCTTTCTCTGCTGCTGGTCCTGCTGCTTTCTCGGCTGCTGGTTTCGCTGCTTTCTCGGCTGCGGGTCCTGCTGCTTTCTCTGCGGCTGCTTTCTCGGCTTTCTTTGCCTTGGCTGCCTTTACTGCCTTTACTGATTTTGCCCAGTTCTTGCCGTCTTTTTCCTTATAGACAACGACTATCTTGTCGCCGGCTTTGAATTCTGCCATTTTCTTAATTTTGGAAACGTCAAATGTCATTTCGCCTTTGTCGTTTTTCGCGACGATTGTCTTTGCTGTTGCGTCGGCGCTTACGAATTCGCCCTTAAAAGGCTCTACTTTCGCTGCTTTCTCTGCTGCTGGTTTCGCTGCTTTCTCTGCTGCTGGTTTCGCTGCTTTCTCTGCTGCTGGTCCTGCTGCTTTCTCGGCTGCGGGTCCTGCTGCTTTCTCTGCTGCTGCTTTCTCTGCTGGTTTCTGTGCAAATACGGTTGTCACGAAAGCGACGCTGATAAGAACTGCCAATGCGATCATCAAAACTTTCTTCATGCTTTTACTCCTCCATTGTAGGATTTTATTGAACTTCATGTTTAATAGTTTTGCACGAATTGTGCCATAACTATAACAGCCTGTAAAAACTATAGAATCGTAAAATGGGTGATTTGAGAAACACAGAATAGTCGGAGAAATCCGACACAAATGAGGTCTAATTGTCGGATTTTTCCGACTGGTGATTATTATGTGATCTGCCTGGAAGGGGCTGTTTCGCCAGATTTAGCTTCTCCTTGTAATCATAGAGGCCCAGGTCTTTCAGTTTTGCAATCCCGACAAAAAAGGTATCACGATTAATGCCAAGTCGTTCGATAATCTCCTTTGGTTCCATTAATTCAAGGACATTCTCATCGAGAGGATCAAGCTTCGACAGATAAAAATAGATGCGGTACTCTGCGGCGGTCAACTTTGCATCAATAAGATAATCAATTGTAGAACGGAGCTTATCAAATGACATCTCCTTCGTGCTTGCCTGCTTTACCTCTGCGGGCATGTGTTCTATATCAATGCGGTCTCCTTCGCACATGATGTAAGAACGTTCCATGACAGATTCGAGTTGCCGTACGTTTCCAGGCCAGGGATATAGCATAAAGGCCTGTAAGACCTCATCACTGATGTATTTTGCAGCTCCATGGACCTTTTCAAACCTTTTTAAGAAGTGTTCGATGAGAAGCGGGATATCGGTTGTCCTCTCACGAAGAGGGGGGATTGTAAAAGCGATGACATTGAGCCTGTAGTAGAGGTCTTCACGGAATTTACCCTGAGAGATTTCATCCTGAAGCTTTTTGTTTGTCGCCGTAATAATCCTCACATCCAGTTTGATCGTTTCTTTGCCCCCGATTCTCCTTATCTCTTTTTCTTGAAGGACGCGCAAAAGTTTTGCCTGGGTGCTCAAAGAGAGGTCGCCAATTTCGTCGAGAAAGAGCGTGCTGCTGTTTGCCTGCTCGAAAAGTCCGGTATAACGCGAGAGCGCGCCGGTAAAAGCCCCTTTCTCGTACCCGAAAAGTTCGCTTTCCAGCAATGTTTCCGGTATCGCAGCGCAATTAATGGCAAAAAAGGTTTTATTCCTTCGGGGGCTGTTGTAATGGATGCTCTTCGCGAAGAGCTCTTTCCCTGTTCCGCTTTCACCATAGATAAGCACCGTAGAATTGGTAGGCGCCACTTTCTTTACGATCTTGTAAAGCTCTTCCATGGCACCGTGAACTCCCACGATATTATCGAGGTGAAATCTGTCCAGGAGCTGGTCCTTGAGCATAATATTGTCTTTTAAAAGCCGTACCTGATTTATGGCATTATGAACAACAAGGAGAAGCTGGTCTTTTTCCAATGGCTTTTCGAGATAGTAAAAAGCGCCGAGTTTCGTCGCTTCAATGGCAGAAGGTATAGAGCCAAAGGCCGTAATGATAACAACATGACAGGTCCTTCCTAATGTTCGTACTTCCTTCAGCACTTCGGTGCCGTCTATGTCGGGCAGCTTCAAATCGGTAAGGACAAGATCGAATTTACCGGCTTTCAGGATCTCTATGGCCTTTTTCCCGCAATCAGCCCCCTCGACGTAGAAACCCTCTTTTGTAAGGATAGTCTTGATGATATTCCTCTGGTTCATATCATCTTCGACGACGAGGATGGTCCCCCTGCTATGCTTCATGACCGGGCATCCTGATTATCATTGTCGTTCCTTTGCTGATCTCGCTCTCTATTGCTATGATACCTCCCTGCTCCTCGACAAAACGCTTTGTTATGGCAAGGCCTAAGCCGATGCCGAATTGCTTAGTCGAGTAATAAGGTTCAAAAATCTTCGCAATCTCGTCCTCATTAATGCCCTTTCCCGTATCAGCTACAGAAATATACGAAAATGAGTTGTCATGGCCGCATTCTATGCGTATCCGGCCTTCATCATGAATAGCCTGAACTGCGTTAATAATGAGGTTGATGATACATATCCGGGTATATTCCCGGTCGCAATACATGCGTTCCCCGCCGGCATTGCAGTGTGTTGTTATTTCGATCCCGTCCCGGACCTTATCCTTTACAAGAGAGAGGGCTTCATTGATCAATGATTGTGGGGACACCCATTCTCTGCGCAAAGTTATCGGTTTCCCGAGGAAAAGAAAATTATGAATAAGCTCGTTTACCTTATATATCTCTTTTAACAGGTTATCAAGGAGTTCCAGGACCTCTTCTTTATTCTTAATCTTCTCATCGCCTATGGTTTCTTTTATGTGGCCGATGGAGAGAGAGAGGAAATTAAGAGGATTCCGTATTTCGTGGGCAATACCGGCTGACAACTGGCCTATCATGGAAAACTGCTCTGTCTTTTTCAGCTTTTCCTCAAGCTCTATCCTTTCGCCTAATTTATCAACCATTTCATTGAAGCTCTTTACAAGTACCCCTATTTCGTCTCCTCTGTTGCTGTCTTCTATTTTTACCAGTTCCCCACCTGCAATCTCCCTGCTCGCAACGGCAATCTTCTTGATGGGGTCTGTGTATTTTTCAGCAATAATAAGGCAAACGATAATACCGATTGTGAAGGCGAAAATCATGCTGAAAATTCTTTTCATGTGTGTGCGGTTTCGAATGAGCTGGTAATCATCAAGGGCCATATTTATATGAATATAGCCGATGCTTTGCCCCTTAATAGATACCGGCATGATAACATTATACATTTTTTGCGTGTCCGAGAGCGTGTCATCGCCAAGGTGGGCAGTTATCATAAGGCCCTTTTTCTTTCCACCCTTCTTTTCGCCTATTTTTTCCTTCACGCCGATCTTCTGCGGATTTGAGCTGGCGATAATTTCCGAGGTATCATTGAGAATGGATATCTCTTTTATCCCCTTTTTGTTCAGATCATCTACATAGCGCTTTAACCGTTCCGTGCTGTCGCCCCTGTAGGTAAGCTCCTCGACGCTGATCTGGATTGCTCTGGTAATATCATCAATATTGTCGGTCATCCTGTTGAGGATCTGCTGCTCGCTCCTCGCATATATGACAGTGAGGGAGCCGATGGAGACAAGGAGAAGGAAGAGAAGAATGAGGAGCAACTGGGTCCTCAGCGACAGACTCCGGAAAATACGTTTTACCGATAAATATAGTTTATTGGCGTTCATGCGATCCTATCATTCCACATGGAAACAGACATATTTATTCTTTTGTCTCTCCGCTGCGGGGTGTTAGATATTTATTGATTCTCTCTAGTATAATCTCTTTCGGTATCATTTGAAATAGTTCCTTCAAGGGGGGACCGCTCTTTCTTCCGGTGAGAAAAATCCGTAAAACCATAAAGACATCTTTCTTTTTCAACTCGTTCCTCAACACCATGGTATTCAGGAGAGTATCAAAAGAAGGAGTATTCCCATGATTGGCAATAATATCATTCAGAGTGGTAATGAAATCATCCGGGGGGGCTATCCGGTTAAGAGTGGACAGGCCTTCGTCACTGATATCGGAGGTGTCGAAAACGTTGAGGAATTCTTTCATTTCAGTAAGGGTCGCCGTATTTTCTCTTAAGACCGATACCCTGTCGCCATATTGAGCGGGTAAATCAAGCTCTCTCAGGAGAGTTTCAAGGGGGAGGTGTTTCATATATTCTTTATTGAACCAGTATAATTTTTCCATATCAAAGACAGAGTCTGCTTTTGAGAGGGAATCGAGTGAAAAACCCCCGCTCATTTCGGTCATATCCATGATTTCTTTTTTTACGTTTCTCCCGATAGTACCAAGGTAGTTCCGAAGAGCCTCAGGTAGTATGCCCATCTCCCGGAAATCTTTTATCCGCGTTGCACCGTGTCTCTTGCTGAGAGGTTTTTTGTCCTCACCGACAAGAAGTGAATGGTGCGCGTATTGTGGAGGGGTTTCCCCAAAGGCTTCAAAAAGCATAATCTGTTTCGGGGTATTCGAAATATGGTCTGCCCCTCTGATAACATGGGTGATGTTCATGATCATATCATCAATCGTAACGGCAAAATTATAGGAAGGGGTCATCCCCTGTTTCATAAGAATAAAATCGTCCACATGGTCCCGTGGGAACTGGATCTCTCCGTGAATCCCATCGATAAAAGGGATTGCCTTATAGAGCGACTTAAAACGGACCACATATGGTTTTCCGCTTTGTTCCAGTTGCAAGACCTCTTTTTCAGAGAGGTTCCGGCAAACACCGCTGTAACGGGGGGGTTCTCCCTTTTTGAGAGAGGCTTCCCGGAGCTTCTCGAGCTCTTCCTGGGAACAAAAACATTTATAGGCAACGCCTTTATCGAGAAGGGTTTTTGCATATGCCCTATAGATATCGAACCTCTCTGTTTGTCTCAGGGGGCCTTCATCCCATGCAATCCCAAGCCAGGTGAGATCATCGAGAATTGATTTTTCATAGGAAACATCGGACCGTTCCATGTCCGTATCTTCTATACGGAGCACCAGTTTCCCCTGCCTGGCCATGGCAAAAAGGCAGTTGAGAAGCGCTGTTTTTGCATTGCCTACATGAAGATGACCGGTCGGGCTTGGCGCAAAACGTACCTTAACCATCTTAATAACCCGCCCTATTCAATAAAGATTTAAGCATCGGCTTATCCCCCGAAATGTCTGAATTATTCTTCTTTTTCGAGGAGCGCCACCGCCTGCACGGCAATCCCCTCTTTCCTTCCGGTAAAACCCATCCCCTCAGTAGTCTTCCCTTTGATTCCCACCAATACAGCATCTACTCCAAGGACATCTGCCAGTTTTTCTTTCATTTTTTCCCGGTAGGGTGAAATCTTCGGCTCCTCGGCAATAACGACTGCATCTATGTTGACTACCCTATACCCTTTTTTCTTTGCCAGTTCACTGACATAGGCAAGTATTTTAACACTTTCAATATTTTTTATGGACTCATCACTATCGGGGAAGTGGAAGCCTATATCGCCTTCGGAGATTGCCCCAAGCATTGCGTCACATATTGCATGAATAAGCACATCCCCGTCAGAATGGCCCAGGAGTCCTTTGCTGTATGGTATATGGACCCCGCCGAGGTAGAGCTTTCTTCCATCCACAAGGCGATGGGCATCATAACCGATACCAATTTTCATGCAGCGCCTTTGAGTTGTGAAAGAATGCCCTGTGCGATAATAAGGTCTTCCGGCGTGGTAATTTTCATATTATAGGGAGAGCCCTCAATGACCTTCACTTTTTTCCCAAGATGTTCAATAAAAGTTGCGTCATCAAATCCGTAAAGCTTTTTCGCCATACCTTCCCGGTATGCCTTCACGATAAGTTCATATTTAAAGGTCTGGGGTGTCTGCACCTGCCAGAGGGAATCCCTTGGCAGGGTCTTTGAAACAAAACCTTCCTTTGAGACTGCCTTAATAGTATCTTTAGCGGGCAGGCCAGGGATAACGGCATCGAACATCTCCATTAAAAAGATCCCTTTTTCAATAAAGGAAGGGGAGACGAATGGCCGCGCCCCATCGTGGATTACCACAATATCGCACTGGCCCTCTATAGCTTCAAGACCATTTCTTACGGAATCCTGCCTGAGCCTTCCACCGATTACCAACTTTGTAACCTTTTTAAACCGGTATGTTTCGAGGATTTCTTTCTGTATAACAGGAAGGTCTTTCTGATTTACCACCAGAAAGATACTGTCTATGGACCTGCAATTCTCAAATATCTCCAGGGTATGGACGATAATAGGCTTATTGTCAATCAGCAAAAACTGTTTGTTTGTGGCGGCGCCCATCCTTTTGCCTGCGCCGCCGGCGAGTATAATAGCCAGCGTTCTCATGATGTTATCTTACCTGTTCTTCAAATTGATATTCTTCGGGAAAGTAAAATTCTTTTTCTGCATCTTCTCTCAGCTTCGCAAAGATCATTCTTCCCGACGTTGTCTGGAGGACGCTCGTTACGACCACATCAACAGATTTGCCGAGGAGTTTTTTTGCATCATCAACAACAACCATGGTCCCGTCATCCAGATAGCCTATCCCCTGGCCATGTTCTTTCCCTTCTTTGAGGATCTTCACATTCATCTGTTCGCCGGGAAGCATCGCAGGTCTCAGTGACGTCGACAACTGGTTCATATTGAGCACTTCTACGCCCTGGAGTTCTGCCACTTTGTTGAGGTTATAATCGTTCGTTACGATTTTGCCGGACATCTTTTTCGCAAGGGCAATGAGTTTGGTATCCACATCTTTGAGTTTGGGAAAATCGTAGTCAACAATCTTCACTCTCACAAAGGTCTGTTTTTGCAGCCTGTGGAGTACATCAAGGCCCCTCCTGCCCCTCGTCTTTTTCACGGGGTCCTGATGGTCTGCAATATGCTGGATCTCATAGAGCACAAAGTGAGGAATGATGAATGTCCCCTCTACAAAACCCGTTTCACATATATCTGCGATCCTTCCGTCAATGATCGTGCTTGTATCAAGGATTTTGGCGCCTTCATTGCCTTCCATTTTTTCAAAAAGAGGCACCCTGGAGAGATCAAGGGTCCTGCTCTTCTCCATCCCTATTTTGAAACCGATATACCCCGTGACAAAGTAAAAAAGTATATAGATCGGTACGGTTATGGGGATATCTTTAATGAGGGCAAGGAGCAGTCTCGAAATAAAAAGATTTGCAATAAGGAGGCTCACGGTAATACCGGTAAGGCTGCCGATAATGATTTTTAACGATACATCCTTCAGTTTCTCTTCTGCCTTGATAATGGCATAGCCCAAAAGAAGTCCGAAAACAGCCCCTGCAAGCCCCCAGACAGTGCTGACAAAAATTTCTTTTAATATGAAATAACCGGTAATCGTGGTAACTGTTACAA
The DNA here is from genome assembly GCA_963785225.1 of uncultured delta proteobacterium. Lineage (GTDB taxonomy): Bacteria > Desulfobacterota > Syntrophorhabdia > Syntrophorhabdales > Syntrophorhabdaceae > PNOF01. The sequence continues at coordinate 82,928 of CAWAUQ010000015.1, read as the reverse complement.
GAATTATCTGAACAATTATATCCAAGGATCAACCTTTGTGTTGGTTGTTATTACCTTTATGATTATCGCCGTTACCCTTATGGTTGTTGGTATCATTCAAAAAAATCTTTTCTATTTCTTCTTCTACTTTCATTTCTTCTTTATCGAGAGAAATGGAAAGTTCTTTTGTGATAAGGCTCCTCGCTATTTCAAACATCTTTTTCTCACCGAAAGAGAGTTCCTTCCAATACCGCAAGCTGTAAAGCTCTTTAAGGACCGTAGCAACTTCGTAAATAGAGCCGCTTTTAATCCTTTCCATGTATTCCTTATAGCGCCTGTTCCAGGGCGAATTATCATGGGCGACGTTTTTCTCCTTGAGGATATCATAGACCTTTGTAACGTCACAGGACTCTATGACACACCTGAGACCGGCATTTTTGGCCCCGTCTATGGGGATCATGATTGTCATATCGGTATCAAGAATGCGGATTATATAAAAAGATTGCTTTGTGCCGGAAAACTCTTTTTCTTCTATAGACTCAATCTTTCCAACACCGTGGCCGGGATATACTGCAACTTCTCCTATTTGAAACATCGTGCCTCCAATCAAACGATTGTCCCTCTCTGGCAAACATTATGTATACTACCACAAAAGCATACCAATATTCAATAAGTAATTGTTTTTACGAAACTATCTGTCTTGGAAGGAAGGTCCTGCGAGATACCGGTTTTTTACAAAAAAACGTGTTGTAAAAGCCCACTTGTCTGAGTTAAAAAGAGATTTCTCAGGAAGCTTTTTTCTGCTCTTCAAGCATTTTTGACTTTATTTCATTGACTACCCTGAGAAGTCCCCGTTCTTTGGCAATATCAAGGGCGGTTTTATTGTTCTTGTTGACGGCCTTCAGGTCTGAACCTTTTGCGATTAAAAAGTTGACCATACCGGGCCACTTATTCATTATGGCGCACATAAGGGGCGTATTGCCTTCGCGGTCCCTGGCATTGACATCGGCAACAAAATCAACAAGCAGGTGGGCGATGTCCATATTGCCGTTCTGGCAGGCAAACGTAAATGGCGTGACACCGTTTGAATCTTTTACATTCACATCAGCGCCCCTGGAAACAAGAAGCCTCATCACTCCCAGTTGATTATTTTTACAGGCATATATAAGGGACGTGACACCGGATTTATTGTTTGCGTTTACATTTGCGCCGCTATCGACGAGCAGTCGCGCCATATCGGTAAAACCATGTATGGCCGCATACATGAGAGGCGTATTACCGTTATTGTCGGCGCTGTTCACATCGGCGCCCTTGTCGATAAAATGGATGACCTGTTCTAAGTTACCCCTTATGCATTCCCTGATAAGTTCTTCGGTATATTGATCACCCGGCATCGCATTCTCCTGAATTTCATTATAGCCAAAAGTAATAAAAAAAGTAATAAAAAATTTTCCGGCCCTGTCCTTGAACACAAAAAAGTTGATACATGCTTAAACAAAATAAGGGTAAATGGGGCGCGACAGGAAAAAGTCCTTATATTTTGACATTATCCATTATTTTCCCTTATAATCAACAGATAATCTGTTTCGGAGGAATCCTGATGATCAAAACGAGGTTTGCACCAAGCCCTACGGGGAATCTTCATATCGGCGGGGCAAGGACGGCGCTTTTCAGCTACCTCTACGCAAAGCACAACAAGGGCGCCATGGTGCTGAGAATTGAGGATACCGATATTGAGCGGTCAAAAGATGAGTATGTTGAAGATATTCTCAAGGGCCTTGAATGGCTTGGCATCACATGGGATGAAGGCCCTTTCTTTCAGAAAGATTATATGGATACGTACCGGGAATACGCATTCAAGCTCCTTGAGACCGGACATGCCTATAAATGTTATTGCAGCGCTGAAACGCTGGACGAAAAGAGGAAGACAGCCCTCAAGGAAGGGAGAAAACCGAATTATGACCGGTTATGCAGGGACCTTCCGCCCGATGATGCTCACCGGGACAGGCCTTTTGTCATCCGGTTCAAGGGCCCTGTCAGCGGAGAAGTGACTTTCAATGACCTCGTCAGGGACAAAATTACCTTTCGCTGCGAAGAACTGGACGACCTTATCATATTGAGGACCGACAATACCCCTACCTATAATTTTACCGTCGTAATCGATGACGCGCTCATGAAGATCACCCATATTATCAGAGGTGATGACCACATCAACAACACACCCCGGCAGATACTCATATATGAAGCCTTAGGTTTTGCCGTGCCGCTCTTTGCCCACGTCCCCCTGATCCATGGCAAGGACAAGGCCCGTCTCAGTAAACGGCATGGGGCAACGTCGCTGCTCGAATACAGAAACGACGGCTTTCTCCCTGAAGCGCTCATGAATTATCTGGCACGGCTGGGCTGGGCCCACGGTGATGAAGAGATTTTCTCCCGCCAGGACCTTATAGATAAATTTGATCTCGCCAATGTCGGCAGGTCACCGTCGGTTTTCGATATGGACAAGCTTTCCTGGTTGAACAGCCACTATATCAAAACCCTTCCCGCGGAAGAGATCGCAGGCAGGCTCGTGCCCTTTATAGAAGCGCTGGGGGTCAGCATTCAAGATAAGGCCATGCTTGTGCCGATTGTCATTAACTTAAGAGACAGGGCAAAAACATTGAAAGAGATGGCCCTCATGGCAGAATTTTTCTTTCGCGACGATTTTCCTTATGACAAAGCGGCACAGGAAAAGTTTTTAACGATTGCCACAAAACCGATACTGGAAGATTTCTATAATAGTCTTGCCGCGCTCGGCTCACTCGACGAGGGCAAACCGAAAGAACTCATCGAGGGTCTCGTCGGGAAATACAATATGAAACCTGTCAATATCATTCAGCCCATACGGGTTGCTCTTGCAGGAAAAACGGTTACTCCGGGGATCTTTGAAGTGATCAATATCCTCGGAAAGGAAAGCGTGGAAAAAAGGCTTAAAAAAGCAATTGCGTCAATCCGCTGACATCATGATAAAACAAGATTTTCAGCTCACTTTATAGAGGTTTCATTGTTGAAACTAACAAAGTTGGAAATATTCGGTTTTAAGTCCTTTCTCAACCGGACCGTCTTCCATTTCGGGCAGGGTGTCACGTCCATTGTGGGACCCAACGGGTGCGGCAAAAGCAATATTGTCGACGCCATTGTCTGGGTATTGGGAGAGCGGGGCACAAAGAGCCTCCGGGTAAAAGACATGGGCGATGTGATTTTCCATGGCAGCAACGGCAAAAGGCCCGTCAATATCGGAGAGGTTTCTCTGGAACTCACCGACGGCGAAAAAGACCTCGTTGTCAAGAGGAGAATTTACCGCGACGGCGTCAACGAATACTTCCTCAACGGAAATCTGGTAAGGCTCAAGGATGTCCAGGATATTTTTCTCGGCACCGGCATCGGTATTAATTCATATGCAATTATAGAACAGGGACGGATAGAAAGCTTCATCCAGATGAAACCGACGGAACGAAGGGTCGTTATCGAAGAGGTGAGCGGCATCACGCGCTTCGAAGAGAAAAAACGGGACGCCCTGACGAGAATGGAAGAAGTGACAATAAACCTCGAACGGGTTGAAGACATCTACCGGGAGGTTACGGTCGCCTTTGAAAAGGCAGAACTTGAATGGCAACGGTGGAGAGCATATCAGGTGTTGGCCGATAAGCTCCATGAGATAGAGAAACAGATCCTCCTTGACGGCTATGCAAAACTGAAAAAAAGGATAGGTAAAATTCAGGAAAGGCAGGGTGAACTGGAAGGGGAGATCACAACAAAAGAAGAAGAAAAGGCAGAGCTTAAGAAGGGCTTTGAGGCAAAAGAATCGGAATTCGCATTGACGGACAACATCGTGCGGCAGCTTGAAGTCGACATAAAGGGCAAAGAAAAAGACATGGAGACCCGTCTTGTCGAAATAGAATATGTGAAAGAGGAAAAACAAAGACTGGAAGCCCAGTGTAATAGCCACAGAGAGAATGAGGCCCGCATCAGGGAACAGATTGAAGCCTGTCGCAAAGAGATAGAGGCCCTGTCGGATAAATCCGTTGTCAATCAGGAAGAATTGCAAAAAGAAGAAGCAGGCGCGCTGATCCTCAAAGAAGAGGCTGAAGCGCTGAAAACTGCCATAACAGGATATGAGAAAAGACTCGATGAAGAGCGGACACAGCTTTTTGTTTCCATGAGCAGGTTGACAGACACAAAAAACAGGATTGCCCAGATAGAGCGGATTGAGAAAGAGAGACAAAAAAGGGAAGAGAAAGAGAGCGCTGAAAAAAGGGAGCTCAGGGAAATACTGACAAGGCTCCAAAGCCAGCAAAAAACCCTCAGCGCTACCCTTGAAAGGGAAAAGGAAGAGAAAAGTGCTGTAAGCGAAGAAGAGACGCGGACCTTCAATGATCGTGAACTGGTAAGAAAAAGCGTGGATGAAGAAGGCAACATTACCGAGCGGCTCAAGAACGAAAAACGGATTAAAGAAGAGTTCCTGAAACAGCTCGGCGGCCTTATTGAAAACAAGGGGTCCGGAGAGCTGAATGCCACGAAACTGATCAATATGATAAAGGTGGAAGAGGCAAAAGAAAAAGCAATGGAAAGGTTTTTCTCAAATGAACTCGAGTATCAGGTGCTCACTGAGACGACAACAGAGGCCATTTCACGGGTAGTGAAAAGACAGGAAGGCAATTATATTTTCTTTCCCCGAAAGGGTATCTTCAAGCTGGGCGGCTCAGAGGTTGAGGCCGATATACGGTGGATAGAGGGCGTTGACGAGGCGCTCGCGCGCATCGAAGCCGGTGAAGAAGGGATATTCATCAATGAGAGCGTCTATGTTGATTCCCGTGGTTTTATCCTCAGCGGGAAAGACAAAAAACGAATCGATCTGAAACAGTTCAAGGAAAAAATAAAGCTCGAAAAAGAACTGAAAGCAATAGCCGCCGCCCTGCAGGACCGCTACGGCGCCATAGATGATATGAAGGGAAGGCTCTCGATCTGTGACAGTGCCTACCAGAGAGCAAAAAGGGCGAGGGAAGAAAAGGAAGCCGCCATCAACAAAACAGAAAAGGAGCTTTTATTCCTTGAGGCGCGTCTGAAGACAACCCTTGAAAGACTGGAGACGCTGGAAACAAGGATTGACCTTTCGGAAGAAAAATCGCCTCTGGAAAGAGAGCAACTGGAAGAGGAAAAAGAGCGCGCTGAAAAGGAAAAGACCGATAGAGAAGCAAGCATGACAGCGTTGAAAGCAGACCTGAACACTATCAAAAAAGACTACGAAACAGCCCAGTCAAGATGGCATGCAATGACTATCAGCATCGAACGAAAGAGGAATGCACTGGGGGCCATCGGGGAAGATAAGGAACGGAAACTGACGGCAATCAGGAAACTGGGCGGCGATATTGTCACCGGTCAGGAGAAGGTAGAGCAGATCAGCGCAGAAATAGCCCTGCGAGCCCGGAAAATCGAAGGCCTTGACAGAGATTACGATGACCTGAAAAAAACCTGTGAGAAGCATCTGGAGCGATTTGAAGAGCTAAAGAAGATGCTTGGCAATCTTCACATGGAAAAACATGCCCTGCAGGAGAACATAGAAACAGCAGGGAAAGAGATTGAAAGAATCCGGGGCAGGCGGGAAAACATTGAGAAAGAGATCGTACTCTTTATTGAGAAACGAAACACTGTCCTTGAAAAACTCCAAACAACCTACAGCATAGAAAATCCCGATGACTTTGCCATCCAGCTTGCTCCCCGCATTGATGACGAGAGAGAGGCAATCATGGCCGAGATTGCGGCCATGGGAGAAATAAATTTCCGGGCCGAAAAAGAATACCTTGAATTACAGGAACGTCTTTTGTTTCTTGAAAAACAAAAGGAAGATCTGCACAGCGCCATGGAGTCTCTGAAAAAGACGATCACCAAGATAGACCTTCTGACAAAAGAATTATTCGCCGAAACCTTCGATAAGGTCAACGAAGCATTTAAACGGTTTACCGATACGCTCTTCAAGGGCGGGAAAGGCCATCTCGTCGTCAATCAGGAAAATGGCGGCGTTGAAATGTTCGCCCAGCCCCCCGGCAAAAAGGTGCTCAGAATGGAGCTTCTCTCAGGCGGAGAAAAGGCCCTCATCTCGCTGGCGCTGCTGCTTGCCCTCATGGATACCAAGCCGAGCCCCTTCGCCCTCATGGACGAAATTGACGCCCCTCTCGATGACGCGAACCTTGTGGCGCTCCTTGAAATCGTGAAAACCATGAGCGCGAAAACACAGATTATTTTTATTACCCACAACCGGATCACCATGGAATCCTCTGACACGATATACGGCATCACCATGGAAGAAGAAGGCATCTCGAAGACGGTTTCCGTCCGTCTGTAGCCGTTCTCCGACGTTCTATTCTCTTAAATCGCATGCATAAAAAGAGGAAAATATTCAAATTAATGCATCTCTTTTTTTCCTCTCCATTCTCGTCCATCCTCTTGGAATGTTTAATCATAAATTAACTATTGATTAATCGATCCTGAATGTATATAAAAAAGAGCGGTATTTTTTTCTTGACATTTTTTCGTGGAAGTCTACTATTATTAGTAATAAAAGGGAAGGGGGCGTTATTTTAAAGGGATTGGCGCAACTGTTTCATCACGATTCACCCATTGGTTCACTTGTTTTAATACACATTTTTTCATCAAAATAACCGTTCAAGGAGGTGCGGGCACCACAATTTCAGTTTGAAAATTAGAAAGGGGGTTACTTATGCAGCCAGTTGATCCAGCTTTAGTTGAGGAATTGATGTTTTCATGGTACGTATGGGCTTCGGTCTTTGCCTTTGCCTTTCTGTTTACCATCATTGGCACATGGTTAGTAACGAGGGGGTGGCAAGAATGAATCCAGCACTGAAATTTTTACCAATACCCACACCAACCACGGAGATGATTGTCTCAGGAAGTATTGCCGTCGGCCTTCTGCTCGCCTTATCTATGTATCTCTCGGCCTTATGGGAAGAATGAAGATGACCAAAGGCAGTTTCGATGAGTACCTCGTCGGAAAACGCGATATGGGCCCCATCATCACCGGCGCGGCACTCTCCGCCACGTATATTTCGGGCTGGGCCTTCTGCGGAAGCACCGGCATTGTTTACTCCCTGGGTTTTTCCGGCATGTGGTTTGCCGGTATCTGGAGTCTCATCGGCATTATCCCCTGTATCTGGCTCGGCGCCTTGAAGACACGGGACTTTTCCAAAAAACTCGGCGCAGCAACGCTGCCTGAGACGATCGGACGGAGGTTCGAATCAAAAGGCCTTCAGACCATCGTCGCCGTTTCCATGCTCTTTTTTCTCTTCCTCTATTCAGTCGGCCAGTTGAAAGCAGGCGCGACAGTCTGGTTCGCCATGACGGGTCTTTCACCGCTCTGGTGTCTTCTCCTTTCCGTCTTCATCGCCTGGCTCTATATGGTCCTCGGCGGGCTACATCGGAAACCAGTATGCCATGGCCTTGCAGGGTCTTGTCTTCTGCGTCGTCGGCACCCTCCTCGGCCTCTGGGCCATCATTCATGTTGGTGGTTTCAGGGATGTCACGGAAGGCCTCGCGGCACAGAACCCCGCCCTGATGCAGCTCATTAACCCCAAGCTCCCGCAGCTCGGGTTTACGCAGCTCATGTCGAGCTGGATCGGTATCCTCGCCACACCGGTCATCTTCTTCACCATGGCAGTCGGCTTCCCCCATAATGTAAGCCGGTTCCTCGGCATGAAGAAGGTAACAAAGAAGGATTACTGGTGGCTCATATTCATCGTATGGCTCTTCACCGGTATCCCCATCATGCTGGACTGCTCCAGCAACGGCCTCGTGGCCCGTCTTCTCTATGGACCCGGTCTTCTCCAGGCAGCGACGATCCACGGCCAGCCAAATGTCTTCAAAGCTGACCTTGCCGCTCCCTATCTTGCCCACGCTCTTGGGCGGCCCATGGCTGATGGCGGCCTACACGGCAGGTCTCTTCTCTGCGGCCCTTTCAACCCTTGCCGGCATGGTCTTTATCATGAGCGCAAACGTCACGAAAGACATTATCAAGCTCTGGTGGCCGGAGACATCCGACCAGTCCATGCTCTATCTGGGCTATTTCCTCATCGCCCTTTTCCTCTTCCTGCCCCTTCTACTTCGTCCTCGTCAACCCGCCGCCGCTGCTCTCCATCTTCATGGGTATGGCGGCTATGGGTATGGGCGCGGTCTTCTTCTTCGTCACCGCCATCTCCTACTTCTGGAAGGGCGCAACGAAGTGGGGCGCAGGTGCCTGCGTTGTCTGGGGCACCATATTCACCCTTTATGGAAGCTGGTCTGTTCTGTACAAGAAGATGTACGGTATGGGCAGTTACGAGTGGTTCCTGGTCTTAAGCTGCGGCGCGATTTATTTCCTCGTCAGCTTCATGACCAAACCACCATCACAGAAGCTTATCGATCTGCTCTGGTCAAAACAAGCAGACTAAGCACTTTAATGCAGAAACAAAAAAGGGGCCTTCGGGCCCCTTTTTTCATGCCTGATATTCCCATTATACCAATGCTAAATCGTGTACCCCCGGCAGAACCCGTGTTTGAAATTTACTGACCCCTCAGAGGGCTCTGACCACAAACAGTCAAAAATAGAACCATGGTCCGTGTACCCATTTTGTTTCTATAAAAGTCTCTTTTTCTGTCATTCCCGCAAATACCCCGAAGGACGCAGTACCTTTTGGGAATGAGGGCAGGAAGAGGGTTATTCATTTTTGGATAATGAGGTTTTGATGAATACAATTAGGAGTTCTTGACGCGATAAGGGAGAAACCGCATAGGGCATTCCCCCATATCCTGAGGAAGGGAAGGCGATTACCTTCACAAAATTAAGAAAAAACCTATATCTCAATTTTCCTTCAAAATGACATTAACCTGCGCGGAGCGAAACCCTTATCCCACATCTGTCAGGAGACAGGTTTCCCTGTTGGCAACAGCACATTACTCAACAATAATTTGTTATCAATCAGGACTATTTATCGTTCCTTTCAGGACAGATAATCTTGTGAAGATCTTCATACACCGTTCCCTCCGGGATCACACTCCAGTTTTTATAAGAACCGGATTTCGCATAATCGAGGGTCTTCCCCTCTTTTGTCAGTTCGAATACCTCAAGAACACAAATCTCCTTTTGTCTTGCTGACACAGTTCAGTCCATAGAGGACGGTCCGGGAATCGAGCTCCTCGAAACCCTGGACGGGAAGTTTGTTCATCTGCCGTTTTTCTATGTATTTTTTTCTTCCTTCCTCGCTGTAGATGACTTTTGTTTTCACGCTTAGCACATCGGGGAACGCTTTGCCTGAGGCGTCAAAGCGGAAGAAGTGCTCGCCTTCGATGTCGATGCCGTATTTTTTCCAGTCAGTGCTTTTCACATCCTCCACTGCCGCTGCCACCGGGATGGGCTGCTGCGCCGCCTGCCCCTTAAGCCACATAATAAAACCAATACAGACAACAAGAAAAACCGCCGATATGATCATGGCCTTCATGTGGTGTCTCTTCTTTACTTCACCGCCCATGTATGTCCCCTTTTTGTTTAATGTCGACAGGCATTATCTGTCCGTAGTGTACCAGCATACCATCTTTGATATAAAAAAGCCAAGGCCGGGTTATCGCCCGGTCCTGGCTTTTCTTAATATTCTCTGTAACCGCTTATCTATATGTTCCGCTTAGTGGAGCACATCGGGCACTTCGGTTGTGTCTATTACCGCGCCTGCCGGCAATTCAAAAACGCTGTCGGCAACGCCGCCCTTTTTAATATTCTTGTACTCGACAGTCCATTTTGCGGTAACTATCTTTACCGGGAAATTGTATTCCGCTGAAAACCACTGCGTAATGGTTTCACTCTTGTTTTTCGTCTTAACCGTCACTTCATATTTCTTCGCGGCGTAGCCGTTCACGGTCTCTGTGCCGACCTGTTTTCTCGCGGTCTCGCCGAATAATTTTTCTTCGATGGTCGGCTTCATGTCCGGGGTCAGTGCTACTTCCAGATAGGTCCTCTCGGCGCCGTTGATCTGCCAGAAGATTTTCTTATCTCCCCTTACGATTGCGTATATGGGGGAACTTCCCTTCTCGATGCGGGCCTTGGTGTCTTTTACGTATATCTTGCCGTTTCTTGTTACTTTTCCTTCTTTTGTTACCATATCTGCTGTAAGCTCTACTGCGTAGGCACCTGCCAGGGTAGCGAACAGGAAAAACACCGCGCCTGCAAATACCACCATGCTTCTCTTCATAACTCCCTCCTTTGTGAAATATGTTACATACTATTAGTACTACTTTAGCATCAAAGAATCAACTAAAATAAATTATTTAATTAACTTGTAATTACAGTTAGTTACGCGGCACCTTGCAGCACCGGTTGCTCAAGTTTTAAAAGAAAATTGCCCTTATTTACGTTATTGGGACTTATTTACGCTGTTTCTTTGAATGAATACGCCATATTATGATCATTACTCCTATCCCAAGCCATACCAACAATAACAATGTCTCCACCTTGACCCTCCCTTTTTCTTTCTTCCATTCCATATCATTCCGGCGAAACTTAATCAATCAAAAAACCATGCCTTTAAGGCAAATATGGCATCTTTTTCAAAAAGCTTTTTTTAGCTATGCCTTGACATACACTTCGCTCTATATAATATTAGAGGATTATTGAAATAAAGGAGGTTCTATGGCACAACGACAGGTAATGGGAATATGCATAACAAACAGGGTGGAAAACGCCCCTGAACTTCAGAAGGTCCTCACCGAGTGCGGCTGTTATATCAAAACACGCCTTGGGCTCCATGAGGTAAACGAGAATCTCTGCGCACCCAGCGGACTTATTCTTCTTGAAGTCTTCGGAGGCGACAAAGCCATCGCGGAAATGGAGGCCAAACTACAGGCGATAAAAGGTCTTCAGGTCCAGAAGATGGTCTTCGACACCTGATCACAGCAGATATAGATTGGTAGAGGAGACTCATCCTCTTAACTCATTGCCTACGAATGGTCTGACCCATCTAATAGCTTGTCTCCCTTGATGCTGCAATGGGTAACATATGCGCTCCCTTGCGGGCCTAGCGCATCGGTCCTAACGGACATGCTTAACTTCGCTAAGATGGGTTAACAGAAATCCTCGCGACATTCCTTTCGGGAAGAAGTCTCCTCGTACTAAAGAGACTATTACGGAATGACTTGCTAACGGTCCGATTTACAGCCTTAAGTTTAGGACGTCAATTTCTTGTATACGACAATAGAATGCCTGGATACCTTTTTGTGCCTTGAATGAACATGACGTAACTTATTGGGTCTACCGGACTTGGCGGTTTCGTGAACGCTCCCGCAGGGTGATTTGTGCTAGTCTGAGCAACGAAGATGCCGAGTTCACAAATCAGAGTGAACAATACCTCCTTAGTCCGGTCAAAAGATACGTCCGGGATTATGAATGACAAGCGGGGTATCCTGGCACAATCAATAATTCAGTCTTTATAGGACATCCTCGGTTCAGTCCCTCTGAAGATAGAGAGAAACGGTAATTATCTGGAACACATAAAAAACGCCCGCTCGAAATGAGCGGGCGTTTCTGTTCTGCTCAAGCCTTTATGTTAGCCTTGTTTTTTGAATTCTTTCTCCATTGCCTCTTTTGCCGGCTGCACATAGATAGCTCTCAATTTCGGCTTTTCAATTTTCCCGGCAGGGTTACGGGGGATCGGCGCATAGATCATCTTCTCAGGCCATTTGTATTTTGCAAGGCCGCGGTCTTTGCAGAAGCTTACTACTTCTTCATCGGTTAAGGTCTCGCCTTCCTTCACCTGAATGATGGCCATAACAATTTCCACCAGTCTCGGATGCGGATAGCCGAAAACAGCTACGTCCTGCACTTTCGGATTTTTTCTCAGGGCATCTTCGATCTCTGCGGGGAAGATGTTTTCGCCACCCCGTATGATCAGGTCTTTCGCCCTGTCAGCAAAGAAGATAAAACCTTCCTCGTCTATGTATGCAAGGTCGCCAGTGAAAAGCCAGCCGTTTTTAATGGTCTTATCGGTCATCTCTTTGTTGAATGCGTATTCTTTCATGAGGCGGGGTCCCTTCACGATGAGTTCGCCTACTGTACCATTCGGGACTTCCTTGCCGTCGCCATCGACGATTTTCGCTTCCATGAAGGCTGTCGCCTTGCCGATGGAGCCCGGTTTTCTCATGATGTCTTCATCGTAGCAGTTCGTGATTCCGCCGCCGCCGCCTTCGGTAATGCCATAAATGTTGGCTATGGGGACATTCGGGAAGATCTTCTTCGAATCTTCAAGGAGAATATAAGGCACCGGCTGGGCGCCGATCTCTACATGCCTGAAGGCCGACAAGTCATAATCCTTAACATTTACCTGACCTGATTTGATGGCATTGATGACATCGGACCAGGTAGGCACCGTATTCCATCCACCGGTACATTTTTCATCAGCAATAGACCGGAGGTAATTTTCGGGCTGGGTTTCCATGGGCATAAGCACTTTGCCTGCCGCAATATAGCACGGAAAAGAGAGAAACAATGTGCCGCTATGGTAGAATGGATGGGGCGCAAGATAGATGCTGTTATAGCCTTCGTTGTAGGTAAGAGCATTGCCGATACCGATATAGAAAAGGGTTTTGTGGGTATGTAAGACCGGTTTTGGCGCTCCCGTTGTGCCCGAAGTGAACATAAGCTCTGCCGTATCATCGTCACCCATTTCTGCACAGAATGATTTTCCATTGCCCTTCTCAACGATCTCCTTGTAGGATTTCACACCGGCGGGAACTGTATCGCCGAGGCAGATAAAGTTCTTGCAATAATCCATCTGTTTCATGATGGGCTCGACGCGGGCATTAAACTGTTCGCCGAACATAAAAACTTTACACTTGGTTACATCGGCGGCATACTTGATATCATCGCTGGCAAAACGGAAATTGAGCGGTGATACTGTCGCGCCTGCTTTTAATATGGCGATATAACTTGCATACCACTCCATGGAGTTCATCATGAGGTGGACAACATTGTCACCCGGTTTTACACCACACTCATTTACGAGATAATTAGCAATTTTATTTGCCTGATCATCAAACTGTTCCCACGTCAAGCTCCTGCGCGCCTTCTTTGACGGGTAGCTTTCAATGATGAACTCTCTTTTTGGAAATTTACTCGCGTTAAGACCTGAAAACATTGCAAAATTCATAAAACCCTCCTTATGTAGTAACTTTTTTTTGTTGCTCTAACCCTGATAGCATGATAGAAAGATTAGTGCTCTTTGTCAATGTAAAATTTATCACAAAGGAGGTTTTATGAACGATATTTTCACTCACATCGGAGAAATCTTAGCAAGAAACGCCAGGATGTACCCTAACGACCCAGCCCTCATCGAACGAATACCCGCAGAAAAGAAGCGTGTAGAGATTACCTGGAAAGAATTCGATGACAAAGCCAACCAGTTTGCCAATGTCCTTGTGAAAAAAGGCATTAAAAAAGGCGATAAAGTAGTCCACTTCATGATGAACTCAATCGACTGGCTCGTTGCATATTTCGGCATCATCCGGACCGGGGCCTGGGTTGTACCCCTTAATTTCCGCTTTACCGCAGAAGACGTAGTATATTGCTGTGATGTCGCAGAACCTGCAGTTGTTGTTTTCGACGAGGAATTCACCGATCGGATCACCGCCGCAAAGGCCCAGCTTCCGACCGTAAAAGAATATATATGCGTTGGAAATAAAATACCTGATTACGGACAGTCATATGCAAAACTTGTTGAGAGCACACCGGCAACCCCGCTCAATGTAGAGCTTTCACCCCTGGACGAATGCGGTCTTTATTTTACTTCCGGCACAACAGGGCAGCCAAAACCCATTCTCCTGACCCACAACAACATGCTCTGTGCATGCATTACGGAAAACGCGAACCACAGACAGACAAAAGATGACTGTTTCATCCTTCTCCCGCCACTCTATCACACGGGCGCAAAGATGCACTGGTTCGGCAGCTTTATCGTGGGAGCAAAGGCAGTCCTCCTGAAAGGCGTTTCTCCGGAATGGACCCTTGAAGCAATCAGCGAAGAAGGTGGAACAAACATTTTTCTCCTCGTCCCCTGGACCCAGGATATCCTTATGAAAATAGACAGTGGAGAAATAAAGCTCTCCGATTACAAACTTGACCAATGGCGTCTCATGCACATCGGCGCACAGCCTGTCCCACCGGCACTGATCAAACACTGGAAAGAATATTTCCCCAAAATGGATTATGACACCAACTTTGGTCTCAGCGAATCCACCGGTCCCGGATGTATCCATCTCGGTATGGGCAATGAGCACAAAATCGGCGCCATCGGTATTCCCGGCTTCAACTGGGAATATAAAATTGTCGATGAAAACGCCAAAGTGGTTCCCCAGGGCGCGCCTGGCGAGCTTTGCATCAGGGGCAACGGCATTATGCGTGAATACTACAAAAACCCTGAAGCCACAAAGAAAGCCCTCGTTGACGGCTGGCTTTTCACCGGCGACATGGCCCGCGCTGACGAAGATGGTTTCATCTGGCTCGTAGACAGGAAAAAAGACATCATTATCACCGGCGGCGAAAACGTTTTCCCTGCCGAAGTAGAAGATTTTTTCCACACCCATCCGGATATCAAAGATGCCGCTGCCATTGGTCTTCCCGACGAACGTCTGGGCGAGATTGTCGCAGTCGTTATTGAGATGAAACCGGGCAAAACATTGACGGCAGAAGAAGTCCTCGCATTCTGCGGACCGCTGCCAAAGTATAAGAGGCCGCGAAAGATAATCTTCGGAGAAGTTCCTCGAAATCCTACCGGTAAAATAGAAAAACCGAAACTGAGAAAACAGTACTCAGGCATGGAAGAAGCATTCAAGGTTTAGAGATAACTCACACAACACGGGGGGCCGCGTGGCCCCCTTCTGTGTTGTTACTATTTTAATTTGTCATATACCTATACCTATGCACACGAGAACACTTGAAAAAACGATTCAGTACACATTTAAGAACCGCGCCCTCTATGAGCAGGCCGTAACACATAGCTCCTGTTTTAACGAAAAGAAAGCGGTGCGGCGCTCCGACAATGAGAAGCTTGAGTATCTCGGTGATGCCATCCTCAACACCGTCATCAGCATACTCCTCTATAAAAAATATAAAACACGGGATGAAGGTTTTTTGAGCAACGCCCGCTCAAGCCTCGTAAAAAAAGAGACCCTCACGGAAGTTGCGAAAAAGATCAACCTCGGAAAGCATATGAGCTACGGGAACGGCGGAGGAAGCGTACCGGAAGAATCAAAGGTGCTCTCTAATATGTTTGAAGCCCTCATAGGCGCCATGTATCTTGACAGCGGCATGCGAAATGCGACAAAAGTCATTAAAAATCTCTTTGAACCTTATTTCAATGAGGAAAAGCTGACAGAAAAAAATCCGAAAAATATTCTCCAGGAGCATTCTCAAAAAAAATGGGGCCTCCTCCCGAAATATAAATTCTCCCGTAAGACAAAAAACGGTTTCACGGTCCTTGCTTTTATCGGAAAAGAATTCAAGGCAAAGGGCATCGGAAAAAGTAAGAAAGAAGCGGAACAGGACGCCGCAAGGGCGCTCCTCTGTATTTTGATAGAAACAGAATCCGCCTGAATTCCTCATTTTTGCTTACTTTTTGATAAGGAGGTGGGACACAGATGAAGAGTTACAGAAAAGAACTCTGGTTTCAAACACCAACAAGAAGGGCCTTTATCAACATCACCGGAGAGGTCGAAGAGGCATTGCGGGAAAGCGGCATTACCGAAGGGCTTGCGCTCATCAACGCAATGCACATAACGGCCTCTGTCTTTATCAATGACGACGAGTCCGGGCTTCATCATGACTTTGAGGTATGGCTTGAAAAACTGGCCCCCCATGAGCCGGTCTCTCAATACCGTCATAATGGAGGCGAAGATAATGCTGATGGCCACCTGAAACGGCAGATCATGGGTCGTGAGGTTGTCGTTGCCGTTACAAAAGGGAAGCTCGATTTCGGCCCCTGGGAACAGATTTTTTACGGCGAATTCGACGGAAGACGGAAAAAGAGGGTCCTGGTAAAAATCATCGGCGAGTAATAGAACGTTCTTCCCGCAATCAGATTATCACATATTGTCGGGAACCTGCAGCTCTGCCAATTGCGATTCAAATACCTCTGCTTTCCTCTCGTACTCGCCTGTGGCCACATCAAGCTCTTCGAAAAGGTCTTCGATCTTTCCCCGTGCGTTGTAGATTGCAAGGGAGAGGGATTCGATCTTCTTTCCTTCACCGTTTCTCGATGCCTCAATGAGCGCTCTTGTTGTCCCTGTCGATCCCTTTTTCAAGGTCGGTGATTTCCTTTTCCAGTTCGGTAATCTGTTTTTTGAGAGGGGTAAGCGCCTTTGATTTATCGCCTATGATCTGTGCCCGAAGTTTCCTTAAGTCTTTCCGGTTAGGAATTTTCTGCGTCTCTTCGAGTCCTCGCTTTCAATTGTCCCCATCGCCTTCTCTGCTCATCTGCCCATCCAACCCGTTCCAGAAAATCTTCGTAAGTGCCTTCGAAGAGGTTTACGTTGCCTCCGTCAAAAACAATGAGCCGTGTCGCCATGGCGCTTAAGATCATCTCGCTGTGGGTCACAATCATAACAGCGCCGTCAAATACATCGATTGCTTCGACAAGAGCATCAATCGACTCCGCGTCGAGGTGGTTGTCGGGCTCATCGAGGAGGATCATGTTTGCCGGACGGGCAAGGATCTTCCCAAGCATTACCCTGCTTCTCTCCCCGCCAGAGAGAACGGATATTTTTTTTAACGCCTTCTCATCCTCAAAGAGCATAGCGCCGCAGATGCCTCTGGCGCTGCCCAGAGCATACTCTGTATGAGCGCTCAAAACCTCTTCCAGGACGGTCTTATTCGGGTCAAGACGGTCTACATTCATCTGTCCGAAGTATGCAGGAATGAGGTTCTGGTTGGGCCGTATGGAACCATTCGTGGAGATAAGCTCACCTGCAATGAGCTTGAGGAGTGTTGTTTTTCCCTTGCCGTTCTTGCCGATAATTGCGATACGGTCTCTTTTTTTAACAGCTATCGTGAGGCCCTTGATGAGGAGGGGGCCTTCCGGGGAAAAAGCAAAAGAAAGATTATCGACCTCTACAAGCCACTTCCCTGGAAAAGGGGCTGCTTTGAATTCAAAGTCGAGACTTTTTTCTTCAGTGAGTTTCTCCTTTTTGTCACGTTTCTCAAGCATGCGGATCTTCGACTGAACGGCCCGCGCCCGTGAAGCCTGTGCCCTGAAACGGCCAATGAACTGTTCGATTTCGTTGCGTTTTCTCTCATCGTTAATCCTGGTCTTCTCGTATACCTCTTCTTCCTGGATGATCTGCTGGTAGAGTTTTTCCGTACTGCCAGGGACCTTTCTGATCTTTTTCCGGTGTATCCCCATGGTGTGCGTTGTGACGCTATCCATGAATCTCCGGTCATGGGTCACGAGGATAACTTCGTTTTTCCATGCCCGTAAAAAACGGGCGAGCCAGCGGATAGAGAGAATGTCAAGGTAGTTCGTCGGTTCATCGAGAAGCAGGAGGTTTGGCTCTGACACAAGGATCTTCGAGAGGTTGAGCCTCACCTGATATCCCCCGGAAAGCATTCTCGGATCAAAATCAAACTGGGAAGAAGAAAAACCGAGTCCCAGGAGGACAGATTTCACCCGATACGTTTCATCTCTGCCATCTTCATGGGTCTTCATATTTTTACAGGCTTCTTTCAGGACAGTCTTTTCCGTAAAACGGATATGCTGCGACAGGTAGCTTACCGTATATCCTCTCGGCACCGAGATGACGCCTCCATCAGCCTCCTCCTCGCCGGTGACAAGCTTAAAAAGCGTCGTCTTCCCGGACCCGTTTCGACCTGTGAGGCCAACCCGTTCGCCGGGATTCACCGTAAAAGTCACTTCGTCGAGAATGACGTCTTTGCCGTATGATTTACTGAGATTGGTTACTGTCAGCACTATGCACCTTTATACGGTTTATTTTTTCCGGCTATAAGCTTACTGGAATTATGGACAAAAAACAATGAAAGGGTTTACGGCACCTTTCGGTCCGGGAGCTGCTATCGACGGTTTCAGGGGGTTCCTGCAGCGCATTGCCCCTGCAAATAGGCATAGATCTCGTCGAGGTTATCAAAGAGGGGGTGGTGTTTTTTCTCATTCCAGGGGTTTCTTAAGCCTGCCCGGACAATTCCTGCTTTCTCTGCCTTATCAAGGGTCGTGGGGCTGTCATCAACAATGGCCCAGCAGTCACCAAAAAGCACCGATTTATCATGGCTAAGATGCACTTCGTCAAAGGCAGTTGATGCTTTTTCAGCCACTCTTCTGTTGCATTGATGGTGCCCTTTTCACGGTGACTGGCAATTATGATATAAAAGCCTTTTTTTCTGAGATCGGTAAGGAACTTCGCTGCGTCGGGGTAGACGCCGAACTCATCCTGGTGCATGTGGATATCCCGCAACATCCCGTAAACCGCTTTCTCGGAAATGTATCCCTTCCAGAAATCCCATTGATACCATTCTGCCGGCAGGGGTACAGTCGGAGTTACCGCCCTTATGTGTTCATAAAGGACAGGGGCCAGGTCCCAGAGCGTATTATCAATATCGACAATGATCTTGCGCATAGCCCTCTATTATACAACATGCAGGGGAATTGAAAAAGCCTTTTCACCATTTTATAAAAATATAGTAATCGTTTCGGCTTCAAGATTCGTCTTAAGTCCCCCTGCTTCGTGACGATAAATAACTCAGGGACTTAAAGAATATGGCCTGTACTACAACAATGATGCTCACCCCCCCCGGAATAGCCTCTGTAGATCAAAAAGGAGATATTTTGTATGAAAATTGAACAGAAGCAATGGACAAAAACAAAGGGTTGGTCATCTGTTGGTGAGCCCGGCGGCTTTGGGGAAAAGGCCCAGCTTGTTATCATATTTGCCGCAACGGAAATTCTCAAGGAAAAAGAGTTTATTCAGAAGACAAAAGAGATGTATCCCCTGGCCCATCTTTTCGGGTGTTCCACATCAGGCGAGATATGCGGCGACAGGGTCTTTGACGATACACTCGTAGCAACGGCAATATATTTTGAAAAGACGGAGATCATGGGCGCACAGATCCCTCTCGATACTATCCCGAACAGCACAGAGGCCGGTGCAATGCTTGCCCGGTCGATCAAACAGGAAGGGCTGCGCCATGTCTTTGTTCTCTCCGACGGCCTCAATATAAACGGCAGCGAACTGGTTGCCGGATTGACGCAAAACCTCCCCGGCGATGTAACTATTACCGGCGGTCTTGCGGGAAACGCAGACCGCTTTGAAGAAACGTATGTATTCTGGGATGATATCCCTTCGCAAAAGAGGCTCGCCATCCTGGGATTTTACGGAAAAAACCTGAAAGTAGGTTATGGTTCTATGGGTGGATGGGACCCCTTTGGGCCGGAACGCCTTATCACAAAATCAAAAGAGAATATTCTTTACGAACTGGACGGGCAATCCGCCCTTGAACTATACAAAAGATACCTGGGAGAACATGCAAAGGGTCTTCCTGCAACAGGACTTTTATTTCCTTTGAGCATCCGTACAAGGAATGATGAAGCAGGGACTGTGCGGACCATTTTGTCTGTCAATGAATCAGAACAGAGTATGACCTTTGCCGGCGATGTCCCGGAAGGCGCCTATGCACGTTTTATGAAGGCCAATTCCGAACGGCTCATTGATGGGGCGCAGGGAGCGGCAAAGAGAAGTCATGATGCAGGCGAAAGCTCGCCCGATCTTGCCATTCTTATAAGCTGTGTTGGCAGAAAACTTGTGTTGAAGCAGAGGATCGAGGAAGAAGTAGAAGCGACACGCGATGTCTTTGGGAACAAGTACAGTCTTAACCGGGTTCTATTCTTATGGAGAAATATCTCCTTTTGCCCCCGGAGAACGCTGTGCGCTCCATAATCAGACCATGACAATAACAACATTTACCGAAACATAGAGGGAAGCCCTTGGAAAAGACCCACAGCCTGCTTAAGCGTCAGATAAAGAAAGTTTTCGGTGATTCTTTTGAGGCGCCGGAGGAATGGCAGGGCTTTATCGAGATGGTAAACAACGCATACAACGAATTCGACATAGACAGAAATATGCTTGAGCGTTCCCTTGAATTGAGTTCCCAGGAGCTTCTGCAAGCCAACTCAGAGATGAGGGCCATTTTCGGGGCAATTCCTGATTTATTCTTTCGCCTTGATTATAGCGGGACCATTCTTGACTGTAAAGCAGGCAAAACTTCAGATCTCTATGTTTCCCGTCAAACATTGATTGGACATAAAATATATGAAATCCCTGTCAAATTTGTAAAAGAACAATTATGGGGGGCACTTGAAGGCGTGAAACAGACCATGGCCCCCATGAGCATTGAATATTCTCTCATGCTCCAGGAAAGAGAGCATTTCTACGAGGCACGGTTTATACCACTTCTCGAAGACCAGATTATCGTTATTGTCCGAAATGTCACAGCGCGGAAGATGGCAGAGCATGCCCTCCGGGAGAGTGAAGAAAAATACAGGGGCATTTTTGAAAACTCCGTTGAGGGCATATTCCAGACAATGCCCGGAGGAGAACTAATCAACGCCAACAGCACTCTTGCCCGCATGTTCGGTTATGGTTCACCGGAGGAGATGTTAACGGCTTCACCCTGGGTAGGCGGAAAACAATTTGTTGTATCACGGGACTCCGCAAGGTTTACGAAACTTATCGGACAATATGGAGTATTGCAGGGTTTTGAAACACAGGTATATCGAAAAGATAAAAACAGGATATGGGTCTCAATCAATGCCCGCCTTGTCAGAGATAAGGATGGCGGCCTCCTTTGCTATGAGGGTAACATTGAAAACGTTACCGACAGGAAGCGCGCCGAAGAAGCCCTTTTTGAATCAGAAGAAAAATATAGAAGCATCATCGAGGCGTCCCACGTCGGTGTCTATATTATTCAGAATGGTCTCTTCAGTTTTGTGAACAGGAGATTTTGTGAAATTCACGGATATACGTACGATGAGATCGTGAGAAAGATGGCGCCCAAAGATTTTGTTATACCTGCAGATTTACCCGTTGTCGAAGAAAGTTTGAAAAAAAGATATCTCGGTGAGGTGAAAACTGCCGAGCTTACTCACCGGATACGGCGTAAGGATGGGGAAATACGGACCCTCAAGGTAATCGGCAGCGCCATACTCTACAGAAATAAACCCGCCATAATCGGCACCCTTCTCGATATAAGCAAAGAACAGGTGCTCGAAGAACAGCTTTTGCAGTCACAAAAACTGGAAACCGTCGGAAGGCTTGCCGGAGGCATTTCTCACGATTTCAACAATATGCTTGGCATAATACTGGGCAATACACAGCTTGCAAAAATGCGCGTACAGGCAAATGATAAGATATTCGAATACTGTTCGGAAATTGAACATGCGACCTCCCGTGCGGCCGGCTTTGTCCGGCAACTTCTCGCCTTCAGCAGGAGGCAGGTCCTTGAACTCAAAGTAATAAACTTAAACAGCCTCCTTGCCAGTTTTGAGAAAATGATCTACCGGGTCATCGGTGAGCATATCGAAATGAGTATTTCGTACGCTGCTGAAGCCCCAATGATAAAAGCCGATGACACACAGATTCATCAGGTCCTTTTGAACCTTGTGGTAAATGCCCGGGAAGCAATGCCTGAAGGGGGTAAGCTTGCCATATCAACAAGCCTGGCATTTATCGATGAAGAATATGCCGGCATCTTCCCCGGTGTGTCCGCTGGTCGCTACGTTCTTCTATCCGTTAAAGACACAGGGGTAGGCATAGACAAAGAAACCATTGGCAAAATATTTGAACCCTTCTTTACCACTAAGGCCACCGGCAATGGTCTCGGTCTCTCGGTAGTATACGGCATCGTAAAACAGCACAACGGCTTCATCAATATAGAGAGCAAACCCGGTCAGGAAACTGCCTTTTATATATACCTCCCCTCTGTTGAAGAAACAGATGACAATAAACAGGAGGAAGGCCGCTTTATAACAAAGGGCGACGAAACCATACTCATTGTTGAGGATGATGGCGAATACAGAAAGGTGGCAACAACATTTCTTCAACGTCTCGGTTACAAGGTATATTCTGCAGCAGACGGCCTCGAAGGTCTCGAAATATTTAAAGAAAAGGCCAAAGGAATAGACCTCGTCATCCTTGATGTTATTATGCCCAGGATGAGTGGCCGGGAAGCCCTTAGAGAGATGAGGGCAATCAATCCATCAGTTCCTGCCCTCTTTATAACAGGCTATAGTTTTAGCGATATACATTCCAGCTACATACCGGAAGAGGACATTGATACCCTCCAGAAACCTTTTTCCTTTGATGCCCTGTCACATAGGATACGAGAGATTGTGGATCGGAAAAAATAAGTAAAAAAAATCAGGCTGCCATAGAATGGTTTGACGAAGCATGAAAGTGCATATATTTTTCGCTGATCTTGTTTTTAATTTTTATGACCATCACGTGGGACATGCCGAGTCTG
This sequence comes from uncultured delta proteobacterium, assembly GCA_963785225.1. Classification (GTDB taxonomy): domain Bacteria; phylum Desulfobacterota; class Syntrophorhabdia; order Syntrophorhabdales; family Syntrophorhabdaceae; genus PNOF01. The sequence continues at coordinate 60,361 of CAWAUQ010000015.1, read as the reverse complement.
CTGCCTGTTTCTCTCACTGTCATGCCCTCCATTAACAGAGAGAGCACCTCTTGTTCCCGGGCGCTGAGGCAAGACTGTTTTATTGCCGCCTCGGCATAGAGTTTACCTTCAAGATAGTCAAAGGACGTTGCGTCCTCAGAAGCGACTATCTCTTCCAGCAGCTTATTGTCTTCACCTACGGGATCGTTAAGGCTTACAACAATCATCTTTTCCCGGACTTTTCGTAAATAGTTTTTCAAATAGTAGTAGCACCCCTGGAGGATATAACTATCTGTTTTATCCTCCAGGGTCCCCAATGTATAGGTATTCCATAAATGAACCAGCGCCTCCTGATAGAGATCATCATCATCAAAAAAAGAATGGTGCCCATTCAGTTTCCTGGCAATCTTTTTCAGCGTAGGAGAAACTCTTTTAACAACACCTTCAAAGGTCATTGGTTGCCTCTGTACTTGTTCGTTATGGGCATCCTCCTGTCTTTTCCGAATGCCCTCGGCGTTATTTTAATGCCCGGCGGCGACTGTCTCCGTTTGTATTCGCTGATGTCAACCATTCTGAAAACCCTTTCGATTTCTGCTTTTCCCATGGATTGGATATTGATTTCTCCACTCTCTTTATCTTCCTCAACGTAGCCCTTTAAAATCAGGTCAAGGTTTTCATAGGGGGGGAGGCTGTCACTGTCCTTCTGGCCGGGTTTCAGTTCTGCCGTGGGTTCCTTTGTCAGTATGTTTTCCGGTATGACAGCACCAAGGGTGTTCCTGTACAGGGAAAGCTTGTATACAAGGGTCTTCGGCACGTCTTTTATGACAGCAAAACCACCGGCCATGTCACCGTAAAGGGTTGCGTAGCCGACACTCATTTCGGATTTATTGCCTGTCGTCAACACAAGCCAGCCGAATTTGTTGGAAAGGGCCATGAGAATGTTGCCGCGAATTCGTGCCTGGATATTTTCTTCTGTAATATCTTCCTTCAATCCGGTAAAGAACGCTCCCAACGTTGACAGATAGGCCTTGTAAATATCATCTATCGGCGCTTCCAGTAATTCAATGCCGACGTTACGGGCAAGAGCGCTTGCGTCTTCGGCTGATTCACGGGACGTATATCGTGATGGCATGAAAACAACATTCACGTTCTCTTTGCCCAATGCGTCAGCGGCAAGGACAGCGACTATGGCGGAGTCTATCCCTCCGGAGAGACCGATGACCGTTTTTTTAAACCCGTTTTTAACCACATAATCATGAAGGCCCAGCTTAAGAGCTTCATAAACCTCGGAGATCGGATCCAATGTGATGGTCCGGCACACCGCTAAAGGCGTTTTTTCTTTCCATGCCCCCTTGGAGGGAAATGAAATGAGCTGGACCCTTTTATCTTCTTCAAGGGGACTTTTCTTCTTCGTCCCTCTTCTCAATTCACTGACAGGAATATCTATCATGAGCAGGTCTTCCTTGAAGGCTTCGGCACGACCGATAATGTCGCCCCTCTTGTCCATAACAAAGCTCTGCCCGTCAAAAACCAGTTCATCCTGGCCCCCTATAAGGTTGGCATAGCAAATGAAGAAGTTGCCCTCCCGCACCTTATCCCGTACGGCTTCTTCTCTGAGGATTATTTTACCTGCATGGTATGGAGAGGCATTTATATTAAAAATCAACCCTGCCCCGCTTTCGGCCATAATTTTTGTAGGACCTCCTTTGTGCCATATGTCCTCGCAGATGCTTATGCCAAAGGTAACTCCATTGAGCCTGAAAATGAGTGGCCGTGCGCCGGCGCTGAAATATCTTTTTTCATCGAAAACACCATAGTTGGGGAGAAGCTGCTTATGGTATACTCCCTGGACCCTGCCCCCATGGAGAATGGCGGCGGCATTGAAGAGACGGTTCCTCTGCCTGTCCACAAAGCCTACAATAGCGGTAATATCGCGTACCTGTCCGGCAAGCTCCTTGAGTCTTTTCAAGTTATCATCAACAAAGCCTGTTTTCAGGAGGAGGTCTTCGGGGGGATATCCGGTAAGGGCCAGTTCAGGAAAAGCAACAATATCCACGCCTGCTGTCAGTGCTTTTTCCGTATAGTGCAATATTTTTGCACAATTTCCCTTCAGGTCTCCAACAACGCTGTTAATCTGTGCTGCCCCTATACGTATCATCATTTCCACCTTCGTGCTAATAAAAAGGGCATCTCAAACCACCTTCGGTGATCTGGACGCCCTCGTCCTTTCCTGTTAAAGCATTTCAGCATTCGTTGCTAAAATTGCATACCCTGTTGTAGAAAAAGATAAATCTTTTCCACACCCTTGTCAAGCCTTTTTCCTCATATCAGAGGCAAGGATTACGGCTTCGGCGATCTCCTTCATTGTTTTTCTCAGGTCCATGCTTTTTTTATGTATCTTTTTATAGGCCTCATCTTCGGTGAGGCTAAGCTCTCTCATGAGGAGACCTTTCGCCCGCTCAATCAGTTTTCTCGATTCCAGGGCTTCCTTCGCGGCAAGGATTTCATGGCTCAAGTTTGTATTTTCAATAGCAACGGCAGCCTGGTTTGCAACGGCCTGCAGGATGCCGATCTCCTCCTTTTTAAAGACATGCTCACTCTTCGTATAACTGTTAATAACGCCTATAACCCTGTCTTTAATCATCATGGGCACAGAAAGGAGTGAAACAATACCCTCCTTTGTCGCCACATCGGGATATGTATAGCCCGGTTCTTTCGTAACATTCAGGACGGTGATCGGCTTCCTTTCAGAAACAGCCTTGCCGCTTATCGATTGTCCCACTTTGAGGTTCGGCTTATTGACATAATCGCTGCTTAAGCTCTGGGTGGCAGAGATAATGAGTTCCTCACGTTTCTCATCAAGGAGCATAATAGAACATATCTTTGAATCCATCACCTTGGCGGTCATGGCTACAATGAGCTGCAGTATCTCCTTCAGATAATAATCGGAAACGATAGTCCGCGACACTTCTGAAAGGAGATCCAACTGTTTCGCTTTTTTTACCACCTCATCGCGGGTAATGGCATTTCGTATGGCGCTCCCCAGGTATCTCCCGATTGTATGGAGAAGTTTGATCTGTGTTTCGGGATAAACATGTTCCTTTTTATGCTGCAAATTCATGACGCCCACAATTTCATTTTTTGAAAGGATTGGCACCGAAAGAAGCGCTTCATACTTATCCTCTTTCAGTGAAGCGAAGGCCTTGAACCGTTTGTCCTTATAGGCTTCGCGGGAAAGCGCAACGGGTTGTTTCTCTTTTGCGGCCCAGCCGGTCACCCCTTCTCCCATTTTCAGTTTCAAGTCCCCGACCTTTTTTAGCTCCGGGTCACTGGATACCGTCAGTACGAGTTCATCTCTCTGCTTGTCGTAGAGATAAATAAGGCAGGAGTCAACTTTTGCCAGATTTATGATCATTGTAACGAGGCTTCGTAAGAGCTGGTATAAATCAAGATCATCGCTTAAGTCTTTTGCGATTTCATGGAGGATCTTCAGTTCCTGATCTTTTTCGTCTGTTTTCCGGCTCTGCGTCATGATTGTACCACCTGTTTATTTTGTTGATATGCCTAATCTTATGGTATCCTTCATGCCTTTGTCAATGAAAGAGCTCCTGGCATGTAACTTTTCTGTCCTCTATTTTGAAGAATAAAGACGTCTTAAAACGACAGCGAACCGGGCGTGAGCGTATACTGCCGGCGTCTTACGCTGATGATTCCTTTTTTGATAAGCGATGATATCATCCTTGAAACCGTCTCCCTTGAACAACCACAGGAGTTTGCAATCTCGATTTGTGTTGGTCCTTTTTCAATAATAATATAATCCTTTACCTTAACCCCTGATTTGGCGCCTATTTCCAGGAGATATTTGAGGATCCTTCCTTCAACATTCAAAAACGCAAGCCATCGTATCCGCTCATCGGCAACCCGAAGACGCCTTGAAAGAACCTTTAAAATACCGATGGCAATTGTGGGGATTTTCAGTGAGAAGCCTCAGAAAATCCTGTCTTCTGATCACCAGGAGGTCCGAGCTTTCCATGGCAACAGCATTGGCAGACCTTGGCAGTTCATCAATAAGGGCAAGTTCACCGAAAAAACCGTCTTTACCGATAACGTCAAGGACGTATTCTCTCCCTTCTTCATCATAGAGGCAAACCTTTACCGTTCCCTTCAAGACAATAAAAAGGGCGTCACCGGTATCGCCTTCCTGAAAAATTATCTGATTTTTATAATGAGAATCTACGAAGAGTATACGTGAGATTGCCTCTATTTCGTTCTCTTTCAAGGCAGAAAAGAGATGCACGTTTCGCAGGTTATCGGCATATTTTCGCATCATAGAGAATACTCACATAATACTAATTATCGAAAAAAACATTCAATATTTTTAAATGCTTCTTTTATCTTGCCGCCAGGAAGACCACCCTGCGCGATACCCGCGCCGCCGCCGCCCTTGCCTCCGTACTGTTCGGTAATCTTTTTTATAATTTTCCCTGCATTATACTGTGACTGGGCATCTTTACTGACGGCGACAACGAGAAAACCCTTGTCTTCCTCGCCTGAAGTAGCTGCGAAAATAACGCACTGTTTCACTTTGCTGCGCACAATGTCGGTAATTTTTCTCAAATCATCGACAAGCGCATTGGCAAGTATAAGGGTAACTACTTTTGTCCCATTCTTTTCGAGGGCCTTCCCTATAGCCTCATCGACCTTATAGACCATAATGTCTTCCTTGAGACGGTTGATCTCTTTCTCCTTTACGCCAAGCTCCTCGATGATACCTTCTACTTTCTCTTCGACCCGTTCTATTTCTGTGTTTGTTTTTTTTGAAATAGCCCTTCAAGGCACCTTCTATTTTCCTCTTGTAGAAAAGGGCGCCCTTTCCGGTTGTCGCCTCAATCCTGCGGACCCCTGACGCGAGAGAGCCTTCGCTGATGATGGAGAAACTGCCGATCTCTCCGGTGTTTCCTATATGGGTACCACCACAGAGTTCCATACTGAAATCGCCTATTTTTATGACCCTGACCTTTTCGCCGTATTTTTCCTCAAACAGCGCCGTTGCCCCGTCACGGATCGCCTCCTGCCTGTCCTTTTCTTCCACGGTCACGGCGATACAGTCCATAATCTTTTCATTGACGATATCTTCGACGCGTGCGATCTGAGCGTCATCCATACCCTCGAAATGGGTAAAATCAAAACGGAACCTGTCTTTATCGACAAGTGAGCCCGACTGTTTTACGTGGTCACCGAGAACCCTGCGCAGGGCATAGTGGAGCAGGTGTGTTGCCGTATGGTTTCGCGATACGGCCTTTCTTTTTTCCTGATCAACAACAAGTTCAACAGCATCACCTATCTTGAAAACACGATTTTCCACGATAACCTTATGAGAAAAAAGGTCTGCCTTCAGCTTTCTCACCTCAATGACTTTGCCAGTTCACCGGTGCCGGCGATCTTTACAAAACCCTCGTCGCCTACCTGACCACCACTTTCCGCGTAGAAAGGGGTCTGCGTGAAGAACATTTCCCCCTCTTCACCTTCTTCTATCGAATCAACCAATCTGTCGCCGATGAGTATTCGCTCAACCTTCGAGGTATCCTGAACAACGCTATATCCCGTAAAGGTGTTGGCGATATTCTTCTTTCAGGATATTCAAATGTCCTTCGTCCCACTCTTCACCTTTTATTTTCGAGCCTGTCCGGGAGCGTATCTTCTGGTCCCTGGAGGCCTCCTGGAAACCTTCTTTATCAATGGAAAGACCGTCTTCTTCGGCCATATCGGTCGTCAGGTCAAGGGGAAACCCATAGGTATCGTACAGTTTATAGACGATATCGCCGGGTATGGTTTTTTCACCTTTTTTCTTGAGTTCATCGGCGATATTCTTCATAGAGTTTCATGCCCATAGTCAGTGTTTCCACAAACCGCTCTTCTTCGCCCCGGATCACCCGCACAATGTAGGCGTGGTTGTTCTTCACTTCAGGATAAACGCTCTCCATGGTATCAACGACCGTTTTTGAGAGATCATAGAGAAACTCCTTTTCGATGCCAAGCTTTTTTCCATACCGGAGGGCCCTTCGGATGATCCTCCTCAACACGTACCCTCTGCCGTCCTTCGAGGGTAGGATACCGTCATTGATGATAAAGGTGGCCCCTCTGGCGTGATCGGCGATGACCCGCATGGCAATGTCCATCTTTTCGTTTTCGCCATAGGCGTGTCCTGAAATATCTTCGAGACGTTTCAGGATAGGGACAAAAAGGTCTGTATCGTAGTTGCCGATCTTGCCCTCCATGATGGATGTAATCCTTTCCAGGCCCATGCCGGTGTCTATGGATGGCCTGGGTAATTTTTTCATCTGCCCGTCGGCGCTTCGTTCAAATTCCATGAATACGAGGTTCCATATTTCGAGATACCGGTCGCAATCACAGCCGACCTTGCAATCAGGGCTGCCGCAGCCGACGCCGTGGCCGAGATCGTAGATGATCTCGGAGCAGGGGCCACAGGGGCCCTCATCACCCATGGACCAGAAATTGTCCTTTCTCGCCAAGAGGGACGATCCTGTCTGCTCTGACGCCGATACTCTTCCATATCTCTGCCGCATCGTGGATCATCCTTGATAGACTGTTATCCACAATCTGTCCTTATCAAGAACAAGTTCTTTTGTTAAAAACTCCCATGCATATGCGATGGCCTCTTTTTTAAAGTAATTCCCGAAAGAAAAATTGCCGAGCATCTCGAAAAATGTATGGTGCCGCAGTGTCTTGCCGATATTTTCAAGATCATTGTGCTTGCCGCCGGCCCGGACACACTTCTGGCAGGAGGTGGCCCTCACATAGGGCCTTGTTTCAATACCGAGAAAGACATTTTTGAATTGCACCATGCCGGCATTGACAAAAAGCAGTGTGGGGTCTTTTTCGGGTACCAGCGAGGAACTTGCCACGATTGTATGTTCATGTCGCGCAAAATAATCGAGAAACTTTTTTCTGATTTCTTTCGATGTCACGCTTCACCCTTTTTCAGTTCTACCTGTGCAAGAATTTTACCTTCTATTTCTTTCATAACATCAGGATGTTTTTTGAGGATAATCTTTCGCGTTTTCCCGCCCCTGGCCGATCCTTGACTCGCCATAGGAATACCACGTGCCTGCCTTTTCAATAATACCCATATCGGTCTCCGAGGTCTACGACGTCACCTTCTCTCGAAATACCCTATCCGAATATGATATCAAATTCAACTTCCTTAAAAGGGGGCGCCAGTTTATTTTTTACGATCTTTACCCGTGTTCTGCTCCCCATGACTTCCTGCCCGTCTTTTATTGCGGCGATCCGCCGGATATCAAGACGCACCGAGGCATAGAATTTCAGCGCATTGCCGCCTGTTGTTGTCTCGGGGTTTCCAAACATAATGCCTATTTTCTGTCTGATCTGATTGATGAAGATAACGGTTGTCATGGATTTGCTGATCGTTGCTGTCAGTTTTCGCAGCGCCTGGGACATGAGCCTCGCCTGGAGCCCCATGTGGGAATCGCCCATTTCACCCTCTATCTCGGCCCTCGGCACCAGGGCCGCCACGGAATCGACAACAACAATATCAACGGCAGCGCTCCTGACAAGAATCTCGGTAATATCGAGGGCCTGTTCACCTGAGTCGGGCTGCGAAATAAGAAGATCGTCGGTATTTACCCCGATCCGTTTTGCGTAGGCCACATCGAGGGCATGCTCTGCGTCGATGAAAGGAAGCGGTCCCACCCTGTTTCTGTATCTCGGCAACGACCTGGAGCGCAAGCGTCGTCTTGCCCGATGCTTCTGGACCGTATATCTCAATGACCCGGCCCCGCGGAAGGCCTCCGACCCCGAGTGCTATATCCAGGGCGATAGAACCCGTTGAGACTACCTGCGACAGCTTCTATGGGCTTTTCACCGAGTTTCATGATGGAACCCTTACCGAAGAGCTTCTCAATCTGCGTTACCGCCATATCTATTGCTTTTGTCTTGTTGCCTTCTTCTTGTTTGCTTGTTCTTCTTTCACGTCATTCCCTCCCTTTTTCATTCAATATTCCTTTCAAGTTTTATTTCCTTAAGCGGGAGTATAGATGCGCCCCTTCTTGTGTTAATGTGCTCTGATATAGAACAAGGGTATCGATAACAAACCTCTTTTCCTCAAGCGGTCTTATGCCTCTTTTCAATAAGGGGACAGCCCCCTTGACCCTGCCAAGGGTTATATGGGGGGTAAATTCTGCCTTTCCTGAATCCCTCACCTTTTCCGGGGCTTGCGCCTGTCCTCCCAAGGGAGGGTCGCCCCCACCACGTCCAGGTGGTGCTCGCTGTCATGGGTTTCCAGGACAGCCAGACGGCTTTCTATATCATGAAATATCGCTCGCACGTTGTCAACCCCTTCCTGAAATGTAACGATGATAACCCTGGGCCGTCTCAGGTCGGGAAAAGCGCTGATTTCCTTTAACTGCACCGCGACCGCCTCGTGCTGCCTGCCAATGCCTGTCAGAGCCTCTTCAATTTCATGCACCATGACATCATCAATTTCACCGAAGAACTTGAGCGTCACATGGAGCCCTTCACGTTTTACCCAGTTCACTCCAGGCATCACGTGCGACATCTTTTTTGAAACAACCGACAGATACTCTTTAATCTCACCGGGAATTTCAAGGGCCAGGAAGACTCTCATGAAAATCTCTCCTCAAGGTAATCGAGGAGCATACTGAGCGCCGCCTCCGTTGCCTGCCTCGCGTATTTCCTGCCTGTCACCACTAAACAGGAATCTTTCTCACCCATACTTCCTCTTTTGTCGCAAGAGCCATAAAGACCGTGCCGACAGGTTTCTCAGGGCTTCCTCCGGCTGGTCCCGCAATACCTGTTATGGAAAGACCGATATCAACCCTTGCCCCGTCCCGCACACCTTTTGCCATGAGTTCTGCCACTATGTCGCTTACGGCGCCGTTTTGCGCAATTATCTCTTCAGGCACGGCAAGAAACTTCGTCTTTGCCCCATTGCCATAGGTTACAAGACCAGCTATAAAATATCGGCGAAGACCCGGGGATATCGGTAATTCTGCTTGCCAGAAGTCCCCCGGTGCATGATTCCGCAAGCGCTATGGTCAACGATTCATTCTGTAAAATTGCGCCTATTTTTTCTTCCGGTGTCACAGGAACTTCCCAGAATAATAAGAATAATATTTGCAAAAATGCCGGCCACGACATCATCGGCCACAACACCGTAGCCACCCTTCAGTTGTTCTGCTTGTTTTATCGGAAAAGGCTTCACAATGTCAAAAATCCGGAAAAGCACAAAACCGATGGCCGTGACAGTAAGGGTAATTTTCTGCCCTGCCATGGTAACACAGATACCCGCAAGCTCATCAATGACAATATAGCCGGGGTCTTTTCCGTCATATTGGTAAAAGTTGACGGCCAGTACGGAAAAGAGAACAAGACCGATACAAAAAAAGATGTTGCTGAAAATCGACGGGAAAAAATAAATAAGGAGACATCCGAGCGCCGATGCATATGTGCCCGGGGCGCCGGGGAGATAGCCCAGATAACAACAGGTTGCAATGCACTGGAGGGCTGCTATTGAAGGCCTTTTGTATCCCCATATACCTCTTTGTCGTCAAATATCTTTTTTCCAACAACCTTCCACCCCTTGTCCCAGACCCGGTAAAAACAACTCCAGAACCCGGTATGACAAGCAGCCACTTTTTGATTGACCATTATGAGTATGGTATCATTATCGCAATCAATATAAACGGACTTGACCTCCTGGGTGTGACCGGATGTCTCCCCTTTCAGCCAGAGCTTTTTTCTTGATCGTGAATAATAGTGGGCCTTGCCGGTCTTCAGTGTCAAATCAAAGGCTTCCTCATTCATGTATGCCACCATGAGTACATCTTTTGTTTCGAAATCCTGCACCACAACAGGCACAAGCCCTTTTTCATCCCATTTTATCTGTTCTTCCATAAAATCTCCTGTAATCAGTCGGCTTCAGACGAATGGGAAAGGTCTTTCTGCACGTAGCTGAAGTGACTCTCTTATCTTACAATCTGACGTTGACGCCCCGTTCGCGTAAATATTTCTTTGCGTCTATGACGGTAAACTCCCGATAGTGAAAAATCGATGCGGCAAGGACGGCATCTGCCTTTCCCTCAACAAGACCGTCATAGAGATGTTCCAGGGTTCCGACTCCACCCGAGGCAATGACCGGTATCTGAACGGATTCCGCAATAGCCCGTGTAAGCTCGATATCAAAACCTATCTTGGTTCCGTCCCTGTCCATGCTGGTAAGGAGAATTTCACCGGCGCCCAACTCTTCCACCCGCTTTGCCCACTCTATTGCATCTATCCCTGTGGGCTTTCGTCCGCCATAGGTGTAGACCTCAAAACCATCTCCGCTGCGTTTGGCGTCAATGGCCACACAGATGCACTGGCTCCCGAATATCTCGCTCGATTCCCTCACAAATTCCGGTTTCTCTACCGCCGTGGTGTTGACGGTTACTTTGTCGGCACCGGCACGGAGTGTTTCCCGTATATCTTCGATGGTTTTGATGCCTCCCCCTACGGTAAGGGGCATAAAAACCTCGTGGGCAACCCTTTCCACCACATCGATGATTGTTTTTCTTTTCTCGTGTGAGGCTGTTATATCAAGGAAACAGAGTTCATCGGCCATCTGCTCTTCATATGCTTTCGCGTTTTCGACAGGGTCTCCGGCATCCCTCAATTCGAGAAAATTGGTCCCCTTCACAACCCTGCCTTCCTTTACATCAAGGCAGGGGATTATCCTCTTAGTCAGCATAGGTTGACTGCCTCTTCGATTTTAATGAGGCCTTCGTAGACTGCCTTTCCGAGGATTGTGGCCCATACACCTGAATCCTTGAGCCTTTTCACATCATCGATGCTTGTCACGCCGCCTGAAGCGATGATGGGGAGTCTTTGTCATGGCGGCCAGCTTTTTAAGACCTTCATAATCGGGCCCTGTCAGCATGCCGTCCCGTTCTATGCTCGTAGCATAAAATGGCCATAATACCGACACGTTCCGCAGTATCAAGTATCTCCTGTATATCTTTATTGACTGCTGTTTTCCAGCCCCTCGCCATGGGTTTTCCCTCATAGAGATCAAGACCGAGAATAATATTGTTGAATATGTTCAATTCCTTAAAAAAGGCGTCATCTTCAAGGGCCCTCGTCCCTACGATGATACCATTTAATCCCCGTTCAGCATAGTACTTAATGTCGTCCACGTCCCGTATACCGCCGCCGACTTCCATATATCCTTTCACCTTTTGCCGAATATCCCGTATGATTTCATGGTGTGTCCGCTCGCCGGTCCGTGCGCCGTCGAGATCAATGATATGAAAATCCCGGGCGCCCCTCTGGACGCATTTCTTCAATTTTTTCTACGGGATTTTCGCTATATACGGTAACCTGGGTAAAATCGCCCTTTTTCAGCCTCACGGTTTTGCCGCCCATGAGGTCCATGGCAAAAAGGGCTTTCACTGCAATATCTCCAGCAGATAATCCGTTCCCTTATTGATCCCTTCTTCTGCCAGCTTATCGACGGTAATCCATTTGGCGCCTCTTCTGAAAAACTTGCCGATACCCAGTATGTCCTGGCTTAAGGCCTTCTGGTCTTCGTCAAAAACAAATGTGCGCCCCACAATGGTCCCTTCGAATAAGATGCATATGAAGGCCGACACCGGCAGGCTTATCAACGGCAAAATTACCGCCTTTTCTCTCCTGAAAACGAAAGATAAGGACGCTGATGTAGGGCTGTTTTTCCTTGCCGTCTTTATATCCGAAACCCCGTTCTGTGAGAGCCTGTTGCAATTTCTCTTTGACGATTTTTTCCGCGTCACTGTGGATATGCCCCTCTTTCACATATTTTCCACAATATTTACAGGCATCGACAATGCTCCCCTCTTTTGATTCCATCCTTTCGACGACAATGCCGAGATCACCCAAAGCGGAGCAGAGAGACGGCATTGCAAAAGAGATCGCAGCCATACACGACAACACAGAGACAAAATAAACCCATTTTTTTGATTGTTCTTTTCATAACCATATATAATTCTATAAAAAAACGCGCCTAAAAGGAAGGGAAATCAACAGTGGCCTTTTATAAACCTGTTGTTTACATGGCCCAAATAGTATATAAGATACGGTAGTATGCGCTTTATTCTCGCCTTTTTACTATTTTTCCCCCTCTGCCCTTTCCGCGGTTGAGCGGAATGGCATTACTGCCGCTTCATATCTTCTGGTCGAACGGGATTCGTTCCAGATCATTGCCGGCAAGGACTACCATAGAAAGCTTGCGCCTGCGAGCACGACAAAAGTCATGACAACACTTGTTGCCATTGAAAAACTGGAGGGGAATGAAACTGTTATCCCCGGAAGCGAGGTCTTAAAAATCCCCCGTTCAAAAATGAACCTTGTGCCCGGAAATAACTATAAATCCATAGATCTGATGAAAGGCGCCATGGTCGAATCGGCAAACGACGCCGCCTATACGCTGGCAAAATATATTGGTGGAACCGAAGAAGCTTTTGCCGCCATGATGAATCAACGGGCCAGGGAGCTGGGCGCTGTGAACACAAATTTCGTGAATGCTTCCGGCCTTCCTGCCATGGGCCAATACACCACCTGCTATGATCTCGCCCTTATCTTTAAAGAGGCCCTTTCGAGCAGACGTTTTATGGAACTCGTTTCGACAAAATATTTTCTCTTTCAGGACACCTATAAACGTGTCCAGTATAAGAACCATAACAGGCTGCTTTTCTGTTTCGAACCGGCAATCGGTGGAAAAACCGGCTATACCAGGGCATCCAGGCATTGTTATGTGGGGGCATTTGAAAAGGATGACAAAGTCTATATCCTGACATTACTGGGAAGCCGCAATCTCTGGGGTGACAGTGTGCAGATTCTAAAGACCCTCTATGACCGTGTACCCACCCCCGAAGAACTCCGCCTTGCAAAGGCGTGCTCGGCAAACCTTACCTCATATCGTGACAAGAAAGAGACAAAACCGGTGACAAAAAAGAAAAAGACCAAAAAAATAAAAAAGGTTAAAAAACCCCTAAAACAGGATGAAACTTAAAAATATCCTCATTCTCACCTGTATCATTTTTATTACAGCCTCCTCTTTCTCTCTTGCGCTTACCAACGATGAAGAAAAAAAATACGGAAAAGAAATCTATCGTGAGATCACACGATCTGCCCCTGTTAACAACGACCCTTATATCTCGCTGCACCTTCAGACTCTAAAAAACAGTCTCGAAGCCAAGGCCATCCTTGCCTTTCCCGCTACGCTTACCATTATCGATTCGCCAACCATTGACGCCTTTGCTACCATGGGGGGTTATGTGTATATCACCACGGGCCTCATCGGGATGTGCGACAAAGAGGAAGAACTCGCAGGTGTGGTTGCCCATGAGTTTGCCCATGTTAAAAAAAGGCACATCGCAAAGAGGATGGAAAAACAAAAATATCTCAATATTGCCTCACTTTCGACAATGCTCCTTGCCATGCTGGCCGGTAGCGGCCCGGCAGGAGGAGCCATTCTGGCGGCCGGAATGGGCGGGACCCAGGCGATGTCACTGAAATATTCCCGTGAAGATGAAGAAGAAGCCGACAGAGAAGGTTCTGTAATTGCCGACAGGGCCGGATACGGCGGTCTTGGCAGCGCCGGATTTTTGAAAAAGTTGAGAACATCCGGCGGCGACAAACTCCTTCCCCAATATTTGCTCACCCACCCCTACCATGAAGAGAGGATTGTTGCCCTGGAAAGCATGTGGCCGGAAAACAAGGTCCTTATCGATTCGCCCCTTTTCCCCTTTCTTGCCATACGGGCACAACTCCTCTATAAATCACGAAGCACGGGGAGTGACGACATATTCATCAACCGTTATCTGAAAGATAAAAACAACCCTGTTAATAATTACGCTGCATCCCTTATATACTCCCTCAAAGGGGATGCCGAAGGGTCTATCGGGACTGCCCGCGAAAATACCTCTGTGCTAAAGAACCTTTTCCTGGGTGAAATGCTCATTAACGCACGAAAATTTCAGGATGCAATAGAGCTACTAAAAGACAACCGGGACCCTATCGCGGTGTTTCTCCTTGCAAAGGCCTATGATGGTCTGGGAAAGACCGAAATGGCTATCGCCACCCTTAAGGGGCTTCTTTTCTATGGCAGCTCCTTTCCGGAAGTATACTACCGGCTCGGCATGCTCTTTGGCCGGATTGGTGAAGAGGCAAGAGGGTACGATTATCTCGGAAGGTTCTACCTGGAGACAGGCAAATTCGCCCTTGCTAAAATAAATCTCGAAAAAGCCATCTCGCGCTATGGCATCAACTCCTCTGAGGGAAGGGAAGCGATGCGACTTCTCGACAGCTTCAAAGAAGATTGGCAATAAACATCTCGGTAAAAAGGCATTCACATGGGATACAGAGAGATTACGCTGAACTTGCCCGCAGATTATTCCGAAGAAGATCTTCGGAAAAGAATTGAAAAAGAGCTGAGAATCAAAGAACTCTCATACCAGATTGAAAATAAAAGCCTCGATGCAAGACAACGGAACAACATACACTGGCTTCTTCGGGTCGGGATTATATCGAACGAGCTTACAGGGGGTGAACCAGCCACCACACCCTCTTTGGATATCCCTTATAGAAAAAGAAAGGAGAGGGCCGTTGTGGTCGGAAGCGGTCCGGCCGGTTTTTTTTCTGCACTTGTCCTTCAAAGGGCAGGAATCAATACAACGATAATTGAAAGGGGTTCAGAGGTTAACAAAAGGACCGAAGGGATCAGGCAGTTTGAAACAGGGGGACAGTTTAACCCTGTGAGCAATTATGCCTTTGGCGAGGGCGGTGCAGGAACGTTTTCTGACGGAAAATTAACTTCACGGACCAAACATATTTCAAAAGAAAAACGCTTTATGTTATCCAGCTATATTCAAGCCGGTGCTCCGAAAGAAATAGGCTATCTGGCACACCCTCATCTTGGAAGCGATAACCTGAGAAGTATTGTTAGACATTTAAGAGAAGATTTTCTCAATAGCGGTGGGCGGGTGCTCTTCGAAACATACCTGGAAGGATTGAAAGTTAACAATGGAAGAGTCGACGCTGCTATAATTTCTTCAGGCCTGATTGAAGCAGATTATTGTATCATTGCACCGGGTAATTCCGCATATGAAACATATCGTATGCTCATGAGGGGTGGGGTGGGGTTTCGCGCTAAACCCTTTGCCATTGGCTGCAGGATTGAACATCCTCAGGAGCTTATCAACATGGCGTTTTGGGGCCGGGAAAGCCTGACCGGGGTTAAGGCGGCAGAATACCGGCTTACGTCTAAAGGTGATGGCAAGCTTCCTGTCTATACATTTTGTATGTGCCCCGGCGGGGTTGTCGTTCCTTCAACCGCATATGAAAAGAGAAACATAGTCAACGGGATGAGCCGATATAAGAGAAATGGAAAATTCGCCAATGCGGCTTGTGTGTGCGGGATCAGCCTGGGCAAACTATTGGGAAAAGAAATAGGACCCCTGGAGGCCCTTGATTGGCTTGAAACCCTTGAAGAAAGCTTTTACCGATATTCAAATGGCTACGAGGCCCCATTTTGCAGTATAGACAATTTTATAAAGAGGGAAATACCGTCAACATCAATTGAATCCAGCTATCCCTTGGGATTGAATCCGGCGCCATTATGGGAATTGCTGCCGTCTGAAGTAAGCAATTCTCTCAGAGAAGGGCTGAAAGATTTCACAAAAAAGATAAAGGGCTTTGAAACTGGGTCTATTATGGGACTTGAGAGTAAGACGTCATCGCCGATTCAGGTACAAAGGGAAAAGAACGGCTGCTGTAGCGGTTTTGAAAACCTCTATGTAGTTGGAGAAGGCAGCGGTTTTTCGGGTGGCATCATATCAAGCGGATCAGACGGCATACAGGCGGCAATGAATATTATCGGAAGTATTTCTTAATGGTGTCGCAAAAAGTTCTCGCCCATTGTCCCGAAAGTGGCAGAGGTGCTGCTTTTTAATACATCTTTTTTTCAATCAAGTTAATGAATCTGTTTTTCTTGCCGATAAATATCATATCTACATTCTGGAGGACACATAATTATGAAGAAACCCTTTATGAATCTTTCCCTCACGGTAAAGTTTTTACTTCCTTCCTTTATGTCCCTAAGCTTTCTTATTATTTTCGGAGTACTGGCATTTTTATTCAAAGGCAATACAGCGCCAGCCACTGCGATGATAGGTTTATCAATACTGTCCGGAATGGTTATATGCGGTGCTGCGGTCACTTTGTATATGGTAAAAACCGTCCGGGCACCCCTCAATGAAGCGGTTGAAACCATCAAGAAGGTATCCGGGGGTGACCTTACCCAGCGCATGACTGTCTCCTCCCATGATGAGATAGGAGCCATCGGGAAACGTTTTAACACCCTTGTAGAGGCTCTTCATAATTTGATTGGCCAGGTAGCCGAAAGCACCAACAAGATTTCCTTTGCGTCAAATACCCTTGATGTGACGGCAAAACAGATGACGGTAGGGATCGAAGAGATTGTGACACAGGTAGGCTCTGTGGCCACCGCCAGTGAGGAGATGTCGATGACCTCTGATGAAATTGCCCGGAACTGTACTGTAGCGGCAAATAGTTCCGAAATTGCCAATCAATCTGCCATGACCGGGGAGGGTATCATACAGGGTATCGTATCTGCCATGAACAAAATCGGTGAAAGGGTAAAAGAATCGGCCACAAAGATTGCCCATCTCGGAAAAAGATCAGAGCAGATAGGAGAGATTGCCGCTATTATCAATGACATTGCCGACCAGACAAACCTCCTTGCTTTAAATGCCGCAATAGAAGCCGCCCGGGCCGGTGAACACGGAAGGGGATTTGCCGTAGTCGCAGACGAGGTGAGAAAACTCGCAGAGAGGACAGCAGGCGCGACAAAAGACATCGGGATGACCATAAAAGCAATGCAGTCCGAGACAAAGGGTGCTGTATCCTCCATGGAGGAGGGGGTGCGAGAGGTAGAATCGGGGACAGAGGAGACAGAAAAGTCGGGAAACGCGCTAAAAGAAATCCTCCATCAGGTCAACAACCTCACCTCTCAGATAAACCAGATCGCCGTGGCTTCTGAAGAACAAACGGCAACCACAAGTGAGATAACCGGAAACATACAAAAAATATCCGACGTTATAGGCGACGCATCTTCGAATATCCAGGAAAATAGCCGGGCATCTTCCCAGGTGGCACAGCTTTCCGTAGAAATGAACAAGCTGATGGATATGTTCACCCTCCGGAGTGGCACTGTAGCGGGAAATCCCGATGAGGCAACGGACCTCGTGAAAAAGGCAGCCCAGTATCTTAAGACACAGGGGAAAGAGAAAGCCTTTAAGGAGTTCAATAATTCCAAGGGGCTCTTTGTAAAGGGAGACCTTTACATCTTTGCCAATGATTTACATGGCATAACGCTGGCCCATGGACAGAACCATAAACTTATAGGCGCAAATATGGCACAGCTAAAAGATGCCAACGGAAAGTTATTTATACAGGAAATTACAGAAACCGCAAAAAACAAAAAGAGCGGCTGGGTTGACTATAAATGGATAAACCCGGCCAATGGAAAGGTTCTCGCCAAGTCGACCTATTGCATGCTTGTAGATGATCTGATCCTGGGGTGCGGAATATATAAGTAGTTTCCGTCTGGAAACCGATAGTCTCTCATCCTGGGTGTCAGGATGGAAACCAGGGAACAACGCTTGCTGCTTGACAAGCTTTTCTTCTCTCTTGCGCGGAATCTCCCCGGAAGACACCGTAACCCCCTCATAGGTTTCCGATTAGTTTCATGTATGTATGTAAAGCAGCATTAACTGGATATCTCCCTAACGTTTCATGAACAGGCATCTTGTTATCTCAACAGAGATAGTGTATGTATCTTATAGCCTCTTCACAGAGCGGGGATTCGACACAGGGGGTTTGCGTGCCCCTGCGCTGATATGAAGGAGATCTATTATGGATGATTCTTTACTAAAGATGCCGGCAGAGAAACGATATTTCGAGGATTATGTCCCTGGCTCAATATACGAATTCGGCGCTGTTATGGTAGAAGAAAAGGAAATCCTTGAGTTTGCATTACGCTATGATCCCCAGATCTTCCATATCGACCCGGAAGCGGCACGGGCCACTCAATTCGGTGGCGTCGTTGCCAGTGGCTGGCACACAGCCGCAATGGCTATGCGGCTTTTAGTCGATAACTATCTTCCCCGTGGTGCAAGTTTTGGCTCCCCCGGCGTGGATGAACTACGCTGGCATAAACCGGTGCGTCCCGGCGATGTCCTCTCTGTACGTGTCACTATAGCGGGGGCAAGACGTTCCGAGTCAAAACCGGACCGTGGCATCATACGCTCTTTTGTCGAGGTCCTGAATCAGGAACACGATGTAGTGACGAGCTGGAAGGGGATGGCTGTTTTGCGCTGTAGAGATAAAGTTTCGGCCAAATTTAACGCATGACGGAGAATCGGTATAAGATGGATATTTCAGGTATAAAACTGCCAAGAACCTTAGAGGTTGAAGGCAATGACGCTGCTATTTGTCGGGTTCTGTTTGCCCGTACCGTCCAACTCTGGCCCGGCAGCGATCTTTCTATTCCCATGATCGCCATAAGCGATCCCTTGAAAAAAACGCTCCGGAAAGCCAGCCTGAATGGCTCCATCCAGTGGGGGCTGGAATCAATCACAAGTAAACTGGAAGGGGAAAGAAAGGGGATAGACCACCTTCGAAAAGTCAAAGGTCTCATGGGTGGTGACCGGGTTTCCCGACTGCTTCTGGTTTCCAATGATGGCGCAGAGCGTTTCTACCGGCGCATTGAAGGTCTCTTTCGACTCCATGCCCCCAGACTTCTCTGCTGTATGCTTGACAAAGACGCCAGTACCATGGGTAATATTATTACCGGTAAAGAGAAACAAATCAAAGCTGTCATGGCGGACCACAAGGATACTGTTTCCGAGATACTCCGTACGTTTCTTGCAACCAAATAGAAGGATAGCAATTTGATGAGCCTGCCCACCCCCGCTAACGCTGCGGAGGGCAGGCGTTGGCCGAAGGACGTCCGCTTCGCAAGGACGAAGGACGAAAAAGCAAAACCTGATTGAAGAATAAAACCCCTAGCGAGTTCACGAGCGAGAGGGGAAGGCTCCGACGGCTTTGCCGTTGGAGGGGGCGACCCTACCTTCGCTACGGAGGACAGGCGTAAACCCCGGTAGTGAAAGGGCACAAACCCCTTACTTTAGCTCGCACGGCGAGCGAGAAGGGGTGGCTCCGACGGCTTTGCCGTTGGAGGGGGCGACACAAGCCCCGGTAATAGGAGGAACTTTTGGCAAAAGGCAGAAATTATATCATCGAGGACCTTAAAGCAGAGCTTAATGCATCTCAATATGAGGCCGTTACGACAACAGAAGGTCCTGTCCTCGTTATTGCCGGTGCAGGGAGCGGCAAAACCAGGGTCATCGAGTACCGGTCTCTCCACCTTGTCCGGAATGAAGTACGTCCCGAATCGGTTCTGCTCCTTACCTTTACCCGTCGAAGCGCTCACGAGATGATTGAGCGGGCTTCGCGCAACGATACGCGTTGTTCCAGGATAGACGGCGGTACCTTTCACTCTTTTGCGAGTAAAATTCTCAGACGTTACTGCAAGAGTCTCGGCCTGTCGAGCTCTTTTACCATATATGACGAAGGTGACGCCGAGGAAGCCATCAGGCGTTGCTGCAACAAAATGGGCTACGACCAGGATAAGGAGTTTCCCAAGAAGAACGAACTGAAGAACGTCTTCAGTCTCTGCATCAACAAGGGACTCGATGTCGATGATGCGGTTTTGAAGACATACGAAGACTATCAGGACTGGCTTGGCGAGATCAAAACCGTACAGAAGGAATATGGCCAATACAAACTCAAGAACAACTGCGTTGATTACGATGATCTTCTTGTCTATCTCAGAACTATTCTTAAGGATGATGAAATACGGGAGAAGCTTGCTTCACAATACCGGTATATCATGGTTGACGAATTCCAGGACACAAACGGTGTCCAGGCAGATATCGTCCGTCTTCTGGCAAAGAAAAATGGCAATATTATGGTTGTCGGTGATGATGCCCAGAGCATTTATGGGTTCAGGGGCGCCAACCACCTCAATATTCTCAAATTCCCCGGCGCATTCGACGGCTGCAAAGTCATCAAGCTCCAGGAAAATTATCGCAGCACCCAGTCCATCCTCGATGTGGGCAATGCTGTTCTCAACACCATGACAGAGAAGTTCGACAAGCGGCTTGTCTCAGCAACGGGCAATAGAGGTGAGAAACCAACACTGCGGCGCCTTGAAGACGTTTATGAGGAAGCCGGATGGGTGGCCCAAAAGGTCCAGAGTTTGTGCGCTACGGGCAGCACCTTGCGAGAAATTGCAGTTCTCTTCAGAACGGCCTTTGCCTCAATGCCTCTCCAGACAGAGTTGGTGAAACGGGGTATACGGTATAAGCTCTTCGGAGGACGCAAATTCTATGAAACAGCCCATGTCCGTGATGTCGTCTCCTATCTGAGGCTTGTTGCCAATCCAACGGATGAGCTGGCTTGGCACCGGGTCTTGTTATTGCTTCCCGGAATTGGTGTCAGGACTGTTGAAAGATTGCTCGATCTCATTGCCACTTACAGTAACCTGAACGATATTATCGATAAAGTTTTTACCCCCTATTGCACAGGCCAGAAACTTTCCTCAGTCTTCGCGTCTCTCAAGACCCTTCTGCAATCGATAGCCCAAACCTCCATGGTCCCGGCAAGTCAATTGGAGCTCGTTTTGGCCCATTATGGCCCGATTATGAAGGTTAAATACAAGAAAGACTCCGCCAGGGCAAAGGAGCTGATCATGCTTGAGCACATGGCGCGCAGGTATGATACTTTGAAGGACTTCCTTGCCGATGTAGCTGTCGATCCCGATAAAGACGGCAAGGATGGTGATCTCGAATATCTTACCCTTTCTACCGTACATTCATCAAAAGGACTTGAATGGGGGAGAGTTTTTCTCATCGGCCTTATAGACGGCGTTTTTCCTTCAGGGCGATCTTTTGTTGATGCAGCAGGCGGCGACATTGAAGAAGAAAAGAGGCTCTTCTATGTAGCTGTCACAAGAGCAAAAGAGGAACTTTTTCTCACTTTCTATAATAAAAACAGCACCAATGAGCGCCTGACAAGCAAACTTTGCAGGTTTCTGGAGGCAGAAAACGTGAAAGAGACATTTGAGGAAAAAACCGTTAAAGCCGTCGGCAGGCAGACGCATAAAAGTACACAATACTCAAGATACGGAAAACGATAGGGATTTTTTCTTTTATTGAAATGCCTTTCTTTTCCCACGGCGGGTGGGATTGGGAACAAAGAGGTCTATAATATCGTCGATGGTTACAACACCCTTTATTCTCTTTTCCTCATCGAGGACCGGCACTGCAATTAAATCGTATTTAGAAAGAAGTTTCGATATCTCTTTTTTGTCTGCATCAAGCTGGACACATTTCACGTTTTGCGTCATGAGATCGGACAGTTTTATATCAATGGGGCTTGTTAAAATCTGTCTGAGCGATACAACGCCCAGCAGGTGGTCTTCCTCATCAACAACATACACATAATAGATGAATTCAACATCAGGTGAAAGAAGTCTCATATTCGCAAAAGCCTCATCAACAGTCGTATCAGGGGAGAAATCGAGTAATTCCGTTGTCATGAGTCCGCCGGCTGTGTCATCTTCGTAGCTCAGGAGGTCTTTTACCTCTTCGGCTTCCTCTGTTTCCATGAGGGATAAAAGTTCATTGGAACTTTCTTCCGACATATCACCGAGAATATCGGCTGCCTCATCGGGCGGCATCTCTTCAAGGATATCGGAGATAGTCTCCTTGTCCATTTCCTTCAATAGTTTTTCCCGCAACTCCGTAGAAACTTCATGGAGGGCTTCGCCTGCTAACTCTTCATCAACCGACGAGAGGATTTCCGTGCCCTGTTCAAGGGGTATTTCCGTTAGAATATCGGCAAGGTCGGCAGGGTGGAGTTCACCAAGCTGCCTCCTGGCAACATTCAGCGTCAGGTTCCTCAAGTCAGGATCTATAGTCTGGAGGTAATCCCAACCGATGATATGTTCCGTAATGGGCCTGTTCAATAATGCAAAGACATTCTGTATGGCTTTACCGCCATCAACCCTCCGGAGAATCCCGTTGAGTCCCACATCGATACCCATAATACAGATGGCGCCATCTCCTTCGCCAAGCTTCAGATCATTAACCCGTACTATTTTCGCGCCATTCACATCAAGTATCTGTTTATCAAGGATATGCTTTTTGATAAGAATGTCCTCTTCTTTCAGTTCGTAAGCTTTGAAAATATTATCGCCTGCATTTACGGTAATGACGTAACGATTGAAAAGGTTGAGATTTTCTACGGGAAACTCAAAAAATCGTTTCCTGTTCTTGATGATAAGGTTCACAACCTTTGGGGATTTTGCGCCGGGCACAATGGTCATATCCCAGAGGACACCGATCTTTTTTCCATACTGATCGATGACATCCTTCCTGAGCACTTCGCTTAAGTATATATCGGCAACATAAGCCATGTGATAATTCTAACACTATGGGTGCTTGATGACAATCCTTTCTTGTCAGGAATATTTTCATAGATGGCATTACCGGATCAACTTCCTTCGGGGTCTATAAAGTTTTTAAGAACCTCTTCTATTTTTCCTTCAATGGTATTTACCCCGATTACACCTTCACTTTGCTTCAGCGTCATACAACGTCCTCTTGGCCGCCAGATTGTGGGCTCGAAGCCGGTAAATATAGTAATGGTAAAAAGACCCGATGCCCCGGCGAGGTGTGCCATGCCGGAATCATTGGACACGAATATGCCTCCTGCATTGAAAAATTCCTTTACCTCTCCCAGGTCTTCAAAAAAAACTTTATCTTCTACGTCAAGGTCCAAACCAAGCGATTCAAGGAAAATCACCTCAAGGCCTTTTGCCTTCAATGATTGATAAAGGACAATAAAGTTCTCATAGCTCCATTTTTCTTTCTCAAAGCCTTTTTCCGGATAAAGGGTGATCCTCTGCGATTTCTTGAGCGGAATTATCTTTTTAACAGGCTCGATACCATATTGAGTAAGCTGATTGAGCTGATAATCTTCAATGAAGGGGCTTGCGTCGCCCCCTCCAATGGCAAAGCCATCGGAGCCTCCCCTTCTCGCTCACTTTGTGAGCTATGGATTATCGTCGGTTTAGGGGATCCGAAGGGGCTTGCGCTTGTCCTACCGCAGGTAGGGTCGCCCCCTTAAAAGCGCCTTCGGGATACATATCGATGAAGATGATCCTTTCTTCTGAGAGTTTCTGCCATCTCTCGCGAAGCCTTCCTTCCCGGTCCTTTCCGATAAAGACGATCTGCTTCCATCGCGGTCCGGTGAGTCTCTCTGAAAAGAGATGGAGCCATTTCCGGGACTCAACGCCTTCCATTCTTAGAAAATATTCATTGAAAAGGTTGAGAAACCTCCTGTTGCCAAGACCAATAAGATGATTGCCGAACTGTTTTTGAAGAGAGAGAAAAATCGATTCCGACAAACAGACATCGCCGAGACCGCCTAAATGGATAAGGAGGATTTCGGCGTTATCCAACGGTTTTGACGGGAACCACGATCCCTTCGTCTGCGTATCGTTTGTGGAGCGCCTTGATAAATTCATGCCTTACAAGGTACTGTGCACCAAATTCTTTTACCTTCAGCGCCACAGAAAAGAGTATGCTGAAATCACCGAAGGTATGGAAACGAAGGGAGGGTTCATATCCGGGTACACCGCCGGGTGTTTCATCCATGATCTTTTTTGCAACTTCAAGCGTTACCCGTTCAATCTTTTCAAGGTCACCCTCGTATGCCGCACCAACCTGCACAGAAACAGACACCTCTCTATCAGGAAAGTCGTAATTGGTTATCGTGGCTGCAACAACCTTCGCATTGGGAATAATGATGATATTATTCGCAGAAGACAGCACCGTTGTGGAACGCCAGGTAATATCCTTTATGGCGCCTTCTTCTCCGGAATCAAACTTAACGTAATCTCCCGGCCGCACTTCCTTTGATGCAACGATGTGGAGCCCCGCAAAGAGGTTAGAAAGGGTGTCCTTCAGGGCAAGGGCGACGGCAAGACCTCCGACGCCGAGGGCAGTGATCAGGGGCGTTACGGAAATACCGAGGACATTAAAAATAACGAGCATCCCGGCAATGATGATGGTCCCTTTAAAAACACCGAAGACAATGCCCGTTGCCGGTATGGTAATGTTCGATTTCTGGACATAATTTTCAAAGACCCTTACAGAAAGATTGGCCAACACCAGAGTTATTGAAAAAATAAGAATGATATAGATTGCCCGATCAACATAGAACATGTATTTTCTTGGAAGATCAGATAACTCTATACCGATGTAAAGGCCGATGGCAATGCACCAATAAATCGACGGTGCTCTCAGCAAACTTACAATGAGACCATCCATCTTTATTTCCCACTTTTGCCCCCATCTATGGAGAAAAGCAAAGACAACACCCCTGAGGACAAACATGGTAATAATGGCAATAGCTGTCACAGCAGCCGGAACCAAAAGGATATTCAATGACGGTTTTATTGTAAACATGGTGATTGGTAATATTTTAACTAAAAACAGGGCAGAGTATCCAGCGAAATCTTATAGTGGTTAAGCATAAAAAGGCAGCGAAATCAGGACGTCTCTTCACTTCCTTATGCATATTGTCAAAAATTTTTATAATTAACATAGATGTTGCCCTGTAAGCACCGCAGTGAGCTATGGAACACCAGGTGTCATGGTGGACTTGATCGGCCTGCCCAGCAGGTGGTAAGACGGTGTCAACCAAGTCGGCCCTGAATATTCCACATTTGTGGAATTGAGTCCCGCTTCGCTTATCATTAGACAGAATTTTGATTATTCGTTAAACCATCATTCAGTTTTATCCTTGAATTTTACACTCAATTACCTGAAAATAACCTCATGGATGAGGTAATCAGAAAAGGAAGGGAAGTCAGGTATATCCCTGGCTGGGTTAAAGATTATGCACAGGGGCACACCTCATCAGGACAGGCATGGATGAAAAAAGTGGGGACATCTCCGGGGTTCCTGGTGTATTATGTATATTATAAGGAGTAATAATATGAAGACTGTGAAACAACCAAAATGGGATAAGCAGGAAAGCGCACCTATCATTCTGACTAACCCCGACGGACCAAACAGAAACCCGTCCCTTGCAGAACCGCTTAGCGTTGGCCAGACAGCGGTAGGTACTATCGGAGGAGTAGAAATAGCTGTTCTGCTGACAGATATTCTTACTACAACCAGCGTGCAGGGGGAAATTCTAGAAATTTTAGATGGCCAGATTGATCGAGACTCTCTGGGTGACTTATCTAAAGGCGATACTGTGCTTATCAAACGCGAAAATATGTACAGCATTGAAATTTAAGGGTGATAGCTAGAATGATACTGTTGCTGAAAATGATGTAGGGTCGGAAGCGCTGCTACTCGGCCTGTATCAGGAGAAAAGGTTTTGCGGGCCATCCACGAAAGGATTTATGAAAAAGCGAAACCCTATTTAAAAACACGGCAGAACGAGGTCCACGTGGCTATAGCCTATGCTTTCGCCTGCCGATTGTTGGATTTTTACCCTGATGCCGATGAGAACGTTGTTGTGCCGGCCATTCTTCTCCATGACGTTGGTTGGAAAGCAGTCCCGGAGGAAAAACAATTAAACGCCTTCGGTCCAGGCATGAAAGACGAGAAAACCCGGCGGCTTCATGAGATTCAAGGCGTCAGGATTGCGAAAAAGATTCTAAACTCGGTTAATTACAGTGAAGAAAAAACGCAGGAAATAGTATCTATCATTGAGGGCCACGACTCCAGGCTGGAAGCCCTGTCGCTCAATGATTCATTAGTCAAAGATGCCGACAAACTGTGGCGATACAGCCCGATGGGGGTAAACATAGATCATGTTCGTTTCGGTATTGACCGAGAGAGCTATCTGGATTGGATCGGCACAACAATTGACACGTGGTTGTTCACGCCTTATGCCAGAACTATGGCTCATGAAGCACTGGATGAAGCAAGGGCGGCCAAATTATAAGAATGAGTAAATAGGCATTTTCAGGAATGAATATCATTTTACAATTCCTCCACGTTAGGTGCTTGTCACATCTCTATCATAGTACCTCGGTTGCAAGACAGATGTTCATCTCAATCTGCATTTTCACTACCCTACAAATGATTTTCTCCTTGAAATTAGCTTGGGAGATGCCTGCCTTATGAGTAAAGATAAAGGCCCGGTGACAACGGCAATAAGGGTACTTAGGGATAATAAAGTTGCTTTTACGGAACATGCATACTCATATGTAGATCGGGGAGGGACCGCTGAAGGATCGCGGCAGCTTGGTCTTGACGAGCACTCCCTGGTGAAAACGCTTATCATGGAAGATGAGCTGAAGAGGCCATTCATTGTACTAATGCACGGAGACAAGGAGGTTTCAACCAAAGAGCTTGCCAGAGTCATCGGAGTAAAGCGGATGACACCCAGTGCAGCCGAGACAGCGCAGAAACACTCAGGATACATGGTTGGCGGCACTTCGCCCTTCGGCACACGCAAGACGATGCCTGTCTATATGGAGCAAACCATACTGGACCTTCCAAAAATATACATAAATGGCGGCAAGCGTGGGTACCTGGTTGGGATCGACCCAAAGGATCTACAGAAAGTACTCAACCCGGTTCTCATGAAAGTCGCGATCTGACTCTCATAATGAATCGCCACCGTATTTACAAAGTCTTCTTGTTATCAGATCTACTGCTGTGCATAACTACCTGAAAGTAATAAGTAAAGCAATCTAAGAAATATGCGCTATTCGCATGTGGCAATTACGGATATGTAAACTGTACAATAATGTACTTCACCTACCCGTTTTGTCTCACTGCCCTCTTGCCTGACGGTACGTGTCGCGTATTTCCCGCTTCAGGATCTTTCCCTGGGGATTCTTCGGAAGAACATCCGCAAACTCCACGGAACGGGGCGTTTTGTATCCTGCGAGATGCTGTTTACAAAAGTCGGTTATGGAGGTGTCGGTGACATTCTCGCCTTCTTTCAGCACAATCACCGCGTGTACCCGCTCCACCCATTTTTCATCAGGCACGCCTATGACTGCCGCCTCCAGCACGGCTGGGTGACGATAGAGCACTTCTTCAATCTCCCTGGGAAAAACATTCTCGCCGCCCGTGATAATCATGTCCTTTTTCCTGTCTGCAATGTAAATGAAGCCTTGTTTGTCGTAGTAACCCATGTCTCCGGTGTAAAGCCATCCATTTACAATAGCCTGGGCTGTTTCCTCAGGCATGCGCCAGTAGCCCTCCATTAAAGATTTGCTTTTTACCGCGATGTCTCCCACTGCATAAGGAGGTACCCCGTTAAGGTCTTCATCAACGATCTTCACGTGTACCCCCGGGCAGGGCAGTCCACAGGAAGTTGCGATCTTTTGCTCTTCAGGAGATTTGTCCAAGATATCGTGGCATTCCTTCGGCAGTACAGTGATGTCCGGTCCTGACTCTGTCTGCCCATAGCCTTGGGCAAAGATCGGCCCAAATCGTTCAATACCCCGTTTCAGTAACTCAAAAGGCATAGGAGACGCCGCATAATAGATCTGCTTCACTTTACTTAGATCGTATTTTGCCGTATCGGCCAGTGCCAACATGCTGACCAGGTGTGTGGGGACAATATGGATGTCCGTGGCCTGCTCGTCCTGAAGGATCTGCAACGTAGCCTCTGGATTGTAGGAACGTTGGCTCATGATCACATTGCACCCGCCGACGTAGAAGAAAGTCCAAAAATAGGACCAGCCACCGATATGGAAGAGGGGCATGATCATGACATGCCTGCTATCCGACTGAAGTCCGAGGAGCAGAGCCCTTGTTCTTGCATCCTCAATCTTACTCCGATGGGTATAAACGGCACCTTTTGGTGTGCCGGTGGTGCCGCTTGTATAGAAGATAATAAATGGATCATTTTCATCGACTGAAACGTCAGGTTCGTTGCTTGGAAATTTATTGACCATGTTTTTGTAAGCAACCATACTGCGGGTTTTACCCTCCAAAGAAACGTAATGAGAGATAGTGGGTAGTCCGGGCCTCAGTTGATCGACCATGGACAGGAACTCGGGACCTACAAAAAGTACTTTTACCTCCGAGTATTTAATCAGATGATCGAGTTCTTCCGGTCGCAGCCTTGGGTTAAACGGGGAGGCAATATATCCCCCTTTCATTGCAGCGCCCACTATATCTGTGTACTCCAACTGATTCCACGAGAGGATACCGATACCATCACCTTTCTCAATTCCCATCGTCTGAAGGGCATGAATAAGACTGTTCACTCTACTGTTGAATTGAGAAAAGGTGATTCTTTTTTCCCCATAAACAAAAGCTTCCCTATCTCCGTGGAGCAGGCTGTTTCTGTAAATAACATCGGCGTAAGTGCCTATACTATATCGGTTAAGCTCTTCGAGTATGAGTTTTTCCGGCATTCAGTTCTCCTTATTCGCACCGTCTTCAACAAGCGATCTTTTGACAAGGGTTTTTGCAATCTCAACCTTGTACGTATTCTGGCTGAGCGGCTGCGTGCCCTCTAACGCCAGTAACGCTGCCTCTTTCGCCCTATTCACATCGATAGGCTTCCCGATTACACTTTGTTCAGCTCTTGTCGCCCTTATGGGACCTGGCGCTATTGCTCCAAGGGCGATGCGCGCATCAATGCAAACTCCATCTTTAACGGTAATAACCGATGCAACGCTTACGATGGCAAAATCGATACTCTTTCGCAAGGTAAATTTGAGGAACTTTTGCGTTGTCGGGTCTGGAATATTTGGCACCTCTATTTCTCTCACTATTTCGTTACTCCTGAGGGCGTTTCCGAGGGGATTGTAGAAATCTGTTACAGCGATCTTTCTGTCACCTTCAGGGCTGGTGATAATAACTTGAGCGTCAAGGGCCGCGAGGGCAGTTGCAGTATCTGAAGGACAAACCGCAAAACACTTCTTTCCGCCCATGATCGCATGATACCTGTTGTCACCCCTTACAGCAAGGCAAGGCCCGTTTCCTTTTCGCATACATTGAATCGGTCCCCCGATGTGAAGTGGATATCGGTAGTACCAGCAGCGTACATCCTGACAGAGGTTCCCGCCTATGGTGGCGGCATTACGAATCTGCGGGCTGGCCACTGAGCGCGCTGCTTCTGCAAGGACGTCCCATTTGTTTCTTATAAGGGACGATTTGGCTATATCGGCAAGTTTTGTCAAGGTCCCTATTTTTAATGTTCCACCATCTTCTTTTATGTAGTCAAGGTCCTGGATGGTCTTGATATTGATGATTGCTTCGGGGTAACCGGGGAGGAACTCGTCTTTCAGCGCACCGAGCAAGTCTGTCCCCCCTGCGTTGATACGAGCCTTGCCTTTGTATTTCTTTAGAATTGCGAAGGTTTCGTCTATTGTACGGGCGTTTATGTGGGTAAATGACCTCATGCAACACCTCCTTTACGGGTTTTAGGCGTCAACTTTCCGAGGGCCATGAGTACCTTCTCCGGTGTGACGGGATATTCGTGCAGCCAGGTACCGATGGCATTTGAGACAGCAATGAGCACGGCGCTTGGTCCCGGAGCCGTAGCCACTTCACCGCTACCCACTGCGTGGAAACGATGAGTAGGAAAGGGTGTTTCAGCGATTACATTGTCAATAGTGGGCAGGTCGGAGAACGTACGCCATTTGTAATCAATCATATTTGGATTGAGCATGTGTCCTGAAAAGCGATCGAAAACCGTTTCCTCAAAAAGGGCGCTGTCTATGCCTCCTGAGCCAAGGCACCCGTTGAGTTGCCCCTCAAGGCCCTGTGGGTCTATAATTTGACCTACGTCTGTGGCATTGACCACTTGGACCAGGTCCACTTTTCCTGTCTCCGTATCAACCTCGACCTCTACAAATGTCATCATGCAGTTGGACATAGTGTAGTCGGCCTCAAAGCGCCCTAAGCCGGTCACCGTGCGATCGGGACCAATGGCCCTCCAGGGTATCTTTTTGTCCGGATTATTCTTAACAAAAATCGCCCCGTCCACAGTATCAAGGTCCTCTGGTTCTGCCTGGAGTCTAGGAGCGATAATCTCAAAAAGTTTCTTCTTGGCGTCTTCGGCGGCTGCTATCATGGCGCTTCCGATGGCATAGGTGCCTCTCGAACCCGCAGGTCCGAATTCGTAAGGGTTGAAGAGTGTATCTGACGGAGTCATAGTTACACGATCCAGGGGTAACTGCAGGACTTCGGCTACCATCTTATGGAAGTTGCTCCATTGTCCCGTTCCGTGTTCTGTCACATTGGAATTGATAAGCGCTGTTCCATCGGGCCTGAGGTGAACGTATACTTCCGATGAATCCTCACCCACGTCGGCATTTCCGTGTGCCCCAACCCCCACGCCTCTGCGTTTGATTCCCTTCACTGCGGTAGGCTTAAGCCACCCCTTCCATTTTTCCTTCCAGCCAAACCGCTCGGCACCCTGCTCCATTGCTTTTCTGTAATCGACCCCTCTGTATGTGTACCAGACTCCATCCCTCCAGAAGTACCCATCGCCGGGCCTGACAAAGTTTTTTTTAAAGAATTCCAAGGGGTCAACGCCGGCCTTCTCCATGGCAAGGCTCAAAAGCGGTATGAGTGCACACTTCAGTTCCTGGCCGCCAAAGCCCCGCACGGGCCCCGAAGCGTTGCGGTTCGTGCAAACGATCACGGGTTTCAAATCCCAGTTGAGACACCGCACCATGATTTGCGCCTCACCGGCCCCTACAGCAACCATAAACTGGGTGCTGAAGGAATAGTACCCGGTATCGACAAGCCATTTACCCGACACCGCCGTTACGGTGCCGTCTTTTTTCATACCCACTCTGGCGCGCATACGTGAACCGAGCCGCAACGTAAATGCGGCTAAATGTTCTTCCTTGGTGAAAATGAGCTTCACATGCCTGCCTGTAGCTCTGCTCAATAATGTTGCGTATGTCTCCACCTGCCAGGACATGGTCCGTGATCCATAACTCCCGCCACAGGGACCCCCGTGTACCCTCACGTCCACCTTTCTGCCAAAGGTGTGATATAGGGTAATTTTATCCAGGTAGGGGAATTGATTTACTACCCAAAGCGTGACTCTGTTCGGCTCTTCCCACAGTGCTACTGCGCCCGGGGGTTCCGGAGGCATGGGATTTGGTGTTTTCTCATAACCGAAAGTGCCCTCGGTTACGACGTCAGCCTCTCCAAAACCTTTTTCCACGTCGCCCATGACAATTTCGGTGAGTCCCTTTGATCCCAGAAGAGCATGTCCCGGGGTTACTACATTGCCGGGAAGTTCGTCATACAGTTGCGGGGCACCTGACTTGAGGGCCTCTTCCATATCGAAGACAGCGGGAAGAACCTCGTATTCGACGTCAATGAGGCGGAGAGCTTCTTTTGCTATCTCCTCACTGGTGGCGGCAACGAGCGCCACTGCATCACCAACATAACGCACCTTGCGGTCAAGGATGCGTGTGTATCGGGGTGTGCCTGCCTTCCAGTCAGGGACATCCTCCCAACAGAGCACCGCCTTTACGCCCGGCAACTCCAAGGCTTTACTTTTATCTACATGTTTTATGAGCGCGTGAGGATGAGGGCTCCGGAGCACTTTTCCATAGAGCAGATTTGGAAACTTAATATCATCGAGGTATTTTATGCCTCCTGTAACAATCTCTCTGGCATCCCTCCGGGCTGTTGCCTTTCCTATATATCTATATGTATCGGCCATAGCGATCACCGTGCCTTTTCTGAGACTGCCATGACGGCCTTGACCACATGATAGTGGGCAATGCACCGACAGAAATTTCCCGAGAGGGCCTCTTTGACCTCTTCCTCCGTGGGAGAGGGGTTTTCGTTGAGGAGTGCCTTAGCGCTCATGATGATCCCGGGCGTACAAAACCCGCATTGAAAAGCCGTATGATCGATAAATGACTGCTGGAGTGGATCAAGTTCCCCTGTCTTGGCATTGCTCAGCGCCTCAATGGTTGTGATCGCTTTTCCATCACACTCCACGGTTAGAGTCATGCAGGAAAGAATCGCCTTCCCATCTATAAGCACCGAGCAACATCCACAGGCACCATTGTCACAGGACACTTTGGTTCCGGTAAGGCTGAGGGTCTCCCTGAGAGTATGGGCTAACGTATGGGAAGGCTCAATCTGATCAGAGCCACTTCCAATACTGAGCTCGTAAGCCTGCCCGTTAATAGTAAGACTGATGTGCTCCATATTAACTGTTTTTGTCTCATTCACTCTTTTTGCTGCCACGCTATTCCTCCCTCCACACTGTCTTTATAATGAAATAAATCATTCTTAATCTACATACTTATTAGCACAAATGGTGCCAAAGAGAAACATCTGAAGTAATAGTGGGTTAGAGAATACAGCTTTGAGGTAAATGACAAATATGATAAAAGCATTGTTATATTTGTTAAATATGACTTATAATGTCAAATATGACAGAGGGTAGCAATTGATCATCAGCCAAGATCAGTTCTTTCGAGAGGTAAGTATCCGCATATGCGGAAGCCTTGAGATCGAAAAGGCCCTTTGGTCATGTCTCCAGTTTGTCCGAACTGTAATGCCTGTTGACGAATTACAAATGGATACTTATGAACGCCACACGGGGACCATGCGAATGATTGCCATCGCAGATACATCGGGGGGAAGATTGGAGTCATATAGTATACCACTGCCTTCTCATCTGCGCAGGGAAATAGAAAACGTAGCTCGGTATCCCAGAGTTCGCAAAGTGAACAGCTCTGAGGATCATTTTTCCGGTTATGTTGAGGGTCAGAGGGGGCTGAGAGATTCTTCTTTGCTGATTAATCGTCTAATAGTTGAGGGATCATATATAGGCTCCTTTATTGCTAGGGTATTTGAAAAAAACAAGTATACAGACGAACATTTGGAACTTTGGACTGTGGTCAACGAACCGGCAGCCGTCGCGCTGGCCAACAGCCAACGGTACAGGGAGATATTAGGGCTTAAAGATTTGCTCATAGATGACAAATCATATTTGGAAAAAGAATTGAGAAAAAATTATGGTGGGAAGCTCGTAGGTGCAGGGCAAGGGCTTAGAAAGGTAATGGAAAGGGTACACATGGTTGCACCCACAAATAGTCCGGTTCTGCTGACCGGCGAAACCGGTACCGGGAAGGAAGTGATTGCCAACGCAATCCATGACCTTTCAAGCCGGTGTAATGGTCCCTTCGTAAAAATGAATTGCGGGGCTATTCCTGAGACATTGATAGACAGTGAACTTTTTGGCCATGACAAAGGGGCTTTCACAGGAGCAACCAACCAGAAACGCGGCCGTTTTGAGCGCGCTCATCGAGGCACAATTTTCCTCGATGAAATTTCAGAACTCCCCCTGCAAGCACAAGTAAGGTTTTTGCGTGTGTTGCAGGAAAAGGAATTCGAGCGAGTGGGTGGGACAACGCCCATAATGGTCGACGTCCGGGTTTTGTCGGCAACCAGTAGAAGCCTGGAAGACCTCATTACAAAAGGTCTGTTTCGCGAGGATCTCTATTTCCGCCTAAATGTATTTCCTATTACCATACCACCCCTCAGAGAACGTAAGATCGACATACCCGCACTGGTTCATCATTTTATACAAAAAAAATGTCGAGAGATGGGGTTACACAACACCCCAGGTCTTTCTCCGGGTATAATGGATCAACTGGCGCTTTATAATTGGCCCGGAAATGTCAGGGAGCTTGAGAACATCATAGAAAGAGCAATTATTGTGTCCGGAGGTAAAGATCTCGTTTTTCATGGCATCACTGACGCATGGATGGGTACCAGATACATGGCCTACGGAGTGACGAGTGATGAAACATCGAGTCTTCAAGATATCGAGGCCAATCATATAAGGCAGATCCTTCGCAAAGTCAGGGGGAAAATCAATGGTATGGGAGGTGCAGCTGAGTTACTCCAGATAAATCCCGGGACTCTCAGAGCCAAAATGAGAAAACTGGGTATACCTTTCGGTCGAAAAACCGCCACACCAAGCCTCTGAGTGTCATGAAAAAGCCGATTCAATTTATTGCCTTCGGGTGCTCCAAAAAATCACGATTCTTTCCCTCCAATGTTCATTCATCGATTCAAAGTGACAGTTCAACTGGCGTTTACAAATCACGTATCGCCCCGCGTTCTGTGAGACACAAAGCTATTGGGTTGGGCAACATTACAAATCGTAATCCTTAGAAAATCATCTTAGTGAGCTATTTAGTAGGTAGGTGAAACAGATAAAACATGCTGCGCCGATTCAGATTCGTCCAGAGAGCGCAATGATGAGGGGTTGCCAAACGGAGGCCAGTGTTTTATCCAGTATGCTGATTTAGCCGGGTACCCACAAGCGACCAACGAAATTCAATGGTGATAATGCCCCTGTGGGTGGTAAACGTCGAGTATTGTGCGGCCCTGAAGGAAGCGATGCTATATGGATGAATATGGATCGGCGCTTGCACGCTACAGGGTGCATTCGCCGAACTGCATACACCCCTTAAATGCCGAATACCGATCTTTTATCTCATTATAGGTAAGCTTCTTAATCCTGTTTATACTGAACTCTTCCACATTGAAGGAGGCCATGACGGTCCCCATGACAATGGCCTGTTTGAGGGTCTCGAAATTGGCATCGCCAACATTGGCAAGGTACCCCATGAAACCGCCCGCGAAGGTATCCCCGGCACCTGTGGGATCAAAAACATCTTCCAGAGGAAAAGCGGGCGCGAGGAAAAGCTCTTCCTCGCTCATCATGAAAACGCCGTATTCACCGCGCTTCACAACAATACAGGACGGCCCGCGGTCCATCAGCTTACGGGCCCCCTTTACAAGGTTATGCTCTTTTGTAATCTCCCTCAGTTCCGCTTCGTTGATGATAAGCATATGGACCTTTTCGATGACATCCATGAGCCGGTCGAATTTATTCTCGATCCAGAAATTC
Organism: uncultured delta proteobacterium; assembly: GCA_963785225.1. Classification (GTDB taxonomy): domain Bacteria; phylum Desulfobacterota; class Syntrophorhabdia; order Syntrophorhabdales; family Syntrophorhabdaceae; genus PNOF01. The sequence continues at coordinate 25,255 of CAWAUQ010000015.1, read as the reverse complement.
ATCGTATCGAGGACAATGGCCGTCGGCGACTTCACCTGGCTGATAACGTGGGCCTGGAGTTCGGGGTCAATATTGGCAAGAAAAAGAAAACTCGGCATCCCGGAACTTCGCGGGCACTTTTGGCTTGAAATTCTCGATAACATTCAGTTCTGTCTTGAGGGTAATGGCCTGATTGAGATCATAATTGTATTTTCCTTCCCACCGGAATGTCTTGCCCTTTCCATCAACTTCAAGACCCGCCATATCGACATTCCTCTCTTTCAAAAAGGCGATATCTTCGAGGTTAAAATCCTCTCCGACGGTGGCCACAATACCGACATCGGTGAAAAAACTGGCCGCATTGGTAAAGTGGAGCGCCGATCCTCCCAGCACATTCTCGGCTTTGCCAAAGGGTGTTTCAATGGAATCGTAAGCTACGGTCCCGGCAACAAGGAGATTGATCATGTACCCATCTCCCAGGATGCAAGGTATATCTTCTGCTCTTTTGTCAGTTCATCGATGGTGACACCCGAAGCGGCAAGCTTCAGCAGGGCGACATTTTCATCAATCTCTTTGGGCACTGAATATACCTTCTTTTCAAGTTTCTTTGCATTCTTCCACATATATTCCGAGCAGAGCGACTGGTTGGCAAAACTCATATCCATAACATCCGACGGATGGCCTTCTGCTGCTGCCAGATTAACAAGCCTCCCTTCACCGAGAAGGAATATCTTCTTGCCGTCCGGCAGTGTATATTCATCGATAAACTCTCTGAATCTCCTTTTTCCTTTTGACATTTTTTCCAGTGCATTGATATCGATCTCTACATTGAAATGACCGGAATTGGCCACAATAGCCCCGTCTTTCATCTTTTTGAAGTGCTCTTTTCTGATGACATGGATATCGCCGGTGGTCGTCACGAAGATATCGCCTAATGGCGCCGCCTTTTCCATAGCCATGACCTCGAAGCCGTCCATATGGGCTTCCAGTGCCCGCAAGGGGATCGACCTCCGTGACGATGACGTGGGCGCCTAGTCCTTTTGCCCGCATGCACACACCCTTGCCGCACCAGCCGTAACCGGCAAGAACAAAGGTGGCCCCGGCAAAGAGGATATTCGTTGCCCTGAAGGATGCCATCGATGGTGCTTTGGCCTGTCCCGTAACGGTTATCGAACATATGTTTCGTCAATGCATCATTTACGGCAACAATGGGAAAGCGGAGAATGTTTTCCTTTTCCATACTTTTCAGTCTGATGACGCCTGTCGTGGTCTCTTCCATGGAACCGGCAACGCCCGTTACGAGGGACTTTCTTGTCTTTGCGTCCAGTTTCTTGACCCAGTTTCTGATGGCGCCATGGAGCGCATCATACTTCTCGAGGGCTATCATGTGGAGCGCCCCGACAAGGTCTGCGCCGTCATCCATGGTAATATTGGGCATAAAAGCTAAAGCTTTCATGATATGATCGTAATACTGGTCTTCGTTTTCACCTTTTATGGCAAATGTGGGAATCTTGAAGTGTTTTACAATAGCCGCAGCCGACTCATCCTGAGTGGAGAGGGGGTTCGATGCACAGAGGGCCACTTCGGCGCCGCCGGCCTTTAAAGTCTTCATCAGATTGGCCGTCTCTGTTGTAACGTGGAGACAGCAGGAAATCCTGGCGCCCTTTAAGGGTTTTTCTTTTGCAAACCTTTCCTGAATCTGTTTCAAAACAGGCATCCTTCTGGCTGCCCATTCGACCCTTTCCAATCCCGCGTCGGCGAGCTTTATATCCTTTACGTCATAGTCCATTTTATCCTCCAAATAAATTCTCAACGTTACATCCTGTAACGTCTTTTATCATCCCGGATAAAGTGCCGATTACTGTACTGCTAACGGATCTATGCTTTATATCCCTGCAGCCTTTCTGATTGCATCGACCATATCGAGCTTTTCCCAGGTAAAACCTTCGGTTCGTTTCTGCCAAAATGTCCGCCACAGGCCGTTCTTTTATAGATAGGCTTTAAGAGGTCCAGTTTTTCAATAATCTTTGCCGGGTCGTAAATCGAAAAGTTCCTGAACAATCTGGGATATTCTGTCTGGACCTGATCTTCGATGTCCCATTCGTATCAATCATGACGGAAACAGGCCGGGCAACACCGATGGTATATGCGACCTGTATTTCGATCCTTTCAGCAAGGCCTGCCGCGACAAGATTTTTCGCAATATAGCGCGCCATGTAGGATGCGCTCCTGTCTACCTTTGAGGGGTCTTTGCCGGAGAATGCGCCGCCGCCGTGATGTCCGCCGCCGTATGTATCGACAATAATCTTCCGGCCCGTCATTCCGCAGTCACCCTTGGGGCCGCCCACGACAAATCTGCCTGTTGAATTAATGTAAATCTTTGTCTTTGCATCCATGAGTCCCGCCGGGATGATCTTCTTAATTACTTCTTCGGTAACACCTTCCCTGATTTTCTCAGTGGTCACGTCCGGATTATGCTGCGCGGCGATAACAACGGCGTCAACCCGTACAGGTTTCTTATCGATATATTCAATTGTTACCTGGCTTTTGCCGTCAGGTCGTAGGAAATTAAGGATACCTTTTTTGCGGACCTCGGCAAGTCGTGTCACAAGCTTATGAGCATACATAATGGGCATAGGCATATATTCCGGGGTCTCATTACAGGCATAACCGAACATCAAACCCTGGTCTCCGGCGCCCTGTTCATGGTCAGCTTGATTCATTAACGCCCATGGCGATGTCCGGCGACTGTTCATCAATTAGCAGTCAGCACCGCGCAGGTTTCCCAATCGAAACCCCATAGACGAATCATTGTATCCGATCTCTTTCACGGTCTGTCTGACAATATCGGGAATATTGGCATAACTGCTTGTCGTAATCTCTCCGCCAACGAGCGCAAGTCCTGTTGTCACATATGATTCACAGGCTACCCGTGCCTTCGGGTCCTGCTCAATAATGGCATCGAGTACAGCATCCGATATCTGGTCGGCAACCTTGTCGGGATGCCCTTCTGCTACCGATTCTGATGAAAAAAGAAATCTGCTCATTCCCATGTTTCTACCTCCATGTTTATTTAAGGTTACATCTTTTAATCTAATTCTTTTCACAAAATCTCCTCGGGAATCATCTTGCCATTTCATTTCGCAGCAACACTTCTCGCCTCACCGGGAGAGTCCTGCTTCATGATCTCCTGGAGAAGTTCCCGGCAATAACCTTGTTCAAGTCCTCGGATCATCTTTTTTGCCCTCGGGATTGAATAGGGGTTCATACTTATCTCATCAAGTCCTAAACCCAGGAGCACAGGGATATACAAAGGCTCTCCGGCCATCTCCCCGCATAAAGCAACTTGTATCCTATATTCATGGGCATCGTCAACAACTTTTTTTATCATCCTGATAACTGCGGGATGCAGCGGCTCATATAAATAGGAAACATATTCATTTACCCTGTCAATTGCCAGGGTATACTGAATGAGATCATTTGTCCCGATACTGAAAAAATCTGCCTCCTGGGCAAGCTTGTCGCTTATCATACAGGCAGAAGGCACTTCAATCATGATGCCTATTTTTATATCCTTGTTGAAGCTTAATCTTTCTTATGGCGGAGTTCTTCCATGCACTCGGCAATAATTTCCTTGGCTTTTCTCAACTTCATCAAGACCCGATATCATGGGGATCATTATCCGAAGCGGCCCGTAAGCGCTTGCCCGCAGAATCCCCATAAGCTGTGCCTTAAAAAGCGGTATTTCCCTGATGCATAAACGTATTGCCCGAAGCCCCATGGCCGGATTTATTTCTTTTGGCACATTAATTTCCGAAACAAATTTGTCACCGCCGATATCCAGCGTTCTGATCGTAATATACTGAAGGGCTTTATTCTCGGCAAGTTTTCTGTAGATATGGTAATGGTCCGTCTCCGTAGGCAGGTCCTTCCTCGACAGATAAATATACTCTGTCCTGTAAAGTCCGATGCCCTGGGCGCCGTACTTTCTCCACAATATCCATTTCTGCGAGAAGTTCTATGTTTGCCCCCACTTTGAGCGTGAAACCGTCTTTTGTTTCTGACTTTAAGTCGGGCCACTTTCAGAAACTCTTTTTTCTGATTTCTCAGATGAATTGTCTGGCGATATACTCCTTTTGGACCTCTTTCGTGGGATTAATGATAACGACACCCTTCATCACCATCGATGATGATAGTTGTCGTTATTTTTTACAAGGCTCGTAATATTGCTGACACCGACAACAGCCGGGATCTCGAGGGCCCTGGCAACAATTGATGTATGAGAAGTCCTGCCGCCGACATCGGTAACAAAACCGGAAATTCTGTTTAAATTGAGTTGAATGGTATCCGCAGGAGACAAATCGTGGGCGATAATGATCGATTTCCCCTTCACGTTTCGTCTGTCGATGTCCGATCTTGTTCCTTTTACGAGAATCCTCGTCAGCCTCTCGTAGATGTGCTTTATGTCCTGACCCCTTTCTCTGAGGTATGGGTCCTCAACCTTTTCAAAACTCGCGCGGAATTTCGAAACAACCATGTCAAGGGCCCACTCGGCATTTATCTTTTCCAGTTTGATCATGTCAATGACGGTCTGGGAGAAAAAATCATCCTGGAGAATCATCATGTGGGTATCGATGATAAAGGCATGTTTTTTTACATCAGTCGTCGAGGACTTTTCCTGAATGCTTTTCAGTTCATCAACGGATGTTTGAATAGCTTTTAAATCTGTGAATTTCCCTCTCTACCAGGGTATCTTTGATGTAGTGTTTTGGTATGGATATGGTCTCCCGGTCGAGAAGATATACTTTCCCCGCCGTGATCCCCGATGAGACACCAGTTCCCTTTAGATGTTTATTGATAAATAATTCGTCACTCATTCTTCATGAAACCCGTCATTGATTAAGGACCCAAGCTCATCAAAGGCCTTTTTTCATCGTCTCCTTCTGCTTTAAGACCTACTTTACTGCCAAGAGGACAGGCGAGCATCAAAAGACCCATGATACTTTTTCCGTTTACCTGCATACCGTCTTTTTCCATCCACACATTGGCCTTAAATTCGGCTGCCTTTTTTACAAATGTGGCCGCGGCGCGGGCGTGAAGACCCAGCCTGTTCCTGATGGTAAATATTCCCTCCAGCATAGTCTCTATTCCTTCTTCCGCGCCTTCAAAACATCCGTGGCGAGGTAGATATTTTTCTGACCATATTCGGTAATAAAGTGGGCCAGTTCATCGATTTCCTTCCTTCTCTGAAAGTAACAAGCTTAATGAGCATCGGCAAATTCACACCTGCCACTACCTCGACCTTGCCTTCTTCAAGAAAAGAAAGGCTGATATTGGAGGGTGTGCCCCCGAACATATCGGTAAGAATTATGATGCCATCACCGCTTTGATCCTTCTTCAACGCCTGGACGATTTTTTCCTTAATAGTATCGACATGCTCATCGGGAAATATATCGACAGCTTCAAATTGTTTCTGTTTCCCCACGATGAGTTCCGTGGCAGCCACCATTTCTTTGGCAAGACTGAAATGGGCTACCACAACAAGACCTGTCATATCTTCCTCCTCATCGGTGGATATCCCTGTGAATTGTAGATACATTATAACCCATGGCTTCAGACTTCTCCGTCAATTCATTCACAATAAACACCGATCTATGTTTTCCTCCTGTACATCCGAAACAGATAGTAAGGTAGCTTTTCCCTTCATTCTCAAACAAAGGTATAAGGTACACCAAAAAATCGGAAAGAAAAAGGAAATATTTCCTGTATACATTTCCTGGGATTTGATAAACTCCCCGACCTCCTGCGAAAGCCCTGTTTTTTCCCGCAGTTCTTCCACAAAAAAGGGGTTTGGCAGAAACCTGCACATCGAGGACCATATCGGCCTCCATGGGAATTCCGTATGCGTATCCAAAAGACATGAGGTTGATCTTCATCCTCTGTTCCTCACCTGCCGTATTTCTTGAGAACAAAACGTCTCAGTTCGTGAGGGATGAGATGTGTCGTGTCTATGACCTGATCTGCAATATTCCTGATCCAGCCCACAATGTCTCGTTCTTCCTTCAAGGCATCTTTGATATTGGATGAGGCATAGAGTGGGTGTGATCTGCTTGTCTCCCTGTATCGTCTGAGGAGCATCTCTTCAGAGCTTTCGAGAAAAATAATTTTTGCGCCGAATTCTTTTTTTATTTCCTGTAAAATCTGTTTTCCTTTCTCAAAAAACTCCCTTTCTCTCACATCGACAACAAATGCACAGTTGTTTGACCTTTCGCCTAGTGTCCTTATAGAGTTTCAAGAAACTTCTCCAGAAGTATGAGGGGAAAATTGTCTACACAAAAATAACCGATATCTTCAAGGGCCCGCAGAAATGTTGTTTTTCCTGAACCGGAAATGCCGCTTACGATAAGTATATTCATTATTCTTTACCGCCTTCCATAGATTTTTGCATCCTTTTTTCAAGCTCTATTGCCGTATTGATACCCTGTTTTCTCAGAATGTGGTTTCTGCATGCAAGCTCTATGATCGCAGAAACATTTTTTCCGGAACTGATCGGAATCCTCACGAAGGGCAAGTCCACGCCAAGGAGCTTGTATTGATCCTCTTTGAGCCCTACTCTCTCACATTCAACAGTATTGTCCCAATCAAAAAGCTCAATGACAAGATCAATCTTTTTCTTATCAATAACGGCGGATACTCCGTAAAGATGGCGTATATCAACAATTCCAATACCTCGTATTTCAAGAAGGTTCCTGATCATCTCCGGCGCTTCACCGTATATAGTCTATGGCCCCTATCTTTTTCACATAGACAGCATCATCAATAACAAGCCGATGGCCCCGCATAATCAGTTCAAGAGCGTTTTCGCTCTTGCCTATGCCGGGTCTGCCCATAATGAGGACCCCTACACCGAGGACATCCATGAGCACTCCATGCACATTGGTGGAAGGGGCAAGCCTTTCTTCCAGAAGTTTTGTGATCCTATCGATAAACACCGATGTAACCAGGGTTGTTTTGAGGATGGGTATACCTTTTTCCTCAGAGGCTATGAGGAAATATTCCGGTATCTTCAGGTTCCGCGTCACGATGAAACAGACAACGTTATTTTTGCAGAGTTCTTGTATGATTTTTTTGCTCTCTGTTTCAGGAAGTGACTCGCAGATAGGAAATTTCAATATTCCCGAGAACCTGCACCCGTTGAGGGTGAAGATAGACCATATGCCGGTAATAACAAGTCCCAGCTTCTGAATTCTGGGGTTATATATTTTTCTCGAAAGCCCCTTGGTTCCGGAAATAACCTCTAATTCCAATCCATACAGGGTATCCTCTTGAGCTCTTGTACTGTAATTCCCTTCATCTGCCTTCTTTTCCGGACCTCAGCATCACTCTGAAATTCGCACCGGTGAGTGGACAAAGGTCCCCTGATTCAATCATTACCTTTGCTATCCCCTCAGATTTTTCAACTCCTGCTCTATCGTGCAAGAATCATTACGACAGTTTATCATCTGTTTCAATAATGTTTGCATATATTTCATGGGCATCTGCCAGTTTCAGTATCTTTTTCCTGAATGACTGGTCCCTGAGAATTTTTGAAATGCGCGACAAAACCTTGAGATGCATACTGGCTGAATCTTCAGGGGCAAGGACAAGAAAAAAAATATGGACCGGTTGCCTGTCCACTGCATCAAAATCAACGCCTTCTTTTGATCGACCCACGGCGCAGATGATAGTATTCAATGTTTTTCATTTTCCCGTGAGGAATTGCTACACCATCGCCGATACCGGTACTGCCCAGCTTTTCCCGTTCCATAATGATTTCTACAACGGCATCAACATTGTCAATCAGCTTTGCTTTTTTCAAGGTTTCTACCATCTCAAGAAGGATTTCTCTTTTTGGTTTTCCCTTTGATATCAGCGACTACACAGGACTCTCTTAATATATCCGCAAGTTTCACGGTTTTTTTCCCATTGTCTCTATAAGGCTGTATTTACCGTCTTTCCTTTTATACACGATACAAACATTGTCCCTTTCTCTCTCACGGAATACCATAAAGTTGTCCCCTGAAGCACGAAGCTGCATGACTGCTTCTTCGGGGTCCATCGGCTTCGCATCCATTGTCTTTGCTATAATAATATCTGATTCCTCTTGTTCCCCTGTTTCTAACAGCCCGTTTTGTCTTTACTTCCCTGTATTTTTTCAGTTTTTCTCTGTACTTTGTAAGTCTTCTTTCAAGCTTGTCGAGGATTTTATCAACGGCCGCCCGTGTGATCATCCATTACCTCATGGGCATTGATGACAACACCGTTAATGGTGAACATAACATCCACCCTGTGTCTGTATTTTCTTTCAAGGGAAACAGACTACATGTACATCGAGGGGTGTTTCAACATACTTCTGGAGCCTTGCCATTTTTTCTTCTATGTAACTCTTTATATCTTCATCCGCATCGATGTGTCTGAAACTTATTGTGATATCCATATGGCCTCCGCTTATAAAAATAAGGTTGGCAGACACCAACCCTATTATAAAAGTAACAGATATATGCCGATTATGTCAATCCAATTGATTGAAAGTATTAAGCTAATCAGAGGCCTCTAAAGGCAAGGGTCTTTGGTGATAACGGGCTAGGGGTATTTATATTTGAAAGTGTTCCATTGCGGAGTCAAATCGAAAAACTGTTTACTTCAGGAGTCGAATCAGTCTGGCCCGTTCCCGGGAAGAACGTATATGGAGTATATCTCTGTATTTTGCGACTGTTCTTCGGGCAATCTCTGATATTCTTTTTTTCCTTCAAAAGCGATCGCCATTTCATCATCGGTAAGGGGGTTTTGTTTGTCCTCTTTTTTAACCATTTCCGATATCAAGTCCATGACAACATTTGTTGAGAACGCTTCTCCCTTCGTTTTTATTGATACTTGTGGGGAAAAAGAATTTCAATTCATAGATGCCCTGGGGTGTGCTCATGTATTTACTCGTTGTTATCCGGCTTACCGTTGACTCGTGAACGCCAATATCCTGCGCAACGTCCTTCAGGATGAGGGGCTTGAGAGAACGCAGTCCCTTTTCAAAAAACTCATCCTGAAACTTGACGATACTTTTCGCGACGAGATATAATGTCCTCTGCCTCTGCTGAATGCTTTTAATAAACCACTCTGCCTGTTTCACTTTGTTTTTGATATATTTCCGCGTATCTCCATTTACCTTCTTGTCGGCATAGAGCTCAATATAATACCTGCTGAGTCTCAGCTCCGGAATATCATCGTTGTTTAAGAAGACCTCAAACCCGTCTTCTGTTTTGATTACATAAACATCAGGTACAATGTAGGATGTATATTCATCTCCGAAATTTCTTCCCGGTTTCGGATCAAAGTTCTGAATTTCTCCAAAGACTTCTTTCACTTTCTCAAGGGTATACCCTGTTGCCTTCACGATTGCCTTGAGATTATTGTTCTGGAAATAGTTAAAACAGGATGAGACGATTTGTTCAAAAACCTCATCTTTTTCGCCACTGGCTTCATATTGCAGGAGAATACATTCCCTGAGGTCCCGCGCCCCCACACCGGAAGGATCAAGCTTCTGGATCTTTTTCAGAACATCTTCCAGGGATTCGACAGGAAAAGCCGGAATCTTTGGAAATTTCTTCAAGGGAACAGACCAGATAGCCGTTATCATCAATATTTTCTATGATCCATTCCGCGACAAGTCTTTCATGGGAATCGAAATCGGAAAGACCCATCTGCCACCTGAGGTGGTCCCGAAGGTTGTAAGTTTTACGGACCAGTATTCTCATAATCGGGCAGTTCCCTGTCGTCCCTCGGTGGGGCGTATATTCTTCGGAGGGCGAGAACCTCTCGAGCCATATCCGCTTATCCTCTTTCTCGTCCGACTCCTTCTGGTCTCGCTGTATGTTCCTGCGCAGGCTCCTTCGGGGGTTTCTTCGGTAACCTCCAGGATAGGGTTTTCTTTCATTTCCTGTTCAATCGCTTCAGTAAGTTCCAGTTTTGACAACTGGAGCAGTTTGATGGCCTGCTGCAATTGCTGGGTCAAAACAGGAGATAATCTTCTGGGTCTGTTTAAGCTCCAACATCGATGTAAAACTCCTCTCCTAAATAAACCTCACGCACTATCTTGTCCTTGGCAACATGTTTCCGGGGTCCCTTCAAGGAGCACCTTGCCGTTATTTACAACATAAGCCCTGTCACAGATCGGCAAAGATTCCCGCACGTTATGATCGGAAAGCAATATCCCGATATCTCTTTTTTTCAAGCCGCTCGATGATTTTTTTCAGGTCCGATACGGAAATAGGGTCAATGCCGGAAAATGGCTCGTCAAGAAGCATAAACTGGGGCGATGTCATAAGCGCCCGGGCAATTTCCAGCCTTCTCCGTTCCCCACCGGAGAGCGAATCTGCGTTGTTTTTTGCCAGATGTTCCAGTTTGAAAGATTCAAGGATTTCGAGGATTTTGTGGTTGCATCAGTGCCCTGTCCACATTGAGAAACTCAAGTATGGCCTTGAGATTGTCTTCGACGCTCATCTTTTTGAATACTGAAGGCTCTTGGGGCAGGTATGTAATGCCCTTTCTCGCCCTCATGAACATAGGCAAGTCTGTCATGTCTTCATCGTTGAGCATGATTTTCCCTCCATTGGGCTTGAGAAAACCGATGATCATGTAAAATGTCGTGGTTTTGCCTGCGCCATTGGGCCCGAACAAGCCGACTATTTCCCCTTTGTTGATATGGATCTGTATATCATCAACAACTTTTCTCGAATTGTATGATTTCGATATGCCCTGCGCTGAAAGTGTCGTTGTCGTATTGCGACGTCATTTATTCAGCCTTATCTTCGGTTTGTTCACCGATATCTTCCTGTCTACCGGTAGTCTATTCAATAGATTCGCCTTTCATCTCCACATTCATCTTTGAAAACCCTTGGGGAGTTTGTAAAGACGATCTTCCCTTCCTTAAAATGATATACTGCCTTTTCGCTTTTCGCAATAGTGCCTTTTGAAATGATATTCACTTTCTCGTATGCCTCGACTCTTTCCAGTTCCTGACCGGAAGTATAAATAAGGAGTTTTCCGCAGAGAAGGCTCATGTCTTCCCCTTTGAATACTACCTTTCCTTGCAGTATATAAAGGTCATCCTTGAAATAATATGTTAATGTATCGGCCTGGAAACTTGTATCTTGCTTTCCCTGTTTCCATAACCCCGGACACATCATTCTCCAGCTTTACTGTCTCCTGACGGGTATTTGCCGTGAGTCCTATGCCTCTCATCGTCAGTTTGCTCCCTGTAATATTAACCGGCGCTTTTGTGGTGGTGATACCGCTTTTAAAATCAAAATCCATATAAGCGCTCTTCAGCGTGATACTCGTTTTTGTACAAAACATCGACATTTTCAACGCTGCCGTTCTCCTTGTCGGTATCCATGGAGCCCTTTGTTCCTTTAAATTGGACCACCACACCGTCTTTCGGTTTATACTGCCCCGTGAGCGTTTCAAGCTCAATGAGGGGCTTGTCAAGATACTTCCGGGCAATCTTTGCTTTGATTTCCCAGTCCACAACCCCTCCTTTCTCTCCTGAATACTTTACTTCCTTGAAAACAATGACTTTCTTTTCTTCGTCAACAACAGGGGGGACGATCTTTTCAGGCTTTCTTACAAAAAAGTAAAGCGCAAGCACCAGGCTTGATATAATACACCCCAATAAAAATGTAGATAACGATCTTTCTGTTTCCCATCTATCCTCATAACACGATAACCGGCCCATATTGAGCGCTTCTGGTTCATACCACTTTGGCTTTCAAGAGATCATGGATATGGATAATGCCGATGGGGCACGTATCTTTTTCATCGGCAACCACAAAGAGCGATGTTATGGAAAAATCCTCCATTTTCTTGAGCGCGTAAGCCGCCAGAGCATCTTTTGCTATGAGTTTCGGATTGCTCGTCATTATATCAGAGGCCTTTTTATCGAAAAGACTTCTGTCGTGTTTCTCGATGGCCCTTCGTAAATCACCATCGCGTTATTGACCCAAGGAGTTCTTCGTTCCTGTTGAAGACACCGGCAATGCCGAGCCTTTTCGAGGTCATCTCGATAAGAGCATCCTTCATGGAAGCTATCCCCATAAATTTTCGGAATAGCGCTGCCGGTATGCATGAGATCTTCCACTTTTAAAAACAATTTCCTTCCTAAGGTCCCGCCGGGATGCAGCGAAGCAAAATCCTCAATTTTGAAGGCCCTCTTTTCCATAAGAGCAATGGCGATGGCGTCTCCGAGAGCAAGGGTGGCTGTGGTGCTCGATGTGGGCACAACATTATAAGGACAGGCCTCATCGACATCCACCTTCAGCACAACATCACCACAGGCCGCAATCGTTGAATCAGCGCCCCCGGTGATGATGATTGTCGGGATATCCATTCTTTTTATCCAGGGGAGTATTTTGATAATCTCCTCTGTCTCACCGCTGTTGCTCACAATAATCAGTCACGTCTCCCTTCTGAATCATGCCAAGATCGCCATGGAGAGAATCTGCCGGGTGAAGGAATATTGCCGGTGTTCCTGTGCTTGAAAAGGTGGAAGCAATCTTTTTGCAGATAAGACCTGATTTACCCATGCCGAGCAGAACAACCCTTCCCGTGCATGCCACCGATGTTTCAATGGCCCTGTCGAAATCATTGCCGAGGGTTTCCATAACATGAGAGGATCGCCTCTGCTTCTTTTTTCAAGACTTCTTTTCCCTGGTGAGAAAACTCATAGGGCACCTTCAATGTCTTGCAATTTTTTCAAATAACCGGGGAAGGTCCTTGAGAGAAACAGAATTTTCTCCATCACAGAGCGCTTCTGCCGGATTGACGTGGACTTCCATGAAAATCCCGTCAACACCGACCGCAATGGCGGCCCGTGCGAGAGGGAAAATAAATTCCGGTTCGCCTCCGGAGCACTTGGACAGAGCGCCCGGTTTCTGAACACTGTGGGTCGCATCAAATATGACGGGATAACCAAAGGTCTTCATGATCGGGATGACCGGAAATCATTGACAAGGGTGTTGTATCCGAAAGAGGTGCCCCTCTCGGTAACGATGATCTTTTGTGTTTCCTGTGGATTCCACTTTCGCGATGGCATGTTTCATGTCGTATGGGGAAAGAAATTGTCCTTTTTTGATGTTTACCGTTTTGCCCGTTCTGCCGCAGGCAAGGAGGAGATCGGTCTGCCGGGACAGGAGCGCCGGGACCTGCAACGATATCGACCACTTCCGCCGCTACTGCCGCTTCTTCTTCTGTATGCACATCGGTCAGAATGGGCACCCTGAACTGTTCCTGCACTTCCGAGAATATTTTAAGCCCTTCTTCTATCCCCAGTCCACGAAAGCTTGATACCGATGTTCTGTTGGCTTTATCATAGGAAGCTTTGAAGATAAAAGGTATGTCAAGTCGCTTTCGTAATATTGCCTTGAGCTTTTCGGCTATTTTCAGGGTAATCTCTCTGCTCTCAATGACACAGGGGCCCCCGATAAAGACAAAGGGTTTTCCTCCTATTTTTATTGCGCCGATGTTTATTTCTTTTTGCATTGCTTCTTTTCCTGTTTGTGTGTCAGTGACGCCTTGATAAAGTCCCTGAAAAGCGGATGAGGAGCGAAGGGTTTTGATTTGAATTCAGGGTGGAACTGGCACGCCAGAAACCACGGGTGGTCCTTTAAGCTCAATGATCTCAACAAGAGTCCCGTCCGGCGATATGCCGGAGATAACCATTCCGCAGTTTTCAAGTTTGTCGCGGAAACCCATATTAAATTCATATCTGTGCCGGTGACGTTCATGATGAGGTCTTTCGCCGTAGGCTTTATGGGCAAGGCTTCCCGGCGTCAATTGGCAGGGATAGGCGCCCAGCCGCATGGTGCCGCCCATGTCGGAGAACTTGTCCCGCTTCTGGATCTCGTTGTCCCTGTCAACCCATGTTTCAATGAGATATATGATGGGATAGGGGGTTTTTTCATTAAACTCACAGGAATTTGCCCCTCACATCCGGCCAGGTGTCGTCCTATTTCAACAACGGCAAGCTGCATGCCGAGACATAGCCCGAAATAGGGGACCTTCTTTTCCCGTGCATGGGCTATGGCGTTGATTTTTCCTTCTATGCCCCTGTCGCCGAAACCGCCGGGGACAAGGATGCCGTCAACATCGAGAAGCTCCGATGAAATGACTCTTTTCCAGGTCTTCGGAATCTATGTAATGGATATTGACCTTACAGCTGTTCGCGATACCTCCATGAGCAAGGGCTTCATTGAGGCTTTTGTAGGAATCCTTCAATTTCACATATTTGCCGACAAGGGCGATGTCGACCTCGTTTCTCGGGTTCTTGATGGTATTGGCAATGCCTTCCCACTGGGAAAGGTCCGGCTTTTTGGCCCATATATTGAGCTAGTTTCGTGATCTTTTCGTCAAGCCCTTCGTTGTGGTATACAATGGGCACTTCGTAAATGTCGCCGACATCTCTTGCCGCGATGACAGCATCTTTATCAACATTACAGAAAAGGGATATTTTATCCTTTAAGCTCTGGGACAAGACGCGCTCGGTCCTGCAGAGAAGAATGTCAGGCTGGATACCGATTCCTCTCAGTTCCTTGACGCTGTGCTGGGTCGGTTTTGACTTCATCTCATCGGCAGTTTTGATAAAGGGAACAAGGGTCAGATGGATAAAGAGGGAATTCTCTTTTCCGAGATCATTTCTAAGCTGACGGATGGCTTCAAGGAAGGGCAGGCTTTCGATGTCGCCGACAGTTCCGCCTATTTCCACAATAACCACGTCGATGCCGTCATCAACATCAAGGATCCTTCTTTTGATTTCATCCGTTATATGGGGGATTACCTGGACTGTTCCGCCGAGATATTCGCCCCTCCTCTCCTTACGATATGACCGTGTCATACACCTGTCCGGTGGTAAAGTTGCATCTCTTTGACATGGCGGCATTGGTGAACCGTTCGTAATGGCCGAGATCAAGGTCTGTCTCGGCGCCGTCTTCAGTAACAAAAACCTCGCCGTGCTGAAAGGGGTTCATGGTTCCGGGATCAACGTTGATGTATGGATCAAGTTTTTTAAGCATGATATTGAGGCCCCTTGATTCAAGAAGCGCGCCGATTGCTGCAGACTGCAAGACCTTTTCCGAGAGAAGAAACAACGCCGCCGGTCACAAATATAAACTTTTGTCTCATGGTTTTGCCCCTTTCCTCCTGTGAATAGTGTTATCATTTCCTCACCGCTTATAACCCCTCTCCCGATCGCTCATCATATCCTGTCGCGACAGCCTGCATGCTTTCTACCTTTGTCATATATAACAAAAGGCACAGGAATGGCATAATGGGTTTTCATCGATATCGGCGTCGCGTGGTCTGTGACCATAAGAAACCGCGTATCTTCTCGGCGCCTTTTCAAGAATGACGCCGACAACATCGGCATCGATACTCTCGATTGCCTTTATCTTTTCCTTCATGTCTCCGTTGTGAGAGGCTTCGTCAGGGGCCTCAATATGAACATAGACAATATCGTGGTCTTTGAGAAGCTCTATGGCTTCTTCGCCTTTGCCCGATAATCGGTATCCAGATATCCTGTTGCGCCCGCAACATAAGGGGCGTCAAATCCCGCAAGTCTGCTTACCCCTTTTACAAGATCCACTGCAGCAACCGTTGCGCCTTTGAGCTGATATTTTTCTGTAAAGGAAGGCAGTTGTGATCTTTTTGCCCTGGCCCCAGAGCCAGATGCTGTTAGCGGGAAGTTTGCCTGCCTCTTTCCTTTTGCTGTTGAGAGGGTGCTCCGCCAAGTATCTTCTGAGATTCTTCCATTAAGCGAAAGGACTCGTATCAGCCCCCTCGCCGCCGGGAAGATATGCGTGAATCTCTTTTCCGGTAATATCGTGGGGCGGCGTTGAACTCATCTGCCACATACCCGCCCTTCCAGACCATGATATGACGGTAACTCACGCCGGGAAAAAAATGAATTGTCGTCATTGCCCATCTTTTCGTTCAACCTGTCGATGAGAACTTCGGCTTCCTCTGTTGTAATATGTCCACCGCTGTAATCTCCCATAACGGTCCGTTCAGGCGTTTATATCAAGGCTTACGAGGTTGCACCGGAAGGCCACATCGTCATCCCCCAGTTCAATACCCATACCGGCAGCCTCGATGGGCGCCCGGCCTGTATAATATTTTGCCGGATCGTATCCGAATATGGACATAGCGGCAACATCGCTCCCGGGCGAGAAACCCTCCGGCACCGTATTGACCTTGCCGCAGAAACCCTCTCTTGCCATCATATTCATAAAAGGTTTATGGGCAGCCATAAGCGGTGTCTTGCCGCCAAGCTCCTCAATGGGAAAATCAGCCATGCCATCACCGATAATCACGATATATTTCATTTACAGAACCTTCCTTTAAGCAATAAACCTTCTCATATATGATAGCATGTTGAGCGGAATAATCTTTCCCGGTTATATTTTTGGCGCCGTCTGTACTTTCTACAGATTTCCTTCTTCAATCCTGATATGCACGCTTTCGCCCTTAATGAAAGGCAGTTTATCAATTTCCTCTTTTGCCTTTTTCAGATTTTTCTCGCCGGCTTCATGGGTAAGCATGACGATGGGCACATACCCGCCCTCTTTTCGTTCCCTCTGGTTTACCGCAGATATGCTTATCCTGTAATCCGCCGAGAATACCGGAAACCTTGGAAAGGACCCCCGGTCTGTCCTCGGCGGTAAACCGCATATAATAAGGAACAAGGGATTCTTTAGCGCTTTTTATCCTTTTTCCAACACGATAGACAGGTATCCCCGTATGCGATGGTTTTTTGACTTCCATCCTGAGCGCCATATCTACAATATCGCTTACCACGGCGCTTCCCGTTGGCTCACTGCCAGCCCCTTTCCCGTAATAGAGACGTAGGGCCAACCCTGTCACCTACTACATAGACGGCATTAAAGACACCATTAACGCTGCTCATGGGATGGCTGATGGATATCATTGCCGGTTCAACGCGGGCCTCAACAGACCCGTTTACGTCTTTTGCCACACCGAGAAGTTTGATTTTATATCCGAACTCCCGGGCAAAACTGATATCGATGGGTTCGATTTTTGATATGCCGCCGGTAATTACATCCTTCATTTGTATAGGATAAGAAAATGCCAGCCGCACCAGGATGCAGAGTTTGTGCGCCGCGTCTATCCCTTCAATATCGAAAGTGGGGTCTTTTTCTGCAAAACCGAGCTTCTGGGCATCCCGGAGCGCATCGTCAAAGGAAATTCCTTCGTCGGTCATCCGGGTAAGGATATAATTACTTGTACCGTTCAGGATACCGAGCATAGAGGTGATCCTGTTCCCCACAAGACCATCCCGGATGGCCCGGATAACCGGGTATGCCGCCGCATACAGAGGCTTCGAAGCCGATTTCACAGCCCCTTCTTCTCGGCAATCCGGAAAATGTCATCGCCTTTTTCTGCAAGAAGCGCCTTGTTTGCTGTAACAACCCATTTCCCCTTCTCAAGGGCGCTTATGATAAATTCCTAGGCAAGATCTGTTCCGCCCATAAGCTCCACAACAATATGAACGTTTTTGTCTTCTATGAGTTCTTCGGCGCTCTTTTGTAAGAATGCCTGCCGGTATCCCTTTCCCCTTTGTTTTTTTCGGGTCCACCTCTGCGATCCTGACAACTTTTATATCCAGGCCCGTTCTTTCCTTTATGAGGGACCTGGCTTTCCGTAAGAATTTTGTATGTTCCTGATCCTACTGTTCCAAAACCTATAATACCTACGCCAATCATAATGTATTCATCGCTTTGAGGAAGTTTTTAATGCCTTTCGCTGCCTGTTTTATCCTGTGTTCGTTTTCAATAAGGGCAAAACGAACATATCCCTCGCCATATTCACCGAATCCTGTGCCGGGCGATATTGCCACCTTTGCTTCTTTCAGAATAAGTTTTGAAAATTCAACGGAACCCATGGATGCGAACTCTTCGGGGATCTTTGCCCAGACAAACATGGTACCCTTCGGCTTTTCCACAACCCAGCCGCTTCTGTCCAGTCCTTCGCAGAGGGCGTCTCTTCTCTTCCGGTATATTTCTCTAATCTCCAGGACGTCCTCGTCTCCTTCGTTGAGGGCAATGATGGACGCAATCTGGATAGGCTGAAACATACCGTAATCAAAGTAGCTCTTTATTCTAGCAAGGGCGTTGATCATTTTCTTGTTCCCTACGGCAAAACCGACCCTCCAGCCTGGCATGCTGTAGCTCTTTGAAAGGGAATAAAATTCCACCCCAACATCTCTTGCGCCTTCTGCCTGGAGAAAACTGGGCGCCCGGTATCCGTCAAAGACAAGGTCCGCGTAGGCAAGATCATGGACAACCATCATTTTATGTTCTTTGGCAAACTCGACGATCTTTTCAAAAAAACCGATTTCTACCACTTCTGTCGTGGGATTGTTGGGAAAGCTGATAATGAGCATGCGGGGTTGCGGCCATGTTGTCTTTGTCGCAATATTCAGTCGATCAAAAAATTCTTCCTTGGGCAGAAGCGGTATGGTCCTCAAATCTCCTCCCGCTATCACCACCGAATAAGGGTGTATAGGATATGCAGGGTTGGGCACAAAGACGATTTCACCCTGGCTGATTGTGGCAAGTACGAGGTGGCCGATCCCTTCTTTTGCCCCCATGGTAACAACCACTTCCTCATCGGGGTCAATATCAACGTCATATTTTCTTTTATACCAGCTCGCTATGGCAACTCTGAGCTTCTGAATGCCCCGGCTTACGGAATAACGATGGTTTTTCGGGTTCCGTGCGGCCTCCACCAGTTTTGAAACAATATGTTTGGGGGTTGCCATGTCAGGATTTCCCATGGCAAGGTCGATAATGTCTTCGCCACGCTTTCTCGCTTCTATGGTTAATTCTCTAACAATACCAAGGACATAGGGTGGTAATCGTGAAATCCGATAAAAATCTTCCATTTGTTGAAAAATACCACAATACTATCCTTACAATCAATAAGAAACGTGGCAAAAAGCGTGCCAAAGATTACCTATGGCCCGGAATATCTTTATTTTTCTGATTTACGTCAGCTTGTATCCGAATTTTCTGAGGAGTGCCTTCCGGTCTGTTTTGTCATTCTCCTCTTCAATCCCCTTCGGCCTTGATCCGTCAATTACACCCATGATTCCCCGGCCCTGTTCGGTTTCAGCAACGATGACCTGCAGGGGATTTGCTGTTGCGCAGATAATATGGCAGACCTCCTGACAGACCTTAATAGCATTGAGGACGTTGATCGGGAAACCGTCTTTCAGGAATATGATAAAGGTATGGCCGCAGGAGAGCGCCAGAGAAGTTTCCGAGGCAAGCTTCCTCAAGGTCTCGTCATTACCCTCGTAGCGGACAAGACAGGGGCCGCTCGCTTCGGAAAATGCAATGCCGAATTTCAATGATGATGATGATCCTATAAGAATTTCATACATGTCTTCCACGGTTTTCACAAAATGAGACTGTCCGATGATGATGTTAAGTCCTTCCGGAATATCGATTTTGACTGTTTTTAGTTCCATCTTTTCCTCCTTTTTATCGCTATACAAATAGCATAACCCGTAACCTTTACTGGGCCGGGATCTTTTCTTTCGTTTTGTGCGTTTTGTTCTTTTCCGCATGAAACGGTTCGTCATCCTCAAAGTCGGGCACAAAAAGCGAGGCGCTCTCAATCTCCTGGACAAAAACATTTCCAAATCCTTCATCAAGAAGGTATTCCATTACAGCATTATATTCTTCCGGTCGTATTTTTCTTCTCAACAAAGGAAACCTGTATGCTTCGTTGGTTGGATAATACTGGGACATGAGGCTGATACGCGTATTCACGCCAAGGCTTTCTGCCACCCATTGGAATATCTCTTTTGATCCCGCAAGCCCGTTGGGAAGGACCAGGTGCCGCAGGAGGAGCCCTTTTTTTGCGATTCCGTCCTCGACAACGAGGTCGCCCACCTGTCGCTTCATTTCAAGGAGTGCTGCTTTTGCAAAATCAGGGTATGGTTTTCCTTTTGGAATACCGGAGAGCTTTTCGGCAATTGCAGGGCTCCAGTATTTGAAGTCAGGCAGATAAATATCGATGAGGCCGTCGAGGACCTGCAGTGCTTCAACAGATTCATAAGCATTTGTATTATAGACAATGGGGATGGTGAGGCCCCCCTTTCTTGCTTCTCCGATTGCCGTCGCAATATACGGTATGTAGGGTATCGGGCTTACCAGATTTATATTATGACATCCCTGTGTCTGGAGGATTAAAAAGATTTCCGTCAATTCTTCCGGGGAGATCCCTTGTCCCATACCGTCCTGGCTTATCTGATAATTCTGGCAGAAGACGCATCTCAAGTTGCAGAAGGAAAAAAAGATTGTCCCCGAACCCCTGGTGCCGGAAATGGGCGGCTCTTCTCCATGATGCAGGCCATAATGAGCAATGATGATCTTGTCGCCTACACCACAATATCCCTTTTGACCCTCCAGCCTGTTTATTCCGCATTGCCTGGGGCAGAGTCGGCACTGTTCGAGCAGTTCGAGGATGCTTTTCATATATCTCTATTATAATGGGCCCTATTATTGATTAAAAGGTGTTTCTGCTATTTCCTTAATGTTTAAATTAATGAATTGCCTGCCCATCTCTTCCCGCAGCACCGGCGTTGCAACAATATGGATTTCATCAGACAGGGGGATTGATTTATCGGCAGGCATATAGCCATGCCAGATTCGGTTATTCTTATCGGTAATCTTTACGCGACCGTTCTTGAGGTGCGCTATTTGCGCGGGATTAAAAGAAAGGTTCGGTCTTGGATTTCCTATGCCGAAAGGTGATAACTGCCCCATGAAATCCATAAGCTCTGTCGTCAGTTCTTCGAAGTCGGCCCCTGAGTCACAGATAATTCCAGACCTTTTAACGCTAACCTCATCGTTTTTCACGCTCTTTTCAAAAGCATCGGCAAAGTGGATAAGGTTTTCCTCCTTAAGCGAAATTCCGCAGGCATACCTGTGACCGCCATATTTCAGAAGTAACGGGGACAACGAGGTGATAGTTTCAAAGAGGTCCATACCGCCGCCGCCTCTCCCTGAACCTTTCCAGACGCCATTGACCCTTGTAATGACAATGGCTGGTTTTTTGTACATTTCTGCAAGTTTCTGCGCCACAATGCCAAGGACGCCAACATGCCATTTTTCGTTAAAAACAACGATGGAATTATGATCGTCGGGGCGGTTTTTTTTGAGGTCATTGACAATCTCTCTCAAGATTTTTTCCTCAATACTTTGGCGGTGTTTATTGGCATCCTGGAGGTCTTTGAGGCAGGAGGCAGCAATAACCTCATCCCTGGAGGTGAGGAAATTAAGGGATTTTTCAGGTTGTGAAACTCTGCCTGCCGCATTGATCCTGGGGATAATAATGAAGCTCAGGGTAAATTCGTCGATGATCTCCTTTGTTATGGCCCTGCTCTTATACATTGACTTTAACCAGGCCTTGGGGCTTTTGTTCATCATGTCCATGCCGTGTTTTACCATAATCCTGTTGTCGCCGATCAAGGGCACCATATCGCCGACAGTCCCAATAGTAACGATGTCGAGCTCCTTTTTCAGGTTTATTGCTCTGGTAAGCAGTCCA
Source organism: uncultured delta proteobacterium (assembly GCA_963785225.1). Lineage (GTDB taxonomy): Bacteria > Desulfobacterota > Syntrophorhabdia > Syntrophorhabdales > Syntrophorhabdaceae > PNOF01. The sequence goes on along the minus strand of CAWAUQ010000015.1, from coordinate 3,616 downwards.
TCGCGGTGCATGATTCTGCGAAGAGCCAGCAGGAAAAAGAAGGTGACCCCGCAGGCCGCAAGGTCTCTTGTCGGGAACCGGGAGTCTTTCCGCTTCGGATTTATGAGGGCATGAGCCGGTGGTAACTTGTCGGGCATCTCGTGGTGGTCTATGATGACCGTGTCAATGCCGTGGCTGCCGGCATAGTGCACTTCCTCGACATTAGAGGAGCCGCAATCGAGGCTTACAAGAAGCGTTATGCCCTTTTCACGGAAAAGGTCTATGGCGCCCGTGTGCAGTCCATATCCTTCCTGGCGTGACGGTATATATGTTATGGGTTCTATGTCAAAATGTTTCAGGAAATTAATCATAAGCACGAGGGAAGTAACACCATCGGCATCATAATCACCATAAAGACAAATCTTTTCTCTTCGCTTCAGGGCCTCGATAACCCGCTTAACCCCCTTTTCCATGTCCGGTATTAAAAAAGGATCGGAAAGATCTTCGAGCCTTGGTTTCAAGAATGTTCTGGCGGCATCGGGCGTTTCTATCCCCCTGGCCATAAGAATTCTGGCCATAAGGTCGGGCAGGTTGAGGTCCTCTGCTATTGATCGAAAGCCCGTTTTCAAGTCCTTATGTGTTCCTTTGGTCCCGATTTTCTGCCCGGAATTTTCTCTATTCATGAGTTATTCCTATCATGTCCCGCAGCCTACGGCAGCCGCTTTTATCGGCGTACTCACCGATTCCCTCAATGATTTTCGGGATGGCATAGGGGTCCACAAAGGTGGCGCTTCCAACCTGAACGGCGCTTGCGCCGGCCATAAGAAATGAGATGGCATCGTTAGCATCCATGATACCACCCACACCGATGATAGGGACGGGCACCGCTTTCGAACATTCGTAGACAGCCCGAAGCGCTATGGGTCTCAGGGCGGGCCCTGAAAAACCCCCTTTTATGGGGACCCTTTTTCTCTTCATATCAACAATTGCCGCCGGCATTGTATTGATGAGGGTCAACCCGTCTATTCCTGCCTCGTAAGCAGCCCTGGCGATATCAACAATATTTTTTACTTCCGGCGTCAATTTGGCAAGAATCGGTATCGGCGTTATATTCTTTACTTTTTTTACGATTTCATAAACCATGTGCGGATCTTTGCCGAAGCTTATGCCGCCCGCCTTTATGTTGGGACAGGAGAGGTTCATCTCGAGGGCCACAATAAGCTTGTCAGGTTTGATCTTTCGTGCACAGTCTAAATACTCCTCCTCGGTAAAGCCAAAAAAATTGATAATGACGGGCGTCCTTTTTTTCTGAAAGAAAGGAAAGTGCTCAATAAAAAACTTTTCAACCCCCACATTTTGAAGGCCAATGCTGTTTATCATGCCGCCTCTTTCATCCCAGACCCTTGGGGTTGGGTTCCCATGGTGGGGGCGCAACGAAAGACCTTTTGTAACATATGCGCCGAGGGTCTCCACTCCCCAGAGAGCTTCAATCTCGCTCGAATAGCCAAGGGTCCCCGAGGCATTCATAACGGGGTTTTTTAACCTTTTCCCGAAAAGCGTTAAAGAGATATTTGCCATAGGTCAAACACCGGTCCTTCTTTGCAGGCCCTTTTGTAGGGCTCATTCTCATCAATAGTTTTAACAACGCAGCCGAAACAGAGCCCAAACCCGCAGGCCATTCTTTCTTCAACGAGCACCTGGCAGGGTGTCTTCCATTTTTCTATCTGTTTCCTGATGTTTTTCACCATGCCTTCGGGGCCGCAGGTAAAAACCTCTATGTTTTTTCCCTGAAAGATCTTCATCTGTTTCCGAAACAATGCCACCACGTCCCCTTGAAAACCCTGCGAACCGTCAAGGGTGGCAATGGCAGGGTTGCGGTCCATGATATCTTCGATAACGGCAAGTTCTTCCTTATTTGAGCAGCCGTAGAAGATGCTTATGTCACGTTTGAGCTGTTTTATGAGCAGGTGCACTCCGGCGACACCGATGCCTCCTGTAATCACAATAAACCCGTCTCTTTTCGTCGTGGTGAAACCATTTCCAAGGGGCCCAAGAACAAGGGTTTTCTCATTTTTTTCTGCCCGGCTTAATGCCTCTGTGCCCTTTCCCACAACCCGATACATAATGGTAATGGTGTCTCTGCCGTAGTCGAATATGCTGAAGGGCCTTCTTAAAAAGACATTCCTGTCGGGCACTTTTAACATGACAAACTGGCCAGGTTTTATGCTACCCATCGGTTTGGCCAATTTCAGCCGCAGAAGAAAATAATTGGAAACTATATTGTGGTTATCAATAACCCTTGCTTCTATATCATCCATATAATAATTCTCACCTTCGTCCTCTCCGGTACTTATGATCAGAGCAACAATTGCATTACCAGCGCGTCTTCGCCGGTTTCCGTATAATACCTTTTTCTTCTTCCAATCACTTCAAAGCCAAAACTTTTATAAAGCTTCTGTGCATCCCTGTTTTGTTCTCTCACCTCTAAATAGCATTCGGAAATATCATTTTCTTTGAGAAATGTTACCACCTGGGCCAGGAGTTGTCTGCCGAAGCCCTGTTTCCTCTTTGCCGGGTCCACGGCAAAATTCATTATATGGGCCTCCACGTCTACGGCATAAAGGACTGTATAACCGACGAGCGCCTTGTCGTGTTCCACGATAAACCCTCTTGAAATCGGAGAAAAAATGATTTCTTGAAACATTTTTACCGACCAGTGGTCGACAAATGATATTTTTTCAATCTCCATAATGTTATCTATGTCATTCATATCCATGTCCCGGATAATTCCTTGTACATCCGGACTGGTCGTTGCTTTTTTTACAGCGTTCCTTTGAGTCATAGGGCTTCCACCATCTCCAGATCATTCATCGTGTTTATATTGGTAAAAACTGAGGCGCCGTCTTTGATAAAACAAGGTTCCTGGCCCAATTCTCTCACTCTTACATAGGGCAGCACGTTCATTATTTTAAGTCTGTTCTGTTCAATAAGCCGAAAAAGAGGGGCCATACAGGACCTGTTGTATATTGCGTGGAGCGGCTCAAGACCCCCCTTCGTTCTCGGGATAATGATATCTTCACCGTTTACCTCGTTCACCATATACCTAAGCGCCTCCACAGAGATAAAGGGCATATCGCAAGCAAGGATAAATACATAGGGGGTGTCGGCATACGTAAGTGCAGAGGCGATGCCGACGGAAGGGCTCCTGACGGGTATTATGTCCGGCATGATAGGCGCTTCAATGCCTTCGATGATTTTGTGGTTGTTTGATATAATAATAATATCCTGAAAAACCTCTTTTGCTTTATCGTATATGAGGTTTATGAGGGCTTTTCTGTTGATCTCCACCGTAGCTTTGTCCCTTCCCATTCTTTTACTTTGGCCGCCGGCAAGTATGGCACATGTCATATCCACTGGAGCAATTTATCATGTTTTTATCACAAGAGTAAAGGAACAGATCTGCCTTATCATAAAGAGGCAAGCCAGGCGGAGTACAATAATTCTCTTGACAAAGGTTTTTGCTTGTGAAAATATTAAAACATAAATTTAATCGCCAAAGTAGTGTTTGTAAAATGCTGGGCAATAACGCTCATTTGATAAACATAAACTGAAAGGGAGGTTGTGCTTATGGATAGCG